>DAOLDL010000039.1:0-28702 GCA_035327305.1 Kiritimatiellia bacterium | reverse complement strand
GATCCTAAGTCTTGCGTGTCTGCCATTTCACCACGCGCCCGGAATAAACCACAACGCAACGTCAGTACGCTGTACCAGATTGCGATGAAGCTTGGATTATACAATAGAAGAATCATTCATGTCCACAACGGTTGCCGGGTAAAGAAATTCAGGCCAACTATTCAAACAAAAAGCCACAACCGCCAGTTGGCGATTGTGGCTTTGGTTCTCACCCACGCGTAGACAAGGATCAATCAAAACTGTCGATAACTTCGACAGCTTCAATTTCCGAGGCAAACAAGGTGGCCACGCCATCTTCCAGATTTGAGAAGTACAAGGCGGCTTTCCCGCCACTGTTCACCACATAGGCGCCCAACAGTAGTACAGGGTTTTCCGAATCTGTGACATCAAGCAAGACGATATTGAAACCGCCAAACCCGGCAATCATATACCGCACGTATTTACCGGGTATATCAAACAACGCTTTTGTTGCACCGTCTTCCATTATTCCGACCCATGTGTCGCCATCGCCGAAATCCAGCGGGACATAAGCGGTATTCATGCGCAAGGGCGCCTCAACTCCAGATTCGCCCACGGATATTTCCACGTCATTGCCATCCGCATTCCCCACATAAACGAGGATATAATCTTGTGGTGCAAACATGTTGCCGGAGGCTGTAACATGAGCCGCGACTTCCTCGCCATCGACGTAAACACGTAGTTTTGCTGGATTGATCGTAGCGGGATTTATTCCCGAATTGGCAAAGGTCTCACTGGTCAGCATAACAAGACCGTTGTGCGATATGGTCTTGGCGGCGAGAATTGCCGTGTCAGAAACGACTTCACCGACTTCGACACGCAATGGACCATGCTCACGGGTGGAATTGTCGTATTCAACATCTTCCAGCCAGTAATAGTATGTGCCATTAGCTAATGCATCAGGATCAAAGTACTGATAATTGCCACCAATACCGGTTCCGCGGCCAGGAATCAACTTATCGTTGATCTTCGTACGTTCACCCGCTGGCGACGAGGCACGGTACAGGTTGAAGCCCATGTTGTCCAATTCCGTAGCGGTCTCCCACAGAAGCAGAACACTATCACCATCAACTTCCGCAGTGAAACTGATCAATTCAACTGCGGTAGGATCTCCGGGACGGAAACCGAAGTCCGCAGTATCAAATATGCCGTTAACCGGTATGGGCGTTATATCATAGCGCAACGGTGTCGTGTTGACATTAACGGTCGCAGGCACGGTTCCGACAACAACACGGACAAAGTACGTACCGAACACCAGATTTGAGAATGCATAATATCCACGCTGTCCATTTGCCGTGGAACTCAAACGGAAATCGACAAAGTTTGTGACGCCGGGCGATACGGAGAACAAGTCGACACGAACATTGTTTAAACCCTGAACGTTCAGGTTCTCGTCAGGAATACCATTTCCGTTTATATCAACCCAGACAGTATCGCCAATAAACAAGTACATGATGCTGTAAGGCGTGCTGTTTGTCTTCGGAGGAACCGGAGGTTGGTCCGGTGGAGTTGTCGGCGATGCAACCACTACATTGGTGCGATTCTGGCCGGAGGTTATACTCGCGGCATTAAACGTCACTACGACCGATGTGCTTGCCCCAACCGGCAATGGACCGATGTCGTTCCAGGCAAGCGTACCGGCACCAACAACATCTGGAGGCGCAACCGCGGATTGGTATGTCAAGTAAACGGCCTCAAATGTATCCGTCAATGGAACAGTCACGAATGCGACATCACCAGTGTTTACGACATTCAATCTGAACACGACAGGCTCGCCAACAATGGCCGGGCGACCGCTCGGCGATAACAAAGTCTTCGTCACTGAATAGCCGGGATTGCTTATATCAAAAGGAACATCATTGGTCTTGGGCGGTACCGGTGGCTGATCGGGCGGCGTTGTCGGACTTGCAACCACGATATTGGTTCGCGAACCGGGGCCGACAGTACTGGCTATAGCCTCAAAATGAACAACGACCGACGTGCTGGCACCAACTGCCAGAGGTCCGATATCGTTCCAGGTAAGCGTTCCCACCCCTATACTGCTTACGGATTGAGTAGCGAGAACAAAGCTCAAGTATGCCGGATCATACGTATCCACCAGTGGAACGGTAACCAAATTGACATCACCGGTATTATTTACCGTCAGTTCAAAGATAATAGTCTCACCCACTTGCGCGGCGCGACCGGATGGCGACAGGATGGTTTTAACCACCGTAAATCCGGGACTGCTGATGTCATACGGCACTTCATTCGTGCGCGGCGGGACTGGCGGTTGATCCGGCGGCGTGGTGGGAGTCGCCACCACGGTATTGGTTTCCGATCCGGAACCCACAGTGCTTTGAAGTGCGGTGAAATGTACAAGCACCGAAGTGCTTGCCCCAGCGGACAACGGGCCGACATTGTTCCACGTCAGGGACCCAGCGGCAACCACATCAACACTTTGCGTGGCAGTGACAAAGGCAAGGTACGCCGGATCGAATGTGTCGACCAGGGGAACGGTAACCAGGGTAACATCGCCCGTGTTGTTGATTGTCAATTGGAAGACCAAGGTTTCACCGACTGCGGCCGAGCGACCGGAAGGTGAAATCAAGGATTTGACAATAGTATATCCCGGCGCGCTGATATCGTAGGGGACATCGTTGGTTTGCGGCGGTACTGGTGGTTCATCCGGCGGCGTCGTCGGCGTAGCAATAACGATGTTCGTTTCCGAACCAATGCCGATGGTACTCTGCAACGCGGTAAAATTCACGACGACCGAAGTAACCGATCCCGCAGGCAGAGGGCCGATATTGTTCCACGTTAAAGAACCGGCAACGGCGGTATCTGCGGGTGGCACAGCATTGATAAAGCTCAAGAAAGCCGGGTCGTAGGTGTCAGACAATGGCAACGTCACCAATGTTACATCGCCATTGTTAGTGACAGTTAAAGTAAACACCAGCGTTTCACCTACCGCTGCGGCTCGACCGACTGGAGATGTTACAGACTTGTTTAAAATATAACGCGGATCACTGATTTCATATGGAGCATCGTTGGTCTGCGGAGGTACCGGCGGAAATTCCGGCGGCGTGGTGGGGCTGGCTACGACAATGTTGGTTTCCGCAAGGCTCAAGGTGCTTGAGATTGCGGTGAGATTGACCACAACGGTAGTGCTTGATCCGGCAGGCAAAGGACCGACATTATTCCAGTTCAATTGTCCGGCAATGACCGAGTCAGCCGCAGGAATTGCACTCGCATAACTCAAGTAACTTGAGTCAAACGTATCCTCAAGAGGTACCGTGGCGAAAGCGACATCCCCGGTGTTAACCACCACGATGTTAAATGTGATTGTTTCGCCTACAGCGGCGGCGCGGCCAGAAGGCGAGACCAGGGTTTTATCAACCGTGAAACCCAAACTGCCGATTTCATACGGAGCATCGTTGGTCTGCGGCGGCACTGGGGGCTGATCAGGCGGTGTAGTCGGACTGGCAACGACAACATTGGTAGCTTGGCCAAAGGCAACCGTGCTGGCCAAAGCTTCAAAATGAACGACCACCGATGTTGAAGCGCCGACAGAAAGAGGTCCGACATTTGTCCAGCTTACATTTCCTGCGCCGACACTATCCGCGGCTTGCGTTGCTCCCAAAAATCCCAGGTATACGGGATCAAACGTGTCCACCAGCGGAACGGTTTGGAGCAATACGTCGCCAGTATTTTCAACGGTCAGATTAAACACAATTGTTTCACCAACGACTGCCGGCCGCCCATCCGGGGACACAAGGGTCTTGGTAAGTGTATATTCAGGATTGCTGATATCATACGGTGCTTCGTTGGTTTTCGGTGGAAGCGGAGGTAAATTGGTCAAGCTGGTTGGAGACGAAACTACCACATTGGTGCGGGATCCCAGATTCACCGTCGAACTCAATGCGGTATAATGCACGATAACAGAGGTGCTGGCGCCAATTGCGACCGGTCCAATGTTGTTCCATGTCAATGTGCCGGGAATTACAGAACTTACTGCCTGCGTGGCGGCAACAAATCCCAACAAAGCTGGATCGTATGTATCGACGAGAGGTACCACGGCCAATGCAACATCACCGGTATTGATTACCGAGATGGTGAAACTAATGTTTTCGCCCACTGCGGCCGCGCGACCAACAGGGCTGGTTAATGTTTTTACGATATTGAACCCGGGGGCGACCACGATTACCACAGCATCATCCGTATCAAATACGGGGGGTAGCGAAAGCGTAGAACAATCCTTAAAATCGACCGGCTCCGCAAATACGTCGGCATTGTTGGTGACACTTGCCGTGATCACTACAGTTGTTGAAAATGTTATGGAATCACCGGGCGCCAATAAGGCTGGACATTCCAATGTTCCTACAAAATCATCGATTATGTCATCGAATACAAATAGATTGGACAGGTGTACATTGCCCGTATTGGTGACGATATACGTATAGGTCACCCACGTACCATTGGTTACGTATAATGGAATTCCGTCAGGAGCATCGCCGGCCAGCTTGGTAATAGAGATTCCTGGGGATAGTTCGTAATATCCTGCGCCCACATTGGTGATGGCGACTCCGGTAAATTCATAAAGATCCGTCAGCCCACCCAGATTGATATCACTGTCAACATCGTCATCACCACCTTGATTTTGAAGAGTTGGCGCATAATTGGCGAAAGGAACAAACTCAAGGAAATAAAACCCATTCGCAATATTAGTAAAAGCGAACGAGCCGGTTGAGTCGGAAAAAGCGCCGTTAACGAAATTGGTGTCGGAGTCGTACAACCTCACCACAACACCAGTTATCCCCGGTTCTCCCACTTCGCGTATGCCATTGGTATTTAAATCATTCCAAACAAACCCGCTGATCCGGTCAGCCAACCCGACAGCAGGAGTCAGGATCATGAAAATCAAAAGGAATAAACTCGATATACGTGATACAGAACGATCCAGGCGGGGTGGTGTGGAAAAATAAGAATTCATGATTTAAACGCCCTTTAATTAATTTTCTTGATGGCTGAAATCACTCGATAAAGCACAACGTTATGGTGTTGTATCATCTCCGAATCAAAATAGCGAAATACCATGAGCTATATCAAGTATTTATACAGACTATTTGATAAATCGGTATTTCAATATCGGCAATATTATAACCCGTTTATTTTAAGCATGATGCAAAAACAGGAGCGAAGGGCAATTATGGGTTCTTCCGTTGAGGAGCCCAGTACAGGAGTGTAAACTTGACCACAATTCTAAAATTTTACATCCGATTAAAAACGACAATCGGAAGCGAGAGAGCGGGAATCGCGGGAACGCTGAAAATCAACGCACGTTTACGCGGAAGTAGCGCAGATTGCTGGAATCAGCAAAGTTGAGGATATTCAACGGGGCCGTGGCCGTTACGTCTTCAGCAATCAGCTGATACGGACCGGAAATGTTACCGGAAGCCTGTAGATCATATATACGTCCGTTAGAGGATGGCCAGGAAACTTGCACTTCGCCATTGGTCAGACGCTTGATGTTGGCAACAACAAGAACTGAATCGCTGTCTAACGGATTTGTGCCGGCAATGAATTCGTCGCCATTGCTGACAAGATCGCCATCAAGGTCTTCATTTGGATCCAGCACGAATCCAATTTCCTGCAACGCCGGAGGTACATGCCAGCTTACCCATTCCTCATAAGACTCACGTTCAGCATCACCCGTTTCCAATGGACGAGGAGCGTCAGCCGCACCGATAGCCAAGGCTGGGTCGCCCATCAATTGGAAGCCACGGAAAGCCGGATACAATCCATAATACATCAGATGGTTTTTACCTTTGATCCAGGCATCACCAATACGTGCATCGCCTTCGACATAAATACTTTCAAGCATTCTTTCACTCATGTAGCGGCCATCGGCGGCTGAAATCAATGTCGCGGCGGCGGTCAAGGAGGCCGAACCACCCTTGGCAAGCATAAGTCCCTCGCCGAGACTTACGTTACCCGGGCCGCCAAAAGTGCCCACCAAACAACCAAGCATTACAAACGCAGTCGGGCTGACATGATTGGTGAACGCCAACGCATCCTGGGTTAAGAGAATGGATTGTTGCGATAACTGGTTGGGAGTTCCATGGCCAACATAAAATGACATTTCCTTGCCCGAGTTGATGCCTTTTATCAATTCCTGGCGGGTTTGTTCGGCGCCGATGATGTCGATGTCGGCCCGTTTGACTTCGCGATCCACAATAATGTTTTGCAAGGCGTTTCCATCACCGTAGAAATTGCCGGCGAAATCGCTTTGATCGGTTGCGATCATTGTGTTGGTCCGCCAATTACCACCGGCTTCGTAATTGATCATTTTCTGTACATAGTCCGTCACGTTTGAGACCGCCTTGAACGGAATACGCCCCACGGCAATTTCAACTCTCCCGGTTCCGGCCGGATCTCCGTACAGGAAATCACTGGCGTAGAGTCCAGTATTGACCACCAAAGGAAACGAAGGAATGAGGCTGTCGTTAAATCCAAGATCGTTGCGATAATCGAGCGAACCATCGCCGACAAGCACGACATAACGGGGAGCGCGGCTCCAATTGCGGAATGCGTAGGAGAGGAAAGACTGAATTGCCTTGGGATCTTTAATTCCGAAATTGAAGGAGTCGTAGATATCATCAACGGAAATCAACGCAGATTGAAGTCCCTTGCTTTGACGGTAGTCCTTGATTTCAGTGGCGGCTGACATCAAGGAAGGATGCGAAACCGTCAAATGATCCAAGTGCCAGCTCGTGTCGCGGAGATCAACCACTTGACCAGGCTGAACGGAAAACGGAGTTTTTTCCGAACCATTCACACAAGCCGCATATTTTCCGCCCGAGGTCGTCAAATATGTCACATTCCACGATCCACCATCGGGAATGGCCTGGAAACCGTCCAAAGCGCGAACATCCCACCGATCCGTGACATTCCAAATACGAATCCCGGATCCAGTAAAACCGGTAAGCATGATGGATCCGGGATTTCCATCAAACACAAGTTGATTGCCCGTAGCATTGTACGTACGGACATAATTTACGACGATGTAATCGAGATAGAAGCTGTCGAGCGTTGTTCCCGGAGGAGGTGTGCTTTCCACGCGCACGGTGTTGTTTCCGCTGGCCCACAATCCGGAAGGAACGGTAAACGTCGCTTCAACATTTTGCAGACCTTCAAAATCAATAAAGCCCAGGGTTGTTCCGTTGAGATCGATTCTGGCCCGATGGAAGTAACGACCCGAAACTTCCGTTGCGCCTTTCAGGCGAACTGACAAGGTGCCGCCGGTACCTGATTTCACGTTTTCCATGCTGACCGGAGCATTGTAGAAGCGCGTGCTTAATCCGCTGGTCAACATGCGCCAGTAAATCGGATCCTCGTCCTGATTATCGATATCTTTGACCAAATCCGCACGAATCAACAGTTGCTGTTCAATTTTTTTGGAAAACGGGAAGGAATCGGCAAAAGGTGTTGTGCCGCTGTTTACCTGGACTTGCGGGATGGATGAAGCCTGCCCCACCTTGATGAAATATATGTTTTCATCGGTGAAGCGATTAATGAGGCGATTTCCGTAGAAAACAACATCGCCATTATCGCGAACGGATGCGACTTCTTGACCGAGGTTGTTTACATGTAGCGGCATGGTTTCCACCTGGCTGACCGATACATTCAAAACACCGGCGATTTGAGATTTCGTTACCCGGTAAAAACCATCTTCCTTGACGGATACTTTGACTGACTGCCCATGCGTCTCGGCCATTGAACCGACAACCAGAAAACATACCAATATCGTCGAAGTCATAAGGCTTCGTCCGTTCAGCTTGTTTTTAATTGTCGTCGTTGTCGTCATGGTTTTCTCTGTATCCTTTTATCGATTGACAACACTAATTAAGCAGTTTCCAGGCCAAGTCACGATAGGGTGAAAGTTTTTAATGGACACCCTTGGGCCTTAATATCACGTTACGCCAATACAATACTTCCGAATGTGTTTATTACTAATCCATTACAAATGTTTCTTCGTGCGTTATTAAAAGCGACAATCCCGCATTATAATTTTCATTTAAGGGTATCACCTATGCAGTAAAACATTTTAACGATTTTTTGCGTGTCTCAAAGATAGAAAATCACACCACCCATTTCTTTTCAATTTTGAGAAATTCTGCGGGTTTATTGCTACATGCCTCGCAAGCTAGTGGTCATTATTTGGGATTAAAGCGGTGTAATGTTGCATGTGTAGAAATTGATAACCGGTCAAAATGTCACGCGTTAAACGTTTTCAACACCAGGTGCAAGATGCAAACCAATGGATTGAAACAATGACCATGCACGTGAATATTGAACTGGAGGAAAATTTTTCCTATAGTCTGGCGTTTAAAATGCAAACTATCGATACAGTCAGACCACAGCGCACCTACAACATCTGGACCATCGGATGCCAAATGAACGAGGCGGACTCTCGGCGGATGGCACAACAATTGGAATTTGCAGGTTTTGCGCCAGTCCAACGTCCCGAAGAAGCGGATGTGATTGTGCTCAACACCTGTGTTGTGCGGCAACAGGCAGAAAATAAAGCCGTCGGCAAGCTTGGTGCGGTTCAAGCGATTAAGGCCGAACATCCGGATTTGGTGATTGGGTTGATGGGCTGTATGGTGGGGATCAAGGAAACGCCGGCGCTTAACAAACGATTTCCGTTTGTCGATGTGTTCATGCCCCCTTCGGAAACGGCCCCCATGCTGGATTTCCTTGATCAGAAAGGCTGGCTGAATGATTTTCGCGAAATGGAAAATCGTCAGCGTTCCTTGCGCGATGCCATTCAGGATGAAGACCTTCCCCTGCCCTTGCCAGAACGCGGCAACAGTGTAACCGCCAACGTTCCCGTAGTGCTTGGATGCTCCCATGCATGCACCTTCTGCGTGATTCCATACCGCAGAGGCGCCGAACGAAGCCGCCCCATGAATGATATATTGCAGGAAACAACCAGCTTGGCGAATCAGGGCATTCGCGAAATCATGTTGCTCGGGCAGATCGTTGATCGGTATGGCATGGATTTTTCCGATGGCACGACGTTAAGCGCCTTGCTGAAAAAAACCGCCGCAATTGACGGGATTGAACGCATTCGCTTTCTGACCAGCCATCCCAACTACATGACCGACGAATTGCTGGAGACAGTAGCCTCACTGGAGAAAGTCTGCCCGCAAATTGAAGTTCCGGTACAAGCCGGCAACGATCAAGTTCTGGAAAACATGCGCCGGGGTTACACCAATGCTCAATACCGCCGGCTGGTGAGCAGAATTCGGGAAATTATTCCCGATGTCGCGATTCATACGGATATTATCGTCGGATTCCCCGGCGAAACCCATGAACAATTCATGGATACTTACCGATTGCTTGAGGATCTCGAACTGGACAAGGCGCATCTTTCAAAGTATTCGGTTCGCCCGAAAACGATCGCGGCCCGTCAACTTCCCGATAACGTGTCACACGAGGAAAAGCGCGACCGTTGGGCGGCTCTGGAATCATTGCAGAAAAATATACTCGACAGGAAAAATTCCGCATTCCGAGGACAGGTTGTTCAAGTGTTGGTAGAAAAGCGCGAGGGTGATCGCCTGTATGGACGCACTCCGCAAGGCAAGGCCGTCTATTTTGATGATGCATGCGACCGCACGGGCACGATTGTTGATGTCAGAATCGATTGGACCGGTCCCTTTACCATGATCGGAAGAACCGCCGAACAGGCCACCCAGATCCGACCTCGAGAAGTCATGATCCTATGAGCAAAATGGCTTCCCCGAAAACAAATTCTCCGGACGGAAGCTGGTTTCCGGTTATCATGTCCGCCGCCGTGTATCCGGGAGTCGGTCAATGGATGCAGAAACGGCGCAACGCGGGGACGTTTTATTGTTTCGTCTTCACTGTTATCTGCCTGATGTTTGCTTTGGCCTTGTATGCCTATTTGCGCGAAACAATACCGATTCTGCTCAATGCCATTGAAGGGATATACGAAGAAGGCCAGGAAATCCCGCCATTGAAACAAATCCTGAAACCGTTTGGCGCCGTGCTTTTCATTTATACGGCCAATGTGGTTGATGTTTTAAAGGGTCGGGCGCAGTTGACAGCGCGATCAGAAATAGCGCCGTCCGCCAATTAACTATCCTGCCTAGAAATCAAACTGCAACGAAATAAGCGGCAGTTGCTGATAGTCGGGACGAAATCCGGAGTCGCTTCTTATGGCGCTCGTCGCCTCTTCCAACCTGCGTTGGTTGTATCGGTGACTGGCATCGATGCCGCCATAAATGCTTCCCGAAAACCAGGTCAGTTCAAAAAAAGTAATGGCGGCAAATGCCCCCCACTGATCGTTATTTGCCGTGTCCACCATGCCGTAGATAAAAATACCATTCAGAATAATGGAGCGGAATCCATTGGCATATTCGCCGGCATACATGTAACCAAGCCCGGGAATGATACCCAACAAGCCACCAAGCCATGGTTTTTTATCGCGTCCGGCTTCATACCTTCTGATTGCCGCCAGACCATCTGGGTGGTCTTCAGGAGCATCCAACAAAATATTCCGGGCCGTAGTTAGGTCACCTTGACGCAGATTAATTTCGGCTAGTCGGCGTGTCGCTATTTTCTTTTCCTCGCTTGCCGACGCACCATAAACCACACCTTCAAAGTAAAAGCTTGCTTCGTTTTTATTTCCCTCGGCCCAGGCCGTCTCCCCTCTTACCAATCGGGCGGCCACGGGCAATGTATCCGGATAGACATCTTCCATCTGGTCCAACATGCGATCGGCGATTTCATATTGACCGGCCTTCCAATATTCAAGCGCGGAAGCCCAGAGAAATGCCCCGCGACTCCGGGCATCGGTTTCTGAAAGAGCACGTCGACGAAACTCAAGCGCGGAACCTCGATGATCTTTCTGCTCGGATAATTGAATCGCCAGGCGCAGAGTTGTAGAATTCTCCAACGGTTCCCCGGCATCACAGATCACGGACGCAAAAATCAGGGTGGTTGTGATATATCCAGCCAAATACCTCATCGCTTTTCGCCTTTCATCCAAAAATTATGATCGCGCAACGGATCTTCAACCATAAACTCGTTGCCAATCAAAACCGGTCGCTCCGCTTTTGAAACCACACCCGGCTCCCGCACCAGGCGATCCGCCACCATGGGGACCGCCAACCAACCATGGTCATGATTGGCTTCAAGAAAATATTCCGAACAACTTGGATGCAGAGAACAACGCCGCCCAATCGCGGGGCGGACTTGACTTCGGTAAAAGGCAATAAACAAACTCCCGGGACCGCGTCGCGATTTTTCGACAAAATTTTCCGGGTTGCTTGCATACCGTATATCGCGATTCCACAACGGTCTTGTGGTGTCCACCTGGGTATTGATGGATGGATGCTGTGTGGCAATTTTGGGATATCGGCGGCGCAAGGTATCAAGTGCGCAGGCGCTGTGCAGATAGAGCCAGGGCGATCTGGTGGACTCAAAAGCAATCGCATGATAACGCCATGCATCCTCCATGTTTCCCGCCAGCCAACGCAATCGGCCCAGCTCATAAGCGGAAATCGCGCGAATTTCGGGTGACCCGGTTTCAACCAACCGAGTAAATATGCCATCATATTCAACCGCACTTGCATTCTCCCGCAGTGCGGATACCGCCAGCATCATCAAGGCTTGCTCATCATCGGGTGAGACATATAAAACGCGAAGACATTCACGGCGAGCCTTGTCCCATTGCTCTTCCTCAAACAATTGAACGGCCAGATCGATAGAAGCGGCAAAAACCCCGGCACCAATAAAAAAAGCGATTCCGGAAATGAATCCCGGAATCGCTTTGCGACTGAAAACCGTAAGCACGGTTCCAGGTTTTAGTAGAAGATAGGTCCGTATTTGGCGGCGTAATCGGAAGTTTCCATTCCGTTTGCACCGTCCACACCGTCCCAAATTGCGAACACAATGCCAATGTATGGAATTAAACGCACCCATTCACGCCAGTGAATTTCCTTGCCGTCGTTGTATGCACCACCGGCACGAACACCAAAACAGCAACCGGCAATAAACCCCATTACACCACCGCGACGCGCTTGAGCGGCATCCACGGTCTGGGCGCCCATCGCCAACAACATTACGGTCATCAGGCAAATAATAGATTTCTTCATACGTTCCTCGTAAAAGTTTTTAGTAGAAAGATGAACCGTACTTTTCAGCATAGTCGGCGGTGGTCATTCCGTTGGCGCCTTCTATGCCGGACCAGATTGCAAACACCAAGTTCGCGATCGGAATAAGCATGACCCATTGACGCCAATGAATTTCTTTGCCGTCATTGTATGCGGCGCCGGAACGGATTCCGAAACAGCAACCAGCTATGAAACCCATCACTCCGCCACGTTGTTGATTAATAGCGGACGCAGTGCCTGTTGTACCAAACAACAGAGCCAAACCAAGCATCATACACGCTACAGTTTTTTTCATTCTTCCTCCTGATTTATGTGTTACAGACTATCAATGGTTGAATTATAATCAATCTGATTTTTTAGATGGATAAATTTCTTCCATTCGTGACGCGAAATCAATGCCTTTGAAAAAATTTGATGGTATAAAAAGTGACGGCGCGATGGGTTGATTCACCACGAGATTTGAAATTCTAGTGGTTTCACGAATTTCCTGGTCATTCGCCCACAACGTTGCCTCGTGCAGGGTGGACAACCAGACACCGTCCACCGGTTCCGTAAAGTTTCGGTAAATATACTGTGCTGTCAGTTTTTTCATTTCCGCGCTGGCATAAAATTGAATGGTCGCCAATCGGCCCATTTCATCCAGGCCAAGCACCACAAACAGTCGCTCGGTTTGATACCCCCGCATCATTTGATAGTCTTCAGTTGGCGGTAATTCCACTTCCGTCGCGTCTCCAATCTTCAATAAATGTTCCACGGCAGATCCGGGTACATTGCGAAGGGACACCAGCCATTCGAAATCGAGATCTTTAATCGGGCGATAAAACCCCTTCGGATCGCCTTCAATGTAACTGTAAAGGCTTTTACCATCGGCTACGATCCTTCGTTTGATCGGTGTGGCGTTGTCGACATGGAGCATGTCAGGGCGTTGAAAATATATTCGGCTCAACCGCCGTCCAGAACCTGCGGGGCCGACGACATCTTTGCGCAACTCGCAGGTTAGTGTGGTTATTTTTTCGTAATCCGCCAGAAGTTTACTTACCAGCGTTTCCGATCGGGAGTCGGACATCGATATACTCATCACCGCTAATATCCCCATTATGAAATGGTATTTCATACGCGGGTGAACATTAAATAACTTGCCTGGCGACCGCAAGCCAACAATCGTATCCGACATCTATATCAATCGTTGTAATTGAATCAGCGTCAAATCGTCTGGCAACGACAAACCATTGGAATATCCGAGAAGTTTTTCCTCAATGCCTGCCAGGTTGATGCTACCGCCTTCTTTGGCTTGCGTTTGACGAATGAACGCAATCAAACCGTCCTGATCAAGCTCTTCACCGGCGGCATTGCATACCTCGAGTGCCCCGTCACTGAAAAACAATACCTGATCCCCTTTTTCAATATTGGTTGTCGATAAGTTGAATTCCGGATTTTTAATAAGTCCAAGTCCCGGACCGGAACCTGGTAACGTCGAAATGGAATTATCTTTGCTTATGACCAGTGGCGGCGGATGCCCGGCCAATCCCGTAATTAATTTTCCGGTGGCTGGTTCGTAGATTGCATAAACAGCTGTGGCAAAGTATCCGGCGCTGGTATCGGTAAGCGACTCCAACTGCCGGCTTAGCCACGCGAGAAAAACGTCGGGAAAAGCCAGGTGTTCGCGTCCGGCCTCCCACAAGGAGCGTAGTTGCATGGTATACAACGCGGCGGGAATCCCGTGACCTATAACATCAGCCAGCATGATCGCGCACCAATTCTCATTGATTTGCTCGACACAGTAAAAGTCACCGCCCACCAAGTCATGGGGTGTATAGCGCACATGGATTTGATACCGCTCATCCGACTCAATTTGCATGCCCATGATGGATTGTTGGATCAAACGCGCCCGATTCAAATCCTGAAATCCCGGTGATAAATCGCGAAAGACCTCGATGCCTCCAACAACGCATCCATCATCTTCAATGATCGGCGACACGGTGACCTCTACTGGAATCCGGTTGCCGTTTCTATGTCGGGCAAAAATCAATCTCGGGCTATCACTGCGCGCCCCCGTAACCATTGCGCGATGTAACGGGCAATGCTCGCGTCCGCAAAGCCGATGACCATCCTTGTCGACATGGCAGAGGATATTGTCTCGACAACATTTCCCTTCGACTTCCCCAGCCATCCAGCCTGTGATCCGTTCCGCTTCCCTGTTCCAGAAAGCAATCCGGCGATTGGTATCGGTAATGTATACACCATCCGGCAAACTGTTCAGGATGGATGCATACCCCATGTCCCTCAAATCGAGCGAAGCCTTGAATTTCACATCCTTCATATTGCCCTTCCCTATCGGAAGCCTACGTCCGGCAAATCACGACGGTCAACATTTCCCGGATCAATTAGGCAAATCCCCTATGTCGCACGATCGTGATCGTGACTGAAGGATTCATGTTTACGGATATGGAATCAGAATCCGCAATCCCTCCGGAAGTATGGAGTCGGGATGCAGATCGCTCATTTCATTCAACCGCCTTAATTCATCTTCGGGAACGGCAAATTTCATGGCTACACTTTTAAACGTTTCACGACCTTTGATGACGAAAGTAAATGGTTGCTCCGATTCATCTGCATTTTGCCCGGTGGAAGAATGAATCATATAGTCGGGAGAATGTATTTGGTATATTTCCGCGGCGGTTATCCGGTAACCCGACAGATTCTCATAGATGCCGTCTGAATTCGGAAAATCCTTGCTTTGCCACAGATCGATGTATGGATAAGGCTTTTCCGTGGCGGGATTTTTTGTGTATCCGGCATACATGACCGAATTAAAGGTTAAATCGTGATTTTCCCCTGACTCGATGGTACGAATTATCAAATCCGCAAGTTCGGATTGTTGGACGTCTTTTGAATCCCGATAGGGTTTCAGATGGGGAACAGCCACGCTCCCAAGCCGGGCAAGTGCATACGTAGCCAAAGCGCCATCGCCTTTCAAATCGTTGTCGGCAAGATGTGGCGCCAATACACGAACCAGTGAATAGGCAAGTTGCTTTTCACCATATTCCGCTAGAAGCAATGCAGACAATAGTTTTTCCTGCGGATTTCCGGAATTTAAATTGTGGACGAGGCGATTTCGAGCACGCTCATACACTTCGGGCATATCACGAATCCAGTAGTAAGCCTGAAAAGGACTTGCCAGTGTGAACATGCCCCGCACATCCTCCTGCACGCTCATCAAATCAATCGTGACGTCCAGCAGTCTATCCGAAAACACATAATTCGTACAAATGGTCCAAAGCAATTTGGCTGAAGTATACCGTAATTGGAGATCCTGGTCATACAAAGCCTGCTCCAACGGATTGACCGCATCGCAACCGGCCATGGACAGGTGATACAATGCGTTTCCCGCATTATATTCGATGTCATCATCGCGCAGATCGCTCACCCAGTTGCGGATTCTGGCCAAAAATGTCGGTTCTACACTCTCGGCATCGGAGTCCATTAGCATTGCCTCCGATAAACGGTAATTCTGCTCATCATGCGATTCATATACCAACACAAAACTCACGCGCAATCGATCAAGCAGGGTCTCAAGCGTAACGCCTGACACTACAACATGAACACGTTCACCGGTGTTGCCAAACGTCTTCAACTTTCCGCCTTCCATGTCGTTAAGCCGATCCAGAATATCAGCGAGCGCCACGTTCCGGGCATCCAGATGATAGAGGGATCCACGCTTTTCCAGCTTAAAATCAGGATGCAAAGCGAATGCCGTCCAAGAAGAAAAATATAACGAGACGAAGATCAACCAAATCATATGGTGCGCTGATATTCTAAAAGCAGGATGCATGGTGCAAATTTGCATAACCAATACCCGGTCAAATTATGCCTTGGTATTGAAGGGCGGTGAAGCTTTCTTACGCCGTCGCCTGTATCGGAGGCGCCGGCACCTGTAATGCTGAAGCAAATGCGCGGAAAAGCTCCACTTCCTGAACGGTGGCGTTTTGATCTGCCATCAGGCAGTTCGCCGCCGCCTCCAGCAACATTTTCCGCACGGACATACCGGTTGTTAACATGCGATCAAGCGCAGATCGCAATTTATCGGCATCAATGTTCTGAACGTACACAGGTTTAGCACCTGCGGATTGCTCCGGGAGACTGGCCATTCCGACATCAAAAGCCGCCTTGATGGATGCCTCGTTGTCGCCACCCACTTGAGCCATT
This sequence comes from Kiritimatiellia bacterium, assembly GCA_035327305.1. Lineage (GTDB taxonomy): Bacteria > Verrucomicrobiota > Kiritimatiellia > CAIVKH01 > CAIVKH01 > CALMUP01. Next base: position 12,296 of record DAOLDL010000039.1, on the reverse strand, counting down.
TTGCTTAACAAAATGGTAGCCTCCGGCATGACATCCTTGATGGAATGTATTTTGACTGGAGGAAGTGGAAGCTGAAGGGTCTCGCGCATTCCAGAAGATACGATTTCAAACACCGTGAATTCAAAAATATCGATTTTCTTGTCGGAAGTTATGATCTGTCGCAACAATTCCATGAATTTCTCCGCCTGTTCCTTGCCAAGGGAACGCAAGGCGGGAAACGTCATTTCCAGAAGCGGCAAGCGATGCTCTGCGCGAATGTCGGCCATGGCGTCGAGACACTGGCTTACGGCATCCGTGAACGATGCGGGGATCCATGTCCATGCATCCACCGAGGAATTGGCATCGGCATTACGCAAAAGCAACGCCAACACCACGGCTTGAGCGCCGAGTGTTTCATGCGCCTTTAACTTCAGCGCTTCAGGGATGGCCGCCATCACGTTCTGCGCGGCATCCAATGTAATCGCATCAAGTACGCCCATTTGTTGAATTATTGTCCGGGGATCAGTTCCGATGGCGCCGCCCATCATTACTGATTTTTTGATAAAATCATGCCCCTGATTCTTCCCGGCTTTATCAGATTTCTTTTCGCGTCCCTGATCTTGATTAACACTCATGCGTAACATATCTTCCGTAATCACCGGGAATTTGCCATCGAAAGTCGGATCCAACAGTTTCACACGTTGTGCCAGTGGCGGATGCGTGGCGAATAAACTACCGGCCCCGAACAGCCGTTTGACACCGTCCGCAAAAAACATGTGACTCAACTCCTCGGCGTGATTGTTTCCAACCGAGCCACCGTATGCAAGACCGCCCACTTTTTTCAAAGCGGAAGCAAGCCCCGTCGGATTACGGGTAAATTGAACGGCCGAGGAATCCGCCAGATACTCGCGCTGTCGCGAAACCGCGCGCTTGATCAAGCCGCCAAAAAAGAATCCGAAGTATCCGATGATCATCAATGCCAAACCCAGCACGACAACCACAATGGCGCCGCCTCCTTTTTTACCTCCGCCGGAGCGACCCGATCCTGCAAAACGCAACATGATCCGGCCGACAAGCGCAAGTATCAGCAATCCATGAAGGACGCCGATCAGGCGAATATTCAATCTCATATCGCCATTCAGTATGTGGCTGAATTCGTGGGCAATGACACCTTGAAGCTCATCCCTGGTCAATCCGCGCATCGCGCCTTCAGTCACACCAATGACCGCATCGTTAATTGAATAACCTGCGGCAAAGGCATTGATTCCCTGTTCACCGTGCATGACATAAACCGGTGGCACGGGAACGCCGGAGGCTATCGCCATTTCCTCCACGACATTCAACAAGCGTCGTTCATCCATCTGATTGCTGGCCGGATCGAGCTTCTTTCCACCCAGCATTTCCGCGACTTTGGAGCCTCCCTTTTTCAGTTCGGCCAGTTTGAACGTGGTACCGCCAAGCACAATCAGGCAAATGACGGTCGCCACCGTCAGCAACAATTCGGGTTGCCATGGCGACGGAGACTCGACGACTGCGCCGTACGTGGTTGCTTCCTCGGTAAAGGCAAACTGAATGACGGTGACGCACGCGATATATGCGGAGGCAATGATTCCAATCAAGGCAACCACGAACATGAAAACCAGCCACCCGGTCCGTTTCCGGGCATGCTCCTGCCTGGCAAAAAAATCCATGTGAAGCCTCCGTCGCCTTACGCCGACGCCTGCATGTTTAGGTAAATGAAACTTTGGGGGCGACGCGTTCCGCCTCGTTTTCAATGGTCAACAATTGCGCGGCCTGGAATCCGAACATGCCGGCAAATATTACCGCCGGAAACGTTTCCCGGGCTGTGTTGTAAGCCATCACCGAGTCATTAAAAGCCTGGCGGGCAAACGCAACCCTGTTTTCCGTTGTGGTCAATTCCTCGGAAAGTTGCATCATGTTCTGATTAGCCTTCAAATCCGGATATGCTTCGGAAAGCGCAAACAAACGACCCAAGGCGCCGCCGAGACTTGATTCGGCACGTCCCAGTTTCTGAATGGCGTCGGGGTCGCCGGGATTCTGGGCGGCGGAATTTGCCGCGGATGAGGCAATGTTACGTGCGTTTATGACTGCTTCAAGCGTCTCGCGTTCATGCTTCATGTACCCCTTGGCGATTTCCACCAGATTGGGTATCAGGTCGTAACGCCGTTTTAATTGGACATCAATTTGTGCAAATGCATTTTTGAAACGGTTTCGCAACTGGACGAGGTTGTTGTAAATGCCAATGATCACGATGGCCAACACAACCAACACAACACCAAATATAATTAATCCAATCATGATAAATCCTTTCGTTTGAGAGATTATAGTAATGAGACAGAGCTAAAACGCAAGCATGACCATAGCTCTTTGATGAGCAGTCATGGTATCGGACTCTAAAAGCGTCCAATTTCAATGCTTTCCCGAACTTTACTATCAACCATTGTTCCGGTTTAATGGACCAATGGCAACTTCACTTTATCTCCTTGATGGCATGGCGTTGATTTATCGCGCACACTTCGCCTTTATTCGTGCGCCCATTTTCAATTCAAAAGGTGTAAACACCTCGGCGCTTTATGGATTTACCAATACGCTTCTCGATATTCTGGATAATCAAAAGCCTGACCATATCGGCATTGCCCTTGATACGCCGGAACCTACCGATCGCCACTTGAAATATCCCGCGTACAAGGCGCATCGTGAAGATATGCCGGAAGATATCGCCGCGGCATTGCCGATGATTGATGTGCTGGCCGGGGCTTTGAATATACCGGTTCTCAAATACCCGGGTCATGAAGCCGATGATGTCATCGGGTCACTGGCCGCCAAATATGCTTCCGACGATTTACATGTTGTCATGGTTACTCCTGACAAGGATTTCGCGCAATTGGTCAAATCCAACGTCACCATCATGAAACCGGGTCGCGCCGGTAGTGTACCGGAAAGATTGGGCGTAAAGGAGGTCGTGGAACATTGGCTGGTTCCCGAGCCATCACGGGTCGCCGATGTGCTGGGGCTTTGGGGCGACGCCTCGGATAATATCCCCGGCATTCCGGGCTTCGGTGAAAAAACCGCTAAAAAGTTAGTCCAGCAATATGGCTCGATCGAAGGCATTTACGATCACATTGAAGATATCAAAGGCAGGCAACGGGAAAAACTCGAACAACACAAAGACCAGGCCCTTTTATCGCGTGAACTTGCCACCATCAACACATCCGTCGAAATACTCGAATCGTTGGAACAACTCCGGCTCTCGGCTAAAAATGATGACGCTTTGAAGAGCTTTTTGGTTGAACATGAATTCAACAGTATCGGCCGAAGGATTTATGGTGAATCCTTCAAGGCCGGTCGAGGATTCAAACCGGAGGCCGCATCACCGATTCAAGGTGAATTGTTCGGCGCATCCCCCACCCCCGCCGATACACCGACATCTCCGCGTCCTGATCTGAAAACCCTGAATGACACACCGCATGCGTACACATTGGTCGATACCGATGAAGACGCCGCCGAACTGGCAAAGTTGCTGTCGGCGTGCCATTCATTTTGTTTTGACCTCGAGACCGACGGACTGGACTACAAATCTGCCCGCATCGCCGGCATAGCTTTTTGCTTTGAAACCGGCAAAGCCTGGTATGTTCGACTGCCGCAGGAGCCAACCGCCAACAACAAACGACTGTCTCTTTTCTCGGAACTTTTCACAAACAATGCCATCACAAAGACCGGCCACAACTTGAAATTTGACGTGTCCGTGCTGGCCTGGCACGGGATTGATATTGCAGGAAGACTTATCGACACCATGATTGCACATTTTCTGCTCGAACCTGACCGTCGGCACAAAATGGATGACCTCGCCGAACAATACCTTGGTTATACCCCTATCCCATTAACCAATCTGCTGGGCGACAAAAAAAACACCATTACCATGTTTGATGTTGAACCCAATCTGGCCGCTGACTATGCCGCCGAGGATGCGGATGTCACCTGGCAATTGCACAATCAGTTTATCCCCATGCTGGAAAAACAGGATCTAAAACCGGTATTCGATGAAATTGAAATGCCACTTCTTCCCGTACTGGTGCGGATGGAGAAAACGGGAATTCGCATTGACCGCAAAACGCTTGCCGAAACATCCCGAGAACTTGAATCCGAAATTCGGAAGCTGGAAATCAGTATTTATCAATTGGCCGGGGTTACCTTTAATCTCAATTCACCCCGGCAACTTGGCGAAGTATTGTTCGATAAACTTGCGTTGGTGGAAAAGCCGAAGAAAACCGCAACCGGTCAGTACTCGACCGATGAATCAATACTTGCCGAACTGGCGCCTCGACACGAAATCGCCCGACTCGTACTTGATTACCGGGAAGCATCCAAACTTAAATCCACATACGTCGATGCGCTTCCTGAATATGTTCACGCATCAACCAATCACGTGCATACAAGTTTCTCGCAGATTGGAGCCATAACCGGACGCCTTGCCTCCTCAAATCCAAACCTGCAAAATATTCCCATCCGAACCCCCATGGGCCAGAAAATTCGCGCGGCCTTTACGGCCAGCAACGATACGCGGCTTCTGTTGTCGGCGGATTACTCACAGATCGAATTGCGTGTTATGGCCGAATTAAGCGGTGATCCGGGAATGAATGAAGCCTTTCAGCGCGGTCATGATATTCATACCGCAACTGCCGCGCGGGTTTACCATTGCAACATGGAGGATGTGACCCCGGAGATGCGCCGAAACGCGAAAATGGTAAACTTCGGCATTATCTATGGCATTTCGGCCTTCGGGCTTTCACAACGACTGGGCATTTCCAGATCCGAGGCCACCGCAATCATTGATGAGTATTTCAAGCAATATCCCGGCGTTAAAGTTTATATGGATCGCGTCGTCGCGGAATGCCGGGCAAAAGGATATGTCGAGACATTGACCGGCCGGAAGCGATGGATCCGGGACATAAACTCCGCCAATGCCACCACGCGTAATGCGGCGGAGAGAATGGCGATCAATTCTCCGATCCAGGGCACCGCCGCCGACATGATTAAAATTGCCATGATAAAGATCGACTCGGAAATGCGCGCCGGAAAATTCAAGTCCGCCATGGTTCTTCAAGTGCACGACGAACTTCTTTTCGATTTGGAACCTTCCGAATTGCCGGAAATCAAAACGCTGGTCACAAACTGCATGCGCAACGCCATTCCGCTTTCCGTGCCAATTTTGATCGAGATTGGAACCGGCAAAAACTGGCTGGAAGCCCATTAAACATTTACGACGATGTTCAGCCACACATTTACCAGAAAAACACTTTGGCCCATGCGGCTGAACTTGATCAGGCGTGGCCTGAACCGATCCTCGTTTGTTATCATGATTCTTGGGGTGACGGCATTGGGATCGAATGCCTTCTGGATGTGGCATGACCGTAATCTTCTGCCTTCCGGCGATCTTTTTGAACTGAATTTCTGGCGTCACCCTGCAATCATGAACAGCTTTATCATCGCCGTTATCATGATATACGCCTTGCGACAGATATCACGAAACCGTGAGAAGTTATCTCATCTGGGCTACCCATTGATTGAGCATACTTCTCATTATCGAGGGATGGATATCTGGCGGAGTGTGGAACCTTTGACCAAACGACCGGTCATGCTTCACGTCATCCGGCAGGAAAAATTTCCGGGCCAGCGCGAAGACTGGAAGTCGGTCAGCCATCAATGGATCAAACGTGGCGAAAAATCCAAACGTCTGACATCGCCACACATCGCCAGGGTTCTAGATTGCGGTATGGCGGTTAAAAACATTTTTTACTTCGCGGTGGAAATGCCCAGGGGAATAAGCCTTCGTGCATTCGTGCAGTTGTACGGAGCCTGCCCGGTGGAAAGAACCGCCTATTTCATGGCGCAAATTGCCCATGCCGTGCAAGACGTCCACCATCATGAGCTGAACAATCTACGACTCGACCCGTCATTAATTTACGTGGGGGTTCGCGCCTCCAATTATGATTGGATAACCGTTGTCATATCCGGTTGTGATGAAAATCCGGCATCGATACCCATGAATGATACCGACCAGTTTATTCGAATCGCCCTGGGTCTAATGACCGGCAATTGGCCCGACAAGGATATGGCAACCACAGCGGCTTTGACATCCACGATGGAGAATCAATACCAGGTATCCTATGCCATGATTTACGATTGGTTGCGTTTGTTGAGTATCCAGGAACCGGGTGAACGGCCCACGGTAATGGAAATTGCCCGGCGAATGACGAGCACCATGACCACGCGATCATGGAATCAGGATCGCGCCGCCGCCTGGTGGAAGAAAATTGAAGTGAACGCAGACAACAAAGACGGAACTTGATGAAAGTTGCAGTTATATCCGATATACACGCCAATCTGCCCGCAATGACCGCGGTTTCGCAACATATCGAAAGCGTCAAACCTGACTGTGTGGTCGTTGCCGGTGATGTCATTAATCGTGGTCCTCAACCGCTTGAATGCCTGGAGTGGGTCTTGAATAATGTTAATGAAAAAGGGTGGCGGATTTTGAAGGGCAATCACGAAGATTATGTGCTTCACGCCTCTCACGGCACGTCGCATCTGCAGGAGTGGGAACAGAAACTATGCGCTCACTCCCTGTGGACCGCGAACATTATTCATGAATACATCCACACCATTGCCTCCTGGCCCGATCACGTGGATATTTTCGCGCCCGATCACTCCCGCTTGACATGTTTTCATGCATCCCGCAGAGGAAATCGTGCGGGACTCTATGAATTCATGCAAGACCATGAACTGCTTGAGCACCTTGGCTCGGCTCCGCCGGCGGTCTGTGTCGGGCACACCCATATTCCATTTATTCGCTATTTATCAGAAAACCTGGTGGTTAATTCCGGCGCCGTCGGCATGCCGTTTGATCACATTCCAGACGCCAGCTATGCCGTATTGCAATGGTCTCCATCTGGTTGGACAGCGGAAATTATCCGTGTGCCTTACGACAGAAAACGTACAGAAGAGGCTTACCACTCAACCGGCTATCTGGAACAGGGCGGCCCCATGGTTCCATTGATTTTGAAAGAGTTGCGCGATGCTGCGCCCAGACTTGGCGTCTGGCACCGACGTTACGAAAAAGATGTTTCAACCGGTCGGATATCGGTGGAAGAATCGGTTGATATAATGATAAAAGACACGCTGTTGGTTTGATCACGCGGCATTGACCACGGTTATAAATATATTCATGTCATCTCATAAGTATATGAAAGTCCGTTTATGCTTCATGATCTTGTTTATGAGCCTCCCGGTTTTTTCCGAGGAGTCTGCCGTGACCACAAGCGAAACCAATGGCGCGCCCGCCAAATTATCGATGTCAGACACGTTGAACTCCATTTATGATAAAATGACGTCCTCCAACCACTGGGAACAGGTTCACAACAAATGGTCTTCCGCCGTAATCAATTCAGCGGAACGAATTGATCGTTTCTTCAGTGATGAACGACTGGATGATGAAGGCAACGACACCCGCATTAAATTAAGTATCGGATTGTCCCTCAAGGAAAAGGAAGATCCGGAGGTTCTTCGCCGAATCAACATCCGGTTATCCCTGCCCAGGGTCAGCAAGCGTGTACAACTGGTTTTAAGCGATCTTGCGGAATCCGAAGACCCGAGCAGTGCCACCGAGGCGTTGCGAGATATTGCCGATAGCCGGCCGGATGCCGCCGTCCGTTACAACATCAGCGAACGCAAGCGCTTTAAAGTTGATGCCGATGCCGGCGTGCGATTTGGCAGTACAGTCCAGATACTCGGACGGCTTCGTGGAAGCAGACAATATGTGCTATCGGATAAACTGCAGTTGAGATGGATTAATACATTCACCTGGTATTCATCCGACGGACTGGTCGGAAAAACGGAAACGCAATTCAATCGACAACTTGCCGATGACTGGTTGTTCCGGTCCTCATCGGAAATAGAATGGCGTGAAGATCGAAGCGGTATCCGACCTTCCCAACGCTTAAGCCTGTTCAAGACCTATTCGAACCGCAGGGCATTGAGGCTGGACGCGGGAGGAACCTGGCCTGAAGTGCCGGATCCGGAAGATATTCGATATTACAGCTCGGTTACTTTTCGTCGGCTCATCCATAGCAAATGGCTATTCATGGAAATTACCCCGGGAGTCGAGTTCAACGAGGAACACAATTATGAAACGCAATACTTTATCAAAGTATTGTTTGATGTAATTATCGGAAAAGTGCAATAACGCTGAAATTTCCAACCGTCAACCGACCACGAAGTTGATTAATTTTCCCGGCACATAGATTTCTTTTTTCAGCATTTTTCCTTCCAGATGCGGGGCGACGACAGCATCGGCTTTCGCCAAATCAAGCACGTAGTCCTTGTCGGCATCCTTAGGAATTATCACACGACCCCTAAGCTTGCCATTGACCTGGACCACAACTTCCAACGTATCCTCAACGAGGTATGATGGATCGCATTCCGGCCATTTTTCGTAGGCCAGACTTGCCGGATTACCCAGACGCGACCATAGCTCTTCCGTCAGGTGTGGCGCAAATGGACTTAACAACAACACAAATGGACGGATAACCGCCACCGGTCGTGTTTCCCACTTATATGCCTCGTTCATAAACTCCATCATCGCGGCAATGGCCGTGTTGTAACGCATCCCCTCGATATCCTCGGTTACCTTGCGAATGGTTTGATGAAGCGCTTTTAACTGTCCGGTATCCGGTGTTGAATCACCCACGCGTTCATCAAATTTGTCCGTGTCCTCGTTTACGACAAACCTCCATACTCTGCCGAGAAAGCGGAATACGCCTTCCACCCCTCGCATGCTCCAAGGCTTGGATTGCTCGAGCGGCCCCATGAACATTTCGTATAAGCGCAAGGCATCAGCGCCATACTCGGCGACCACCGAGTCGGGATTGATCACATTGCCCCGGCTTTTACTCATCTTCTGATTGTCTTCGCCTAGAATCATCCCCTGGTTCACCAATTTGCGGAAAGGTTCGCGGGTGGAGACCACTCCGACATCAAAAAGAACCTTGTGCCAGAAACGTGCGTATAAAAGATGGAGGACGGCATGCTCTGCGCCACCTACATATAAATCCACCGGCATCCAATATTTTTCCAATTCCGGATCGACAAGATTTGCCGGATTTCGGGGATCAATAAAGCGAAGATAATACCAGCATGATCCCGCCCACTGGGGCATCGTATTGGTTTCGCGCAAGGCGGGTTTTCCGGATTCCGGGTCCACAGTTTCCACCCATGAACGAATGGTGGATAGCGGGCTTTCACCCGTTCCGCTGGGCTTATAAGATTCGACTTCCGGTAGTTCAATCGGCAACACATCCTCGGGAAGCGGCTTGGGTTTCCCGTCGATAAATATAACCGGGAAAGGCTCACCCCAATACCGTTGACGACTGAACAGCCAGTCGCGCAATTTGTAATTCACTTTCCTGGTTCCCAAACCCTGCCCTTCCAGCCATTCGATGGTTTTCGACTTGGCATCCGGAACACGCAGATCGTTGATACTGAATTTTGCGCTTGCTGAATTGACCATCAGGCCATCGCCAATGTACGCGGAATTTGAGATGTCTCCACCGGACACAACTTCGATGACGGGCAATTGAAAAGTCCGGGCAAACGCGTAATCGCGTTCGTCGTGCGCGGGCACGGCCATGATCGCCCCGGTGCCGTAACCCCATAGGACATAGTCGGCGATCCAAATCGGAATCCTCGCGTCATTGACCGGATTGATGGCGTAAGCGCCGGTCGGTACGCCGGACTTTTCCTTTTGAAGTTCAGTTCGTTCAAGTTCACTTTTACCGGCGGCGGATTCACGGTAACGTACCACTGCATCTCGATGATCCGGTGTGGTGATGAGATCGACCAGCGGATGCTCCGGCGCCAGCACCATGTAGGTTGCGCCGAACAATGTGTCGGGTCGCGTCGTGAACACATGAACCGATTGATCAGAACCATCCACCTTGAAACGCACTTCTGCGCCTTCGGATTTGCCAATCCAATTGCGTTGCATTTCCTTGATACTTTCCGACCAATCAAGCTCCTCGAGGTCTTCGAGCAGTCGTTCGGCATACGCGGTGATCCTCAACATCCATTGCCGCATCGGTTTTCGGATAACCGGATGACCGCCCCGCTCGCTTCGTCCGTTAACGACTTCCTCGTTGGCAAGCACAGTGCCGAGTTCCGGGCACCAGTTGACCGGAACCTCGGCCTGATAAGCGAGACCTCGCTCGTACAGCTTGAGGAATATCCACTGGGTCCAACGGAAATATTCCGGATCCGTTGTGGAAATTTCACGGTCCCAGTCATACGAAAAACCAAGCGACTTTAATTGCGCGCGGAAGCGGTCGATATTACGCGCCGTGGTTTCCTTGGGGTGAGTTCCGGTTTTTATGGCATAATTTTCCGCCGGCAGGCCAAAGGCGTCCCACCCCATTGGGTGCAGAACGTTAAATCCCCGCATGCGTTTATAGCGGACAGTGATATCCGTGGCGGTATAACCTTCCGGATGACCTACATGAAGACCATCACCACTTGGATACGGAAACATATCGAGCACGTAATACTTGGGCCGATGAGCGTCCAGTGTATCCGGTGTGCGAAACGTTTTGTGTTCGTCCCAGTATTTTTGCCACTTCTTTTCGATTTCGGTAAATGGATACTTCGCCATGGTATTAATTCCGTAAAAGCATCGAATATAGGGCATTGCCGGTCGTCCTACAAGCGCATGGTGCGGTGGATGGCCTTATTCTTCATAAGCTCGTCAAATTTGGCGGAAATTCATTATCTCGATACCGGCCCCGTCAGCATACGAGCATAAATCTTCATGTTTACGGTTTGTCTGTAACTTTGTAGTCTGCGACATGGCAAACACGAGGTTTCATGACCTATAGCAATTGGAATAATATTGAATCGAAAATTCGGGAAAAGCTCACCCTGGACAGTGCGCACCCCCTGCTGGCGGAGACCTTTCTCAAAAACGTTCGCGCGGTATACGACGGCAACACCGGCTTGATCAAGGAATCCGACATCAATCCAGCGGACAATTTACCGGACTATGTAGATCTGGCGAAACCCGATGAGACCGAATGTCGTCAAATCCTTAAAAATTCCGTCATGATCAAACTGAACGGCGGACTTGGCACCAGTATGGGTCTGGAAAAAGCCAAATCGCTTCTCCCGGTTAAAAACGGTCTGACTTTTATTGATATTATAGCCCGTCAAATCCTGTACCTGCGCAATCGATACCAGGCAGATATGCCGCTTTTGTTCATGACCAGCTTCAATACGGACTGCGATACAAAAACAGCCCTGCAACAGTATCCTGAACTGGCCGCAGGACAAAACAACCTGCCGTTTACTTTTCTGCAGAATCGAGTTCCGAAATTGCATTCGGACACATTGCATCCGGCAACCTGGAACAATGATCCCAATCTGGAATGGTGCCCGCCCGGACATGGCGATATCTATACTGCGCTTATGACCAGCGGCCTGCTTGAGCAACTCGTCAAGGACGGGTATCGGTATGCGTTTGTTTCAAATTCCGACAATCTGGGCGCGGTCATGGACCCTGCGATATCCTGCATGATGCAATCGCAGAACATTCCCTTTTTACTAGAGGTCGCCGATCGCACGGAGGCCGATCGCAAAGGAGGCCATCTCGCGACTTCCATTCGCACGGGACAACTCATCCTGCGTGAATCGGCACAATGCCCACCAGATGCGGTTGCGCAATTTCAGGATGTCAAACGGCATCGGTATTTCAACACCAACAATCTTTGGATTGACCTGACTGTGTTGAATGCACTTATCCGTGAAACCGGAAGCGCTCCCGAACTTGCCCCCATGATCAACCGGAAGACATTGGATCCACGAAATGGCGCATCACCATCCGTGATTCAACTGGAAACCGCGATGGGTGCGGCGGTCACAAGTTTCAAAAAAGCTGTTGCATTGCGGGTACCGCGAACCCGGTTTGCACCGGTCAAAACAACTGATGACCTGCTCGGTTTATGGTCGGATGCCTATGTGCTTACCGAAGAAATGCATATAAGGCTTGATTCCCGCCGCGCGGAATGGGGGCCACCGGTTATTCGCCTCGATCCTGCATATTACCGAAAAATCGACGACTTCTCCGCTCGTTTTCCCCATGGAGCGCCATCGTTGGTCGAATGTCGCAGTCTGACGGTAAAAGGTGACCACTCGTTTCCAGGTGGACTGGTTCTCAAAGGCGATGTGGTTTACGAATAGACCACAGGTTTTCAGGT
>DAOLDL010000038.1:0-28950 GCA_035327305.1 Kiritimatiellia bacterium | reverse complement strand
ATTGAAACTTACAACACGGCGATGGCCGGCGAGAAAATCATATATTTTCACTACGACTATTTCGTCGAGGATAAAAACAACTCGGCTCTCGATCACTGGGAAATCACGCCGGGCATCGCCTACGGCATTACCGACAAATTGATGATCGACGCCCACACCCACTATGCCAAGTTCCGCGATGGCAGTGTCGCCGATGATCGCCAGGGCAGTTATGGCGAGGACGGCCCTTCTCCATTCTTTGAGGCCTTGGCGATCAGCGTGCTTTATCGCATCACGGATGACGGCCCCTGGCACGCGGCGGCAAGTGCGGTCGCTGAATTTCCGTTTTCCCGATCAAAGGAAGTGCTTGGAAGTGAGGATAATGTTTACGGCGGAGCATTTATCTTCGGTCGCAATTTTGGTCAACACAGCATGGTGGTCGCAAATATCGGTTATGAAAAAGAAGGCGATGAAGACGAGTGGTTCTGGGCGTTGGGCATCAAGGCTCCATTAGGCGCCGATCCGCACGGTATCGCTGGTGGCATTGAAGTGCTGGGAGATTTTGACGGCACTCGCTGGTCTGTTCTTCCCGGTGTTTACGCTCCATTGGGGGAAAGCATTCAGTTGAAGGTGGGGTTTGAAATTGGTCAGCAAAAAGATGACAATGACTCCTGGGTCGGAACAACACGCTTCAGCACGGCGGTCATGTACAGGTTCTAATCGATGATAGGGCGAACATTACTCCAAGCTTCGCTTTTAGTCCTGATTCTGGCGGCACACGCCATGGCTCACGATTACTGGATCGTGGCACGACCAGCCATGGTGAAACCCGGAGAAACCGTAACCATCGAAATCTGCGGTGGACATCAATTTCCTGTGAGCGAATTCGCCGTGGCTGTGCGATTACTGCATAAACTGGAAATTACCAGTCCCGACGGCGGGGTTTCCGGCTATCTGCCAGAGGTTGCCGGTAAAAGCCTTTTCGCTGAATGGACTCCGGATCAGCCCGGGGTCTACCAGATAGCGTTTCAACTTCGGCGTCCCCGCGAAGAAAAAACATTGGCATTTGCCTCCGCGCTGGTTGTTGTGGGAGGCAATGAGTTCCCCGCCATTCGCCCCCGCGGTCAAGAACTTGAAGTTGTGCCAGCATTGGTGGATGGCAAGCTGGAGGTGTCGGTTTTCTCCAGCGGAAAGCCGATCAAGGCCGATGTTGGTTTTGGTCGTGAACATGTACGACAGGTATATCGCACGGCTTATCCCGATCGCCCCGCAAGCTTTACATCAGCCGGATCGGGCCTGCACATGATGATTGCCCGACGCGGCAGTCAAAGCGCGGCATTGACGATTTATATTCCCGAGTGAATGATGGCGTCGTGAAAACGATATTGGTTGCGAGTTTATTAGCGTCTTTTATTTTGCTTACTGCGTTTGCCCACGGAATTGACGCCATCCGGGAGGAGCATTCGGTTGCCGTCCGGTTCGTCTATGCGGATGGCTCCGCCGCCATTGGGGCGCAGGTCGATATATTCGCGCCCGATTCGAATGAACTTTATGTCCGGCTTGAAACAGATCCCAATGGCTGTGTCGCGTTTGTGCCTGATCGTTCAGGGGCATGGCGGTTAAAAATGGATGATGGGATGGGCCACGCCATCGAACGTGAGGTGATGGTGAGCGACGATGGTGTGGCAAGTATGAACGCCCATGCCGGCTCACATGTAAATGGTGTGGTTGCCGGGGTGGGGGCTATCTTCGGGATCTTTGGTTGTGCGGCTTGGTGGATGTCGAGAAAGCCAAATCATCGTTCGCCGTCTTGAATCAGGCGGGGGGGACGAATTTGAACAAAAGCAAACGAAGTTTCACCGATCAGATTCCGTGATAAATCTGGAGCCTGTGGTGGTGTAGTAGCGCCTCCGTGAGGCGCACATCATCCCGAAGTCCACAGATAAGAATGTCTGTGTCACATTGTTCTTTTTCCTTGTCGGCGCCGCCAGCAACTTCGGTTTTCGGGTTCAATGTTCCCGTTCGCGTTTTCGTTTTAAAATACCAGCCGCCTTGTGCAGGCGGTTATTCAGTTTTTTCGCCTCCTCGTCTTCTGGTGGCGGGGTAATTTCGGGCCCGCGCGCGCGCTCGATGGTTATAACTTCGGGCAATGCAACAATGCCCTCCAGCAGTGCGTTAAGCAGGCTGATGGTGCAGGCACGGGCCGCGTTGGACTCGATCAGCAACTGTTCTAGTTCCTCGCTTTTCACGCCGGGGGGGAGCGGCGGCACGCACGCCGGGCACCCCGCCTCGCATTCACATTCCCGCATAATGTCGCGGCACAACGTCAGCGCATCTTCAAGTTTTTCACAAATTTTTTCCGCATAACCCACGCCGCCTTCGTGTGCGTCATATAAGTACAATGTGCTTTGCCAGCTTTGAGTTTCTTCTTCGAACAGCGAAACATCGGTTTCAATGTCTTCGCTGTCGGCCATGCACAAACTTGGGGCGGCGCGATGCAGGAGGTAACTTAAACCGTACAATGCCGCGCCAGGATAACGGCGGTCTTTGGCATCCAGCAATGTGCGCCATGCCGGAGGCGTTTGCAGGCTGAATCCCGTGGTGTCGTACTCAAACGGCGCCAGCGTGATGGGGCCGTAGCCGATGTTTTCGTAACTTCGCTCGCGAATCTTCTTATAGAGCCTGGGTTGCTTGTTGACGTGGATGTAACCGAAGCGAATGGTCGCGTCATGCCGCTTTTGTTCACTTTCCTGTTCGGTCATTTCAATGCGATTTTCCCAGACCGCCTCGGTGTAGTAGTCGACATTGACTTCCTCAACCCGGCACAATTTCTTTTCCAGGTCCAGATCCATGGACATGTAACGGCCGCCGAGGTGTTGATAAATGGCATCCTTGTACAAGGTGCCGCGCGCGCCGATCGGATCGATTTCCCCGATGACTTCGGTGCCGCAATAAATGTCCACATTGTAATCGGTCATCCCGCGCAAGTTGACGCCTTTGGCTGGATAGTCCGGCAATGCGTAGCGAAGGCACTCATGATAGGGTGCCAGTGTTTTATCCTCGGTCAGCACGTTGACGGCCATTTCATAGGCGCGATCGGAAAAGGCCGGTTCCTCCGGCCGCAACGGATACTCGTGAGCCGCACAAGGGATATGCTGTAACAGGATGTATGGGTTATCGCTATTCAACCAGGCTTGTTCGATCGGGGTGCGAACGATGAATTCGGGGTGATTGACCAGGTATTGATCAATCGGCGAGTCCTTGGCGATATAGACAATGGCCGCGCGAGAACCTTTGCGCCCGACTCTGCCCGCTTGTTGCCAGAAACTGGCCACGGTTCCCGGATGTCCGGACAAGATGCAGAGGTCAAGATCGCCAATGTCGATGCCCAGTTCCAGCGCGTTGGTGGTGATGATCGTGGTAAGTTCGCCGCTAAACAGGTCGCGTTCCAACTGCCGTCGTTCGTTGGGCAAGAGTCCCCCGCGATAAGGCTTTACCTTGGCGGCCAACTCAAAGCGCCCATCAATTACCGCCCGATACAGGCGCTCCACTTCCTGTCTTGCACGACAGAAGCAGATGGTGCGCACGCCAAGCCTGGTGGCTTCACGAAGCAGGGGAATGGATATGGACGCCGGTCCCTTGCGGTACAGCGCCGCGCCTGCACTTTGCACCAGTGGTGGGTTAAGCAGGTAAAGATCGCGCGGCGGGCGTGGTGCGCCATCCTTGTCGATGACTTGCACCGGGCGATGAAACAGGGCTTCGACATGTTCGCCGGGATTTCCCACTGTGGCTGAACAGCCGATGAATACGGGTTTGGAGCCGTGCATTTCGCAGACGCGTTGCAGGCGCCGGAAAACATTCGAGACGTGTGATCCAAATGCGCCGCGATAGGTGTGCACCTCATCAACCACTATGTATTTCAGTCGAGAGAGAAACGTTTTCCAGCCTCGGTGATGGTTGGGCAAGATGCCCGCGTGCAACATGTCGGGATTGGTAATGACAAAGTCGGCGGTGCGTTGGATGTGTTTGCGTTCCTCGCGGGGGGTGTCGCCGTCAAACGTGCCGAGTTTACGTGCGTCGACGGTCTCCCGCATAAGCCGACCGACCGTGTTTTCCTGATCGCGTGAAAGCGCCTTGGTTGGATAAAGCAGAAGAACGCTGAAGGGTGACTCCGCCTGCATCCATTCATGAAGGAGGGGGAGAAGAAACGACAACGTTTTGCCGCTGGCGGTTCGGGAAACCAGCACGACATCGCGTTGTTGGCGGATGGCGTCGAATGCCTCGGCCTGGTGCGAGTAAAGTTGGTGAATGCCATCCTTTTCTAGTACGCCGCGTAGTCGGGGATCGAGACCGGGCGGAAGCGGAGAAAACTCACCGGGAAGTGATTCAAGCACCCGGTGTTCGCGAATTTGTTTGTGATAGCGCGATTCGAGAAAATGCAGAACATCTGCGAGTTGGCCAGGGCGTCGGTTCATGATCGAAACGTAATCCGTGCTTCCGGTCATGGCAATGGGGAATCAGAAAATTTTAACGGCAGTGGTCAGGCGTGTGGTCTTCAATGGTGTATTAGCGCCTCCGTGAGGCGCATGATTTATTCTTCCGAGGCTTGTGCTTCCGCGTATTCTTCAAGTGCGCGATCCACGGCCTCTTTCAGTGCATCGATCAAATCCTTGCTCATGAACGTGTATTCGTCCGAGATGTCCAGAAACTCGATCGGGGGTAAATCCTGGATATGTCTGAACATCACTTGAAGGCGTTTGGCATGTTTCCGCTCCATGGCCAGCACCAGATTCGCCCATTTCATGTCCGCATCGGTTACCCGTTTGCGGCTGGTGTCGGCGATTCCGCCTGACCGCACATTCATGCGCCGATCGCCGGTGAAGATTTTTTCGGCGGTCGGACTGCGTCGGTTGTTGCGTCCGCAAACAAACAGGATGTTGATGGGTGTGTTCATGGTTCAGGTCGGTTGTATTTGGGTCAACATGCGGGCGGGCAGGCCTTTTGCATTCAGAACCTTGAGCGTTGATGGTCCCACGGCCAGCCATGTGCGGTGTGTATGCCCTTCTTCGGGGTATCTTTCAAAATAGGTATTTACCGTACTGCCGCTGGTAAACAAGACGCGATCGAATTCCAGGCGGGGGAGCGGTTGTACAGTCGTGGGTTGATTGCGGTAAAATTCCGCCGGTATAAGTTCAATGCCAAAATTCCGCAGACGTGCCGTACGTTCCGATTTAGGTGACTCGTTGGAGCAGGGGTACAAATACAATCCGCGATCCGCCTCGCCGAGTTTTCCGGCCAGCGACTCTATGCCGCCAAGATTATCCGCCGAGGCGTCGGCGCGCAATCCGACTGCGGCCAGTTCTTCCTGTGTTGAAGGTCCCACCGCCAGAAGTCGTTTGCCATGCAACAAGCGAATGTCGCCAAAATCCATCAACGCCTCCACCACGCATTTCACGGCGAAGCGCGATGGAAAAATAATGCCGCGAATCCGGTCCAGTTGCGTGCGCAGAATTTCCGCCCTCGCTTCGCGCGGTAGCGCGCTCAACTCTATCATCGGCCAATGCAATAACGGGCCGTATTTCAAAAAATGTTCCGGGTCGGTTCCGGTAAACAGCATGCGTTTACGCAACGCATGACTTTTGGCGCCGACGATAAAAACGGCGGGTGATTGAACTTCGGCGGCGCCAAGTTCATCCATGGGGATGTGGCGGATTCGTTCATCGGAATATCCAAGTCGTTCACCCACAATAACCGGGGATCGTTGCGGCCACCCGGCATTCAAGAATCGTTTCTGCAATTCCCCGGCGGCGCCTACGCCCATGTATACGGCAAGGTTGCCGATGTCTGGTCCGGGCAAGGCGGGTATGGCCGAGCCGGCGGGCGGATTGCCGGAAATCAGGGTAAGTCGATGTCCTTCCCCGCGATGCGTCAACGGTGCGCCTGCTCGTGCCGCCGCGACTTGTGCCGCCGTTACCGAGGGAACAATATCCACGCGCAGGTTCCACGCGGTCAGGAAATCCAGTTCCTCCTGCAAGCGTCCGTAAATGCCGGGGTCTCCGCCGTGCAACCGCACCACGAGTTTGCCCTGCTCGGCGAATTGAAGAAGTTGCCGGTGAATGTCCGGTTGCGGTGTCGAGGGCGATCCGCCGGTTTTTCCGGCAGGAACGGACTTGCCTTTGATCAATGCCAGGGCCTCGTTGGGGACCAGGCGGTCATGAATGACGACATCGGCATGTTGCAGGTATTGGCGGGCGCGGTGGGAGATCAACGAGAAGTCAGCCGGACATCCGAGCAAAACCACCATGCCGGCATTCTCGCGCACATCGAGTGGTTGCAGACAGGCGATCACGTTGGAATCTTTTTCCCGCGCGACAATGGCAAGCCGCCCTTGATTTGGCGTCGGATCCCATGGGAGAAAACGGTTGATTCTTTTTTCAAGTTGAAGGCGTTCAAGCGCGCATACGGCAATTACAACCGCATCGTATTGACCTTCATCGAGTTGCTTCAAGCGGGCTTGAATGGTTCCACGAACGGGTTTCAAATCCCACACGGGAAACAATCGCGACAACTCCTCGTTGCGTTTTGGACTGCTTGAACCGACGACTTTGACGTCTGTTTCGGTGATCCCGTTTCTGATGACCAGTGCATCGCGAATGTCACGCGCCGGGAGCATGGCCGCGATGGTTAATCCCGGCGGAATAGGGTTTGGCAGGTCCTTGGCCGAGTGGATGGCGATATCTGCCTTGCCTTCGAGCAACAACAAGTCGATATCGCGCGTGAAAAAATCCTGTGCGAGATTGGGGTCGGCCAGTGGTGTGGCCAGGTCGCGATCACCTGGTGTTGAACACGTTAAAATGTCGAAATGTATGCCGTGCGGCAACGCGGATTTCAGGAAAGGCAATGCTTCATGAATCTGGGCGATGGCAAGCGCGCTTTCGCGGGATGCGATGATCAGCTTCTTGCGGTCCACGCCAAAGCTCCGTCCCGGATGACACGTGCGGCGACTTCAGCCCGTTGGACGCGTTCCTCGGTGTTGATATGTGCCTTGCGTTCGATGTCCAGAAGCGAAATATAAATGATATCCGGTTCGGTTCGTATCACGGAGTCGCAATCGGGCGGTTCGCCCAGATCAATGATCACGAGCGGTCGCGCCGCTTTTTCCAGGTGGTGCGGAAAAATTAAGGCGTGTGGCGCGGCGGTGGCGCTGATGATACCGGATACGCCGTCGAAAAGGTGATCGAGTTGGTCGAGCGCCGTGCTGAATCCGCCAAGTTCTACGGCCAGGCTGAACGCATTGTCTGGACAACGACTGGTAACACGCACCGGATGATTGCCCCGCTTGTTCAGGTAACGGGCGACTGATCCAGCCAGGGAGCCGGCGCCCACGACGGCAACCGGCGCGGTGGGCGGAAGTTTCTTCATCATGGTGCGGGCGGCCAATGCGCTTAACGATGTCAGGTTGCGATCGACTTCGCTGATTCGCCGGGCTTCGCGGCCAAGGGCCAGGGCGTCTTGAAAAATCCGGTCGAGTTGTTTGGCGTTTCCGCCGGTGGCTTCGCGGAAGGTCTTGTAGGCCGTTCGTACTTGTCCAAGCACTTCAAGTTCGCCGATGATGCGGCTTTCGAGTCCGGCGGCTATGCGGGCCATGCGTTCAAAAGCAGAGCGGGCGTCCCAGCGGGCGGTGATTTTCCATCGCGGATCTTCCGGAATTTCCGTGCCGAAACACTCAAACCGTTGGCAGGTGTTCAAAACCAGCATGGGGGATGGCCTGCCCCGCGTCAGTTCCATCACGATTTGCTCGCGATGGGCCGCGTCGGCTATTTCCAACTCACATCCTTTGAACTGCATCTTCAAATAAGTCCTTAAGCCCTTGCTCGTCATTGGCTTCGATAAGCCGCAACACATCCGGATGACGAGCTAAATAAAGTAACAGGTCTTTTCTTTTTTGTCCACCCGGTAGCCGTTGCCGAGTTTCAGCCATCAGGCGGGATGCGGTCGACCAGCCGGGTGAAAGCTTTTCCTCCAGATACTTACGCATCAAAACCGCAAGTGCGGGGGCGTCGCCGCCGCTGGTGATGCCTAAAATCAAGGGGTCCCGGAAAATCAACGACATGTAATAAAGATCGCATAACTCCGGCTTGTCGATGGCGTTGATGATCCGGCGGTGCTTGCGGCTCCAATCAGTAATTTTTCCGGCGAGATCGTGATTCCCGCAATCTTCGATAATGACGTCGGCCCGGGCTATATCACTTTCCTCCGGCAAACGGCGATGAATTTCAAACCGGTCGTCTCCTTCGGTTGCGGTGATGATTTCGTCCGGCAAATCCGGCCACATCACATGAATGCGGTGCCAGTCGAATTGTCGGGCATGGCGTATTCGCGGAACGATGTCGCGACCGGTTCCAATGATAAGAAGCGAGCGGCATGTGGTGACCAGGCCGATCGGTATGGCGCGATGTCGCGTCGCGGTAATCACAGGTGTTGTTTCCGACTTATTGGCGTTGTCGGGATTTCGCGACCAACGAGCGATCAGCGATTTTATAAATCCGGGCAATTTATTACCCCTTTGCCGTTAAATGATAAATTCGGCGTCGTCCTGCATGCCGGGCACATTGCGCTTCGGTTCGATAATCATGCCTGCTCCGACGGTAAGGTTGGTGGCTTCGTCGATCATGATAAATCCGCCGGTGTAGCGATTACGGTTGTAGGGGTCGAATATCATAGGCACGGTGGTTTTAAGTTTTACGCGGCCAATTTCATTGAGGCCAAGGCCGCTGACTCCGGTTTCCGGCTCCAGGGTGTCGATATTGACGCGATGGGCAATATCCGCGGCCATGCATCGGGCGCTTCGGGTTCCCAGTTTGATTCCGTATTTAACGCCCTTGCACAAAGGTTCGTCGTGCATCCAGCAGACCATTGCTTCAAGCTCTTGCGCAACATACGGAATGTTGTCTGGCTTCACAATCATGTCGCCACGGCTGATGTCGATGTCGTCCGCGAGTTGAATTGCCACCGACATCGGGGCGAAGGCTTCCTCCAGTTCCCCGTCATACGTGTAAATTTGCGTGATCGTGGAGCGCTTGCCGGATGGTAGAACCACAACGTCGTCGCCCTTGTTGAACACACCGCCGGCGATCTGTCCGGCAAAACCGCGAAAATCGTGGTATTCATCCTTGTGCGGTCGAATCACGTATTGAACCGGCAGGCGTGCGTCGCGAAGGTTGCGGTCGTTGGCAATGTAGACATCTTCCAAATGGCGCAACAGCGGTGGACCGTAATACCACGGCATGGTGTCGGTTTTTTCGACGATGTTGTCGCCGTGCAGGGCGCTGACCGGAATAAACGTCACGTCCTTGAAAGCCAATTCTGCGGCAAACGCGGAAAAATCCTCGCGAATCTGCCGGAAAATTTCCTCGGAATACGCCACCAAATCCATTTTGTTCACACAGATAACCAAATGCGGAATGCGCAAAAGTGCGGCGATGTAGGCGTGGCGTCGCGTTTGCTGGATGACGCCCTGGCGGGCATCGACAAGAATGATGGCGAGGTTGGCCGTGGATGCGCCGGTAACCATGTTGCGGGTGTATTGGACGTGACCCGGTGTGTCGGCGACGATGAATTTTCGCTTTGGCGTCGCGAAATAGCGATAAGCGACATCAATCGTGATGCCCTGTTCGCGTTCAGCGCGCAGTCCGTCGGTCAGGTTGGCGAGGTTGATTTGTCCGTCGCCGGTTATATCGGATGAGCGTTGCAAAGCCTCGAGTTGATCTTCCATGATCAACTTGGTGTCGTACAGCAGGCGTCCGATCAAGGTGCTTTTGCCGTCGTCCACACTGCCGGCGGTTGTGAATCGAAGTATTTCAATGTTATCCATGGTGGTCTGGTTTCGGGTTTCGGGTGTCAGGTTTCAGGTGTTCCGCCTTTGCCGGTTTACTTAGAAATATCCTTCGCGTTTGCGATCTTCCATGGCCGTTTCCGAGCGTTTGTCGTCGGCCCGGCTTCCGCGTTCGGTCACTTTGGCGGCGGCGATTTCGTTGATGATGTCGACCACGGTTACCGCGTTGGACTCGACGCAACCGGTGCAGGAGATATCGCCGATGGTGCGCACGCGAACATTCAAGTTGCTGGACTTTTCGCCCGGCTTCAGGGGGAGCAGGTCGCTTACCGGCAACCATTGTCCGTCGCGCCGGATGACTTCGCGATCATGGCTGAAATAAATCGAGGGAATTTCCAGGTTTTCGCGATCGATATATTGCCAGATGTCCAGTTCGGTCCAGTTGCTCAACGGGAAGACCCGCATGTGTTCGCCGGGATTGATGCGTCCGTTGTAGATGCTCCAGAGTTCCGGGCGTTGATTCTTGGGGTCCCATTGACCGAAGGCGTCGCGGAACGAAAACACGCGTTCCTTGGCGCGGGCTTTTTCCTCATCGCGACGGGCGCCGCCGAGTGCGCAATCGAATTTGAATTCTTCGATGGCCGCGAGCAGGGTGGGGGTTTGCAACCGATTGCGGCTGGTTTCACCCGGTGTCTGGCGGGCGATACCTTGGGCCAGTGCGTCCTCGACGGTGCGCACAATCAGTTTTTCACCGAGTTCGGCCGCGCGCTTGTCGCGGAAATCGATCAGTTCAGGAAAGTTGTGACCGGTGTCGATATGCATCAGGGGGAACGGAAAACGCGCGGGGCGAAATGCTTTTTCCGCGATTCGAAGCATGCAGATGGAGTCCTTGCCGCCGGAGAACAAAAGCACCGGGCGCTCGAATTCAGCCGCGACTTCGCGCATGATCTGTATCGATTCCGATTCCAGAAGGTCAAGATGAGTCAAGGTATGCGTTTTCATGGTTTTACTAAAAAAGGGTTGCCATCATGTCAGGTTGTTTTCGCCAATACAATGTAATAGGCGGGGTTAAATGGATGGATTAAAGCCTCGCATGGGGTTGTTGTGCAGGCCGCATTCTTTGTGTTCGGGATTTTCCCACCACCAGCGCCCGGCCCGTTGATCCTCGCCGGGTTGTATGGCCCGGGTGCACGGCGCGCAACCTATCGAGGTGTAGCCCTGGTCATAAAGCCGGTTGTAGGGGATTTTGTTTTTGTGTGTGAAGGCCCAGAGGTCTTCAAGTGTCCATCCGGCGATAGGATTGACTTTATAGATACCGCCGTTGGCGGAATCCCTTTCAACGGCTTGAAGCTCGGTTCGGGTAACGCTTTGTTCGCGACGCAAGCCGGTGACCCATGCATCGAGTTCGGAAAGAGCGCGGCGAAGCGGCTCGACTTTGCGAATGCCACAGCATTCCTTTCGATTCTCCACGCTTTCCCGAAACGAAAACAAACCTTTGTTGCGTTCCAACTCTTCAACGGCAACTCGTTCCGGAAAGTACCATTGGATTTTTAAACCATAACGTCGGCGCAACGCTTCGGCGCATTCGTAGGTTTCCGGATTCAGGCGCCCGGTATCCAGCGCAAAAACCACAGCATCTTTTCGGATATCCATTAACAGGTGTGTGACCACGGCGTCTTCGAGACTGAAGCTCGAAGCCAGCGCAATGCGTGGATGCCATAACTCCAACGCTTTGGATAAAACGGCGTGCGCATCATCGGTATTTACGCCCGCCCAGACGGCATTCAATTCACTGGTAAGATTTAAGCTCATACAACACTATATCTATCACTTTAATAGAGATTTCAAGAGGTTTTTTATTGTGCGGGGAGATTTTTGATGTAATAATCACATAATTAAGCAGTTAAGCGCCAACTCTTGCGTGGCTTGGCGAGCCGGTATGAGGGTCGGCGTGATTTTTAGATGTATAAACGGGAAGGTAAATCATGAAGCTGGTACCTTCGCCAGGTTTGCTGTTAACCGTAATTTGTCCGTTGTGTTCGAGGACGATTCCGTGAACCACGGACAAGCCAAGGCCGGTGCCTTCGTGATGTTCTTTGGTTGTAAAATAAGGTTCGAATATTCGATTTTGCACGAATTCATCCATCCCGACTCCTGTGTCGGAAACTTTCAACAAGAGATACGATCCGGCCTTGAGACCTCTGCGGGCCATGTCGTCCCATGCGGCGACTTGGACTGATTCGAGGCGAATGTCCACCACGCCGCCGTTGGGTTGCATGGCTTGAAATGCATTGACCAGCAGGTTCATGATGATCTGGTGCAATTGCGTCGGGTTGGCCAGTACCCGCGGACATTTCGGTTCCATATGGCATTGAATGCGAATGTTTGCCGGAAGGGTGTTTCGTAATAACCTGATCGTTTCGTTGATAAGTTCGGCCAGTGATGTCGGCTCCTTGTTTTGTTTTTCCTGCCGGCTGAAGGTTCTGATTTGCGCAACCAATCCGGTGGCGCGTTTACATGCATCCACGATGTCGTCGAGTTGTTGTTGTTCCGATTTGCCCAACGACGTGGCGCTGATCGAAAGCAGTTCGGCGTTGGTAATGATGGTGGTGAGGATATTGTTGAAATCATGCGCGATACTGCTGGCCAGCGAACCAAGCGCTTGCATTTTCTGACCTTGTCGCAAATTCAATTCAAGCTGGGACTTTTCCTCTTCAACGGCGCGTTGACGGGTGATGTCCTGAATGACACAGACCAGTCGGGCCGGTCGTCCGGTCGCAGGGTCAAATGCGGAGATTTCCGTTTCAGACCGCACCATCAAGAGGTGGCCTGAATCGCTGACCATTTGGTGATCCATGTGAAACGCGATGGATTTTTCCTCGGCCATGTTCAACGCCCGCATGTAGCGATCCCGGTCGGCCGGGGCAATATGCTCAAGCAATAGATCGCGGCTCGGTTTCCTTCCTTGCGGAACACCCAGCATCGTGTACAACTCTTCCGACCACCAGTATTCCCCGGTTTTGGCGTTGTAGTCCCAGCATCCGATCTGCGCGATTTTTTGAGCGAGGCGGTAACTTTCCTTGATTTGCTGGAGGCGACCCTGGGTAATGGACAGTTCAATGTGCGCCTGCTTTAACTCCTTTACTTTTTTGTCAAGTTTGCGGGAAATCGCCGAGGCGTATTTGATATCCATCGCGTCCCGGTCGATGGGTTTGACTACCGGCGGTTCCTGGGAATGGGTCGATGCCATCACGTCGTTGATGGCCGCCATCAAGGCGTCGGGATCCATCGGTTTGATGAGAAACAGTGAACATCCCAATTCCGAGGCCAGTTGCTGATCGCTGGATGAAGTAAAGGTGGCGGAATAAAAAACAAAGGGAATGCGCGCCAGTTCCGGATCGCTTTTTACGGATCGGCAAAATGCATAGCCATCCACTTCCGGCATCATGATATCGGAAATGATCAGGTCCGGTTTTTGCGTGGCCAGCGTCATCAATGCCTCTTTGCCATTGGATGTGCTGATCACGGTATGGCCGTTGCTTTCGAGGATCGTTTGCTGGAGCACACGCGAATTGTCGTCGTCTTCGGCGATAAGAATGATCATGTTTCAGTCTCCGTGATGCGTTGAATCTGCTGAAAAATTATATCCGGATTTATGGGTTTTTCAATATAGCCGGTGCATCCGGCGGCGATGAGGCGTTGTTCATCGCCGGCCATGGCAAACGATGTCACGGCGATGATGGGTGTATGTTCAAGTCCCGGCTCCTTGCGAAGCAGGGCCAGCACCTCGGTGCCCATAATATCGGGTAGTTGAATATCCAGTAGAATAAAATCCGGGCGCTCCCGAATCGCCGTGGCGATGCCATCCCGTCCATTGTAGGATTTGTAAACGACATGGCCGTGCGACTCGAGGATGAAGCCCATCAATTCCATGTTGTTGATGTTGTCTTCAATGATCAAGGCGCGCTTCATGTTTCAATTCGTCCTGTTCATGACGGGTGTGATTGTCCATCCGTTTCGGGAATTTCATTCCAAATGTGCTTCCTTTGCCGGATTGACTGGCGACGGTGATTGCTCCTTGCAGTATTTCCATAACAATTTTTCGCGTCAGATACAAGCCCAGTCCGGTTCCGCCCGCCGCCACCCGCAAATGTGAGTCCAATCGCACAAAGGGCGAAAAAAGTATCTTTTGATCTTCAGGGGAAATACCGATTCCCGTGTCGTGAACCAGGACTTCCGCCTCTTCACCCCAGTCTCTGACCTCGATCTTTACGCTTCCTTTCTCCGTGTATTTAACGGCATTGCTTAAGTAGTTGAATATGCACTGCCGAACGCGTTTGCGGTCCGTGAAAACCATCATTTCATCCATGGGTTCCAGGAAAATGCCCAACCCCTTCGCGTCGCTGTGCGGGCGGACGGCTTCGATGGCGTGTTGAATGACTTCCTGCAGGTTGAATTCCTCGGGATGAATATCCACATGCCCGGCTTCGATCTTGGAAATATCGATGATGTCGGTGATCAGGGAGAGAAGGTGCTGGGCGCTTTGATTAACCCGTTGCATCTGGTCTTTTTGCCGCGGATTCAATTCCCCGGACATGCCTTTGAGTATTACGCCGGTGAAGCCGATGATGGAATTCAAGGGTGTCCGCAGTTCATGCGAGACCGATGCGATAAACAGACTTTTCAGGCGATCAAGTTCCTGTAATCGCCGGTTTGCCGCCGCCAGGTCCTCGGTGTATTGCCGCAACGCCAATTCGTTTCTGTTGCGGCGCATGGCCTCGTTGAACATTTGGCCGACCAAAAAAAGAAGGTTGACGTCTTCTTGACGCGATAGCGGGGTGTTTCCATCGAGGTCGATCAATCCGAAAAATCCCCGCACGTGATCACCGGAAAACAGGGGTACTTCCAGCAACGAGCCGGAAGTCAGCCATGGCGGCGACGGATACAACAGCGCCGGCGGCGCAGGGTGGGGCGGGTGCGCGGCGAAGGCGACCAGCGGCTTGCCCTCTTTTATTCGCGTTAACCAGGGTGCTTCCGGGCGATCGTATTCAGGGTGAATGTGAATTGATTTCATCAACGCCAAATCGCCCCCGATGTAGGCGCGCTCCGGAATGCCGTTTTCGTTGAACAGGTAAACGAATCCCGCGGTAGCGCCGGTGAAGCATGCCAATTCCGTGAGCGATAATTGAATGCACTTGTCTATTTCATCCGGCGATGCGCCGATGAAGCGGGATGAAACCTCCGAAGCCAACCGCTCGAAACCAACGCGGAATTGCAGAAGGTTTTCAATTCGTTTCCTGCGCTTGACCTCTCTTTTCAACCGGTATGTCCAAAAAAGTATGGCGGCCACGATCAAGAATACAACGGCGGCTATTCGCAATCCGATCCGCCAGGCAACGTGCGGGGCGATTCCCGGACGGAAATCAATGGCAATCCATTGATTTCGAATGGACTGTTTTTCCTCTGGCGTTACCAGATCCAACCCTTTGTTCAAAATGGTCACCAATTCCGGCCAGTCTTTACGCACGGCAAAATGCAGTTGATACGATTCATCGCTGACCGGCGCCGCGACTTTCAAGTTGGTCAGGTGAAGCCGTCTGATCCAGTACGTTGCAGATGCGAGATTCCCAACCACGGCATCAATTTTTCCCGCGGACAAGGCGGACAAGGTCTCCTGGAGGGAACCATAAAGAATCGGCTCGATGCGCGTATTGTCTCGAATGTAACCCTCGTGTGAGCTTCGGGCCTGCACACCAACCCGCATCTCGACGATGTCATCAATATCCGAGATGAAGGGCGTGTCGATCTTGGTCAGGATAACCCGCTGGTATTCAATAAAGGGTTTTGTGAATAGCGCGAACTCGGTTCTTTCCAGTGTAACGCCCACGCACGGCAATACGTCGATTTCGCCCCGGCGAAATGCCGCCATGACCTCGACCCAGTCGTGCGGTTCCGCATCGACCATGTTGATGCCGAGGCGGGCATTAAGCAGATTCACATAGTCGGAGCCGATGCCGCTGATCACCCCCTTTTCATCGCGAAAGATGAACGGGTAAAATTCAGGGTCGATGCCCATGCGGATTTTCGGGTGCCGTCCGATCCATTCCTGTTCTGCCGGAGAAAGAATGTCGTGAATGTTATCACGCATGACCGCGGCGCTTCGCGGCATGCCGAAAAGATGCTCATCAAGCGCCCGGTAATATGCCGACTGCGAATCCTGTTTCAGTTCCCGCAAGCGCTCATCTAATCGAGAGATCAGCGTATCCGGGCGCGGTTGCCGACGGGGAAAGGCAAAGCGCAACTGCGCCGGACTGAAAAGCATGGGGGTCTGTGTGACGTGATAATCGCGGGCCAGATAGGCGCCGAAGATGTTGTTCACCACGCCGGCATCGACTTCGCCTTCGGACATGGCCTTGAAGACATCCTCGTACGAATCATAATCCAAATATTCCGCGGAAATGCTGAAATTGTTGAGCACCTCCCGGATGCTGGACGGTCCTTCACTGTAAATCCCGCCCTTGAGCAATCCGATCCGTTTGCCGGCCAGATCATGAAAAGATTGCACGTCAATCTGCGGCCGCACATAAACGGCCGCCCAACTGATCAGCACGGTTTCTTCGTTGAACTCGTACAATTGTTGGCGTTCCGGCGACAGGGCAACATCCGGCATAAGATCGATTTCCCCGCGCCCGAGACGATCGAGTCCGTCTTGCCAGCTTCCCGGCACATATTCGAGCCGCCAACCCTCCATCGCGGCTATCGCTTCTAGAATCTCCGGAAAAAACCCCGTAAAATCACCGGCTTCGGACAGATAAATTTTCGGCCGGTTTTCATAAAAGCCGACACGAATGGTTATGGCTTCACGTTCTTCGGCAGGGGGGTCTGCAACGGCAACGACCGTGAACAACGCCAAAAACATCGCATAGCAATAGGCGACGGAGATTAATGGCGCATTTCGTTTGTCCATAATTCTCATCACCGGATAGTTACGCGAAGTCATTGCGGAGGATAGCCGGATTCCTGAATCCCGGCAATCTTGTTATACCGGATAGTTTTTGCCCCGTATCAATGGATCGATTCTTGCGCGCTGGAATTGTTCTTTGTCGTACAAATAACCAAACGATTTCTTGGATTTAATGTCCAAGTGGGCTAACATCGGGCATTAACAAATAACCGTGGTTTGGGGCAATGACGCAGGAATCAGACACAAAAACCATGAAAATCTACCTCCGGGAAATCGGGCAGACCGAACTGCTCACCCCCGAGCAGGAGATTGAATTGGCCGCGCGCATCAAAAAGGGCGATGAAAAAGCCCGGCAATTGATGGTTCGGGCAAATTTGCGCCTGGTGGTCAAAATCGCCCACGATTATGCCCGTTATGGCCTGCCCCTGCTGGACCTCATTTCCGAGGGAAATATCGGCTTGATGAAAGCCGTGGAGCGCTTTGATCCCAAAAAAGGCGGAAAATTAAGCACGTATGCCGCATGGTGGATCAAGCAGGGCATCAAGCGCGCACTGGCCAATCAAAGCAAAACCATTCGCTTGCCCGCCCACCTCGTCGATAAAATCGCAAAATTACGCAGAATGGAGCATAAATTAACCGAGGAGCTGGGGCGTGAACCCACAGCCGGGGAATTGGCGGTGGAGCTTGGCGTCTCTCCCGCCGTAGTCGGTCATTGGCAGACGGTGTCCTTGAAGCCAGCATCCCTGTCTGCCCCGATCGGCGACGGCGATGGCACGGAATTCGGCGATTTGATCAGTGATGACAAAGCGGTGACGCCTTACGATCAAATCAATGACTCCCAGCTCAAGCATGAATTGGAAACATTGCTGGATCGCCTCGACGATCGCGAACGAAATATTCTGATGTATCGCTACGGCCTTCGTGATCATCCCGTGGAAACGCTGGAGGACGTCGGTGTGCGTTTCAACATCACCCGCGAACGCGTTCGCCAAATTCAAAACAGCGCGGTCGCCAAACTGCGCGAAATGATGGAAGAAAACGAAAAAGTCGCCGCAGTGGGATAAGCCAAAGGAAATCAATCATGCTAGAACAGGTTCGCAATGCCATCCGTGACGTGCCCGACTTCCCCAAGCCGGGAATTCTGTTTAAAGACATCACCCCGGTTCTTTCCCGCCCGGAACTTTTCCGCGCGGTTGTTGATGTGTTTGCCGACCATGTGAAAAAGCTGGGTGTCGACAAAATCGCCGCCATCGAATCCCGCGGATTCCTGTTTGGCGCACCCGTCGCGCAAGCATTGGGGATCGGTCTGGTTCCAGTCAGGAAAAAAGGAAAACTTCCCTACCGCACCATTGAGGAAAGTTACGCCCTGGAATACGGAACAGCGACGCTGGAAGTTCACGAGGACGCTTTTGCCAAAGGCGAGCGGGTTGTGATCATCGATGATCTGCTTGCCACCGGCGGCACGGCCGCGGCAACCGCCAAATTGGCGGAAAAACTCGGCGCATCGGTTTCTGGTTTCGTATTTCTGGTCGAGCTGGCTTTCCTGGATGGCAAATCCCGGCTTGGCGGACGCGACGTGTTTGCCCCGATCGTATTTTGATTTGTGAATACGCAATGGCGGTTTTTTGCGGGAGTGCTGGTCGTTGGCGTGCTTGCGTTTTTTTACAGATTCGATCCTGCCGAGTCCCGACTTTACCCCGTGTGCCCGTCTTTCCAGTGGTTTGGTTTCCAGTGCGCAACCTGTGGCGGGCTTCGCGCCGTTCATGCTTTGATGCATGGAAACATTATCGCCGCCTGGCAATTGAATCCCTTGGTGGTGATATTTCCCGGACTGTTGATTGTAGAATGGTTGTGGACCCGATGGCGCGGCGTTAATCCCGTCCGCCGCATGCTTGGGCTGGCCGCCCTGTTGCTTGCGCTCGTCGCGTTTACAATCTGGCGGAATCTCTGATGAACGATGTCAAACGTCCGACTCCGGTAATTGCTTGCGGGCCTTAACGCCGAGTTCGACAAGCTTGTTTGCCTGTCCAATCAGGTTGCCGCTACCCGAACTCAACTTGCCATGCGCTTCGCGATACGTTTGCCCCGCTTTGTCGATCGACGCACCCACAGATTCGAGATCCTCCACGAATCCGACAAACTTTTCGTATAACTTTTGTCCGCGGTCCGCAATTTCCAGGGCGTTCCGGTTTTGATTTTCCGTGCGCCACATGGTGGCAATGATGCGCAGGGCCAACAGCAGGGTGGTGGGGCCGACCAGAAGCACACGCCGACGCATTGCGTCATCATGCAGGGATGAGTCTTCCGCGACCGCGGCGATAAATGCAGGCTCGTTGGGAATGCACATCATCACCAGGTCCAGCGTTTTGATTCCGGCAAGGTCCTGGTAATTTTTGGCGCTCAATCCATTGATGTGTTGGCGTACGGCCTGGCAATGTTCCTTCAAGGCGGATGCTTTTGTGGCGGGATCCTCCGCGGATACAAATCGCTCGTAAGCGTTCAGGGTTACTTTGGAGTCGATGATTACATCCCGGCCATCAGTCAAATGCACCACCACATCCGGATACCGGCCCTGTTGCCCGCCATGTTTTTCCCGGAGAAAAACCTGCGTTTCATATTCCCGGCCATTGGTCATTCCGGATAATTCGAGCACCCGTTCAAGAACCAGTTCACCCCAGTTGCCGCGGGTCTTGCTTTCACCCTTGAGCGCCAGGGTGAGATCGGTTGCCTCCTTGCTGATGCGGTTGTTAAGCTCTTTGAGTTGTTTGATTTCCTGAAGCAGGGATGTGCGTTCCCTTACATCCGTTTCGTAGACTTCGTTGACCCGTTTCTTGAACTCGCCCAATTGTTCGCGAAGGGGGGTCAGAATGCTTTCCATTTTCTCCGCGTTCTGGCCGGTAAATTTCGCGCCTTTTTCCTCAAAAATACGGTTGGCCAGATTTTCAAATTCGCGCCGGAGGTTTTCACGGGCTTCATCCAGGAGCTTCAATTTATCCGTGGCGGCGGCTTGCTCAAGTTCGCGCGCGATTTTGACCGACTCGAGTTCGGCCAGCAGTCGGGTGCGTTCCGGTTCCAGCTTCTCAAGGGCGGCGTGCAGGCGCGCGATCTCCCTGTCGCGGTCCGCGACGCGTTGTTCGTATGTCACGGATTGTGTTTTTGCGGCGTTTCGCGAAAGGGCGATTGCGATTATGGCGGCAAGGCCGCCGCCAATCAAAAAGCTTGTAAATAAAGGCGCAAGTTCCATGCGGTAAGTCTATCAGGTTCAGCGCGCAAGCATGATGGGAATCTTCGCCTGGGTGAGTAAACGCATAGCGGTTCCGCCCAGAATCATGTCGCGGATACGGTTGTGTCCATGCGCGCCGGCAACCAGCAGGCCGCATTTCAATTCGACGGCTTTTTGCAACAACATTTCCGCCGGCTTGCCTTCAACGATAAGGTGCGCCGCGGCGCATTCATGGGCGCGGGCCAGACGCATCGCCGTATCGGCATGTGTCATGGCGCGGTTGTGATCGCCGCTTTCCACCACGGTGCAAATCACCAGCGGAACGGCCATGTCGAGCGCCAGCTGAATGGCCTCGTTCAAGGCGCGACCGGCATGCGGACTGCCGTCGTAGGCAATCATGATACGGTCGATAGGCGCAAATTGATCCGGTACCACAAGGGAAGGGCGGATGGCATGCCGCACCACCCGGTCAACCGTCGACCCGGTCCATTCGCCGGTAATTTCGTCGTGCTCGCCATCTTGTCCGAGCACGACCAGCTCCACCTTGATTTCCTCCCGGAGGATGACCCGCGCGGGATGACCCCACATCAGGTGCGTTTCCACGTCGTGAACGCCTTCATTTTCGCACTGTGCCCGAACGGCGGCGATGATGGCCTCGCCTTTTTCCTGCATGATGGCGCGGAATTGCGTCAAAGGATCGCTGAACGGTTGCGCGCCGATCCACCCGGAAATGCTGGCCATCATGGGGCCGTTGAGCATGCGGGAATCGAGAACATGCAGGGCGGAAAGTCGCGCCCGCAAACGCTTGGCAAGGTAACTGCCGTATTTGACGGAGCTTTCCCCGTGAGGTGAACCATCAGTACAAACTAGAATGCTTTTGATCATGACGCCATGCTCCGCGATTATTGACCGGACTCCATTATATAAGCTGTCGATCATGTGTCGAGGCGCGATTGAAACCAGATTTTTCGGTGGCATGAGTGCAAAGGCAAATCTCTCGTACGATTAAATGGAGGCCCGGCGCCCTCGCCGGGGCCTGTGTAACGAAAGCGGGCTTGATGGCCTGTGGGGTGGTTCCAAAAGGAAGTGCAGAGATTGAGTGTAGTCAGCCCCAACGCCTTGTTGCATCTGGGATGCAATTATGGTGCAATGAAGCAATTGTTGAAATTTTGCATTAAGCACGGCTATAACATTGAGCAATGGCGGTTAAAAAGGAAACGTTGAGGTCGGGATGGCAGGAAGCGGGCAGTATTATGCTGATCGCCCTGGCCGCGCTATGTTTTCTGGGCATGGTTTCGTATGAGTGGCGCGATATTTCATCCCTTCAAACTCCGCCCAACGATCCCCCGGCAAACTTCATCGGCCCGGTGGGGGCATGGATATCGTATGTGTTGTTCTCCGCCTTGGGCGTCGCCGGTTATCTGATTCCGGTCGGGCTTCTCTATCTCGGTCTAGCCACCTTGTTGAAACCGGATGTCGGGATGGGGCGCCGGATTGCCTGGCTGGTGGTGTTGATGTTGTCGGCAACCATGCTTTTGGAGTTGAATCCCGAAGGCTGGCGCTCCGCCTCTGAACACCTGAACCTCGGTTTTACCGGTGGCATGATTGGCACCATCCTGACACAACGCATTCTCGTTGGATTGATTGGCGCAATAGGGGCGGCCATTTTGGCCGTGGCCTTGCTGTTCATCAGCCTCATCATGCTCATGGAGGTCCATCCGGTGGTACTGTGGGGAAGAATCACCAGCCTTTTCAAAACGCTCGCGGAAAAAGTTGATGAGTGGCGGAGAAGCCGCATGGATCGCCGCCAACAACTTGAAGAAGAGGAAAAGGAAATTGCCCGGCGTCGCCGTCAGATCGAAGATTCGATGAAGGCGAAAGTCAAAACGGTTCGTAAAGCCAGGGAGGAACCTGCCGAAGAGATCGTGGCCATCGAGCCGGAACCCGAACCGCCGCCGCCCGAACCACCGCCGCCCAAACCGAAACCTTTCTTTGAGCGCAAACCCAAGGAAAAACCTGCGCCTCCCCCCGAGCCTCCGCCACCACCACCGGTCAGCGCCACGGGGTATCAGTTGCCGTCGATTGCGCTGTTGGACCCACCGCACACCGCCGTATTGACCGATGCACCCGGTGATTTGCATATCAGCGCGGAGTTGCTGAAAGAAACGCTGGCGGAATTTGATGTCGAAGTTGAAGTGACCAATGTGGAGCGTGGCCCCGTGGTTACCCGATACGAATTGCTTCCCGCCGCCGGGGTACGCGTCGAGAAAATCACCGGCTTGAGTAATAACATCGCCCTGGCCATGAAGGCGGAAAGCATTCGCGTACAAGCCCCGATTCCCGGCAAAGGCGTTGTGGGAATTGAAATTCCCAACAGCACCACAACCACGGTCTTTTTCCGCGAAATCATCGAAAGTAATTATTGGCGAAGCGGAAAGGCCGCGCTTCCGCTCGCGTTGGGCAAGGATGTGGGAGGTCATGTGCTCGTCGCCGATCTGGCCGACATGCCGCACATGCTGATCGCCGGAGCAACCGGCGCCGGAAAAACGGTCTGCATGAATTCCATCCTTACCGGGTTGCTCATGGCGCGTACGCCCGACGAAATGAAGTTGATGTTGGTCGACCCCAAAATTGTCGAATTTTCCAATTACAATACGTTGCCGCATCTGGTCGTGCCGGTCATCACCGACCCCAAAAAAGTCAGTCACGGATTGCGCTGGGCCATCAGCGAAATGGAGCGCCGTTACAAATTGTTTGCCAAAGTGAATGTCCGCCACATCAAGGGGTACAACAACCGGCCGCTGGTAAAACAGGAAGAGCTTTTTGCCGGGGATGCGGTGACCGGCGCGCCGCCGCCACCCGCCGACGACAAGACGCCGGATCGCCTTCCTTATATAGTCATTGTCATCGATGAGTTGGCCGATCTGATGATGGTGGCGCAGGCCGAAGTGGAAAACTACATTGCGCGCCTTGCCCAATTGTCGCGCGCGACCGGCATCCACATGATCATCGCCACCCAGCGACCTTCGGTCAATGTCATCACCGGAACCATCAAGGCGAATTTCCCGGCCCGCATTTCATTCCAGGTGGCGCAGAAAGTGGATAGCCGAACCATTCTTGACGCCGCCGGCGCCGACAAGTTGCTGGGCAAGGGCGACATGCTTTTCCTTTCGCCGGGTAGCGGCAAGCTGATTCGCGCCCAAGGCACGTTCACAAGCGACGGGGAAATCCACCGCGTCGTGGATTTCATCAAACAGCAGGGGCATCAGCCGGTCTTCGAAACCGCGATCAAGGAGAAGATCGAAAGCGCCGCCGCCGACCTGCCGGAGATGGAGGAAAATGACGACCTGCTCGAAGCCGCCATCGAAATTATCCGTCAGACCAAGCGGGCTTCCACATCATCGTTACAGCGCCGGTTGCGAATCGGTTATACCCGAGCGGCCCGCATTATGGACATCCTTGAGGAAAAAGGAATTGTCGGACCCGCGCAAGGCTCCGATCCCCGGGAAATTCTGATTGATTTGGATGGAGAGGTGCCGGCGCATTCTGAAGAAGGAAACAACACGTAGTCATGGACAGCATGGGCCAGAAATTCCGGGTCGCCCGCGAGCGTAAAAAAATGACGCTTTCGCGCGCCGCCGCATTGACGCGCATAAAAATCCAGCATCTCGAAATGATGGAAAATGATGATTTCAGCCGCATGCCGGCGCCGACCTATGCCAAGGGCTTTATTCGAATCTACGCCGGATTGCTGGGACTTGATCCCGCGCCACTGGTGCAGGAGTATGTTGACCGCCACTTGAACGCGCCCGCCGAGGAAAGGTCCGCCCCCTCTGCGTCTTCCGAGCGATACGATTCAGATCAGGCCGTGGAATCTACAGGTGGCCGGGAGGAACAGATATCCACAGTGGAAAAGATCAAAAAGGAACTTTTGCCACAGCTACCCCGGTTGATCGTCGCGCTGGTGATTGTGTTCTTGCTGGTAAGTATGTTTCGTTGCACAAGCCGGATGGTTTCCAGCGCCCGGGAGGACCGCGCGCGCGATCAGCAACTGCTTGATCAACGGGCAATCATGAAAGAGACGCCGGTTCGATATCTTGAATTGCCCCGCACGGAGGACGCGCAACCATGAACCTTCCCAATATGCTGACCATCAGTCGATTGTTTCTCGCCGGATTGATCATGATCCTGCTGACCCTGTCGTTTCCCTACAGCAAAAGTCTGGCGCTTCTGATATTCGCAATCGCCGGCATCACCGACTTTCTTGATGGTCATATCGCGCGCAAATACAACATGGTCACGTCATTTGGCCAGTTGATGGATCCGCTGACGGATAAGGTCATGGTGTGCGCCGCCTTTGTAAGTTTTGCCGAAATTTCCTTTGCCCATCCCGGCACGTTTCTGCATCAGGGCGTGTGGGTTGGCGGCGTGGAATTGGTGCCGCTGGTTCCGGCATGGATAACCGTGGTCATTATTTCCCGCGAATTCATGGTTACCGGGTTGCGGCTTCTCGCCGTAAACAAAGGCGTGGTGATCTCCGCCGGAAAGTGGGGAAAACACAAAACCGTTTGGCAGATTGTCGGCATTGTGATTCTGCTTATCGGCTTGTCTTACCGCTATGATTTTATCGGTCGCGCCGGCGCGGATGAATTGGCCCGGTTCGATTTTGTTTTTATTTATGCCGCGCATGCGCTTTCGTTGGGCGTGGCTTTGATTACGGTGGCTTCGGGTTTCCTGTATTTCAGCCAGCACCGCGATTTGATCACCCGCCGGTAAACGTTTCGCGGATCGGATTTGAAAGATTAAATGAATGGATGATATAAGATGAAAAAGTTTTGTGCATGGATTGGCGCGGCCTGGCTTTTGCAACTCACGACGGCTTTCGGCGAGGAGGCGGCTGTTGACGGCATGACATGGCGTCAGATTATTGATGCCGGCGGAACCCTGGTGTATGTGCTTGCCGGCATGTCCGTAATCGGCTTTGCCATGGTCGTTTATTTCGCGCTGGTTCTGCGTCGTGAACAAATTATTCCCGGCGCCCTGATCGAAAAACTTCGGGAGAACTTGCGCCGGGGCGATTTTGACGCCGCGGAAAAAACCTGCCTGTCACGCCCTTGCGCCCTGGCCTCGATTACCCTGGCCGCGGTACGGCACAAATTGCGGGTGGGTTCAACCGATATAGGTTTGTTGCGCGAAACCATGGAGGGTGAGGGCGGTCGCCAGGCCACATTGATTCAGAACCAGACCCAGTACCTGCTCGACATCGCCATCATCGCCCCCATGATCGGTTTGCTCGGCACCGTCATGGGTATGTTGCGCGCGTTTAATTCCGTTGCGCTTGATATGGCGCGCGCCCGTCCGCTCGAATTGGCCGAAGGCGTGGCCCAGGCGCTGGTCACCACCATCGCCGGTTTGATTGTGGCGATTCCCGCCATGGTTGCTTACGCCTACTTCCGCGGGCGTTCATCACGTTTGATTTCTGAATTGGAAGGCGCCGCCGCCGAGCTGGCTTCGGAAATGCAGGAGCATGCGCCCCGATGAAGTTCCGCGCCCGTCAAAAACCGGAATCCCCCGGGTTCCAAATGACGCCGATGATCGATGTCGTGTTCCTGTTGCTCTGTTTTTTCGTGACCAGTCAGTTGTATGCCCAATGGGAAACGGAAATCGACATCACGCTTCCCACCGCCCGCACCGGGCAACTGCCCCAACGGCTTCCCGGCGAAATCATCTTGAATTTACATGCCGACGGACGCGTCGTGGTTAACGGCCGCGAACTTCCCGGAGATGAACTGGGGTCCATGCTGAAGCGGCTCGCCGGGCTTTTTCCTGGACAGCCGGTTCTGCTCCGCGCCGATCGCTCGACCGAATACGATCATGTAATTCGTGTGCTTGATTACTGCCGGCAGGCCGATATCTGGAACATTTCCTTTGCAACCGGAGTGCCGGACGGGCGATGACGCGGTTCCGCGCCACCGTTGCTTCCGCGCCGATTCGCAAGCTGTTGTTTCTGCTTGCGGTTTTCGCCTCCGACACAACCTTTGCCATGAACAGCGAAGAGCGCTTGCTGTTCGCCAACGGACTTTACCGGCGTGGAATGTATGAAATGGCCATCCCCGAATACAAGGCGTTGTTGTCCAGCGACACCGCCATGCAGATGCACGACCTTGCCGCGTTTCGTCTGGGTGAATGTTATCGCAGTCTGGGCATGACCAACGATGCGGTGATCTTCTATGACCTGGTGATGGATGAGCATCTGCAGAGCGTGTTTGTTCATCGCGCCGCATTCCGTCGCGCCGAACTCGACTGGCAGGCCGGACGTTTGCGCGATGCCGCCGGACGCTTCCAAAAGCTGATCGAGCAAAAACCGCCCGCTGACATTGAGGCGGCATCGCTATATCACCTGGGCCTGTGTTATTCCGGAATGGATCGCTTCAAGGATGCCGACCGAAATTTTCGCCGCATGTTGAGCCGTCACCCGACATCCCCTTACGCCGACTATGCACGAGTGGCCTTGGCCGACATCCTGGAACAATCCGGCGGTTCAACGGATGAAATGGCCAAACTCTTGAATCAAGTTGTTTCAACCCCTGAAACTCCGGCGCTGGGTGCGGAAGCCGCCGCAAAAGCCGCGTTGCTGGCATACCGGCTTCGCGACATGAAGGAGGCTTCCCGTTTGTTTACACTGCTGGCCGGAATGCCCGAGAATCCGTGGATTGTCCGCACGCGCCTTGAAGCGGCCTGGTCGCACATATTGTCGGACAAATTTGAAAAAGCCCGGGTGCTGGCCGTGAACGGGCTTGAGTCGGCGCCTCCGGAAGATCGCCCGGTCTGGTTGTACCTGCGCGCCAATATTGAGCGCCGGGCCAGGGATGCTTCATCCGCCTTGAAGTTTTACGATGAATTTCTGGCAACCGCCCCGGGTCATGAATGGGCGCCCGTTGCGGCATTTGAGGCCTGCGGTCTGGCCTATCAACAGCAGGAGTATGCCCGGGTGCTGGAATTGTCCGAATTGGCCGCTTCGTATCCGGATTCCGAACTTCAATTGTTGTGGATGAAGGCCGGCGCCTTGCGGGGATTGGGGAAAAATGAAGCCGCCGCGAAGGTTTTCCGCGACCTCGTGAAGAAGTTTCCGGACTCGGAACAGGCTCCAACGGCCGCATATCAATTGGCGTTGTTGGCCGAGGAAGATGGCCGCATCGAGGAAGCCGCTGAAGCCTATATGCTGGTCGCGGAAAAATATCCCGCTTCACCCATGGCCGCCGATGCCTTCATGGCCGCCGCATCCGCCGCTTTGCGGGCGGGAAAAACAGAAATGGCGGTGCAGGCATGGCAAAACGTGACCACGCAGTTTCCCGATTATGCACGCATCGATGAAGCGTGGATGGGGCGGGCGCGTGCTGAAGTCGAGCTGGGCCGCGACCATGAAGCGGCGAAGTCACTTGATCAATTGTTGAAACACAAAACAGCCGTGCGATTACTGGCCGAGGCGCATTTTTTACGGGCGACGCTTTTTGAGAAGGCGGAAAAATTCGAAATGGCCGACCGGCACTACCAGATTGCCCTCGAACAAAAACCTTCGATTTCGCTGGCGCGTCAGATTCAACATCGCCGGGTAACTGTCCTCCAGCGACAAGGTCGCAACGACGAAGCCGCCGCGTTGATGAATCAATTGATTTCCGCGGGAACCGCCGGAACGTTGCCATCCCCGTTGTTGGAGTGGCTTGCGCGCTGGAACCTGGAAAAGCAAGCCTATGAGGACGCGGAGCGTGCGGGCCGGCGACTCGCTGAAACCGGTGAGACACCGGCCTGGCGTCAGGTTGGTTGGTATACCGCCGGGGTGGCGGCGTGGGCGCGCAAAGATGCCAAGTCGGCGCGTCCAGCGTTCCGTGCGGCGGCGGAACTTGGTCTTCGTACGCGGGAAACCGCGGATTCCCATTTTCATTTGGGATTAATTGCGTTGGAGGAAAAAAAGCCCGGGCCTGCCGTTGCCGGTTTATCGCGCGCCGCCGAACATGCGTCGGATGATGCCTGGATGGATATCCGTGCGAAGGCATACCTGAAGCTGGGCGTGGCGCACGAAGCCCTGGGTGAATGGGCGGATGCCGCGCGCTATTACCTTGGTGTGGGATTGTTGTTTGACGACGCTGAATTAACACCCGAAAGTTTGTACCGCGCCGCCGGGGCGTTGCATGCCCAACAACAGGCGAAGGAGCGCGATCGTGTGATCAAGGAGTTGAAGGAACGGTATCCGGATTCGGAATGGACTGCGCGTGCCAGGGAACGGTGGAGCGAAAACACACAGGAATAATTATGAGTCAGGAATGGGATATCAAAAGCCGCGCCCGCGAGTGCGCGATAAGTGGCCGACCATTTGCCGACCAGGAAAAAATATATTCCTGCTTGGTGCGTGGCGATGAAAATTACGAGCGCCGCGACGTCAGCGCGGATTGCTGGGGTGACATGCCGCGCGAAAATGTCATGAGTTATTGGCGCACGGTTTACATTGCACCGCCTCCGCCGGCGGAAGAACCCTTGAAAAAAGAAACGGTCGAAACCTTGTTGCGCCAATTCATGTCGCGCGACGATTATTCGCGGATTGAAGTTGTTTTTATCCTCGCCGTAATGCTGGAACGAAAAAGAATTCTGGTGGAGCGTGATGTGCAGAGAAAAGATGATGGAACCAAAATCCGGATTTATGAACATCGGCAAACCGGGGAGATATTTACCATACCCGACCCCGAATTGCGCTTGGACCAGATCGGCGAAGTGCAGGCGCAGGTTAATGAATTGCTGGGGATCGGTCCGGAAAAACCGGCCAATCCAGCGCCTGAACCCGAAAAATCAACGGATTGACAAAATCCTTCATTTCTCTAGTATCACACAACTTCTCCTGCGGCCAGATAGCTCAGTTGGTAGAGCAAAGGACTGAAAATCCTTGTGTCCTCGGTT
>DAOLDL010000037.1:0-30374 GCA_035327305.1 Kiritimatiellia bacterium | reverse complement strand
ACTTTCAATTGATGGCTAAACATGTTGGCATCGAACTGTTTTAACACAAAGAGGCAGAACATGTGGCTCTCACTTCGTTCACATTATAAAGAGCAATTGACAATGACGTACATGCGCTGTAATGCTGTACGTCATGAATACCAAGCTGACATTACGTCTCGACGACAACCTGATTGACCGCGCAAAGCATGCGGCCGAAAAGCGAGGCAAGTCCGTATCCCAAATGGTTTCGGAGTTTTTCGACTCGCTTGATACTGGCACCCAGACAAAACCTGGTTACCCGCCCATTACATCGGCACTACTCGGTTCACTTCGGGGCAAATCCTTGTCGAAAGAAGATTACCGACGCCACCTACGGGATTAGTATCTGTGAAGGCGCTACTCGACACGAATATTGTTTTAGATGTGCTCTTAGACCGTAAACCACACTCCACTGATTCAGCAGAAGTATTTCGACTTATTGAGCAGGGGCAGGCCGTAGGAATCTTGTGTGCTACGACCATAACAACGCTAGATTATCTTCTATCGCAAAGCATGAAGCGGAGTGATTCCCGCAAACTTCTAACCCAATTGCTGAAACTGTTTGAAGTCGCATCTGTCAATCGGGCCGTTATTGAAAATGCACTGGCAAGTCGAATGGACAACTTTGAAGATGCTGTCCTCGATCATGCGGCGCAGAATAGCGGTGCTGATGTAATTGTCACCAGGAATTCTAAAGATTTTGCCCACGGGAAATCCAAAGTTATGGATCCAAAACAATTTATTGTTCTGATGGAAGAATAAGATGCGAACCTGCGCCTCCTGCGGACACCCGAAGACGGGCGCCTCTGCGGGTGGTTGCTCCGAGGACGCGCTTCGCGTTGTCCGCAGGAATGCGGGTTACGGAAATGAGCGGTAATATGCGGGTAAATTATCAGACAGAAATGGAGTATCCATATGAGACAGCCAATCAGTCGCATGAATCCCCCCACCCTGCCAAACGCGGCACTGGCGGGATATTCACAGATCACGACAGTCGAACCGGGACGCCTTGCCTATATATCTGGTCAGGTGGCCAGACTCCCAAATGGTGGGCCTGCACCACAGAGCCTGACGGAGCAGGCCAAACTTGTGGCCGCAAACGCAATGGCGGCACTGACGGCCATTGATGCAACTCCGCGGGATATTGTAATGGCACGCATCTATATGGTCGATCTGACTACCGAACGACTCGAAGAGATGATGCCACATATTCTTGCCATGTTCGACGGTGTACAGCCAAGCCTGACCGGCGTTGGTGTCGCAGCTCTCGCCGGGCCCGACCTGCAAATAGAGATGGAACTCATAGTCAGGATGCCTGATTGATCAAGATATAGACAAAACATGAATGCTGATAATCAAGACGCCCAACCAGAAACTCGAGGCGACACGTGATTCGCAGGCGTTTTTTTTGACCATGACAGGCCACATGGCCGCTCTTCACGTGCCGCTTCAGTATTAACATCCGAGGACGCGCTTCGCGCAGTCCTGAAGAAATGAAACATGAAAAGCAGGTATACCTTGAAAACCATGGGGTTACCTGAATTTTTGGCGACCCGGAACCAGGCGGAATAAAGTATTTCTTGAAAATTTTCTGTTTCAGATGGCGGTCAACGCATCACATTTTGTGGCGGGCGCGCTTTCCTCTTTTATCCGCTTTCCGCATTTGCTAGCTTCCAATTTTCCGCATACCTGAACCATGGAGTGGTAACTGATGATACCGAGATATACCCGGCCCGAGATGGCTGGAATTTGGGATGATAATAATAAATTCGCGACTTGGCTTCGTATTGAAATCCTTGCCTGCGAGGCCATGAACAAGCTTGGCATTGTGCCATCGGCGGATCTGAAACGTATTCAGAAACGCGCCGGATTTGATGTCGCACGAATCAATGCAATCGAGGAGGAGGTCCAGCACGATGTCATTGCCTTCCTGACCTGTGTGGCTGAATATGTCGGTCCCTCTTCCCGCTTCATTCACAAAGGCATGACCAGCTCGGATGTCATCGACACGGCCCTGGCGGTGCAAATGGTCGAAGCCATCGACTTGTTGATCGCAGGCGTGGAGGCGGTCCGCAAAGCCGCCGCCGGCCAAGCTATAAAACACAAGTACACCCCGATGATTGGACGATCCCACGGGATTCACGCGGAGCCCCTTACGTTCGGATTGAAAATGGCGCTGATGTACGATGAATTCGGGCGGGCGCTGGAGCGCTTGAAAACCGCTCGTGAAACGGTGCGGGTCGGCCAACTTTCCGGCGCAGTCGGCACCCACGCGCATCTCGATCCTTTCGTCGAACAGTATGTGTGCAAGAAGCTGGGTCTGAAACCTGCGGCGATCTCCACCCAGATTCTCCAGCGCGACCGCCATGCCGAATACATGAACGCATTGGCGCTGGTCGCCTGCTCCATTGATCGATGGGCCACGGAATTCCGCCACCTTCAACGCACCGAAGTTCGCGAGACCGAGGAATATTTCAGCGAAAATCAAAAAGGATCTTCGGCCATGCCCCACAAGCGAAATCCCATCATCGGTGAACGCTTGAGCGGAATGGCCCGCTTGATTCGCGGATATGCGGTGACCGCCATGGAAAACGTCGCTCTTTGGCATGAGCGCGACATCTCGCATTCCTCGGCGGAACGCGTCATCCTGCCCGACGCCACCATCGCGCTTGATTACATGCTCCATAAATTGGAATACATGGTGCGAACCTTGCGCGTGAACAAAGACCGCATGGAGGCCAATCTAAACCTTACCCGCGGGCTGATCCACTCGCAACAGGTGCTGTTAATGCTGACCGAAAAAGGCGTCACACGCGAGCTGGCCTATCGAATTGTTCAACGAAATGCCATGGCCGCATGGGAAGGCAAAGGCACGCTGAAGGAACTTCTCGCCGCCGATCCCGATGTAAAGAAAGCCGTAACAACCACCGATCTGGATCGCGTTTTTGACATTTCCGTACACTTCCGCGATATCGAACGGACATTCAAGGCGGTCGGACTGCGCGGCGGATCGAGAAAGGTGCGTCGATGAAAAAAGGAGCTTCGGCATACGCATCCGCCGGCGTCAACATTGACGCCAAAATGAATGCATTGAAAAATGCGAGGAAAATGATCCAGGGCACCATGACCGCCGGTGCGGTAAAAAACTGGGGATCGTTTGGCGGATTATTCCGCTCACC
The DNA here is from genome assembly GCA_035327305.1 of Kiritimatiellia bacterium. Lineage (GTDB taxonomy): Bacteria > Verrucomicrobiota > Kiritimatiellia > CAIVKH01 > CAIVKH01 > CALMUP01. The sequence continues at coordinate 27,174 of DAOLDL010000037.1, read as the reverse complement.
CGGTTCGGATCATTTACTGGTCAGCAGTATGGACGGCGTAGGCACCAAACTCAAAGTCGCCACCATGGCCAATCGGCACGACACCGTCGGACAAGACATCGTCAATCACTGCGTCAACGATATATTGGTTCAAGGCGCTCACCCGCTCTTCTTTCTGGATTACATCGGTGTATCATCGATGGATCCCGGCATGATCGCCGGAATTATCAAAGGCCTGGCCAAGGCGTGCAAGGAAAACCAATGCGCCTTGATTGGCGGCGAAACCGCGGAATTGCCCGGCCTCTACCCTCCGGGCGAATACGATCTCGTCGGCACCATTGTCGGGGCCGTCCGTAAAAAGGATGCCATAACCGGCAAGGACATTCGCGTGGGCGATGTCTTGATCGGTTTACACTCCTCCGGCTGTCACACCAACGGATATACGCTTGCCCGACATGCATTGTTCGAGAAGGCCGGACTGGGCATCAACGACGTGATACCTGGAACCAAAACAACCGCGGGGGCCGCGCTCCTGGCCGTGCATCGCAGTTACTTGAAACCGATTCAAGCCTTGATGAAGTCGGTGAAAATTCACGGCATGTCACACATCACCGGCGGCGGGTTTCCGGACAACATCAAACGTGTATTGCCGAAAGAAGTCGACGCTGTGGTAGAAGCCAATTCATGGACACCCCCGGTACTGTTCCGGTTCATCCAACAGGCGGCCAACGTTGAAACCGCGGAAATGTACCGCGTATTCAATATGGGTATCGGCATGGTAATTTCCGTTGGCAAAAACGACGCGGACAAAGCATTGCGTATCTTGAAACAAAAAGGCGAGCGACCCAGAATCATCGGTCACATCATCCGCGGACACGGCGCGGTGATAATGAAACACTAATCATAAACACAAGAAAACAAAGCAAACGAAGATATATCTCTGGAAATTCTTAATTTAGCCTCATTCACTTCCTTCTGTTAAACTCTATCAACATGAAAATACAAAGAGCATTGATCAGCGTATCCGACAAGACCGGAATCGTGGAATTTGCGCGCGAACTTGCCGGACTCAACATTGAAATTCTTTCCACCGGCGGAACCGCCAAAGCGCTGGCCGCCGCCGGCGTACCCGTCCGGGATGTCTCGGACTTCACCGGCTTTCCCGAGATGCTCGACGGCCGGGTCAAGACACTGCACCCCAAAGTACATGCTGGACTCCTGCACATCCGCGACAACGCCGAGCATCTTGCCACCATGAAGGAACACGATCTCGCGCCGATCGACTTGGTGTGCGTGAATCTTTACCCGTTCGAACAAACCATCGCCAGGGAAAACGTGACGTTTGAGGAAGCGATTGAGAACATCGACATCGGCGGCCCGACGATGTTGCGTTCCGCCGCCAAGAATCATGCCTTTGTAACCGTGGTGACCGACCCGGCGGACTATGACCTGGTCGTCCGCGAAATCAAAGAGGCCGGAAACACCTCCCTGGCCACCCGTTTGATGCTTGCCCAAAAGGTATATGCGCAACAGGCACGTTATGATGCCGCCATCGCCGCTTATTTATGTGGTCACGTTAAAGGCGGCGAAACCGCCAGACCATTTGTGATGGCGATGCCTGCGGGAGAAACTTTGCGCTACGGAGAAAACCCGCATCAAACCGCCACTTTCTATCGTGACCCCAAACCCATCGAGGCATGTATCGCCTGGGCGGATGTACTTCACGGCAAGGAAATGTCCTACAATAATTACCTCGACGCCGATGCCGCCTTGGAAGCGGCCCGCGAGCTGGCCGGTCAACCCGGCGTGGCGATCATCAAGCACTCCAATCCCTGTGGTTTCGCAACCGGTAAAACATTGACCCAGGCCTTCGATGCCGCCTGGGCCGGCGATCCGGTATCGGCGTTCGGAAGTGTAATCGCAGTCACCACCACCATTGAACTCGAAACCGCACAGTTGTTTGCCAACCGTTTCATTGAAGTCATCATTGCGCCGGATTATACGCCGGAAGCGATTTCCTTTCTCAAAGCCAAAAGCAAAAATCTACGGGTGTTGAAACTTCACAAACCCCTGCAACCAGGACGACCAGGTCCGGCGATTCGCCAGATTAATGGCGGACTGCTGGTGCAGGACCGGGATCTGGACTTGATATCCCATTGGTCCTCGCCCACCGAAACTCCATTTCCGGAAAGCATGCGCAAACTCGCCGATTTTGGCATCAAAGTTTGTAAACACGTCAAATCAAATGCAATTGTTATCGTCCGCGAATACTGCGAAGGCGGTTACATGTTGCTGGGCATGGGCGCCGGACAACCCAACCGTGTTGATGCATTGCGAAAACTGGCGGTACCTCGCGCCGACGAAAACATCCGCCTGCTGGCCGAATCGACCGGGAAGAATCCCGGCGACCGAACCTTCCGGGATAAAATCATGGGCGAATGTGTGCTGATTTCCGATGCGTTTTTCCCGTTCGCCGACAACATTGACGCGGCGGCTGATGCCGGCATCAGGTATATCGTCCAGCCGGGCGGGTCGAAAAAAGACGAAGACGTGGTCGCCGCTTGTGATAAATATGGTATCGCCATGGCCTTCACCGGTATGCGACACTTCCGCCACTGATGAACAAACCCATAAATCATATCATTCCCGATTTGCAGTCCGCCATCCTGTGTGATGATGTACGGCAGGAACGCAACGGCAAATTCATTTTGATCGGATTGTTTGACGCCATTGTGATTCCCCAGCTTCCGGTGCGTTACCCGCGCCTGTTCATGGTTACCCGCTGGTGCAGTGGAGAAGGAGAATTTTTCCAACGCTCCCGGATCCTGAAACCGGACATGAGCTCCACGCTGGTCGAGGGTCAAAAAATACCGGTGCGACTACCCTCCACCGAAGCCACGGCAACCAACGTAGAGGTTTTTCTAAATGTGGAGTTCCGGGACGAAGGAACGCATTGGGTGGAAATCATGCTCGATGGTGATTTGAAAATCCGTTATCCGTTGCGGGTAAACATCGCCAAGAATCCACCCGGACAACCCGGTCCCGGCGCAACCCCTCAAGGCGAATTTGGTTCCTGACAGCCATGGTCAACAGTACGGTCAAACATCGAATTCTCGTGGTGGACGATCACTCGATTGTACGCCACGGGCTGTCGCTGTTGTTGCAAAGGGAACACGACATCGATGTTTGCGGTGAAGCCGGCTCCTATGATGAAGCGGTTGCCGCAGTCAGGGAACACGCGCCGGACATCGTACTGGTCGACATTACCCTGAAGGACCGCAACGGACTTGATTTAATTCGCGAATTAAACGCGATCTCACCCGGGATTCGATGTCTCGTCCTATCCATGCATGATGAAGCGGAATATGCCGATCGGGCCTTGCGTTCGGGCGCCCGCGGGTACGTCATGAAAGAGGACGCCGATGAAGTAATCGTTCAAGCCATCCGGCAGGTTCTGAAAGGTGAAGTCTATGTCAGCCCGGTCATGTCAAATCGCCTGATCCGGCAGATGTCCGCAACATCACAGGACAAGTCGGACACCGGAGGCGTTGCTTCCCTGACCGAACGCGAAAAAGAAATTTTTGAATGTCTTGGCCAGGGTTTATCCACCCGCAAAATCGCCGAAAAGTTCGGCTTGAGCGAACGCACGGTGGAAGTGCATCGCGCCAACATTAAAAAGAAACTTCAACTGGATGATGCCGCTCAAGTTTTACGGGAAGCCGTTCGCTGGGTGGAAACCAGAAAATCATGAATACACCGGACTTTCTGACATTGTTTGCCGCATACCTGTTGGGCGCCATTCCTTTTGGACTGTTGATCGGAAAATTGAAGGGCATCGACATTCGCCGGCACGGAAGCGGAAACATTGGCGCGACGAATGTGCTTCGCGTTCTGGGAAAACCTCTTGGCATCGCCACGTTTATTCTCGATGCATTAAAAGGGTTTGTGCCGGCATTTTTCTTTCCTGCGCTGGCCCTGCACGTTGCGGATGGCCAGGTGGACCGCCAGATCTTGTCTGTGTTATGCGGCGCGCTGGCCATCATCGGCCACAACTTCCCCGTGTTTCTTAAATTCAAGGGCGGCAAAGGCATCGCCACCAGCGCGGGCGTTCTGCTTGGTATTGCCTGGCCGGCCGCGCTGTCCGGCGTGGCGGTATGGGCCTTGGTATTTTTCGTTTCCCGGTATGTGTCACTCGCATCCATCGCCGGCGCGCTGACCGTCATTGGTTCCGGCTGGTGGTTTTATCGCGACGGCAATATTGTTTTGCCGATTGTGCTGACCGTGCTTGGCCTGTTGGCGATACTCCGGCACAAATCCAATATCGTTCGATTATTAAATGGCACGGAAAATCGATTTGAGCGGAAAAAGAAATCATCTGATACGGCCGAATAGAAGCAAGGATTCTCATGTCTAACATCACCATCATTGGCGACGGTGGTTGGGGTACAGCCCTGGCGACCATCCTTCACAGCAACAACCATCAGGTTACATTGTGGGGACCCGACGCGGTTTACCTGAAACACGTCCGCGAGACTCGCGAAAATATCACGTTTTTACCCGGCGTCACATTGCCCGGGGAACTGCGATGGACAGCGGATGAAGCCGACGCGGTTGCCGGCGCGAATGGTATTGTATTGGCTATTCCGTCACGGTTTTACGCCGCGACCCTGGAGCGTTTTCACCCGCACATATCATCCAACTTTCACCTTATCAGCGTTTCCAAAGGTTTTGACCCCAAAACCCATCACCGTTTAAGCGCACTCGCTTCCGAGGCTTGGGGACATCCGTCCGTTGCGGCGTTGTCCGGCCCAAGCCACGCCGAAGAAGTTGCACGGGGCGTTCCCACGGCAGTTACCATCGCCAGCACGGACAGCAACGAAGCCATCTTCTGGCAGGAAGCCTTCAACACTCTGACCTTCAGAGTATACACTTCAGACGACATCAAAGGCGTCGAAGTCGGCGGCGCATTGAAGAATGTCATTGCTCTTGCCGCAGGCATCTGTGACGGACTCGGTTTCGGAGACAACACAAAAGCGGCGCTTATGACACGCGGCTTGGCGGAAATCACCCGGCTTGGCATTCACATGGGAGCAAATCCTTCGACCTTCAGCGGCTTGAGCGGCATTGGCGATCTTATGGTCACCTGCATGAGCCGGTTGAGCCGCAACCGTGGCGTAGGTGAGCGCATTGGCAAAGGCGAGAAAATCGAAGCCATACTTGGCGGGATGAAGCAGGTTGCCGAAGGTGTATGGACGGCCAAAGCCGCCATGCAACTTGCGACGGAAATCAACATCGATCTCCCCATCACCGCGGAGGTTCATGCCGTGCTGTACGAGGGTAAAAATCCACGCGAAGCGGTGCAAAGCCTGATGTCGCGCCCACCCCGCCAAGAGTAACCGTCAACAACGAGCGGCGATATTCGTCGCACGCTCTTGAAAAAAAACATTTCCCGGGCGATAGTGGCGGCATGAGCAATCCTTATGATGCAGTCTTGATCATGTCGTTTGGCGGTCCCGAGGGCATGGACGATGTTATGCCCTTTCTCGACAATGTCCTTCGCGGGCGGAATGTGCCGGAAGAGCGCAAGAAAGAAGTCGTGCATCACTATGAATTGTTCGACGGAGTAAGCCCGATCAACCGTCAGAACAATGCACTACATGCCGCCTTGGTTGCTGAATTGAAAAAGCACGGCATTGAAATGCCCGTTTACCTCGGCAACCGGAACTGGAAACCATTTGTCACCGACGTGGTGCGCGAGATGAAAGACCAGGGGGTGAAAAAATTTCTGGCCTTTGTAACGTCCGGCTTTAGTTGTTACTCCGGTTGCCGTCAGTATCGCGAGGACATGATACGCGCATGTGAAAATATCGGCGCCGACGCACCTTCATTCGATAAGATTCGCGTTTACTACAATCATCCGGACTTCATTGCCGTTACCGCGGAAAACTGGTTGAGCGCACGGATCAAACTTCCCGAATCCCGCCAACCGTACATTCACACGGCATTTACCGCGCACAGTATTCCCATGGCGATGGCGGATCGTTGCGCGTATGCGGCTCAACTTCAAAATGCATGCGAACTTACGGCCGCCGAGGCGGGCATTAAGAACTGGCAACTGGTTTATCAGAGCCGCAGTGGACCGCGCCACCAACCCTGGCTGGCTCCCGACATTTGCGATCACATTCGCGACTTGCACGCACAAGGGGTTCGTGAATTGATCATTCACCCCATCGGCTTCATATCAGATCACATGGAGGTGCTTTATGACCTCGATCATGAAGCGCGCGAATTATGTGATGAGCTTGGAATTACCATGTCACGCGCGGCCACCCCCGGCATACACCCTCGTTTCATTTCCATGATCGCGGAACTCATCCGGGAAAGAATGGACCCCAAACATCCGAAGCGCGCAATTGGAGATCGCGGCCCCAACCACGATGTGTGCCCGGCAAATTGTTGCCAGTCGGGACGTGAAGCGATGGCGGCGGGCCAGCATCAAAAAACATGAAATGCTACAGGCTCAAATCTCCGGTGATTTTGAATACGTGACCATCACGTTCGACGCGCAGGTCGCGACCGGGAAAGTGGGCGGGAAGCCGTTCACGCAACTTGGCCACAACTTCATCTTCCATCTTTTCCTGAAAATCGGGAGAAACTTGATCCAGCGTGACCATCCGAACGTTAATCACATAGCCGCGTCCGTGTTCGGATCCGTAACCGGCAGTAAATGAAGCGCCGATGTTGAACAAACCGTCTGATTCCGGATTCGCGGTTTGTCCTCGTGATGGACGCGTGGGATGCAAGTTATAGCGGTCACCGTATTCATCCTCGAGTTCGTGATCGATTACATCGAACACTTCCTTGAGTTTTTCCTCCCAGGCAATCGCGCGTGGATGACGGGCCATGGCTCCCTCACACTCTTGGCAACGTTACTTCCTGTTTCTGATCCTGATACTTGCCACTGCGGGTGGCGTAGGTGGTAACGCATGGTTCGCCCTCAAAAAATAAAAGCTGAACCACGCCTTCCCTGGCATAAATGCGGCAATCCGCATGGGAAGCATTGGAGAACTCCAATGTGAGATGCCCCTTCCACCCGGCCTCCGCCGGCGTGAGGTTGGCAATGCAACCGACCCGGGCATACGTACTTTTGCCAATGCACAAAACCGTGATGTTTTCCGGGACATCGAGATGTTCCATGGCGACGCCAAGTCCGTAGGAGTGCGCGGGCAGAACGAAATATTCGCCATGCTGATCCTGATGAAGTTCGGCGCGTTCGACATTGCGCGGGTTGAAATGTTTGGGGTCGACGACTGTACCGGGAATGTGCCGGAATATTCGAAAATCATCGGGGGAGAGGCGGATGTCATAACCGTAGCTACTTAATCCGAATGAAAGAACCGGACGGTCCTTAACCTTGCGAATAAGCGAATCTTCAAACGGGACGATCATGCCGCAGGCGGCATTTTCCTTGATCCAGGCATCATTTTTAATCATGGCGCAAGGTTGTACAACAGAGAGCGGGATTCATTCAATCTCTCATTGGCAACGCGGGGAGAGATACCATGCCGCGAGAAGCGGATTTAATCCCGGCGCAAATCCACAGGTTGGCGATCGGGTGCGACAACCGGACGGGCTGGCGCCATTTTAGGCAAAGCGGTTTGTGATTTGACAGCAGAGGCTTGGTCGCGCGTGGCAAACAGAAAACTGTTTTGGCGACTGATCTGATTGAAACGTTGTTTTAATATGCGATTCATTCGAAATATCCCTTGGAAGTTACGGAACCTCGAAACCTGCCTAGCCTACACATTTAAACGACGCGAATTCTTTAACGCATTGCTTACCAAAGGTCAACCATTCCAGCACATTATTTTAACGAAGCTCAAGCAGTCCGGATACGGTTTTTGCCCAATTTGCTTAACTATAGAAGGTTGCGAAATTTTCAGGCGAGATGGGCGACAAGATCGTAGTCGAGACTCTGCTCAATGATAACCGGACAAATGGTTCCCGGTTCCAGCGATCTCGCTTCTCGTCCCTTGAGGAAAATTACGCCATCGACATCAATCGCCTCGCGTTGGGAGCGTCCCATCGCGGTTACGCCACGAGGAAAGGACATGCCCGGTCCCGGTTGACCATCCACCATGACGTCGACGGTTTTTCCCACCAGCTCCCGGAGTCGTTGGCGTGACACTTCAAGTTGTGCGGCCATTATGGCGTCGCGCCGGCGTTTTTTCTCAACGAGGGGCACATTGTCAGGAAGCCGGGCGGAAGGTGTTTTGGGTTCGTGTGAATACATGAAAACCCCTACATGAGAGAAGCGGCCTTCCTTGACAAAAGCCAGCAATTCTTCAAATTGCTCTTCGGTTTCGCCGGGGTACCCCACAATAAACGTAGTACGGATTGCGCCTTCCGGCCAGGTTTGCTGGATGCGATCAAGCAATGCAATGGTTTCTTTTTTCAACATGCCCCGCCCCATATCGCTTAACATGCGGTCCGAAATATGTTGAAGCGGCATATCAATGTAGGGGCACAACCGCTGATCCGAAGCGAGTGTTTTCAACATGTCATCGGTGAGGAAGCGTGGAAATGCGTACATGAGCCGGAACCAAACATCCGCGTCGATTTCAAAAAGTGCCTTCATCAAATGCGATAAGCGGTAATCCCCGTACAAGTCCCGCCCATAACTGGTGGTATCCTGGGCAATCAAGCTGATTTCCCTGGCTCCGCCGTCGATCAATTCACGTGCTTCACGAACGATGTCTTCGATGGGGCGGCTGACTTGAATGCCACGAATATAGGGAATGGAGCAGAATTTGCAGTAGTTTGAACACCCTTCGCTGATTTTCAAGTGGGCGATATGCGGCGAACCAAGCCGCAAGCGCGGGGCGGTAAGAAATTCGTTATAGCTTGCGGTAAAGGATTGCGCGTTCGCCGCCAACCCCTTGAAGCGTTTATCTCCGATGGCCACACGAACGCCATCCGGTTCGCGTGGTTTGGCATGGCCAGTAGCAAGTTCACGGCAGATTTTCTCAAGTTTTGGATAATCCTGAAAACCCACCAATGCGTCGGCATCCTTGAGGTAACCGCTGGTTTCCGGAGCGCCGGAAGCCCGCTCGACCAGACACCCAAGCGCCACCACGGACTTGATTTTCCCGGAACCTTTCAAGTTTTTCAGCTCACGAATAACGCCGGCCGACTCTTCGCGCGAATCCTGGATAAATCCGCAGGTGTTGACCAGACAGACATCGGCATCTTTCGGATCTTCCGCAACCATGAAACCGGAAGAAATCAACTTTCCGAGAATACGTTCGGAATCGACTTCATTTTTTGCGCAACCGAGACTGATCAGACTGACCACCGGCGGGCGGTTTTCCGCCCCGGGATCAGGCCTGCTTTTTTTAGACACGGTTTTTGACATGGGGCGAGAACATACCCCGGCCGGGACCATTGGGCAATCCCGTAATGTTATGGCCAACTTATACGATGGGGATATGGCGCCCTCATCGCGTTATGAAGCAGGATTGGGGGTGTTGACTTGCCCAAACCTGCATGACATAGTAGCCGCAATGTATATGGGGAGACCATCATGGCCGTTCTGATTGGAATGTCTGCGGATGTTAAAGGCCAGACCCACGAAATTTCTTCGGGGGGGCTTAGCATCGGACGAATTAGCGAAAATACCGTTACGATTAACAATGCATCCGTATCCGGGCATCATTGCGAAATCAAACAGGACGGCGAGTCGTTTATTTTGCGCGATCTCGGCTCCACAAACGGAACAAGGGTCAACGGCAAGGAAATTACGGAAACGTCACTGAAGCCCAAAGACTTGATTCAGGTGGGATCGGTTGAGTTCCTGTTCAATTCGGAAGACATCCCACTATCGGAAGCCGAAGCCATATACAACAAAACGGAAATCGTCGAAGCCAGCGGCCCCGCCGTCAAACCGCAATCCTTCAGCAGTATTTCCCCGTTTGGCGCACGCAGTCGCGAAAACCAAAGCCTTTGGATTACCGTAATTATCATTGTCAGCATCTTAACCATGGGCCTGGTTGGATTTTTCCTCTACCAACTTTTTGCAAAATCCTGAACCCGGACGGCATGACCGCCATGAATCGTCAGCCGTGTCATGCCGGAGCCACCCTGGTGGAGTTGCTGGTGGGTTTGGCCATCAGCTCTTTAATCATCGCCGCGCTGATACTCGCCCATCACACCTTGCATCGCAATGCCTCCGGTCAACTGGAGCGCCTCATGTCAGCGGACGCCGCCAATTATACCATTCAATCTTTTCGCGATGACTTAATGCAATTGTTTGCCACCGCCGCCGACGACGAATGCGCCATCGAACTGGAAAACTCCGCGACAAATTTAATCCGCCTCGGATTCTGCCGGTGGGAACACACTTCCGGACGGGACTTTCCCATGACAAACCGCCTGGAGCGCGTGGACTTTTTTTCCGATCCCGCAACCAATCGCTCTCCGTGGGTGCGCGTTCGAAAAGCCCTGGTCGGTGTGGATGCCACATTGCCGCCCATCACCAATCGCCTGGATGGCACGTGGCCGCGTTTGGTCATTCATCTGCATGACGGAAAGGCCTGGCAGACAAATTGGATTGCCGTTTCCGAGGCGCGTCCTCAAGCCGCACGTATCATCCTGCTGAATGAGTCCCATCAAACCGCATACGAAACCGTGGTGGTCATTCCTTCCGGACTGCACGTCTCGTCCACCGTAATGCGCGCGGGTGCGTCGGCCATTATGCCGTAATCCGCATCGGCCCACCGGGAGGTTCACCCTCCCCGCACCTGCCTTTACGGTTGATCTTTAACCGCCGAATCGCCGTTGTTCGGCGTCGGTTGGTTCATGGTCATGGTAAACAGGTAGCGATTCAGGCAATTCAAATAGGCCTTGGCGCTTGCCTCGACGATATCCGTGCTGGACCCCTTGGCCGAGATCACCACATCGCCGTATCGCACCCGCATGCTGACCTCACCAAGAGCATCTTCTCCGGCCGTTACCGCCTGAAGGGAAAAATCCTCCAGCTCGCCGTTAACACCGGAAATACGGTCGATCACCTTGCACGATGCATCGACCGGGCCATCTCCGATGGCGGCATCTTCGTAAACCTGGTTATCTTTTTGCAGGCGAACCGTGGCGGTTGGCAATGCACCGGATCCGGTTGTCACTTGCAGATAATCCAGCACGTAGACTTGCGGCCCCTCTTGTGCCTGATCCTGGACAATGGCGATCAGGTCGTCGTCATATACGACCTTCTTTTTGTCGCACAGCTCCTTGAATTGATCATAGACTCGACCCAGCTCTTCGTCGGTCAATTTGAAGCCCATCTTTTCCAGATGCACACCCAACGCATGGCGGCCAGAATGCTTGCCCAGCACCAGGTCGGTTCCGGCGACGCCAACATCTTCCGGCGTCATGATTTCGTAGGTCATGCGATTTTTCAGCATGCCGTCCTGGTGTATTCCCGATTCGTGCGCAAACGCATTGGCTCCGACGATGGCTTTGTTCCGTTGTACCACCATGCCGGTCATGCGGCTGACCATACGTGACGACCTCATGATTTCGCGGGTGTTGATACCGGTCCAGACGCCCATGACGTCGGAGCGGGTTTTAATTGCCATGACCGCTTCCTCCAGCGAGCAATTGCCCGCGCGTTCGCCGATACCATTTATGGTGCACTCGATCTGTCGGGCGCCGGCCCGTACTGCGGCCAGCGAATTGGCCACCGCCAGCCCCAGATCATTGTGGCAATGCACGGAAAAAATCACGTCGGGAACTTTAACGCGCGCCACCAGGTAAGCGATCAATTCACCATATTCCTCCGGAGTGGCATAACCCACAGTGTCGGGGATATTCAGTGTCGTGGCGCCGGCTTCCGCCGCCGCGGTGTACAGGTCCACCAGATAATCGCGGTCGGACCGAGTGGTGTCTTGAGCGGAATACTCAACATCATCGGTAAAGGTCCGGGCAATCCTGATCGCCTCGACCGAACGAACAATATTTTCCTCGCGTGACATACGCAGAATGCTTTCCAGATGAATGTCACTTCCCGAACTGAAGGTATGAATGCGGCGGCGGGTCGCCGGCGACAAGGCATCGCCAGCCCTGGTGATATCCTTTTCCTTGATGCGGGCCAGCGCGCAAATGGTGGGACCGGGTACGGCTTCCGAAATCCGACGAACCGCCTCGTAATCGCCAGGCGAGGCAATGGGAAATCCGGCTTCAATGATATCCACCTGGAGACGGGCCAGTTGTTTTGCAACTTCCAGTTTTTCATGCAGATTCATTGTTGCGCCCGGACACTGCTCTCCATCGCGCAGGGTGGTGTCAAAAATCACCACGCGGTTTTTATCATTTTGTGCATTCATGTGTTATTTCCTCTACGTCGTTTCAAGTTGTTCTGGCAATAAAAAAACCCACCCGGATTCAGCGGGTGGGTTTATTACCTTCAATTTTCAACCGGCCAGATCAGCCGGAAATCCCATCCGCCACGGGTATGTCCACAATAAGTCGTAGCGCGAGCAGGAGGTTTTCCCCCGCGATGCCGTGGTTTTGGATGGTTGTGTTACAATTCATTAAGAGGGCACTATACGACACTCCGGGAAAAAGGTCAATAATCCTGATCCGGCGCGAATCGACCTCATAGCCGCCAAGCCAGGTGTTATTCTCCGGGATTAAATGATGTTACGTAAAAACCGTTAGGCGGTGAGGCATATTCCGCCAGCAAGCGCATTTCCGGGGGGCGTTGCTCCTCGCTCAACCGGGAAGCTTCCGGTACATCCGGCGGTGGCTTCGGCCGTTGAACGGGTGCGGGGGGTGGAGGCGGACTCGCAGTTTCCACCGGATCATCTTTTTGAGTAGAAAGCGGGTCTTGTTTGGCGGGATGTCGTTCTTCCGGATCGTCGCTCCGGATGTTCAGTTTGTCCATGCGGTACTTCAGAATTCTCCGCGTAGTTCCCAGTATTTCCGCGGCGCGGGTTTGTATGCCACCCGCCGCGTGAAGCGCCTGCTCAACAAGTTTTCGCTCAAAATCGCTGACCGCTTCGGACAACGACTTGACCTCCTGCAGATTAACCTCACCGGCATCCGCTTTGGGCGGCGCCATGATGACGGGTCGCTTTGTCTGAAATTCCGCAGGGAGAGCTTCCGGGGGAAGCAGACGTCGGTTTCCGTGTAAAACAAGAGCGCGCTCGATGATGTTGCGTAATTCGCGTACGTTGCCTGGCCACTGGTAAGCGGAAAGCATGCCCAGGGATTCAGGCGCGAAATCCTCGACCACGGAATTCATGCTCTGACGAAACGCCTGCAGAAAATACATGGCAAGCAAGGGAATATCATCCGGACGGTCCCGCAAAGGCGGAACCACGATCGGCACAACATTCAACCGGTAATAAAGGTCCTCGCGAAATCTTTTCTCCCGGACTTCCGCCATCAAATCCTTGTTGCACGCGGCGATGATTCGTGCGTTTGTCTTCAACACTTGCGTGCCGCCGACCCGCATGTACTCCCGTTCCTGAAGCACTCGCAGTAACTTCACTTGCGTGGCCGCCGACATTTCACTGACTTCGTCAAAGAACAGCGAGCCTGACGCGGCCATGTCAAACCGTCCCGGTTTGCGGCGATCTGCACCGGTAAATGCGCCTTTTTCATGGCCAAACAATTCGCTTTCCATCAACGTGTCGGGAATGGAACCGCAATGAACGGGAACAAAGGGTTCATCCTTGCGCCCGCTAAGGGCATGAAGCTGGCGCGCTATAAGCTCCTTGCCGGTTCCGCTTTCGCCGTGAATCAGGACGGTTGCGTCCACCTCCGCGGCGCGCCGCACGATTTCCAATACCCGGGACATCTGGGGCGATCGCCCGATGATGGCATGCACGGGGAAGTTGGCGGCCAGTTCCGTCTGGAGCAATTCAACTTTTCGCTTGAGGCCGCTGTGCTCTATGGCTCTGGCCACCACGGCCCGGATTTCCTGGACATCATACGGCTTGGTCACGAAATCAAAAGCGCCGGCCCGCATGGCATCCACCACCGGGCGCACCGTGGATGAAGCGCTTACCATGACAAAAGGAACCTCCGGATACCGGGACTGGATTTCCTTGAGAAGCGTGACCCCGTCCATATCCGGCATCATGTAATCCAACATGACCAGATCAAAGCGATTCTCATTGAGAAAAGAAAGCGCCTGATGCGCGTTTTCGGCAAGCTGTACCTGATACATCCCGCCAAAGATGGCGTTCAGGGACTGCCTGCTTCCCCATTCATCGTCCACAATTAAAAGTTTTTGTTTCATGCGACGCTCCCCTCCCGCTCATGCTTCCCATTGGTCGGCAATTGAACAATCACACTTGTTCCCTGCATGTTCGAATCAACGGCGATGTGTCCGTTGTGATCCACCACGGTGCGTTTGGCAATCGGCAGGCCAAGCCCCATTCCCCGGGCCTTGGTCGTATAGAATGGAGAAAACACCTTGTCGTGCGCATCCTGCGGAATGCCCCGGCCATTATCCGTAATGCTTATTTCAATCATATTCTCATTGCCGGGACCGGTCTTTTGATGGACGGCATAAGAAATGGCGGCATCCTTCCGGTCGCCTATGGCTTCAAATGCATTTTGAAAAATATGCGCGAAGCAATCGGTCAGCGCGCGTTCATCTCCACGCACCAGGGGCAAATTGCCTTCGAGATCAGACTTGATGCGCACAATACGGGCCGGACTTTCAGGGAAAATTTTTCTCAACGCATTTTGCAGAGGCGTCCGGATATCGACATGTGCGTACGACGGTTCGGGCGGATGGGCGAATCCGTTGATCTGATCGATAATGCCATTGAGCCGATCAACTTCATGCGATACCAGCTTGCTGAATTCCTCCCGGAAGTCTTCGTCCTGGTAGCGTTCGGGAAGCAACTGGGCAAAGGTGCGGATGGCAACCAGGGGGTTTCGAATTTCGTGGGAAAGTCCGGCGGCGAGGTCCGTCCAGAACGCGGTGCGCTCCATCTGGTCCTGCTTCTCCTGCATTTGCCGGATCGAAGTCAAATCCTGAATCATCAGCACGGCGCCCAGATTTTCATCGCGACGCCCCAGCGGGAGCGTTTCCACTTTCAAATAACGGCGGCTTGTTTTTTCCTCCCAGACAAGGGTGGGTGGCGGCGCTTCATCACGCATGACCCGATGCACGGTATCGGCAAGGCGGCTACCCAGGGATTCGACCGGCTGTCCAACCACATGTTCCGCCCTTCGGTCGAGCATAACCTCCGCCGATGTGCTGAACCAACGCACCACGCCGCTTCCATCGACCGCCGCGATTCCCACGGGAAGGGCATGCAACAAGGTTTCCGCCAGTTTTTTCTGGACGGTGACTTCGTGATACAGCAGGGCATTTTCCAGAAGCATCGAAAGATAGTCCGCGGCGAGTGAAAGTTCCTCGAGATCGCGGATATCGTAAGCCTGACCGGTCGATCGGCACCCGACAAAAAACCATCCCAGCAAGCGGCCGCGGGCGTGCAACGGAGCCATAAGTTCCGCGCCGGCCAATTCCAAACTGCGGGACATGAGCTGGCGTTGCGCAGGTTCCGGCAATTGCACGGCCATGCTCCGGGTGATCATATGGGCGTGACGCTCAAACCATCTGACCAGCGGATCATGAGGTTCGTATTCGGCCTCCGCCGTTTCCTTGAGATAACGAATACCCGCGCGCAAACGGTACTTTCCGCTGACTTCATCACGGGTGAACAATCCCGCGCGGGTGGAATGAGCGGCGGCGGCAAGACCCTCCACCGCGCGATCAAGCAGGAGATCAACATGTTCAAAATGCCTGAACGCACCTGCGACATGGGCAAAAATGGATGAACCATCCTTGCGTGCCGGCGGTTGGGAAGCCATCAACGGGGAATCCGCAGAAGCGCCTCCACGATGGTTGTTTTTTTCGTGATCATGGGGATATTTCATTTCATTCAGCATACGATGATGGCGTGTGGAAAGGCGCAGAAGTTTTTGCCATTCCCGATAATCGTCCTCGAGGTCCGCGGTTGCAAATACGTCAACGCGCTCCAGGTAGCGCATTCGCTCGGATCGCTCCCGCCCCATGGCGATCAATGGAATATCGGGATACCGGGATGACCAATCATCAAGGCGCTGGTAAACGTCATCACACCGGACATCCACGATCACGGTGACCGGTGAATACATGACCATTTGATTTTCGACATCCAGCCAGACAACCGCCCGTATTACACGCATTGTTTCCTGCACGGCGGCGGATATACGGCGAACGGCATCCTCATCGGCGGAGCAAACCATGATGACCGGCTTGAGGTTCATGCCGGGACCTCTTGTTCATGCAGGGGAAAAACTATATGGAAGGATGTGCCGTTGCCCAACTCACTTTCCACATCGATCACGCCATGATGCTCATGAATGATTCCGTGGGACACGGAAAGTCCAAGCCCTGTTCCGGTGGCCTTGGTTGTAAAAAACGGATCAAAAACATGAAGCATATCCTCTTTGTCGATTCCCTTGCCATTATCAGATATGGTAAGGCGCAACAGGGAGGTGGTAACCGGTTGACCCCACAGGTCGTATTGCTGGGTCGGTTTTTTGACGATGCAGGTGACGACCTTCAACTCGCCCTGATCCGTCATGGCGTCAATAGCATTCAGGAAGAAGTTCAGCAGGGCTTGAATCAGCATGTCATTGTCGCCCAGTATCCGGTCCACGGAAGCTCCATATTCTCGAACCAGGCTGATATTGTTTTGACGCAACTGCTGTTTGACCAGATTAAGCGTGTTATCAATGATGGCGTGAAGGCTGACCGGTGAAAGGCTGGGTTTGGTCGGTCGCGCAAAACGCAGGAGTTGATTTACGATGCGATCGATGCGGTTGACTTCATCGCCAAGCAATCGGGAAAACGTGTCGCGGAAATCCGAATCTTCATACCGCTCCGGAAGCAATTGTGTAAACGTCTTCATGGAAACGAGCGGGTTTTTGATTTCGTGGGCCATACCGGCGGCGAGTGTGCCAAGGCTCGCCAGGCGGTCGGTGCGGCGAATCTGCTGTTCCAATTTTTTCAATTCGGTTTGATCCGTGAAAACAACGAGCGCTCCCAGCACATTGCCGGTATGACTGTGAAAAAGTGTGCTTCCATAACGAATGGGAACGCTTTTGCGATTACCTTCCAGGACCGCGTCCACATCGCGACTTCCTCCGTTTGAAAATGCCAGATCCAGACTTTTGCGGAGAATCTCCGGCAGTATGGAGGAACCGGCGCCAAGCACATCCTGTTGATCAAGCCCGGTAAGTCGTTGGGCTTCGCGATTAAAGACGGTAACACACTTGTCGGCATTCACGGCAATCACGCCGCCGACCAGGCGATCAAGCAGAATATCGTTGTAAATGCGGCTGTTTTGCACTTCCGTGTACAATTTGGCGTTCTCAATGGAGACGGCCAGCTGATTACACAAACCCTCGATGGCTTCCTGTTCAATCAATCCATAGATTTTGCCGTTGGTTCGGGGTCCCAAAAGCAACATGCCCACAAGCTCCGAGCGCGAGTAAATGCCGGCGACAAGGCTTGCACCGAGAGATTTCAATTGAACAACCGCCGTATCAACAAGCGGATCCGGCCGCATTCGCTCCAGCATATCCACCACCTGTGTATTCCGGCGGGATGATACAAAGCGGACCAGCGGTCCGTCATGTTCAAGGGTAATGGAGCGGCTATACACATCTTCTCCGGTTGCCACCTCGACCAGTCTTCCATCCTCCCGGATCAGCACCCACACACGCTCCGGTGCCATCGATTCGATCAATAAGTTCCTCACCACAACCACCAATTCCTGCAATGTGGATATGAAACTCAACAGTTTGGAGGATTTTTGAATCAATTCCCCGGAGTTCAGCAGGTTTTGCCGGTCGAAAATTTGATCGGCAAATTTCTGAATACGGCCATGGGCGGGAGCCAATGACAATGCAACCGCGATGGTTGCGAGGAGATGATGCAGTTGCAGGCGGGTCAGCAACTTATCCGGGAAGACCATCAGTACCAAATGGTAGACCGCAAAATATAGTATCGTCATATAGGCCAGCATCAATGCGTACGCAATCAGGCGGCGAATTACATTGGAAATGTCCAGAATGCGACTCTTGGCGATACCATAGGCAATAATGCTGACGCGGAATATATCGGACAGGGGAAGCAACATGCCCAATTCCATGTTGCCGCTTAATTTGGGAAGGACCGTGAATACAATGGCGGAAAGAAACGCCATCATGCATCCCAGCACCACATACAGAAGTTCGGTACGCCGAATTCCGTCCACACTCCGGAAGCTTTTCTTGAGGTTGATCATCAAAACCACAAAAGCCCCGAGCAGATAAAGCACAAACAGGAAGAACCCGTCCCCGTAGATGGGGTTGCCCACGGTTTGATCAGCCGTGGGCAATTCGGCGCCCACCAGAAACAGACCGCTCCAGCAAATCGGGATGATCGGTAGATAAATGAGAATCCACCAACGAAGTTGATAGAGCATATTGCGCGAAAGCGAACCCTGTTGAACAATAGCCAATTGCAATGCGTTCAAAAACATCGGAACCATGCCGCCGGCAATCGAGGACATGCGGATTCCAAGCGCCAACTTCTCGGCGGAATCCGCCATTGATCCATAGAGCAGGCTCAAAAGCCACATAACCAGAACAGCCGACAACCCGAGAAACGCACGATTAACCGTTCGCCGGATATTGGTGACAAAAACGGCGATGCCCAGCACAACATTAAACAGCAATGCCGTTAAAATGGAGAGATGAAACAGGTTCATGAGGGTTCGATCGCCCCCATGACGGCGCTGATATTGCCCCCGCCCAGGCCGTGAACATTTACCAGGGCGTTTTTGATTTTAACCCGGCGGGATGTCAACGGCACATAGTCGAGATCGCATTGCGGATCCGGATATTCCAAATTGGCCGTCGGGGGAATGATGCCGTGCTTTAGCCCCATCGCCGTGGCGATCATCTGCATGGGTCCCTGGGCGGCAAGAGGATTTCCCGTCACGGCTTTTATCGAACTGACGGGAATGCGATCGGCGTGCCGACCAAATATGCGTCGAATGGCCACCGTTTCGACAACATCCATTTCCGGCTCACTTGGTCCATGCGCATTAATGTATTGGATATTTTCCGGCATGTATCCGGCATTTGCCAAGGCGCTTGCCATGGATACACGCAAACCCGCGCCCGGTTTTTCACCGGCCGCGTCCATGGCATTTCCGAATCCCACAAGTTCGGCATAAATTTTGGCGCCGCGGGCAATCGCATGCTCCAGAGACTCCAAAACAAGCACCGCCGCGCCTTCGGCAAGCACGCCGCCTTTCCGATTCAAATCGAACGGTCGGCTGGATTTTTCCGGCGCATTTTCATCGTAAGCATCAGGTCGAAGACCGCCGGAACAAAAGGCCGCGACAGTGAGCGGGGTAATCGGCGCATCCGCTCCCCCGGCAATACAGACCTCGGCTTTCCCGGAAACAATCGAATCCCATGCCATCGCAATGCCTTCGGCGCCACTCTGGCAGGCGGAAGAAATGGTTCTGCCTTCGGCGTTAATGCCGAGATAATCCGTAATGGTGTAGGTGATGGCATGAGGCAACCCATAGGTTACGACGAAAGGACTCACTTTTTCCGGTCCATGATTTACCAGCCGATCCATACCACCCTCGATGAGATCAATGGCGCTGGTGCTGACACCCAGATTGATTGGAACAGGCCCCGACTTTAACAACGCCTCTTTATCCAACCCCGCATCATCAAGCGCCATCCTTGTGGCAACCACTGCGAATTGGGTATGCCGGGCAAGACGTTTGCTTTTGAACTGACCATTTACATAATCGGTCAGATTGAATCCTTTTACCTCGCCGGCGATTCGGAGGAAATGATGGCTGGCATCAAACAATGTGATCGGGCCGATACCACTGCGACCCGCTAAAAGAGAATCCCAAAATGCCGGGACGCCAATGCCGTTGGCGGCCAAAACACCCATGCCGGTTATTACCACTTTGGGGCGACGTATCATAATATAACGCGACATTCCGAATTGCGAAATACCCCCGACGGAAACGAACAGCCCGCAAAACGAACGCCACAACTTATCAACAAGTTATTAACAGCCTTCCCCTGTTTGTTGACCAGTGCTACCCGCAGACCCCGGTTGTACAATTCCGTTCTTTTCTCAATTTTGACCGAGATCGTGTACGTAATTGAACACTTTACATCTCTTTTGGCAAGAATTAATACCAAATTTTAGACCTTTCGCATCGTGGCATGAAATTTGCTGATTTATCCGGTGCCGCTCAAATTGGGTGTTGGGCGATATGAACAAATACAGCATGGGGTGTTAATAACTATGAAAATGAAACGGGCTTGTCTGGTACTTCCGGGATTATTGGTTTCACTGTCCGCCATCGCGGTTCACGCCGATGGTTTGCGCAACCCTCCCGAGGGTATGACGGCGCTTGGAAAGATCGGGGGCAAGATCGCCTTCATCGATGATGCGTCGGCGGTTACCCATAATCCGGCCAACATGGTGGATATAGATAAAGTATCATTGCTGGGCTCGCTGACGATCGGCTACGGAACAAAGGAGTTTGAATCGGATTTTGGCGGCGGCAAAACCAAGTCCAAGGACAACTGGAGCGCCCTGCCCAACGTTTTTGCGGTATGGCCCATAACCGAAGACTCCGTAGTTGCCGGCCTGGCGCTGACTACACCTTTCGGCCGCTCCACCACCTTTTCAAAAGACAGCCCTCTCCGCTACTCAACCCCTTATTTCACAGAGCTTTATGCGGTTAACATCAACCCCTCGATTGCAGTTAAAGTCAATGAGAGGTTTTCCATTGCCGGCGGGGTAAATGTCCTTTATTCGGAGTTGGATCTCCGACAAATCTATCCCTGGAGCATGGCGCTTGGCATCCCCGGCGCTCCGGATGGTGAAACCCGGTTCAATGCGGATGGCGCCGGTATCGGCGTCAATGCCGCAATCACATGGAACGTAACTGAAAAACAACGCCTGGCTATTACCTACCGTTCTTCGGTGAAGGTTGAATATGAGGGCGACATGAAAGTCACGGGAGTTCCTGTGGTACCCCTTCCCGGCCCCCTGGCATCGGTAACATCAAAAAGTGACTTTGAAACAGAAATCATTTTTCCGTCCGTGGTCGCGGCCGGTTACGGCATTCAGCTTACGGACAAGCTTCGGGTGGAAGCCAATGTTGAGTGGATTCAACACTCCAAATTTGATGAGCTGAAACTTGATGCCGGCGCCAACACTTTTCTACTTCCATCCGACACCATTGAAGCTGACTGGAAAGACAACTGGACGTATGGCGTAGGCGCCGACTACGCGCTTACGGAAAACATGACGCTTCGCGCCGGTTTGATGTACCTTGAAACTCCCATTCCCTCGCGCACGATGTTGCCATCCATTGCCGAGGAAAATCAAACCGTCGCATCTGTTGGCTTTGGCTATCACCAGGGGGATCATCGTTTTGATTTTGCCTATGCCTACGGCTTTTTCAATGGCCGCACCGTGAAGGACAACACGAATCCGGGATTCAACGGCAAATACGACTTTGAGGCGCATTTGATCGGCGCGTCCTACGGATTGTCGTTCTAGCGCTGTCAGGGGAAAAGGAGCCACGCACATGATACTTCCGGAAACAAAAAATCCGCGGGTCCTGATCATCGATGATGAGCTGGGGCCGCGTGAAAGTCTTCGTATCCTGTTGAAAAAGAAATACGAAGTATTATGCGCGGACTCCGTAGTCCGCGGCCTGGACATTCTCAAGGAATCAAAACCTGACGTGGTTGTTTCGGATATTCGCATGCCCGGCCTTAGCGGCATTGACGGTTTGAAACGGATACGGGAAATCGACAACGACGTTCCGGTGATCATGTTGACCGGCTACGGGAGCCTGGAAACCGCGCAGGAGGCGATTCGGCATGGCGCAAGCGACTATATGAAAAAGCCTTTTGACGCCAATGACATGCTGGCCATTATCAAACGAAACGTCGAAAGATCGGAATTGATCAAGCGCCGCGAACAAAGCCGGCAAACCCTGGAAAAACTCAATGCCGACTTGCTCGAGGAAATTTCCAAGAAAAGCCGCCTTGCTTCCATGGGCCAGGCTTCGGCGGAATTGGTCCATGACCTTCGCAACCCCATGATGATCATTTTGGGATACGTTCAACTTCTTAGCCAGGATGTCGCCGAAGGCAAGTCGGGATCGACCAACCTGCCCCCGGACACCGAGGAATACATGGCGGCCATTGAACAGAATGTCCGGCGCTGTAAAGACCTCATCGAGTCATGGCTGGACCTTTCCCGAAGCAATCGCATGTCCCTCAAACCGGTAAATTTAAATGAAATCATTCATGATTCCGTGGACACCTTGCGCCCCCTGGCCTACGGGAAACAGGCATCCATTACATGTCAACTGCCGCCCGACGCCATGGGCATACTCGGACATGGCGTGCAATTGAAACGTGCCATTCACAACCTCGTAGGAAATGCCATCGATGCCCTGCCGGGTAGCGAGGGACAGATATTGGTGATCGGCGAAGAAAAGAACGGCAAGGTATCCATTACCATCTCCGATAATGGAGAAGGTATAGAGGCCAGACACATCCCGCACATATTTGAACCTTTTTATTCAAGCAAAGAACCGGGCAAAGGTTCCGGACTCGGGCTGTTCATCACGCAAAAAATCATCGAGGACCATAACGGAGAAGTGTTTATCGACAGCACGCACGGTCACGGCACACGGGTTACCATAACCTTCCCCGCCCTCGAGGAAGCCAAACAAGCTACTTGACGCGGCTCGCAACCTGCGGTTGCATGGGACCATGATCCATTTACGAAATGGAGAAGGAAACCCATGGCACATGCAAATCACGATTCGTTGAACGCCTACCAGAAAGATGGCGTTCATTATGTCCAGAAAATAGCCCGGCTTTTTGGCGGCTACAAAAAACGTAGCTTCGAATTTTTACACGTTGCTCCGGGTATGAATATTCTGGACATCGGTTGCGGAGCCGGCGATGACGCCATTGCCCTGGCCGGACTTGTCGGACCGGACGGATGCATAACCGGTATGGATATAAACGACGCCATGCTGGAAACCGCCCGCCAACGCGCGCTCGCCGCCGGCGTATCCGTGAAGTTCGCGCGCGGAGACGCGGAAAAAATTCCGTTTGATGACAACACTTTCGACCGCGTGCGCGCTGATCGCGTGTTTCAGCACCTTGATGATCTGCCCAGTGCTATCATCGAATGCAAACGTGTGGCCAAACCCGGCGCATGGATCACCATTCTAGATGTGGACTGGGCTTCGCTGTTGATCGATTCATCGGACCCCTTCCTCACCCACAACATTTTGCATTATGAATACAGTTGCCAGAAAAACGGTTCGGCAGGCACCCGGTTATACGGCCTGCTGAAACAGGCGGGCCTGCAGGGCGTGGAAGCTTACGCCGAGACCGCATGTGTTACCGAATGGCCGATCGCCAGCATGATTTGGGGGTTGGAAGTGTTTGCCATGAACGCGGTCGAGGCCGGCATTATAACCAAGGCGGATGCGCTTGGCTGGGTATCCGATCTGGAAAAACGGGATCGTGAAGGCCGGTTTTTCGCCGCGATAACCGGAATCGCCGTACGCGGACAAAAATCTTGATCCGGTCCATTTCAGGTAAATTCGAGCGCTATATCGCGAAATTCGGTCAAAGCGTAATCTGTCGGCCCTGCTTTGCCCCGCCGCATGGGGCCATGCCGGGCGTTTAAACCAGAATTCGAATATTGGATGAAGCTTACCCGACATATTCCACTGCAACTAATGCTGATGCTGGCGATGCTGACGCCGGCCACCGGCTGGTTTCGCGGCACATTGCCGCAAAAAGCCGAGGTACGGATAAACGGTGATCTGATATCCATTCGCGCCCAGCAAACACCTCTCACGGAAATTCTCTCCGAATTTGTGCATGTCGGCGTTTCTGTCCGATACGATCCGGGCATAGAGACTCGCGTAACCGGCTCGGTTAAAAACATGGAAATTTCCAAGGCGCTTGATGAATTGCTCGCGCCTTATGGCTACGCCTTGATTTGGGATGTAGTGAAGGGTCCGGTGGGAGACATCGTGCGTCTTGAAGAAATCCAGATTTTCCGCCGGGATGGTCCACGCCGCGTGGAACCGTTTATGCCGGAAACCAATTTCCGAATCGCGCGCGGCCCCCTGGGCCATAGTCCCGAATTTGTCGCGGATGAACTGTTGATAGCATTTAAACCCGGCGTCAATATCGATGCGTTCCGCCTGTTGCTCGCACAAATTGGCGGCTCCGTAATCGGCAGTATTCCCGAGCTGGGAGTATATCGCATACGCCTCCCCCCAAACAGCAACGTTCCGGCCATGGTGGCTTTGTTGGAAGCCAATCCTGTTGTCAGTCGGGTCGAACCGAATTACGCCTATCGCATTCCCCCGCATGAAACGGAATCGACCACCGCGACCGCAGGCTCCGGATCAACAATCAACCTGCGCGCCACCGAGGGGATTCCTCCGGTTGCCGTACTGGATTCCGGCATACGCTCCATGACGGCGTTGGACGGTCTGGTCGTCAGCGCTTACGATGCCATCATTCCCAACCGGGCGGTGGATGACCGCGCGGGACATGGAACGCAAATGGCGTTGATCGCCTCCGGAGCCATACCGCCACGCGGAGCGATTGCAAACGAATCCGGCGTTCCTGTCGTCGCCATACGGGCCTTTGACGATAACGGTTACACGTCCAGCTACACCATGATGCGGGCCATGGAACATGCATTGTCACAAGGGGCGCGCGTGGTAAACATGAGCTGGGGAACGGACACACCGAGCACATTTCTGGAGTCCGCAATGCGTTATGCTCAATCGCGCGGAATGGTGGTGGTGGCATCAGCGGGAAACGAACCGACAGGCAAGCCGGTTTACCCCGCGGCCTACCCCGGCGTCATCAGTGTAAGCGCGCTTCAGGCTGACGGCACCCCCTGGCCAAGATCCAACTTTGGAAATACAGTCACGATTGCCGCTCCCGGATCGGCGAACCTGCCGGTCGGGTACGAAGGCCCCCCGGGAAGTTATGCGGGCACCTCGATTGCCAGCGCCTATGTGGCGCGCAACATCGCCCTCTATCTCGGCCAGAACCCCCGAGCCTCCGCAAATCAAGCCCGACAAGCGCTTCTTCGAAACGCCAGCCCGGCCCCGTCCGGCGCGGTGCGTTATGGTGAAGGCATACTTGACGGGCAGGCCGTAAACAGGTTACTCGGTCCATGATTGCCACATGACGACCGTTTCAATATGGAAGCCGGGACCGAAGACTCCTGTGATTGATTCCGGGACCCTGCATGTCTGGCGCGTCACGATAAACACGAGTGATTTTCACGATCAGGACTGGAGTATCTTGAGCGCCGACGAAAAGAAACGGGGGGAACGCTTCAAAATCACGGCCTCGCGAAATGTCTTTGTGCAGGCGCGCGCCGCCATGCGGCAGATTCTTGCGCGGTATTTGAATACGAAACCGGAAGATCTGACTTTTTCTTCCGGAAAACACGGCAAGCTGTTTCTGGAGCAGAAGCCTCTGCAATTCAACCTCTCACATTCCGGGGATATCGCGCTTTTGGCCGTGACCCGGGACATCGATGTCGGGGTGGACATCGAACGCATTGATCCAACCCGCGCCGGAGACGCCATCGTCCGCCGTTATTTTTCCACCAGGGAACGTGATGCGTTTGCCGTCGTCGATGAGGATCGCACATCCGCGTTTTTCCGGATTTGGACCCGCAAAGAAGCGGTAATTAAAATGCTGGGCGAAGGCCTTGCCTGTCCGCTCGATTCCTTCGATATCGACGTGGATGCAAACAATCCCCGCCTGCTTGACTTCCGGCGGGAAGGAATCATGGATAAGGAAAGCTGGCAATTGATCAATATTAATGCCCGCGGCGGATATACGGCCTGCATTGCCCTTGCTAAACCCTGCGTAAATGCGGATGGTTTTGACTTCTCGCGCTTGCCGTGATTTTTTACTGTTCATCCCGGCATTGATAAAGATCAGCGGACGCCGTCAGCGTGCCTGACGTGAAACAGCAGGCCATACGAACGTGGAAAAAGAAAACGTCAAAGAAATAAATCCTGCGGAACAACATCCGGCCGACATTGCGGATGCGTTACAGCAAATGCCCACGGAAGAGGCCGTGGCGGAACTTCGCGCACTTCCGCCGGAAACCGCGTCGGAGGTATTGTCCGAGCTGGACTCCGAAATCGCCGCCGAGATTACCGCGCAACTTTCCAACGAGGAAATAACGGATCTGGTTGAGGAAATGCCGCACGATGAGGCGGCCGATATTGTGGCCGAACTAAGTCCCGAACAACAGTTCGAGGTTCTGTCGCACCTTGATCCGCCCGAATCCGCGAAAGTCTCCCAATTGATGCGCTACCCGGAAGATTCCGCCGGCGGCATCATGAAAGATGAGTTTATCTTCCTGCCATCAAACATGACGCTGGCCGAAGGATTGAATGTTGTGCGGAAAAAGGGCGAGGAGGAATTTGAAGGCACCACGTATGTGTACGTCGTGGATGAACACAATAAACTTGTGGGAACCGTGGCCGTGCGCGACCTCGTTTTCCGTCACCCGTCCAAAAAACTGAACGAGATCATGAATCCTGAAATCCGCTATGTGCGCGTTGACATGGACCAGGAGGAGGTCGCCCGCTTGTTCAGTCAATACCACTACAAGGCATTGCCGGTGGTGGAAATGGATGGACGGCTCGTCGGCGTCGTAGATGCCGACCAGGTTTTGGAAGTTCTGCAGGAGGAAGCCACGGAAGACATGTTGCGCATGGGTGGCATTCCCTCCGGTGAAGAACATCCATTGGGCGATGTGAAATATTCCGTAAAAAAACGCCTGCCCTGGATGATGGCCAATATATTCTTCAATTTGTTGGCGGTGATCGGTGTGGCCATATTTGAGGAATCCATCGCCACGGTGGCTTTTCTGGCCGTTTTAATGCCGATTGTTTCGGACATGGGTGGCAACATCGCATCACAAGCGATGTCGGTGGCCATTCGCGGCATGGCGACGGGTCAAGTGGTGTGGGGCCAATTGGCCATGGTGTTACG
>DAOLDL010000036.1:0-30448 GCA_035327305.1 Kiritimatiellia bacterium | reverse complement strand
TCTTTTGAGGAGAAAAACAAAGCGCAGATGAAGCCCGGGTTCCATTTTCCGGCGCGCACTCATGCAATATCCGGTTTAATCATGACGTCACTCCCAGCATAATTTCCCAGGCTACGCCTTAACGCGGAGTTTACGATTCGATCAGCTCAAGTTGCCGATAATCGAGATCAACGGCAGGAACAAGGCAATGACAATGGTTCCAACCACCACGGCCAGGAACACGATCAGCAAAGGCTCGATAACCGAAGTCAAACCGGCCACGGCATTGTCCACTTCATCGTCGTAACTGTCGGCGATTTTCATCAACATTTCGGGAAGTTCACCGGTTTCTTCACCAACCTGCACCATGCTGACCACCATTGGCGGGAACACACCGGACGCCTCGATGGGCGGCGCCATATTTTCGCCTTCTTTTACCGCATCATGGATCTGGGAAACCGCCTTGGCCACCACTTCATTACCGGCCGTATCGCGTACGATATTCAATGCCTGCAGGACCGGAACACCGGAAGCCATCAAGGTCCCCAACGTCCGGGTGAAACGTCCGACCACGGTTTTACGGATCAAGTTTCCAAAGATCGGCACATTTAATTTCAATCGATCCAACAAAAGAGAGCCGGCCTTGGTTTTGGCCGCCAGTTTGAAGGCAAAGACCATGGCAATGATCACAACAATCAAATACGGCAACCGCGTAGTCATCAACTCGCTCATGTTCATGACGAATTGAGTCAATCCCGGCAAAGCCTGACCCGCAAGCAATTCGGAGAAAATTTCCTTGAACTTGGGAATAATCACAATCATCAGGAAGGTCAAAATGCCCAAGGCCATGAACAAGACGACCATTGGATAGACCATCGCACTGACTACTTTGTTTTTGATTTTCTGGGCCTTTTCCATGAATTCGGCCAGACGGATCAACACCTGATCCAAAACACCGCCGATTTCACCGGCCTTGGCCATGTTCACGTAGAGCTTGTTGTAAATTTTGGGATGCTGGGCCAAGGCCTCGGCAAAAGTGCTACCGGATTGGATGGAGTCGGCCATTTCTCCAAGCGCCTTTTTAAGACCGGGATTTTTTTCCTGTTTTTCCAGGACCTGCATGGATCGCACAAGAGGCAAACCGGCATCAACCAATGTCGCCAGCTGACGGGTGAAAACCATCAACTCCTTGGTCTTTACGCGGGTGAACAAAACGGGAAGTTTGAGTTCCTTCTTGAGTCCGCTGGATCCGCTCTTGGTGCGGGCCGCTTTTGCGGTTTTTCCGGGGCGCGCAGATGCCGATGTGGCTTCGGTTACACTGGTTGGAAAGAGGCCTTTTTCACGTATGCGGGACAGCGCAGATGTCTGATTATCAGCATCGATTTCCCCGCGGGTTTCAGCACCCCGAGCATCCAAAGCTACGTACGTGTATTTAGGCATGACGCTATATGTTCCCCTGTAACAACGAGACCACTACTCTGCCAAGAAAAGCGTAAACACAAACCAAACCGAGTCAAGCGTTTTATTTAATATTCGCCGTGATGCGAATTACCGCGGTCAATCCGCAACGGCTTTCTCAATTAACTCTTTGGCAATCTGTGGATTAGCTTTGCCCCGGCTCGCCTTCATTATCTGGCCGATCAGAAACTGAAGCGCGGCTTGTTTGCCGGCTTTCAGGTCGGCAACCGATTTGGGATTATCAGCAATTACCTGATCCACCATTGACTTCAAAGCTCCTTCATCGCTCACTTGAGCCAGCCCTTTTTCTTTAACTATAGCATGAGGATCGCCGCCCGACGCAAATAAGATAGAAAAAACTTCCTTGGCGGCGGGTTGATTGATGGTTTTGGCCTCAACCAATTTGATTAATTCGGCCAATGCCGGCGGGGTTATCAGGACGTTTCGTATATCCCCGCTGGTTTCGGACAGGAGTCGAAGCATTTCCGTCATCATCCAGTTGGATGCGGCCTTGCCCTTTCCGCAGAGTTTGGCGGTTTGTTCGAAAAAGTCGGCGACATGGCGATCAGCCGCCAACACCTGTGCGTCATATTCCGGAATTTGATATTCATGGATCATGCGCTCCCGGCGTGCCGCTGGCATTTCCGGAAGCGATCGCTTCCATAAATCCACCTGATCCGCCGATAATTCAACCGGAAGGAGATCCGGCTCGGGAAAATATCGATAATCATGCGCATATTCCTTGGTGCGCATGGAAGACGAACTGCCTGCATCATCATCCCAGCGGCGAGTTTCTTGAGGGATCACGCGGCCTCGCTGGACTTCGCGGATTTGACGTTGAATTTCGTATGCCAGCGCCCGGTGAGCACCACGGAATGTGTTCATGTTCTTGATTTCAACTTTGGTTCCCAACGGACTTTCGCGAGTCGGGCGCACCGATGAATTGATGTCACAACGAATGTTTCCCTGCTCCAGATTGCAATCGCTGATTCCGGCATATTCGAGTATTTGCTTGAGCGCGATCAAAAAGGCAAAGGCCTCGTCTTCGTTTTCCATATCCGGCTCGGTGACAATTTCCATCAAAGGGGTGCCCGCCCGGTTGAAATCAACGCCACTGCCATCTGGAAAATGCGTGTTCTTGGCCACATCTTCTTCAAGGTGAATACGGGTGATGCGGACAATCTTCGCCTTGTCCTTTAATTGGATTTCCAATTGTCCGCCTTCGCATAGAGGCTGGTCATATTGCGAAATCTGGTAATTCTTTGCCTGATCGGGATAAAAATAATTTTTGCGGTCAAACTTGTTCTTAAGATTGATCCGGCAACCCAGCAACAAACCGGTTATCACCGTCAACTTTACGGCCTCCGCATTGATGACCGGCAACGCGCCTGGATACCCCAAACAAACCGGGCAAACCTGCTCGTTCGGCTCCGCACCGAATTGATTTGGGCAACCGCAGAACATTTTACTGCGTGTTTTGAGTTGTACATGAACCTCGAGGCCGATGGAAGCTATCACGATGCCACCCTCCCCTCGCTGATGGCCAATGCCGGCCGTTTGGACCGCCAACCTGCCGCTTGTTCATAGGCATAGCCCACCTTGAATATGTTTTCTTCACGAAATGCCGGTCCCAGAATCTGTAAACCAACAGGCAGATTTCCTGATGTGTAGCCGCACGGAACGGACATCCCGCAGATTCCGGCGAGATTCGCGGTCACAGTGAAAATGTCGCTTAAATACATTTGCAACGGATCGCCGGTTTTTTCACCAAAACCGAAAGCCGCGCTGGGTGTGGCCGGAGTTAATATGGCGTCGCACGCCCGGAATGCTTCATCAAAATCCCGCCGGATCAGTGCCCGGACTTTTTGCGCGCGCAAATAATAGGCATCGTAATAACCACTGCTCAATACATACGTGCCGAGAATGATACGCCGCTTAACTTCGCTTCCAAATCCCGCCGCACGTGTCTTCTCATACATATCAATCGGGTCTTCGCCGGCGACGCGACGTCCGTACCGCACCCCATCAAACCGGGCAAGATTGGCGGATGCCTCGGCCGTGGCGACAATGTAGTACGTGGCGATCGCGTAATCGGTATGGGGCAAGGAAATCTCCACAATCTCAGCGCCTAAAGAACGACAAAGGTCAACAGCGGTGCTGATTTTTTCTTCGACTTCCTTATCCATGCCCCCACGAAAATATTCTTTCGGAAGCCCCAGTTTATACCCCTTGATGCCTTGTTTCATGGCATTCATCAATTCCGGTGAAGCCTCGGGTGCCGACGTGGCGTCTCGTGGATCACTACCGCACATAACTTCAGTCAACAATGCCGCATCGGAGACGTCCTTGGTCAACGGGCCGATTTGATCGAGTGAAGACGCAAAAGCGGTCAGCCCGTAGCGGGAAATTCGTCCATACGAGGGCTTCACGCCGACGCAACCGCAGAAAGACGCCGGCTGGCGGATTGAGCCGCCGGTGTCGGTGCCCAACGTCGCGGTGATTTCATCGGCGGCAACGGATGCCGCCGAACCGCCGCTTGAGCCGCCAGGAACCCGGTTGAGATCGTAAGGGTTTTTTACCGGACGGTACGCAGAATTCTCATTGCTGGAGCCCATCGCGAACTCATCCATGTTCAGGCGCCCGAGGATGATGGCGCCTTCCGCACGAAGTTTTGCAACCGCTGTTGCGTCATAAGGAGAAATGTAGCCTTCGAGAATTTTCGACCCGCACGTGCAGGGATGACCAGCGACATTCAGGACATCTTTCATTCCGATCGGAATTCCCAGTAACCGGCCTTTATGGCCATCACGCCTTGCCTGATCGGCCTTGCGGGCATCCGCGAGTGCGGCATCCGCATCGAGATGTAAAAACGCGCCGATAACCGGATCGATGCGTTGAATTCGCTCAACATATCGGCGGGTAATGCCTTCAGAGGTGCAGTCACCACGCTCCATGGCCGCCAAAGACTCCAGCATAGTTAATTCATGCAGTTCAGCCATGTTACTCCAGAATGCGGGGTACAAAAAATTGTTCGTGCCGGGAGTCCGGTGCGTTGCGCAAAACCGCGTCACGGGAAATTCCGGGCGAAACTTCGTCGTCACGGAAGCGATTTTTTACCGGGATGGCATGGGCCATCGGCTCGACACCGGTTACATCCAATTCATTGAGTTTCGTCACATGCTCAAGAATGTGTTCCAGTTGATCCTGAAACACAGGCTTTTCGTCGGACGACAAAGCGATTCTCGCCAAATGAGCGACATACGACACATCGATTTTTTCCGGGGCGTCCGGAGATTTATTTTGCGATTCCATGATTGGAGAGGGTTTATAGTGATTATTCAGACGTGAGGCAAGTGCCGTTAAGGGTGTTTTACAGTGAAATAAGACAAGGCGTGTCACCGGCCATTTGACTTACTTCGATGCTCCCCAAAGCCTGATTTCACCAATGGTCCAGTCGTGACCCGGCTCGGCCTCTGCAATTTCAATACGCAATCCATCGGCAACAACGGAATCCAGATTTATACGTTGAAATTGATTTCCGTAAATCGGCCTCCCGCGATCAAATTCATGGGCATCCATGCCTTTGGGTATAGCGGATTTCACTGCATGCCATTCACCGCCTTGCTGGACTTCAACATTCAGAGCGCGAGCGCGATCATGGTGATAGTAATTGTAGTACATGTATATTTTTGAGAGTCGTATTTCGTCATCCCAGGTCAACGAGACCCACATCCCGGGTTCCTGTGCTTGATGACTGCGCCAGCGTTGCTCATAAATTCCGTCAATCAACGCATCGGCATCAGCCGACCGATGACTGGTTTCCGCACGCAATCCGGAAGGTATAATCCAGTTCCCCTGCTCGGTCTCCGGCAACTTGAAATCATGAAACACCATCAATTCCCCGGTCTTCACGGTGGTCATGGAAACGCCCATCGCCTCCATATCCTCCATAAATCGGTCGGACGTTATCGCAAAGCGCGGCGCCAGCACATAGGCAATGTTATCGGCATTATCTACGACGGATTTGTACGGCAACGGCCATCCGAAAAATCGCTCATTGTAATATTGGCCGGCGATGACGTTTTCATCGGTCAAATAGGTTAGTCGATAAGCCAGGCTGTATCCGGCATAAACCCGGGTGATACCCTGCTCGTTGAGGTAAGCGATTGCCGGGCCGGCGTCATAAAACGAGGCTTCATCGGCGGCGAAATTCGGAGTGGTCCACTCCCGCACGACCTTGCTGATCACCACTAAATTAAAAAGCGCAAGGGCAACAGCAAAAGTTGCAATCACACGGCGCAACCATGCGGAGCGAAGTTCGGCATGAATAAACGCCACGATAAACGGTAATGCCCAGGCGGCATTGAGCATGTACCGGTAAGTGTGGGAATGCGACCGTCGACTTAGTATGAACAACAGCACCGCCGCGACGGAAAGGCCGACAAAAATCACCGCAGAATACTTGTCATCTCCGCTGATCGCCCATTGTTTCCTGAAAATTCGAATAACCAGCAACATCAGCGCCGCGGCCATCAATACCATCCATAAATACGGCCACGCGCCGGTCAACCAGGGCATAGGTTCGATGTGCCTCATGTTGTCAGGGAAAACCGTAGTTTTAATTCCACAGGCAACTGGCAATACAAAATTCAAGGCTGGCGACCATAACCTTTCCATGGCTTCGCTGACCGGCCATGTACCGGAAACTGCCGTATGCGCCCCGGGATACAGCTTTTTGGCCAGCCAGATTGGCGCCCATCCGCAGACCGCTAGTCCGGCATAAATTCCAGAATGCCAGAGTTTGTTCAATCCACGTGCATACAGGACAATCATTACACCGCACATTGCCAGCAAAGGTGCCGACATGAATTGCCCGGCCAGGGCGGCGGCGGATACCAAACCACAGCTGGCTGAGGTTAACCATCGCGGTTGAAGAGCGTAACGCTGAATCAGCCAGATCGCCAATGCGGTCAGAAGGAGATGCGATGGGTAACCCGGCAATGCATATCCGAACTGCATCATCAGGACATAGGCAGAGGGAAACACCAAAAGCAAATAGCCCGGCCATGTATCGCGAACGGAACCGAAACGGCGAATGATCAGAAAAGACAGGACCAGAGCCGCCAAGCTCAAGGCGAATGGGACAGCGCGTGCGCCAAACGCTCCGGGAGGCAATACCAGGTGCGGAACCGCCGCAATGTAAGCTTCAAGGGGAAACAGGTAAGGTTGCCCCATAAAAAGTAACGGAAAACGCCAGAATATAGGCTTGGGATGAATGGACGTTCTGACTTCTGGATCTGGGTGCGGAGTCAGTATGTGCCTGGCTTGAAGCGCGATAATGCTTTCATCGGTGGACGGTGGCAGTGTGATCAATCCGACCACAAACATTCCACCCGCCATGATCAGTGCGGCGGCAAAGAACATCCAAACCCATTTGCTGTTATTCTTATCCATCATGCTGTTCGGCATCACACTATCCATTACGGGTTTCGGGTTTAGCCTAATTATGCCAGATGTTCAATCCTTGAGGGAAAGAAAACCCCGGGGAACTGCAATCAGTTCGCCGGGGCTTGATCCAACCAGGCCAGATATGCGCGGGTTTATTCCGTTAAATCCGAGGTCTTAATGACACTGGGGTCACCGGTTAAGACTCGGAAGAAAATGTATCCATCTACCGGAGGAGCGAACATGATACCACTGCCGTCATGACTCAACCAGCCGGTGAGCGCAATCCAGTCGGACGAATCTTCCATGCCAACACTGCCTTCCAGCCGATAGAGTCGGTTCGGGCGCGTCAACCAGGTCAAACCGAGTTGTCCGTCAACAAACTCTGGTCTAACTTCGAGAACGCAATATAGATTCAGCGGGTCGGTTCCGGCGATGACTTCCTCCAAATCCGTCATTCCGTCTTTGTCCGTATCCTTTTCATACGGATCGGTTCCCAAGTGATACTCCGCGAGATTGCTCAATCCATCGCCATCCGGATCATGATCAGCCGCGCCATTGGCAAACAAATCAATGCCATAACGCGCTTCCCACCCAACCAACAACCGATTCAAGCCTGCTTCGGAACCGGCGACTAGAGTCACGCTGTAGACCCTCGTCCGTTCATGCATGGTGATGCGGTAGGTAGCGCCGGCGAGGTTATTGAGGTTGATGTTGGCTCCACTGTTTTCCAGAGTTCCATTCAAGGGCACAGACGTACCGGGTTGATCATTGTCGCCCCAATTGGTGCCCCACCCTCCATTGGCGGCAAATTTGAATTGCACATTGCCACTCAAAACAAAGGTGCCCGACCATGTGTGATCGCCGATCAAGGTCATGTTATTGGCGGCTGGATTCCACGTATTAAAAGTACCGGCAACACTCATCGTGGTATAGTCACGATTAAAGGTGCCGCCGACTTTTACCGCGGAATACACCCTGGTCAGATCATTGAACCGGATGCGGTAAGTACCGGCTCCGGAAGTGATCATGATGTTCCCGCCGCTTTGGTCGGCAACGCCGTCGTTGTTGTTATCGCCGAAATTCAAACTCCAATCGCCGTAGATATCGAACTTGAATCGCTCATTGGAGCCGGCGCCAAATGTTGCTTCCGTTTCCCAAAGGTTATTGCTAACCAGATTCATGATGGTGGTGCCCCAATTGTTTGGCGTGCCCCGGAAATACACTTGGGGATAAACCTTGTTGAAGCCTCCGGCCTGCTGAACAATGGTCACATGCCCGGTTGCGCTTGCGCCTTCATTATCCGTGACCTTCAAACTGAATACATAGGTTGCGGTTGTCGTTTGCGACAACAACACCACAGTGGCCGCAGGATTACCCGGATGAGCATACGAAATTATCGCGTAAGGACCGGATGACTGATACCAGGAGTATTCA
Source organism: Kiritimatiellia bacterium (assembly GCA_035327305.1). Lineage (GTDB taxonomy): Bacteria > Verrucomicrobiota > Kiritimatiellia > CAIVKH01 > CAIVKH01 > CALMUP01. The sequence continues at coordinate 22,129 of DAOLDL010000036.1, read as the reverse complement.
ATAATTGTTCCATCCGGGTCGTACGATCCATTGCCATTCAGCGACACGGTAGCGCCGTTCAAACTGTTAAACGTTTGATTCGGCCCGGCATTAGCCACCGGGGGTTGATTGACGGCCAGTTTCGATATGTTGTAGCGACGTGTCTGATCGTTAAACCAGATGCGGTATGTGCCAGCGCCTTGCGTCAGCCCGATATTGGCGCCACTTTGTTCGGCGATACCATCGGCATTATTATCGCCAAAGTTCAAAGTCCAATCGCCATAAACATCGAACTTGAACGATTGCGCTCCCGTCCCGACATTAAGCTCAATCAGCCATGTGTAGTTACTGACCAACGTCATGTCAGATGTACCCCACCCATTTGGTGTGCCGCGGAAATAGACCTGCGGATAGGTTTTATTGTAAACGAGGGTTGATGTCTGGGTGACGGTCACAGTGGAGCTTGAACTTGCACCCTCATTGTCGGTTACGGTAAAGCGCACACGCGCCACCCGGGTACTCAAGGTCGGCGCATGCCAATGCATGGTCGCTACCGGTGAACTAGTATTCGTAATCGTCACAGGACCACTCTGCCCGTCAATAATTGTCCAGTTGTAACTGACGATGTGACCATCGCTGTCATACGAGCCTGAACCATCCAAAGCGACGGGATTCATCTGATATGTCGTAAGAGTCTGATCGACGATGGCAAACGGTGGAACATTCGGCACAACTTTGGTAACCGTGTAGACTCTGGTCTGATCGTTAAAGCGAATGCGGTAATTTCCGCTTCCTTGCGTGATGGCAATATTGGCGCCACTTTGATCAGCGATTCCGTCGTTATTGTTGTCGCCGAAATTGAGACTCCAATCTCCGTATACATCAAATTTGAAACTATTGGCGCCACTGCCGATGAACAGTTCGGTCTGCCAGATGTAATTTGTGACCAACGACATGACCGTGGTTCCCCAGGCGTTCGGAGTTCCGCGGAAAAACACCTGCGGATATGTTTTATTAAATATACCGCCCGCCAATTGTGTCACCGTGGTGGTTGCGCTGGCGCTTGCGCCATGATTGTCTATTACGGTCAATCTGACCTGAACCGTGCGGGCATTGGTTGTCGGCGCCGTCCAGTATACTTTCGGCGTGATGGAGTTCGCATCCTCCAAAACAACCGGACCGTTGCTTACTTCGGGAACAATGCTCCACAAAATCGTGACGATCGAACCATCGGGATCATGCGATCCCGTGCCGTCGAGAAATACATGATTAATCCCGACCGTGCTTCGCGACGGGCCGGCATTTGCCACCGGAGGCAGGTTATTCGTAGGTGACCGGTCGTGATAATCCAGGTAGTTGGGCAACATATTGGCGTTGGCATCGTCGTCCGAAAGGTCGCCATTGCCGTTTGTATCCTCATCCCACGACCAAATGCCGTCACCGTCAATGTCAGAATAATCGGCGATGATAACCGATCCGAACTCTGTGTGAGGACTGATCGAGTAAGTCGCATGCGGGATCAGTCCTACTGTCGCATTTTCCAATCCTTCAATTTGATAATCGTTAATTGGCTTGATCAAAACGTCAGCGGAGGCGGTATTGGCGGGAATGGTGACGGTTCCCCAAAGCATTTCATAGTCAACGCCATTGATGGCATTTCCACCCAACGTATAATAGACGGTCAAAGGTTGATTGATGCTGGTGGTTCGGCTTACACGAATGATGCCATGTGCGGCCGGACCGCTAACGCCTTCCAATGCTCTCTGTCGGATATTCTGCAATGTAACCATGGGAATATTCCCCGACGTGGTTGTCGCGGAAAAAGCGGAAAGCCTTTGTTCGCTATCCACGCGATTGTTGCGGAAGTGCATGTAGGGCGTAGCGCGGGTCAAGCTGATTTGCGGCGCTGTATGCGCGGCATCAATCAGTGTTTGATTGTTCAATTTGAAGACCGCACGACTGCGGTTAAAACTGACTTCGATGCGCGGCATTGTTCCGTTGTGAAGGTTGTTCACGTAGGCGGTGGCGAGCGGCGTGGCATCCCAAACCGGCGCACCCCAATGATTCGGACGTCGCCATACTTGAATGGACTCAAATTGATTGATGACCGGCGCTTGCGAACATTGAAGTAGATCAATGCGGGCAGAAGCGTCATTACGATTGTATGTGATGCGAAAAGCCAAACGTCCACGGTCGATATTGTCGTGATCCAGAAAATCATCCATGAACTGCAACGAACCATACATTTCCTTGATGCCGACGAAAAACTCCGTGCGGGCGCCAGCGGTAGATCCGGGAAACATGTCGAAGTTAAAAGCAACGGAAACCTGCTTGCCGGTTTCCGTCAGGTCGACACGCGCAAGATCACCCCACCCATTTCGCAAAGCGACATTGACTTCGCCACCACCTTCAATTCCTCGTACACGCACGGATGAACCATCAACTCGCGGCGCTGTATATTCCATGTAATGATTTGTTCCGTAAAATGTGGATACACGAAAGTAATTGGGATTCAGCCGGTAGTGATTGGTCGCCGTGATCGTGGTGTTGATGCGCGGTTCCAGACCAAATGTCGTGGAAAAGTTCGGTTCAAAACCCGGATCACCGACGTACGATTCGGCCAAAGCAACCGCGGCGGCAAAGTCCGCCACATGATAGCGAAGTCCGGTGAAGGGATCATCGGTGAATTTTGCTGAACGCATCAATACACGGCTCATTTGCGCAAGGGTCAACCAACGACCGGGATTTACGGTTTCATAAGCCTGCTGAACCAATGTGACGCCGCCGGCCAGAAACGGAGATGCAAACGATGTGCCAGAGGCAAACGTATCAAAAAATCCACCCGGACTAATGGTACGGACCGAGTAATCGGTAAAAATGGACTCTTGATTGCGCATACTGCCGAAAGCCGACGGATGGGCATTATTGGAATTAATCACACTAAGACCGCTGGCGATAAGGTCATAACCCAATTGTTCCATCCAACGCACGGAAGCGCCATGCGGAGAAATGCCGAAGACCTCCATGCGTTTGGGTCCTATGGAAGTAAAATAATTTCCTGCGGCATTAACACCAATAACCCCGCTGTTGCGCCGCATGGCCGGGTCCATAAATGTGCTACCGGTAAAACTGCGGTTCATGGTAACCGTACGGGAAGGATTTCCATCCGGCACCATGCTCAAGACATGTTTGAGATCAGCGGAATCTCCGGCCAGGACAAGTCTAGCTTTATGCGCCGCACCCAGGCTGTGACCTTGTGGTCCCGGCAAACCGCCGGCGGCGGTACCAGCCACCGCAGTGCCGTGAAACGGCCACCAATTTGTCATGAGTGTGTTGTTGTACGTGATGGGAAGCGCGAATAAATGGGAACTGACTCCGTGATAATTTGTCGTCACTGTGTCAGTCGACATGCGGTGGCCGGCCATGAAAATGCGAGGATTAACCCGGTTCAGTTGAGGAATGTACTGGCGATTATGATACCAGAAATTGTAATCGGGGCCACCGGTCCATCCCAGACCGGGATGTGTAACATCGAATTCCGTGTCAGCCACACCGACAGAATATCCTTCACCGGTAAGATGAGGGTGTGATTGTTCAAGAGCGGTAAGTCCGAATAACGCCCTTTCATCCGCGTCCAGTGCAAACGAGGCTGTAGTGGCGAAACCAAGAACCAAGGCGGTTACGATTTTTCGTACATGCATTTTGTGTTCCTTATTAATCAATGATCAACTGGTAAAAGTTTTCGGGATCAAGTCCTGGAAATTCGATCAAGTAGGTCCCGGGTGGTAGCGGATCAATTTCACCTTCCAATTCGATAGGTATTTCAACACCGGGCACTACCTCCCCGGTGGAATCGCCGATGGCAACAATTCGAATCACATCATCCTTTCGGGTGATTTCGAAACGGGTGAACTGAAATGAGGCATCCGGAAGAGCTCCCGCCAACGTGAAAGGAACCGGCTGGCCGTGCGAGGCACGTTCAGCAATTTTAATAGCGTGAATATTTACCGCTGACACATTTCGCCGGGGAAGGAATTGACGCACTAGTGTCGGATCATCCAACAAGGAACCGGAGAAGCCGCCTTCCTTCATACGCACTTGGGCGATTTCGATATCGGCAATCGTAGTTCCCATGGTTTGTGCCCAGTGAGCGGCAACCGGAGAAGAAGCAATGCCAACGCGTTCAGACAATACCGCCGAAGCTTCTGCCATCACATTATTTGTTGAAGCGGTTCGATCTGGGGCAGAAATACTTGTTTCGGAAACAGCTACATCAGACTCAATCGATGAAATTACTCTGTTTGGGAGGGTGACATCAGTGGAATCATCAGATTGCGTTGCCTCGGAATTGATTTGCTCCGCACTATCGCCACCACTTTCGTAATGCATTCCATTATAAACAGATACGCTATTATCACTGCGGGGGTTTTTCAATTCATTAACGGATTGGAGGATAAAATATGTGCCGAAAACGAGCAGAATTGCGAAAATTAGAATAATTGCGCTAAAACGTTTCGATTTCATGGGTGCAAAAATATTCAAGCGCTTTACTTATTGCAATAGAAAAATAAAAATATTTGTGCGAAATATTTGATCCAGCGTCTAAACTACCGCCGGAGATTGCGTTCGATCTACAAAATGTATTGTTTTACAGGGAGTCATGATGAACTACTGCGTTTCAACATGGTCGATTTATAAATTCGCCTTCACGGCGGCATTGATGGCAACAAGTGTAATCCTGCCCCATTCACTATCCGCGCGTGTGAAGCTGGTTGCTATTCCGGAAAGAGCCAATCTCTCCGTTTCGTTTCATCACCCCCATCATGTATTGGTTCAGGAGTCGCGTGTTTTGAACCTTCAGGAAGGTCTCAACAAAGTGGATTTCTCCTGGCGGGCGGTTTCCATTGACCCAACCTCTGTACAAATTCATGTTTTGGAGCCGGATAAAGGTGTGACGATCCTGAATACAAGTTATCCACCCAACGAATCGGCTCTTGTATGGGAATTGGGAAGTGATCGCGCCCGCGATGCCAAGGTCCGCATCACATACCTTCTTCATCAATTGCGAAAGGAGGATTTCTATCAAGGCATTCTGGCCCGCGATGAAAAAAGTATGGAATTTCGCCGGTTTATCCGCCTGTTCAATCAATCAGGCGAAGAACTTTCACCCGTCGATTTGCGATGGAATGGTGGTCAGGTGAATAACACCTCGTTGGCAAACGGGGAAGTTCTCGACAAACTCGCGGAATCCCCGGTCCGCGTGAAAACCATGAAAAAATTGATTTGGGATGCCGCGGTTCAACCCTGGGATGCTGAACACCTGCAGAGCACGCCGGGTATTCCTCTTTATTACATGACATCCAATTCCGTGTCACACGGGCTCGGAAAAGCGCCTTTGCCTGGCGGCAAAACACGTATCTTCATGGAAGCGACCGACGGCGTTGCTTTCAGCGGAGAAACCGTGATTCCCTTCACTCCGACAGATCAGGAATTGGCCATCAACATCGGACAGTCCCGCGAAGTGAAAGTAACGCAACGTAAAATAAAGGACGAGCGCACCAATCTTCGCCGCAACAATCAAAACCAGATCATACTATGGGACACCGACGAAACCTTTAATGTCGAAATCGAAAACTTCAAAAAGGAGCCGGTCGCCCTGACAATGGTACAACACATTGATGGATACTGGAAAATGAATCAGTCGTCTCATCCTTTCCGGCGGCGTGAGGCATCGGTGATTGAGTTTGATCTGGTTTTGAAACCGGAATCGAAAGAAACACTTACCTTCACATATCAAAGATTGAATGTGGAAAGTGATCGGGTTGTGAGGATGCGCAAATGAAGATATTTTCTTACTTAACATCAGCCTTTATCCTCGGTGGATTAATTTTGCCGGCGACGGCGAGGATTCAATTGGTCACGTTGCCGGACCGCGACTCCACAACATTGACCATTTATAACTCCGCTGACATTACCATGGTCCGCGACAGAAGAACATTAACCCTGTCGAAAGGAATCAATCGCCTGGAGTTTTCCTGGGCCAATACCTTGATCGACCCTACCTCAATTGATTTTCAACCGGTGAATCACAAGGACAAGGTGCGGGTGGTCGACGTCCGATTTCCTCCGCGTGTCACCAATCTTCTTGAGTGGCGCATCGAAAGCGACATCGCGGGTGAAGTGGAAGTGGAAATCCGCTATTTCACAAGCGGCATTTCGTGGTCGGCGGATTATGTGGTTGAATTAAACGAATCCGAAGATGCGATGAATCTTTCCGGGTACGTTAAAATCAACAACCAAAGCGGGGAGGATTATGACAACGCGCAAATTCAGCTGGTGGTGGGCGTAATCAATCTGGTTGATGAAATTGCCGAACTGGCGCGACGCGGCCGTCCCGGACCAGACATCGTATTGCCCCAAAGCAAACGCCTCTCCGCCCCGCCGGCTGAAATGAGCATGGCGTTTGACTCGGCCGTTGGCATGGCGACGCGGAGCCGGTTTGAAGCGAAGGAAATCGTCAAGGAAGGTCTTTCCGAGTACTTCCTTTATACCATTGATGGCCGTGACACCATCCCTCACGGATGGTCAAAACGCCTGCCATCGTTCAGCACACCGGACGTATCGGTTGTCAGTTATTACAAATATCAGTCAGATCGAACCGGCCCGGATGCATTTCGCTTTCTGAAATTCACCAACGACAAAAAATCGAAGCTTGGCATCGAACCGCTACCGGACGGCGTATTCAATGCCTTTCGGTCATATCGTGACTCGAAGCAATGGGAATTTATCGGATCCTCCGGAATGAAATACATACCCATCGGTGAAGAGGTCGAATTATCGCTGGGCGCCGACCCTGAAATCCTTGTCGGGTCCACGTTAATGGACTTCAAAAAAACCGATATTTTATTTGATACCAATGGAAATGTAGCCGGATGGACCATCGTTGAAGAATGGCTGATTGAATTCATGAACGCAAAAAACACGCCGGCAATCATTGATTTGCGCCGATCGGTATTTGGCGATTGGAGCATTGAATCATCTCCTGTTCACGAACTTCACGATGCCAACACCATCAAGCTTGTTCGATCACTGAAGCCCGGTCAACGCGAGGCATGGCGTCATACAATCACCACTCGACACGGAACCGCCGCACGAAAATGAAACATCGAGAAATATACCCCTTACTGATAACTTTTCTTCTGCTCACCGGTTGCGCCACAATATCCACGCAAATCCAAGCCCCTTGCGACAATCCCGAAGAACGAATGCGCGACCTTGTCGCACGGCACCAGCAAATCGAGCAAGTTTACAACACCCCCATGTTTGATGATGAGGCCCGATGGTTGAAATCAGCTTATGAAGATTTCATCCGGGACTGTGCGAAACACGATGAGCAAGCCGCACTGGCAACAAGATCCATCGGGAACATACATCTGGCGCTGGAGCAAATTGATCAGGCCATCGCATGGTATGATCGTGTCGCCACGAATTATCCCGACCAGAAATGGGAGGCGCTTCAGGCGCTCAAATCCGCGGCGGATACATTGCATGATCGCGGGGATGTGGATCGGGCAAGACAATACGATCAACGGATTCTGACGCTTTATGCTGACGAAAATACGCCCGACACCGTGGCGGCGATTTTACGGGTTGTAAGACAACGCACAGGCCAGCCATGACCGAAATATGTGCAACCGCTCGCCACCGCGGTCACCATTATTTTCCGCAGGCCTGCCACTACTTTCCACATGCAGAATCGGATCATGGAATCCTGCGGGAACCATCCGCCCGGGGGCGCTCATTTTCCCACACCGAACGACATTTGCAGGCAGTGTGGTATGATCCCAAATGGCGACCGCTCGAATTTGCGGGAAGTCGCGGTGAAATCATTCGTGTCGAGTCCGCCGGATCATGGAACCTGAACGCCGGTCCGGATTTTATCGGCGCGACATTGATTGTTGGACCGGATAATCGACGCATTTCCGGCGATGTGGAAATTCACATTTTCCCGGCGGACTGGAAAAGGCATGGGCATCATGCGGACGTACGTTACCAGAATGTCTGTCTTCACCTGACGTATTTCGAGGGACAACTGCCGGAAAACGAGTTGCCGCCGGGAACCATTCAAGCGGCGTTGCGTCCGGTATTAAAACGTGATCCGGCATTTTCATTCGAGCATGTCGACCTCACCGCTTATCCTTATGCCGGTCGCGCCGACATTCCACCATGCCGTGCCGTGCTTGACACCTGGCCGGCGGCATGGCGATCTCATTTACTGGATGCGGCCGGCCAGGAGAGATTGCGCAGAAAATCGGAGCGGTTTGCCGACGCCATCGCGGAAAAAGGAATTGATCAGACTCTGTATGAATCCATCATGAATGTGCTGGGCTATCGGCACAATAAAACTGCGTTTCATGCTTTGGCCATTCGATTGCCGGTGGATGTCTTGACCTCGCTTTCCGAAGGCCAACCGGACCGGGCCTTTGCGATGCTGGCCGGCATGTCGGGCCTTTTACCAAAGGAGATGAAAGACGCCTGGGATGATGAGACCAAGTCCATGGTGCGTTTATGGTGGGATATCTGGTGGAGAAACCGACACCATGTTTCGACACCAATGACACGCGAGGCGTGGCAACTTCATGGCTTGCGACCACTCAACCACCCGCTTCGCCGCATGATGGCGGCGGCCATGCTTTTCGCCAAAAAAGTTGACGGCATCAACATTATTGAACGCTGGATTTCGGAACCCGTCCGGGATTTGACTGTTCGCATGCACGGGGATTTCAATTACTCCAAAACTGGTTACTGGTCGCTCAAGACGAGCCTTGGATGTGAAAAGTTGCCGGAAGCGGCATCCTTGTTGGGCATGGATCGAATCCTGGCCATGGCGTTGAACGTAGTTGTTCCGATGGCGGCGGCGTGCGGTTATGACCCGGACCGGGTGAATGGATTGCTGGCCGACATTCCCCCCGAACCAAATAATCGCGTGATAAAAGAAACCGGGTTTTACCTCTTTGGACGGGATGCGCCTTCCGCCATGCTTAAATCATCCACCCGCCGGCAAGGTCTGATGCAAATTTTTCATGATTACTGCATGAATGACCGCTCGCAATGCCGGAACTGCACCTTTCCCATCCGATTGAAGGAAATGGGTTCGATGCAAGCGTAACTGGGAAATTCGATTACTTGGCAAGTCTGGGCAAAACCGCAGGGCCAACTCACGGCCTGGCCCAAGATCACCCACTGACGCCGATTACGGCTTGCCAAAATGCCGTGCTTGCTTTCATTGTCTGTGGGTTACGTGGAGACCACATCATGAATAAAGAATCGGCTTACAACAATCGACCGGTTGATTTACTGCTTCTTGCCGGAGCTTTTCTAATCCTTTTTTTCTTCGGACTTCGCACAATAAGCGGTTCGGAAATATTCCTCCATCTCGCCGCCGGCCGCTTTGCCATGTTGCACGGGGTGATTTCCGTTGATCCGTTTTCTTTCGGGTTGCCACCCGGCACCTCCTGGACTCAAACCACATGGCTGTACGACATGTTCATGGTGAAAATATGGTCCCTGGGCGGAGCCTCGGCAATTACACTGCTCCACGTATCCGCAACGGTCGGCGCATTTTTGCTCTTGGTCCCCGTGGCATCCCGCTATAGCAGTACATTGCATCAAGCAATAGCCCTGATGATCAGTGCATGGATTTTCGCCTCGCTGTATTCATTGCGCCCGATGTTGCTATGCCTGTTGTTTGCGGCCGCCTTCATGAACATTCTGGAACGAAATAAACTTTCCCTGCGTTACGGAATTCTTCTCGGAGTGATCCAGTTGCTTTGGGTCAACATGCATACCTCCTTTATGCTTGGCCTCTTCTTTGTGGCCATGCGTGGATTACAGGCGTTTCTGAACCGCCAACGATTGTCGGAAGGCGAATCGGCGCACCCGGCCTACTTCGGCCTTTTCATTGCATTGGCCATGATCGGCTTGATCAATCCCGCCGGACCATTGCTTTACGGCGATGTATTCAAGCAATTATTGCGCCCGGAAAGCGGTGTGATCCTGGAATGGGCCTCGCCGTTTATCCGCGAATTTCTGCCTTCCGCGACCGGTCATCTGACCACGGTTCTCCTGGTACTAATCGCCGCCGTATTTGTCACGCGGAAAGAACGGTTGCCTGTCATGTTAACGGGATGCGCGGTACTCGGCGCTTATTTGATTGTAAAGTCCACGCCCAATCTCGACTTGTGCGCGGTGCTTGTCTTCCCCTTTCTTTGCATGAGTCTGGCCTCTATTTCTGCGCGAATTTCCTCAACCTGGGAAACGCGAACACGCGGCACCGTTACATCAGTCATCACGGCCGCATTCGCCGTGGTCTGGTTGGGCACCTCATGGGTCACAATCACCAACCGTTATTACGTATACGCAGGAAGCGCGTCGTCATTTGGCCTGGGAATCAATCAGGATGTCCTGCCGGCCGCCGCGGCCAATTTTCTCGGACAACGGGAAATTCGACCCGATCGAATATTGAACATTGCGCACGATGGCGGATATCTGCTTTGGCGCCTACCCCAGGACAAAGTATTCACGGATCCGCGCGGTGATTTATACGGCGGCACGTTTTACAACAAACTTTCGCGAGGTCTATTGGGTCATCGTGATTCGTGGAATGAATTGATGGACCGATTCGACTTTGATGCCATCCTCTTGAACGCCACCTGGTCAGGAGCCGGTTCCATGGCCTATCACCTCTTGAAGGGCGATCAATGGGCCATGGTGTACTTTGACGGAACATCCTTGTTGCTGGCTCGCCGTACCTCAAGCAACAGCGCTCTGCTTGACAATCAGGATATGCAGAAATTCGGCCTGAATCTGATCGAGACCTCGTATCAACGCTATCGTGAGCGGTTGTCATCCCGGGTCATGCGCCCGCCGAACCCGGGCCGGTTGATCGGTGCCGCGGCGGTATTTCAGGCGTTGGGCCGTCATCAAGAAGCTTTACCCATACTTGAAGCGCTGAACATCGGCTCGCCGCGCATGTCGTCCGCCTGGGTAAACCGGGGCATTGCCGAATCCGTAAACGGCCGTCACGAACAGGCAATCAAAACACTTGAGTATGCCGGACGGATTCTTCCGAAACATCCGTTGATCTGGCTGTGGCTGGGTCATAATTACAAAATGGTCGGTCGGGACACCGACGCCGCACGGGCGTTTGAAATCGCGCGGACCATCAATCCGCGCTATGCGGAACAATTTGAAAAAGATGTATCCCGAACGGGCATGAAGTTTGATTCCAAGCCGGAAATGTAATTTCCACGTCAGGTATCTCATCAACTCCTAACCAAACACTCATGTTCGGCTTGTCATGTTCAAGCATGACATAGCCGAAATATGAGCAGTGATCATCGCATAATCAAGAAAACGGATGACTACCCTACCCACTATCGGACCATTTGGTTGTCGGACATTCATCTCGGTACGAAGGGCTGTCAGGCGGATCGGTTGCTGGATTTCCTGCGTTGCCATGAATCCGACCAGCTTTATCTTGTTGGCGATATTGTGGATGGTTGGCAGTTGAAAAAGTCCTGGCAGTGGAATCAACTGCATAACGACGTCATACAAAAACTGTTGCGCAAGGCCCGTAAGGGAACCCATGTCACGTACATTCCGGGCAACCATGATGCGTTTGCCCGGGACTATATTCATATGCATTTCGGCGGTGTCTTTGTTGAAAAAGACACGGTACACATCACCGCCGACGGACGGAAAATCCTGGTTATGCATGGAGATGAGTTCGACGGCATCGTTCGTTACAACAAGTGGTTATCCAATCTGGGTTCCAGCGCTTATAATTTTTCCATTCAATTGAACCGTTGGTTTAATCGCGCCAGAAAATGGTTCGGCCTGCCTTACTGGTCATTATCCGCGTATTTGAAATCCAAAGTGAAAAACGCCGTTCAATTCGTCGCCAACTTTGAACATGCCGTGGTCGAGGAAGCCCGACGCAGAAATGTATCCGGCGTGATCTGCGGACACATACACCGGGCTGAAATAAGAGACATCGATGGCATCCTCTATTGCAACGATGGCGACTGGGTGGAAAGTTGCACGGCATTGGTCGAGCATTACGATGGGAAGCTGGAAATCGTTACCTGGCTGCATGATCCCATTTGACTGTTTATGATTGCCAAATGATCACAGCGCGCTATTTTGGCGCGCTATGACTAAAGGCATTATATTCCGATTTGCATTGTACACGCTGATTATTTTCGGCTTCACGGGGTCCCTGCCTTTTTGGGTTGGCGAAGGCGACTATCTGGTCTTTGCGGAAAATGCCTTTATTCAACGCCTTCAGTTGGCGTTACTTGCCGCCAGTGCCATCATCCTTGTTCTCGTGGCCCGATCTTCCGGAACTCCGGCGGTTTGTTATCTTCTCGGGATTGTCACCATGATTGCCTTCAACCGGGAACTCGATTCATTTTGGAACAAAATCATCCCCTTTCTGGGTTGGAAAGCCATCGTCACACTATTCGTATTGGCTGGAATTGCCGTGAGCTACTATTACCGTCACAATTTAAATTCCCAAATCGGAAAATTCCTTCAGGATAACGGCAGATCGTTTGGACTTTTCTGGTGCGGATTCGTGGTGGCCGTACCGTTTGCCCAGCTGGTTGGGCATGGCGACTTTCTTATGGAAGTGCTTGGCGATGATTATGTTCCGCATTACAAACGGGTTATCGAAGAATTGGGCGAATTGGCCGGTTATATGTTATTGCTGGTTGGCTCACTTGAACTGATCCCTGAAAGCAACGGGAAAACGTCGTCGGTCAACGAACTGTAACCGGGAATTGATCCCTGCCGTTCTTGTGCTAGTCTATTTCACCATGAGTTCATCAATTGAATTGGATCTGGCCGCGGAAATCGCCGAACTGAAAAAGCGCAAAGGCGCCTTCATCATCGCCCACAACTACGAACTGCCCGAAGTTCAAGACATCGCTGATTTTGTAGGCGACTCGCTGGGGCTTTCCCAAAAAGCCGCCGCAACCGATGCGGATATCATTGTTTTTTGCGGAGTTCATTTCATGGCGGAAACCGCATCGATTTTATCGCCGGACAAAAAAGTGTTGATCCCGGATCTCAAGGCCGGTTGCTCCCTGGCCGCAACAATCACCGCCGAGCAATTGATCAAATGGAAGGCGGAAAATCCCGGCGCCGTGGTGGTCAGTTATGTCAACACCACCGCTGAAGTCAAAGCTGAAACCGACTATTGCTGTACCTCGTCCAACGCGGTCAAAGTTGTAAATTCAATTCCCGCTGACAAGGATATCCTGTTCCTGCCCGACATGTTTTTAGGCGCCTACGTAAAGAAAATGACGGGACGCCAAAACATGAAAATCTGGGCCGGAGAATGTCATGTCCACGCAGGTATCCGCCCCGGTGACATGGAAGCCAAACGAGCCGAACATGCCGATGCGGAATTCCTCATTCATCCCGAATGCGGATGCGCCTCGTCCGCGATGTTCGGAATGGCCTGTAATCCCGGCGCTTATCCCAACACCTACATCTGCTCCACCGAAGGCATGATTCACCGGGTGAAGGAATCGCCGGCCAGCGAGTTTCTCATCGCCACTGAAACGGGCATCATGCACCGCATGAGAAAATTCAATCCGGACAAAACGTTTATTCCGGTCAACGAACGTGCCGTGTGCAAATTCATGAAAATGATTACGCTCGACAAGGTACTTCGATCATTGAAGGAAGAAGTGTTTGAGGTAAAAGTTCCCAAACCCATTGCCGATCGCGCCCGCGCCGCCATCCAGCGCATGGTGGAAATTCACTGATTTCGCGGGAATAGCCGGTCATCAAAGGTAGCGCTCCATTATGTCCCGGATTGTATTAGCCACATTAAACGCACGCTACAGCCATACGTCCTTCGGCTTGCGTTACCTGCTCGCAAACATGGGCGAACAAAGCACGGAAACCCGATTGCTTGAATTTGACATTCATCAGCGCCCGATCGATGTCGTTGAAGCCATTCTGGCGCATCAACCGGAAATTGTGGGCCTGGGTGTCTACATTTGGAATGTCACGCCGATTACGGAAGTTGCCGCGATCCTCAAACGCCTGAGACCTGACTGCCTGCTGGTGATTGGCGGTCCCGAAGTCAGCCATGAGCTGGAGACGCAACCGATTTGCAGCATTGCCGATTTTGTCATTACCGGCGAGGCCGACCTGACATTTCCCCGTTTGATTGAAGATTTGTCCGCCGGGCGGAAGCCAGTACAAAAAATCCTGTATTCCGGTCCTCCGGACACGACAAAAATAAACCTGCCCTACCATCTATACAACGATGAAGACATACGCAACCGCGTTATTTACGTGGAAGCATCGCGCGGCTGTCCCTTTACTTGCGAATTTTGCCTGTCATCTCTTGATCAGCATCTCAATCGTTTCCCTCTGGACAAATTATTGACGGCGTTTGATGATTTACTGAATCGCGGCGTGCGCGAATTTAAATTTGTGGACCGCACCTTTAATTTAAGCGTCAACTTCAGCTTAAAAATCCTCGAGTTTTTTCTGGAACGTTATCGTCCTGGAATTTTTCTGCACTTCGAGATGATCCCCGACCGGCTACCCGGGGAATTGCGGGAGATTCTACGCTGTTTCCCGCGAGGCGCCCTGCAGTTTGAAGTCGGCATTCAAACCTTCAACGAAACCGTGGCGGATCTTATCAGCCGCAAGCAGAATTATCCAAAAAGCGAGGAAAACATCCGCTGGTTGCTTGAAGAAACCGGCGCCCACATCCATGCCGATCTGATTGTTGGTTTGCCCGGCGAAGATCTGGCAAGCATTGCCGCCGGATTTGACCGCTTGTTGAAACTCGCCCCCCAGGAAATTCAGGTCAATCCACTAAAACGATTACGCGGCACCCCTATTATCCGGCATGAAAAAGAGTGGGAGTTGATTTTCAGTCCACACCCGCCCTACGAAATATTACGAACCAAGCTGATTGATTTTGACACCATGCAGGCCTTGCGCCGTTTTGCCCGATACTGGGATCTCTATGGCAACAGCGGCCGGTTTCGTGAAACTCTGCCCATGCTTTGGAAATTTGACGATTCCCCTTTCCAATCGATGTGGAAATTTTTTGATCATGTATATCGGGAAGGCGGCCGCACCCACTCTCTGTCGCTAGAATACCTTGCCGAAACATTATGGAGATACCTAACCGTAACTCTGGGACAAATACCTGGCGAGATCGCATTGCCTATGGCGGAAGATTATCAACGGGACGCGGCACGCGATTTGCCGGTATTTTTGCGTGATCACATTCCTCAATCAGCCCGTCGAAGCCGCGCGGAAATCACCGCCAACCATCGACTTCAGCGCCAG
The DNA here is from genome assembly GCA_035327305.1 of Kiritimatiellia bacterium. Classification (GTDB taxonomy): domain Bacteria; phylum Verrucomicrobiota; class Kiritimatiellia; order CAIVKH01; family CAIVKH01; genus CALMUP01. The sequence continues at coordinate 6,763 of DAOLDL010000036.1, read as the reverse complement.
CACCGCCATGCGGCGGGTTTATAGACCGTTATCGGGAAGGTCGCGGATTACAGCACAGGCAGGAGTCGGAGTGTCGCCGCAGGGGCGTTTTTACCGGGTCGCTTTTGGCGCGCGGCATTTCAATGCCTCCGGTAATCATACGTCGAACCGGGCGACCGGTTTCCGGGTCAACCGGCAAGGGATCTTCCTTAATGCTCTGATAAACCTCAAACTCCCGGCGAGGTTTGTCATCGATTGTTTCGTAAATATAAACCGGCATGATGTTAATTCCCGGGACAATTCTAGCGTGAATGAATCTCCGGCGCAACTTCCTTGCCCGGATATTGCATGATCAAACGCTTGCCGACGAATAAGCTTAATTCACAGGAAAAATTCCATTAGACAATCTTTGCGTACAAGGCATACACTCGATACGCAATCAGAGCGCTATCCTGGTCAATTATAGATATATAATGAGAACCATAGGACGTAAAAGTGGAACGTAAAACACGCCAAAGAGAATCAATATTAGAGACGTTTAAATCGTCGCCCGGGCCGTTAAGCCCGCAGGAGGTTCTGGATCAAACGAAGCCACGTCTGCCGGAAATCGGTATCGCCACCGTTTATCGCAACATTAAAAACTTTGTTGAGATCGGAACGCTTCACGTGGTGCCCATTCCCGGAGAGCCGGATCGCTACGAGCTTGCCGGCAAGAAGCATCACCATCACTTTTTTTGTCGCACCTGCCACAAGGCGTTTGAAATGGAAGGTTGCCCCGGGTCATTAAGCCAGCTTGCACCGGAGGGATTCAAAGTGGATCAACATGAAATTTACCTCTATGGGCAATGTCGCGATTGCCTGGCCAAGCCCGGATAAATCCGCCCGCTTACGGCAAACTGGCTTTTAGCCCAACCTGTTCAAACCTGAAACTTCCCGGCGCAAGTGCGGCGGCTCGAAATTCCGCGTTTCTCTTAATGCCATCGGGTCGAAAAGGAAGGGAGAAATTAAGCGTATCATTGGTTAATTTTGCCGCTGACATCGTATTTTCCCAAAGGATGTTTCGTCCCAGATTATTGCATATATCAAACAGAACCAATGGGCCGTCGGCGTCTGTGCTGATTGTGCCGTTAAACGTTAATATATAATCAATCGGATATAACGTGGTATAACGCCCGAAAAATATCCAACTGCGTTCGCGTACTTCCGATTCAAGTTCCTGCCACGAGTACGATCGCCCCGCCTCAAGTTTTTGCGCGGAATATATGATAAATTGACTTACATTATCTTTCGCCGTCTCGGTTGATACGCCGGCCCGGACAAAAGGCCGGGTATAGTTGTCGAGCAGGACATTCATATGGGCAAGCGGGCGTTCCGATCCATTCAGCGCGGTAGTTTCGATACCCGACAACTTCGCATTCAAATAACCCATGGCTCCCGGAAAAAGCAATAACAGCCCTCCGGCCATCAAGATCGCGCCGGTGTGCGCGCCCAGTATGCCGGATGGAAATGATTCAACCTGTTGACCGTCGCGCCTTTTCGCGAGCAGAAGAGAAGCGCACCACGCCAGTATCCATATGCCGCCGATCACAAAATTTTCTCGCGGCACGGCATCAACGCGGTGAATGAAAAACAAAGGAAAAAAGGGAAATGCATCATAACCAATGGCCCACCAGCGAAGGAAATGCCGATGAAACGGAAGCGCGTTTAATTCACCCAACGAAACAAAGGACAATATCAATGTAAACACTATGGATCCGCCGGCGAGCAATCGGAATACCGGGCCGGAGGCCAACGCAAAAGCGCCCACAACCGCCGGAATGAAAAGCGGGATGAGCGGAATAATAAATCGGGCCGGCGGACATGGACCGCCCCACCACATCCAGTGGGAGGCAAGTATGGCAAAAGAGGGAATCGTTAAAGTCAGGGCAAGGGCGAAATACCTGCGATTTTCGCGGTAAAGGAACAGCAGTCCGGGAAGCGCCAACCAGTAAAATGGTGCGAACGCGAGTAAACCGTGATCACGATCCAGCAGAAGTCCTGGAGCACCCCGGAAGAAAAACTTACTGACCGGATCATGTGCATCGCCATACTGGGCATTAGGCAACCAACTGCCATAGGCATGATAAAAAAAGTTCATCAACAAAAGGGCGCTTGGAACATGAGGAAGCGCATACCACAACACTGACTTCACTTTCCGGAAATGCTTGAAAAGACAGTATCCGGCCAAAATGGCGGCCATGATGACAAATTTCACATGGAGCCACGGCATGAAGGCCGCGCCGGCTCCGGCCAAAAGCGAGGAAAACGTCGAGGGATTATCTCTTCGCAACACACGGACGGCGTAGATCAAACAAAGCGCCGCCGGCATCTCCGGATAAATGTAGCGGAAATAGTAGATAAACGGAGCTGAAAAGCCGGCGATCATCGCGACCACAAGCGAAGTCCATTTTCTGCCTGTGGTTTCAACACCCAATAAAAACATATTGGCCACCAGTAGAGCGGCCAAAAATCCGAATGTGCCAACAGCGCCTTTGTACCCGACCAGGGAAAATCCGGGAATCATCATCACTGATATCCCTATATTGTGCACTTCGTACAAGGTCCCTGGCGCGGACATCACGCTGGCGTGAGGTCGAATCTTGCGCACACCATTGGGAAGAGGATCATCTGACGCCATGATCTGCGAAAGATCCGCCGTGTGGTAGCGCCGCATGCTTTCCATCATCAACAAGTAGTGCGGTTCATCGCCAACCAACATGAGGATGCGGTCCTCTTTTTTAATTAAAACGCCATAAATGGCAAGGAATCCAAAAAACAAAACAATAGCCACTTGCCCGGAACTGCGAGCACGGATAAATGAACCCGCCATGTTTATCCATTTGATAGAGTGTAAGAGCATCAGCCCCATGCGAAAAAGAAACAAGGCGCTGGACATCAACAGAAGTATATCCGCCTGTACCAAGGTAAAAAAGGGAAGCGGCAATCCCAGGGGATGCAGGACAAATACCGCCAGAGGAAGGATATTCAGCAAGTAGAAGGGTTGAATCAGCAATAAAAAAAGATTTCTGTGCTCATCCGGATTACGGCGGGCGATGACGGTTGACGATAGTTGAATCAACAGGATGGCGGAAATTCCTGAAAGCAACAGTAAGGCCGTGCGCAAAGAAAACACCGGCAATAAGGAGCCATCCGGAACCCGCGAGGTATGAAGAGCGAGAACAAACGCGACGATCGTTAAGAGCGCAGGAATATAAACTGCGAATCGAGTTTTCCTCATGCGAACCTGAATATTGCCATCTGCGAGTTATAGGTTGTTCAACCGGAATCTTTTAACAATCTGTCACGGGCGGTAACATAAAAAAATCCGGGTCATACGGGGTCAGGCTTTCAAAACCATTTGAGGTAACCAGAACGGTTTGTTCAAATTGGGCGGACAAAGAACCGTCGGCGGTAACCGCAGTCCAGCCATCTCCAAGAACCTTTGATTCCGGACGGCCAGCGTTAATCATCGGCTCTATGGTAAAGACCATGCCGGGCACCAACACGATGCCGTTACCTTTTCGACCGGTATGCATGACCTGCGGAGCCTCGTGGAATTCCAGCCCGATACCGTGACCGACAAAATCCCGCACCACGGAGAAATTCCGAGCCTCCGCAAATGATTGGATCGCATGCCCGATATCACCCAACGTATTGCCGGGCTTTACGGCATGCATCCCGCGTCGCAGGCATTCCCGCGTGACGTCCACCAGCCGGCTGGCTTCCGGAGAAATCTGCCCAACCCGGAACGTCTTGCTGGCATCGGCATAGTAGCCATTCAGAATTGTGGTCACGTCCACATTTACAATATCGCCGTCCTTCAACATGCGTTGACCGGGTATGCCGTGGCAAATAACTTCATTGATAGAGATGCAGGTACTTCGGGGATAACCGCGATAGTTGAGAGGTGCGCTGGTTGCGCCACGTTGGCGGGTATGTTCGGCAATTAAACGATCGATATCCCCTGTTATGGCTCCGGGTTTGACCAGGGATTCCGCGATTTCCAGCAATTCAAGCACCAGCAAACCGGAGCGGCGAATTCCTTCCACATCCTCTGGTGTCTTAAGTTTGATTCCGTGTTTCCGGTAATACGTGCGGGCGAAATCCTGATCGAAAGTTTTCTTATCCATGCAACACTTTTTGTATTTTTGCCCGCTTCCGCAAGGACAAAGATCATTGCGTCGGATCGTCTCCAGAATTGACGTTGTACTTTTCAAGTTATCCCGGGAAATTGGCGCAATAATTCGGCGGTTTCTTCCCAACCCAGACACGCATCGGTAATGGATACGCCATATTCCAGTGTTGCAGGATCCTTCAATGGCTGGTTTCCGGACTTCAAGTAACTTTCAATCATGGCGCCGATGATACTGTCGCATCCGGCCCGGCGTTGTTCAACCACATCATTCCAAACTTCAACCTGCTTGAATGGATTTTTGGAGGAATTGGCATGACTGCAATCGACCATGATCGCATTTTTCACGCCCGACGTCTTTAATTGAGCGATGGCCTCGGTGATTTGCGAAGCCTGGTAATTCGGGCCGAGAATTCCGCCGCGAAGCACAAGGTGACAATCCGGATTGCCGGCGGTTTTAACGACGCTGGTGGTTCCCTGCTGATCGATTCCCAGGAAACTGTGAGAGCGTCCTGCGGCCTGCAAGGCGTCTACCGCAGTTTGAACGCGGCCATCCGTACCATTTTTGAAGCCGACCGGCATGGAAAGTCCGCTGGCCATTTCGCGATGCGTTTGCGACTCTGTCGTACGAGCCCCGATCGCGGCCCAGCTAACCAGGTCGGCCGTATACTGCGGAAGAATAGGATCTAGGAATTCCGTAGCCACAGGTAGTCCCATGCGATTGATATCCAGTAGAAGTTGCCGCGCAGTGTGAAGTCCGGCAGTGACATCGCAGGAGTCATCCATTCTCGGGTCGTTGATCAGACCTTTCCATCCGACAGTGGTGCGGGGTTTTTCGAAATAAACACGCATCACGATATAAAGTGAGGGATCAAGCTCCTTGCGTAACTCCACCAGGCGGCCGGCATACTCCAATGCTCCGACCGGATCGTGTATCGAACAAGGCCCGACAATGGCTAGAAAACGGCGATCTTCACCGCGGAGAATGCGAGAAATCGTATCCCTGCCCCGGCTAACCACATCGAAAACACCGGAGTCTCCCGGTATGTCCGACTTGATTTGCGAAGGGGACACCAATCGTGTAACCCCAACAACCCTGGTGTTTTCCAACGATGAAACAGTATTTGATAACGCCATAAATATTCCAATAATCCCGCGCGCATTTGGGAAAAATCCCGGACGAATGCGGTGCCGTCACGATGCAAAGGCCTGAATATAATGGAAATGTGTCCTGGTTTTCAATAGTTAGATTTTCAGGACTTCCCCCCCTTTTTTGACGTGACAGTACTGACATATCATTCCTGTTAACGTCACAACTATAAAAAGTTCTGGAAAAGAGTTGGCCGGTTCTCTGTTTATATTCCCTCGAAAAATCGGGGTGGCGCCGTGGCGCCCTCTTCTGACGAGCCATGCTCGCCGTTTCATTCAGTCGGCAAATACAACACCTTGACCCACTCAAGCGCCATTTCGCGTGTTTCGGCTGATATCTCGATTTCGGGACCACGAATTTCAGCTCCCACCACTGGCTTTGACACGACTTGATCACCGATTATAAGTTGTATCTGCTTACCAATGTTCCCGCCTGTCAACTTGCGGAGATCTTCAACTTTCGCGTCACTTAACGTTAATCGAACGCGAGGTGTTTCTGTTATTATCAGGGTAATTGCCGATATATCGCCCGACTGGATTACGAAACGTCCTGCGAGTTCTTCCGCTGAAGCAATATGTAGCGCCACAAGAGTCGAGATCATTGCCAGGGTTATCAACTTCATTATTCGTGACTCCTTAATTGTGAACGGCATGCCCCCGTGCGGCGAAGCCTGCCCCAATACTTTTTGTTCTCGTTGCATGATCGGGATTTCTTATCTGGATGTGCTTGTTGGCGCTATTGTTTCAGGTAATCTGCCGGGTCAACAGCAACCCTTGGATACATTTCCTTAACTACCTTATCGAACGTCACAAGAGTGACGTTGAGTTCTTGAGCCAATGCAACAATTTCACCATCATACGCCGCAACATGGTGCTTATGGGTTAACTCAAGGACATCATTCGACGGCACAGAATATTCATGCTCGCGCCACAAGTGTTCTGCTTTTTCCTTGGTGGCCTTCGCCTTATTCAATGACTTTTTTTCATGGCGCATATAAAGGTTAAGAATATTCCGTATTTCCGATCTGCAAATGAGCGGAACAGCCCAGTCAGGACCCTTTAAAAAGATTTCATCTGCCATGACACTCTTGTGGTCAGGAATAAGAAGGTATGCGATTAGAGTTGAGTCGGCGACGATCATGCGCGGCCCACCTCAAGAGCGTTGCGTATTAATCGCCCGTCAAGCTTGCCGGGCAGGGAGGCTCGATGTGCGCTCATTTCGTACAACAGGGTGTTTGGATCAACGCGAGACGGGGTAACTGCCATCTCAAGACAGGCGAGGACTTCTTTGTTAAGGCTTCGACCATGCAATTTGGCTCTCTGTTTAAGCGCCGCGTGAATTGGCGCTGGAATGTCTTTCAGGGTGATTATTTTCGTGAAGTAACCACAGCACAACCATTTTGGATGTAAACACATTGTTCTTGATGCAAACGACAAGGCTGTGGGGCGCGAGTCTTCGAGCGT
>DAOLDL010000035.1:0-30639 GCA_035327305.1 Kiritimatiellia bacterium | reverse complement strand
GGATAGGAAGGAATTTAACACGACGGCGATATACATGTTCGTCCGTGGTTCGCTTTCATTAACGCACGACGCGCTTCCAATCGAGTTTAGATTGCTTAAAGTTTAATAATAGCGCCAATTTGAAGCCTGTAATGGCCAGATAACCGATCATTTGGGCAATGTGGTGCTCGTTGAACGCTACAACCACTTTGGGATCAACAATTACCGATCCATCAACTATTAGGTCGGGTATCAATTTGCCGATTAAATTTCCTTTATATTGAACAGGATAGACAAGCTGTTGATCAACCTTGTGCCCACGCTCCAACAACTCAATAACCAAGGCGTTTTCGTAAAGCTTCTCATCTAGCCCCGGCTTCAGGGTGTTTAAAACATCAATTGCGGCCCCGATAATACTCTGGCTCAACTTCTCATGAATCATAATTTTATCTCTTACCCACGGATAACACGGATGAATAATGTTCAATATTATTTACCATCGAATTCATGCTTTATCCGTGATATCCGTGCCATCCGTGGTTCTCTTTCCTGTACTACAAAACCCTTCCGCAAAATTGTTCACGATGTTCTTTAACCACGGATTACACGGATGGGCACGGATAGCAAAGGAATGAATATTAAAAACTGCATGATTAAATTCCTCATCCGTGGTTCTCTTTCCTATACTACAATACGCTTGGCATGCCTAAACCGATACGTAAAGTTGTTCATGAATTTTTTAACCACGGATTACACGGATGGGCGCGGATCGAAAAGAAACGAATATTACACAGGGGCGATGTCAAATGTTCGTCCGTGGTTCGCTTTCGTAAACGCAGGACGTAATTCTACGATCTCATGTAAGCCGCTATATCTTCTTTACAGAGTTCACGGGGAGATTTCCCGTCATAAAACCCCCGGTACCACTGAACAGTTCGTTTAATGGTTTCTCTGAAATCCCATTTCGGCGCCCAGCCGAGCCTTTGTCTCGCCTTATCAATACACAAGGTTAATGCACCGGCTTCGTGCGGCGCATCAGGATCACCGGTATGCACCCATGACCCGCTTCCCCATACCGGCAATACCGCCTCCACCAAATCCTTGACCGAGTGAATGCTTTCCGCATTGGGACCAAAATTCCACGAACCAAGCGCGCGGTCATCTTTTTGTAAAAGCAAACCGCCCAACGTTACATAACCTGAAAGCGCCTCGAGCACATGTTGCCACGGCCGGGTGGACGCGGGGTTTCGAACTTCGATTGGTTTTCCCGACTGCACGGCCTTCATGGCGTCGGGTACGATACGGTCTTTGGCCCAATCACCTCCGCCAATCACATTGCCGGCACGACCGGACGCCGCACGTATGGATCCGACCGGGTAAAAAAATGATCGCAGGTACGATTGAAATGCGATCTCCGCCGCCGCCTTGGAGGCGCTGTAGGGATCGTGACCACCCAGAGGATCGTTTTCACGATAGCCGTAATCCCACTCCTCATTTTCATAAACCTTATCGGTCCCTACATGCACCAATACCTGAACAGAGGTACAAGAACGCGCCGCCTCAAAAACATGCACGGACCCCATCACGTTGATATTAAAAGTTTCCCGGGATAAGCGGTAGGACTCCCTTACCAGGGGTTGAGCAGCCAAATGAAAGATAATGTCCGGCTGAACTTCCAAAACCACTTTTTGAACTGTCGCATAATCGCACAAATCCACCCGGTAATCCCGGCACAACTCTTTAAGTTCTGCCGCATCGAAAAGATTGGGATCGGTAATCGGGTCCAAGGCAATTCCGGACACCTCCGCTCCCAAGTGATGTAACCATTGGACCAGCCACGACCCTTTAAAGCCGGTGTGACCGGTGATGAGGATTTTTTGTCCTGAATAGATTTTATAAAGCGGCGACATATTTCATAAGACTCACGGATAAAGCAGATTCGCACGGATTAAGAATGACAATTTCAACATTATCCGTGTTATCCGTGGTTAACTTTCCTACCAAACTTTCCATGGCGCTTCATTCTTTTCCCACATGTCATTCAGCATTGTATATTCACGCAGGGTATCCATGCATTGCCAGAAACCATTATGATGAAATGCGCCGAGCTGGCCTTCCTTAACCATTTTCGGAAGAACCTCCTGCTCCAAGTTCAAATCCGATCCGGCTCGGAAGTACGATAAGGCGCTTTTCGTATTGAAAACCATAAACCCGCCATTGATGTAGCCGCCGGCGGCATTGGGTTTTTCATTGAAGTTTTTAATCATGCCGTCGGACTCATAGTCAATTTCGCCAAATCGTCCGGCTGGTCGCACCCCGGTCAGTGTGGCGGCGCGGTTTGATTTTTTATGAAAATTGATCAAGCCGGGTATGTTAACATCCGCCACACCGTCACCATACGTCATGCAGAAATGCTCGGTATCCTCAAGATAGCGGCGGGCGTTCCATATGCGGGCGCCGGTTTGAGACTTTTCACCGGTATCGACCAAGGTAACTTTCCATCCCGACTCCTCCGTTTCACCATGAAATTCAATTTTACCATGTTCGCCCAATTGAATGGTAAAATCGGATGTCATGGCCTTGTATTGGAGGAAAAACTCCTTGATGACCCATCCCTTATAACCGAGGCACAACACAAAGTCCTGGATTCCATGATGAGCATACCCTTTCATGATATGCCACAGGATGGGTCGTCCGCCGATGGGTAACATAGGTTTGGGAACCACATCCGAAACATCGCGAATTCTCGTTCCCTGACCGCCGCATAATATAACTGCTTTCATGAGGCGAAATGTAGGGATTCAATTAAGCGCGGTCAACGCGATTGTTGGGCACACAAGCTTCACGGGGAAACGGATGGATTCGCCAGGGATTTCCATCTATACCTTGCGGTGCTTACCGTTCAAGTTCATCTATTGGTAGGGTATTCCATTGGTCCCCAGCCATAACACACGGTATACACGGTTCGAGTCAAAGCCGACCGTAGTGTCGACAAACGGCGTATCACCACCGATGACCAGATTGGTTGGGCCTCCCAAATTCAACCAGTTATGCAATTTGTTGGTGGTTATGAAATTTGTGGCATACTGAATCTGGTAATCTTCATCCCAGGCGCCGCGCCAAACAATTCTCTGGCCATTGGTGACGGGTTGAATGGAGCTGATGCGATGGGTTCCGAAGAAGGTTTGAATGGTTCCATCATTGATGTCCCAGTAATTCGTATAGCCCGGACCTTCTCCGACAATTCGCCATTTTGCCTTGAAGCTATTGTATATGGGTGAGTTGGTCCACACGATGTATTCCTGATAGGCAGGCACTCCGGACTGCAAGGTAATCCATTCGTTGCCCATATCACCCGAGTATTGAACGCTAACATTAAAATCAAACGGCACATTCAGCATATACCAGATCAACGGATACGGATTCTCGAATTCTGAAATCGGCAGGAATTGATTACCGGTGCGGGCAAAAACCACCTGACTCGTAACGCCTCGACTTGCATAAAATGTGTTGCCGTAACCGCCGATGTTGACGCGTCCGCCATTCTCGGGCGTTTCCCGGTCAAATGACGAGTACGGATTTCCGGTATCAATTGCCCAGGAAGTTTCTGCATCCATGACAAATGTTTGAGTTCCTGGATTGTACCGGCCGGCCTGGCTTCGCAAATGAAAATCTTCTGCCGCAACATTGTTCATCAATGGATTGGTAACCGCACTTCGAAAATCTTTGAATCTGGTTCTCTGCCAGGTCAGCAAATCCTTGAACGGCGGATAAATAAATGCGTTGCTGAATGATGCCGGGGTAAAGAAGTACACGTTATAGTCAATGAAGGATTGAATGACCGCATTTGATGTTCCGGCAATAGCCTGTTGAGCGTTGGACGTGGCCATATCAAAATAGAATATATTATTTTGAATCGTATTATTGGGAACATCATTCAGATTTACCCCAAAAAATGGGTTGTTAACAAATGTAATGTTTTCCACTGTGATGGGACCGGAAGTGATGATTTCCACGCCGCTAGAAACGGAATTCCAAACCCTTGTACTTCGGATAATATTGCTGAAACCAGCCTGGCTTACGATACCAACAACATTACTTCGCGCGTTCACCCGCTCCACGATGCTGAATTGATTGGAATTCAACAATATTCCGCGGAATGCGTTTTCCACGGTCAAATCCTGAACCGTGACATAGGATGCATTCACCACCATGGCATCACTGCCAAAAACACGATTGGTTCGCTTGATGACGGTTCCCCCGGCGAAATAATTCGTGCTTCCGCGAATATATAGATTGGCATTTGAGTCGCCGCCACGAGACCAGATCACATTAATAACCGAACTGGTGTAAACACCCGTATCCACATAAATCACGTCGCCGGGCTCGGTATCATAAACACTTAATATGTCTTCCAGCCGACTCTTGGGTGTCGCAGGGGTTAACCCATCATTCCCCGGACTTCCCGCCACGGTGGTAAATACATTGCCGTTGGTTGAACTGTTGTTAACAAAAAATGCACGGATATCATTTCTGACATTAAACAACGAGTCCACCGTGTCATAAATATTGGTATCCGCATCCAGAATTACCCGCCACAAAGCCTCAAGACTTGAAGGATACAGCGTAGTGTCCCAGGTATAGGCGCCTGGATTTATGGGAATACCATTTCCGATGGTGATCCATGTATCACCTGCGTCGGGTGAATACTCAAGAGTTACGGTATTGGTCAGGCTTAAGCCACCGGAAAGCCAACGCAAATCGTTGGTGCCGCGAAGCACACCGCCATCATTCATGGAGATGGCATACAACCAAGGGGTGACGCGACTGCGACTGGCTTCGATGGTTCCACCATAAGCGCCGATATTAATACGGTTGCCGTTCGGAACGGTTTCATTTGAAAAATCCGACGTCGGCGATCCGGCGTCAATAGCCGGGGAATCAACATCATCAAAAACCCAAATGCCATTCAAGTAGCGCCCGCTGGTTGATTTTAGATGATAATCACGCCCTGCCTCGTTGGCAAAAGCGGGATCTGCGGAAATACTATTAAAGTCCTGCCCGGATTTCTGTTGCCAGTAGATCAATTTTTCCCAAAGACCGGTGGCGTTTCCAATCCAAGCGCCATTACGACCCAAGAGCAGGTTGTAATCCGACACCATGGTCCCGCCAAGCCGGCTTATTATTTGCGCGTTGGCATTATGGGATCTATCCGCTATCAGAATATTGTTGATAATCAAGGAGGAGCTGTCATTACCCTCCTGTTGAACCGCGATAATACCGCCGACGATGGTATTATTTCTTATCACGGAATTTGTGCCGTATACCTTCACCAACGGCCCGGACGTCCATACAATCAATGAATTTTCCAGGACCGTGCGTGAGCCGAGCACCTCTACAAAAGAATTGAACGCCCTGACTTTACTTGCCACGGCATCGTCACCTTGTACAACGAGCTTGCCACTGGCCAAATCCATATTTTCAGCAAGACTGAATTTACCGGACAATAATGCACTTCCGTTGGTTATCGCGATATTTCTCAAAATATTATTGGTACCAATGACTTCAATATTTCCGGTAATGAACGAGATATTTTCTATTTCCACGAAACTGCCCTGAACCTCGATAAGATTCTGTGCGACCAACAGCTCCGACCCATCGAACAACGTAGCGCCTTTAGTCGGGCTTCCTCTGATAATCACGGGTAGACCTTCAGCCCCCTGATCATCCAATCGAACGACCGCCAGTTGATTCGAGTCGAACAGATAATGCCCGGTATCAATCAGGATGATATCTTCGGGATCCACATCCCAATCATCCAATATGGCTCGCAATGTCGCCTTGGGCGCATTGGAGAAAATTCCAAGATTCTGGTCATCACCGGGCGCCGTCGTATAAACATTGTTGTTGGTAAACCCGTCATTAACGTAGAATGTAAATGGCCCATTCAAACCGAATCTGGCGCTTTGGCTGAAAATATTGGTATTTGCCTCAAGAGATACACGCCATACGGATATGGGGCTCTGCGGAGGATTCATCGTCAAGCTATCCCAGAAATAACCGTCCTGAATTAACGGGACATTTTGAGCGATGGTGGTCCAATTTGTTCCCTGGTCAGGCGAGTATTCCAATATAACCCGATTGGTTGCATCTATATTTCCAAAAGTCCAGAAAAGCTGAACAATATCGTTGATTCGGCCACCTCCCATGGCGGTAATCGCCAACATCCAGGCATTGGTGCGACTCTTGCTGGCCTCGATGGTATCACCAAACAATCCTATGTTTCTGCGGAAACCGTTAGGCTCGGGTTCAAGCATAAAGCCGGCATTAAAGGAGCCGGTATCAATCAATGGTGAAAAGCCAACGTCACTGGTGACAAAGTCATTGAGTTGGGGATCAAACCGGCCGGCCACGCTGGCAACATGATAATCATCGTTTTCAGTGTCATGGAATCTTGGGTTGGCGGACAGCGAATGCCGATCCTGTCCGGTGGCCTGCATCCATTGCGGCAGTCCGGAGAACAGGAAACCTTCACGAGCCACATAGGATGCGCCATCATGGACGTAAAACGTATTAAAGTCGGAGCTCATGGCGCCAACGCCAACAATGCTATACGCTACATTGGTGATGGCCCCATAAGCATGAAGCACTGAATTGCTGATCAACAATCCGGACGCGCTGATGTTAATGGCATTGGCGTTATTTGACCAGATAACAGAACGGTCAATGGATGTCATACTTGCGCTATCCAGAGAAATACCTGCCCCGGCATGTCGTGTGATAACCACCCGATCAAGACGATTGCTCGATGAACTGAATATGGTCACCCCGGCCTGGCCACCGTCCCTGATCAATAAATTTCTAAACAGATGACCGCCAAGTGCGATTTGTGAATTCGCCACCCTGATCCCCTGATCGGCATTTTCAATGGTAAAGTCGCTGATTTCGAGATATTGCGCGTTCGCACCGACATCGATGGCTGTGGAAAAATTATCGGAGGCAAAAAACTCATTGGTGGAAACCACGATGTTGGTTGAAACAACCATCATGTTTGTGGTGACAACATTATTGGTATATACACGCTGGCGGTACAGAACCGAGCCACCCGCCTGAAGATTGGTGCTTCCCCGTATCCACGTTCGATTGGTTGCTATACCGGAATGCAGAGATAGAATCGATATGGGTTGGTCAAGATAGTATGTACCCGTATCCACATAAATAACATCACCGCCATCCAGATCGTAACGTGTCAATATGGTGGATATCTGATCCACCGGGGTTTCCGGACTGATGCCATCATTCAACGAACTACCGGGTTCCGTGGTAAACACATCTCCTGAAATATCCGGATCATTGACATAATAGGGAATGGAGCCGTTTCGAATGGTAAAGTTACGCGCCGTTGTGTCGGTTATATTGGAATTAGCTTGAGAGGTAATGCGCCATAGACCCAACGGAGACGAATCAATATCTGCGAAATTCCACACGTAAGTCGACGCAGTTACGGGAATGTTTGATGCTATCGGCAACCAGAGCGCTCCACTGTTGGCGGAATACTCCAATCGCAACAAATCATTGGTCGAAAGTCCTCTCGACAACCAATACAACTGATGTTCGCCGGATATTATGCCGCCATCCAACAAACTGACGACTTTAATTGCCGCTTGTGACGTATTGGTCACACTGCGACTGGCCTCCGCAGTGTTGCCATAAAGTCCGATGTTGCGGCGCGCGCCATTGGGAAGCGATTCCGCTGTGAATTCAGCGTTGAAATTACCGGCGTCAATGGCCCAGGAAGTTGTTCCATCGGTAACAAATGTCTGTGTGGACGGTTGAAAACGACCGGCTTGACTCCGCAGATGAAAATCACCCGCCAATGTATTCACAAACAGCGGATCATCAATCAGTGAGTATATATCCATATTGCGGTCGCGTTGCCACGCCCGCAAGTTGGAGTAACGCACCTGGGTCGTATTGTTGCGGGCAATAAAGGGATTCTGGCCGGGCCAGATTACATTGAAATCACCCGATATTGCACTCAAGTTGACGGCGGAGTACGCAAAGGCATTGGAGTTGGCGACATTAAATATGTTGTGCTCCACAAACAACCGACTGTTGGGACCGATTGATATTGCGCCCAGCGTATTGGAGTGGGCAATACTGGAAGTCAGCCGAACATCGGAAAATTCACCGGCAATCGAGAATGCCCAACCACGATTGTTAAAGGCGGCGACACGTGACACTTCGGTAGAATACGCATTATTCAACACAAATGCATTTGTAACGCCGGTAACAAAGATATTTCGCAGTCCGACGTTCCGTGTGCCGGACAACGTTATTCCCGCGAATGCGTTGGTGATGTTCAAATGTTGCACGTCGACAAACTGGGTATCCAGAATATTCAATACCGAATTGTTGCCGGATCCGATCAATCTTGTGCCGCCTGCGACGCGGTTGGTACTGCCGATGATGCGAATCGGGTTACCCTGCATACCGGCATCCAGCTCTTCCTCCACCAAACCAAGCACCATACCCGATGGATGACTGATATCATAACTACCGGTGTCGATATAAATAACATCTCCAGGCCCAAACGGATATTTTGCCAGCGCAACCACGGGATCATTGAGCGGCAACGAAGGGCTCAATCCGGAGTTATCCGCGCTTCCCGGAGCGGTTGTGTAAACATCACCTGACGTTGACCCATCATTAACATAAACGGTCAGCGTTGAATTCTTGATGGTGAATGGAACATCCACGTCATCCACCGCATTGGTATATTGTTCGCTTATGACACGCCACCGGGCCAATTGAGTTACCGGCTCCCCAGACGCATCCCAAGTGAACTCGGACTGATAGGCCGGAACATTGCTTGACAGTATCGAGTAATCAACACCATTGGCGGCAAATTCAAGCCTGACCGTATCCGAACTGTTCATACCTCCGGCAACCCAATACAAGGTCTGGGTGCCACGTACAATACCCCCGTCATTCAGGGAAACCACCAGCACCCAGGGATTGGTCTTACTCAAGCTTGCTTCCGGCGTGTTGCCGTAACGACCGATATTTAACCGGCCACCATTCGGATCAGGTTCGTTGGTAAATGTAGCGGCAGGACTTCCTGTATCTATCAAAGGCGAGTGAAAGTTTGGCGGATCATTGGTTAAGGAGCCACTCATGGTAAAGCGTCCGGTTGCGCTTCGGGGATGAAAATCGCCGCCATTTGCATCTGCGAACAGCGATTCATGACTCAAGGTGTGCTTGTCCTGGCCCAAAAATCTTTGCCAGTCCAATAGACGTCCGTAAAACTCATTACCGCCAAAAACCGTAGTCCGCTCCGCTACGATGGCGCCGCTTTGGCGTATATAGTTGTTGTAATCAGAAGCAATATTGGTCACACCCAATCCGAGCAGGTAAATTCGTCCGGAACCACCAAACGCTTGCAATACACTGTTTGATATGGAGGCTGTACAGGATTGATCAACAAGCACAGACGATGGACTGCCCCACACGACGGTGTTATTGGCATTGATTTCCGCGCCACCGGTGGCAATTACCGCAGACAATCCGTTGGTGGCATTATTAAACATCAGGGAGTTTTCGACATAAACACCCAAAGAGCCGCGAGACCTTACACCATCAAACGTATTGTTGCGGGCAATTATGTTATAAAAGGTGATGTCGCGAGACTCATCCACCAGCACGCCGGATTGACCATTTTGGAAAATCAGATTCTCCACCCGAATACCCTGCGTTTCCAGGAACCGCAAAGGCGCGCCAACACCCGTGACCCGGTTAAATACCGAACCTCCGGCAGTAAAGTTGGTGCTACCCCTGAATATGACCGGATTCGCGGCCACACCGGAATCCAGAATGGATACGGTAATCGTAGAGTTTGAAGCATAAACACCGGTATCTATATATACTATATCGCCAGGTTCCAGATCCACGCTATCCAGCAATGCCTGAAGCGATGCTTTGGGTGTGGATGGGAGGAACCCATCGTTGGCGTCATTACCAGGCGCTGTCGTATAGACATCGCCCGCAGTTGAGCTGTCATTTATATAATAGGGCGCGGATCCGGCCTGACGCAGTTGGAAAAATTGCGGCGGATCCATATTATTAAGGGGTTTTGGATTCGTATCGGTTAAATTATCATCCGTTTGACTGGTGACACGCCACATACCCGCGGCAACACGCCCGAAGGCTTCACTATCCCACAAGAATGCCTCGGCCGATGCCGAAACATTGCTGGCCAGCGTTACCCAAGTCACACCCCCGTTTTCAGAAAATTCTATGTAGACAAGATGCGAAGCGACCGGGCCGGATGCCGTCCATCGCAACCAAATATCCCCAAAGCCCGAGCCCCCATCTGAAAATGTCAAAGCACGCAGGGTACCGTTGGTATAACTCTTGGAAGCTTCGGTGGTGTTACCATACAAACCAATATTTACGCGCAAGCCGTTATAAGGCGGCTCATTTACGAACGTGGAAGCCGGATTACCGCCATCTATTAACGGCGATAACGGCGCCGCATTATTTGTAATCATGGCGCCGCTGACAATGTCGTAGTAACCAAACGGACTGAAAGTATGAAAATCTCCCGCTCCAGAGTTGATAAATTGCGGATTGCCTGAATAACTGCGATTGTCCAAGCCTGTGGATTCGCTCCAACTGCGCAATCGTTCAAAAGGAATTCGACCGCCCACATAATTACCGCGCAATTCGCCTATAAATGCGCCGGGCACGGCAAAATGCGCATTATAATCAGAAATAAGTGTTCCCACCAAACCGGGTGTATCCACACGTTGTAATCCGACCTGCCCCGATCGAGCAGAGCCGACTACAGAATTTTCAAGCGTAACCGTACTTCTGGAAACACGAACTTGAACACCATTCGACCACAAGATGCTATGCCGACAATCCACTATGCTGTTTTCCGCCGCCAATAATCCATACTGCGTATTGCCCGATGACACCATATTGCGGATTCGAACCGTGGTTGAATTATCCAGACCGATACCCACCCCGCCATCGCGAACGCGTATCCGTTCAAGCAAATTGTAGCGTGACCGGAGAATATCGATGCCCGTTCCCGATCCGGATGGAGATTTTCTGATGCGGATATCCTTTATCGCAACACCGTAAGCTTGATCGAGCCGAAGCGCCGCATTGGGACCGACATGAATGAACTGGGTTCCGCCGGCCAATTGATTGGTGCTTCCCTGCAATGTGACACTCGACCCGCCTTGAATCAGTGAATTTAGATTTGTCATCGCATCCCATGCATCAAACCGACCCCACAGGATGGTGTTTTCAAAAATATAGGAACCGGTATCCACATATATGGTATCGCCCGGCTCAAAATCATAATCCGCAAGTAATGAGATTAATGTATCCCTCGGTGTACTCGGAGATACGCCATTGTTCAGCGGGCCGCCAGGCGCAGAAGTAAACACATCCCCGCTGGTGCTTGTGTCATTAACATAGAGCGCCAGAGGATGATTTCTGACCGCAAACAGATTGACAGTTTCTCCCGAAATGGAGGGATTATCCTCGCTGACAACCCTCCATTTACCCAGCCATGTCGATGCCTGTGGAGTTGTATTCCAAAAATACGATTCCACCCGGGCAGGTATACCGGTGGCCAGAATATCCCAGGAAACGCCGGCATTGCCGGAATATTCGATTCGAACCAGATGGCCGGTGGCCGAACCGTACGCCCTCCAGCTCAATTGAACGGAGGCGCCCTCGGCGCGACCACCATCACGTAATCTGACCGCAACCAACTTCGGAGTTACCGGCGATCTGCTGGCCATAAAAGTATTGCCAAACATTCCAATATTCACACGTCCGCCGTTGGGTCCGGATTCATTGGAGAAAGCGGCAAGCGGGCTACCGGCGTCGACCAGCAGGGATGTATTGGTGTCATTTACAAATGTTCCGGTTAAAGGATTATACCGGCCAGCCGTACTTACCGGATGGAAGTTGCCGTTCCATGGATCCGCAAACCCCGGATCTCCGACAATGCTGTTTCGATCGCGCCCCCAATCCCTCACCCAGCGGGACAATGTTGCCGATTGCATCGGCAATGGAACTGTTGCCGACACATAACTTCTCGTTGAAACAATGGCTCTATCCCATAACTGGAAAAAGTTATAATCGGCCTGGATATTGCTGTTGTCGAGCCATGCATAAACCGCATTGGTGCCGAATTGTACAAAAACAGAATTGGAGAATGTGGCAGATGAACTGCTAAGCGATATTGCACCTGCGGAATTAACGGCATTTGACCACAAAACACCATGACGCCATACGATTCCGGACAAACCGTTAAACGACAGAGCGGAACCTGATACGTTGCGAATCAAACAGTGGTCGAATTCCGTGAAGTTCGACGACAATTCGCCAGACACACCTGCGACACCGCCGAATATTTCGATGAAATACAGCCGTGCGTTAGGCGAGTTAATCAAGCGAATTCCGGTTCCTCCATTTTGTATCCGCAAATGTTTCAATTGAATGTAATCGGCGTCTCTCAATGTCAACGCAACCGGTACACTTGAAGCATTCAACAACGTGCCGCCGGCCATGCGATTCGTTGAACCGATAATTGTAACCGGCAATTGGTCGGCAAATGACCCGCCGTCAAGGCTGTTGATTTCTATTCCTTGATTGAGTGTGTATACACCTGTGTCGACGTAAATCACATCACCAGGCTCGACGTCATAAACCGCCAATATTTCACTGATCGACAATTTGGGTGTGGAGGGCGTAATTCCGTTATTAAATGGCGTGCCCGGCGCTGTTGTATAAACATCACCCACAATATTCGTATCGTTTACATAAAAGGAAACCGGTCCATTGCGGATGGAAAATACATTTTCCGTTGTCCCGGCAATATTGGTGTTGTTTTGACTGGTTACTCTCCACAAAGCCAATACGGTCGATTCGATATTGGTCGTATTCCACGAATAGCTCGAAGTTCCGGGACTCAAATCCGTAATAATATTCGACCAGCTAACGCCTCCATCATAAGAAAAATCCAGTCGCAATACATGCGATGTGGCAATGCCTTGAGCCAACCATCGCAAGACAACGTTTGTTCCCTGGGCATTTCCGCCGTCATTAAATGAAACTGCCGTCAAGACCGGGTTGGTGGGAGTTCGACTGGCTAAAATGGTGTTGCCATGTCGTCCAATATTTGCCCGGTTACCATTTGGCGCGGTTTCATTGACAAACGGTGACGAGGGATTGGCGGCATCAATTAAACGCGACGTTTCATCATCAAAAACAAATTCTCCAGTCGTCCGGTCATAACGACCCGCCTGACTCTTCAACCAGAAATTTGCCGCCATCGGATCGACAAAACCGGGGTTAACCGTCAGGCTGTTAAGATCCCTTCCCGTGGTTTGCGACCATTTACCGACAGTTTCATACAAATTAGGGAAAGTCTGACCAATTATACTTTCGGATGCCACCAAAGCGCCGTTGTATACATGGATGCTGTTGAAATCAGACACCAGCGAACCACTACCTTGATATATGAAAGCAGAGACACCAAATGCTCCCATAATGGAATTTTCCACGATTGCGCCGGCAAAACCCTGAACGGCCACACGATTTGACCACAGAATGCCATGCGTAAACGTTGTCAAAAGACTGTTATCCAGCCACAAACCATTGGTGGTGGCGTTTCTTACGCTGGAATTAGCTATGTGCGTGTTTAGCGATTGTGAAATCTGCATTCCGGAACCACCGCCGATGACATCAACAGATTGAATTACCGTGTTGGTTCCCTGTCGGACGAACAGCGAGCTACCACCTGCCGCCCCCAACCGATCAATGATTAAATTTCGGATGGTAATGCCGCGAGGGGCATCCAGCAGGATTGAGCCACCGGATATAACCGATCCACCGGCAACGATATTGGTACTGCCAACAACAATAACCGGATTGGTTGGGCTACCGGTATCCTCCTGCTTCCAGGTCAATACTCCACTTAAGGGATATACACCGGTATCAACGTAAATTATATCGCCAGGCGCCATTTCATAACGATCCAACAACGTCTCCAGCGAGGGCAATGGAGAAGATGCCGCCAAACCCGTATTGTTGCTTGCGCCTATGCTCGATGTATAAACATCCCCTGTTGTTGACGAATCGTTAACATAAAAAACAAAATTGGTATTTCGAACGGCGAAATCGAATTCGGTCTGCGCAAATACCGCCGGATTTGCATCCAACTCTATACGCCAACGGGATGTCAGAGATGACGGAAGTAATGTAGTGTTCCAAGTCCATTGCCGGTTGGTCGGCGAGAGTGATGTCACCAGATTTGTCCAACTTACGCCACTGTTGGGGGAGTAGCGAATCCGAACGGTATGATTCGTGGCATCACCACGAGTCAGCCATCGCAGTACAACATTTGTGCCGGAGGCGACTCCGCCATCATTAAAGGTAATTACGGTTAATCCGGCATTGGTCGGTGTAAGGCTGGCCAATGATGAATTACCATGAATTCCGATATTTATGCGCCCACCATTGGGTACCGGCTCCTGGGAAAACGAATTGGCTGGATTCCCGGCATCGATTAATGGTGAGGTCACAAAATCCTGAACGATGCCATTGGTAAATGTAAGGCGTCCGCCGGCGCTTTTCAGGAAAAAGTCGCCAGCAGATGGGGCATGAAACAACGGATCGTGACTCAAAGTAAAAATTCCAGTTCCTTTTCTGCTTACCCAATTGCCCACAGTTGGATACCGAATTGGCGCCGACAAATTGGGCGTCTGTGCGACAATCTCCACAAAGGCAACCGCCCCATTCCGTGCGTGTATGTGATTGTAATCACCACTGATGGTTGAATTAAGTCCAATTTGAATGGCTGGAACATCCGGACCATACGCGCTGATTGAAGTATTGGATAAGGCCAGCGATGATAACGACATGACAATACCGGCGCCGTTGGACCAAATAATACTGTTTTGTATGGTGGATTCCGGCGAACTGACCAGACTCACGCCGGCCGCAGGCAATCTGTTGGTCAATCCGTATATGAGAAAACGATTCAAATTGAGTCTTGGACTTAATTCAGCCCGGACGCCATAATAATCCTGACCTTGAGTCATTTGCTGTGGCATGGCCATCGTGACGGCTTGCAACGTAATGTTGGTCGCATTGGCAATACGAATGCCCCGAATGGAATTGGTAAACCTCAAATTGGACAAATGAATGGAATCCGTCCCCTGGATCAAGAAGGTCGGACCGGCTTTACCGCCATCAATTACCGTTCCGCCATAAGCCAGGTTCGTGCTACCTACAATCAAAACGGGATTTGTCAAAACACCGACGATATTTTGATCGATAAGCAACGTATCCGGAATCGCATACCTGCCGGTATCGATCAAAATACGGTCGCCTGCGGTCACCGGATATCTGCTGAATATTTCCGCAATACTGGCCACCGGCGATGACGGATCAAGGCCGTCGTTGGCATCACTTCCCGGCGCCGTGGTATACACATCTCCACTTGTGTCCGCATCATTAACGTAGTAACTGATGGCGCCATTGTTTATGGTGAACGATACACTATTGCTGGCAACGATGTTGGTATCAACTTCACTGACCAGCCTCCAATACGCTATCGGCAAGGAGCCGGTGGAAGTTGTATCCCACCCGGTAAACGCTCCGCTCGATGCCGGAACATTTGTAGCCAGCACCTCCCAGGATTGCCCGCCGTTTCCGGAAAATTCTACCCGCACGGTGTGTCCGGTTGCCGTTCCGGTGGCAATCCAATACAAGTCATTGGTGCCGCGAATCACGCCGCCATTGAATAAACTGACTACCAGCAACCGGGGGGTCGCGGGCGTACGTGATGCCAACGGATGGTTGCCAAAACGTCCCAGATTCATACGACTGCCATTTGGCGAAGTCTCCAATCCAAAAGGAGATAATGGACTGGCGGCATCAATCATTGGAGATGTGATAATATCATTTACAAAACCACATGTGGATGGATCGTACCGACCCGCTTCACTCATCAAGTGAAAATTCCTGGCGGATGGATTGACAAATCCCGGCGCATGGGACAAGGAATAACGGTCGTTGGTATATGACGCCTGCCAAGACGTCAATATACGGCTGATTTTGCTGTCGACCAGAGCGACGTCGGCGCCGGCATTCACGAGAAAATTGTTGTAATCCGATTTAAAATTCGCGCCGCCGGACAAACGGAAGACGCTTCGGCCATTCCCGGACGCGGTAAGCATGGAATTACTGACCGACATTCCATTCACATTAACAGCAAAAACCGAACCGGCGGTATTCGACCAGAGAATATTCTGCAACAAGGTGACATTTGCTGAATCAGTCGCAAATACGCCATATACAGCATTATTGGCTGAAACGGAACGGGATATTACAACATTGGTTGACGCGGCCAGCTGTATTCCATTTGACGTGGCTCCAACGGTGGAGACAAACGACAATTGTATATTGCCGGCTCTTTGTAGTTGCACACCCACCGTAGCGCCTTCAATTACGATGTTGGAAATGACAACCGACGATATGTCGCTTAACGTTAATCCAACCCCTCCGGAATATGAAAGAACGGAGGAATCGAAACCGCAATGTGTCGACCCTTGAATCACCACGGGAAATGACGTGAACGCGCCACCCTGTGATCTTCCCGCCACAACCGGGGATTGCGAGCTGTAAACACCGGTATCAACATAAATCCAATCTCCCGGCTCCACATCGTAATGGCTGAATACAGCGGAAAGTGAATTCAACGGGCGATTAGCCGTAGCCATCCAGTTGGTGGCGGAGCCGGGACCCGAGGTAAAAACATCATTGGAAGTATTTCCGTCATTAAGATACCAGGCTACCGATCCGTTTCTGATCACGAAGAAGTTGGTGGTCTGATCACTTATCGTTGGATTGTCCACGGATGTCACCCTCCAACGACCGGCAACTACGTTATTCGTGGTGAGTGTATTCCAGGCGAGTGATTCCGCTTTCGCGGAAACACCGGTTGTCAACACGCTCCACGTCTCCCCGCCGTCCGGTGAAAATTCAACACGCACCAGATCCGTTGTGTTAAGATTGCCGGCAACCCAGTGAAAAACCGCAGTTCCGCGCACCCACCCGAATTGACGCAAAGAAGCGGCGTAAAGCCATGGATCGGTTTTGCCGACACTGGACTGGAATGTATTGCCATAACGGCCGATTTCAATGCGCCCACCATTTGGAATATGCTCTTTTGAAAATGATTCGGATGGCGAACCGGCATCGATCAAAGGCGAAGTTACACCATCGTTTACACGACCAACTCCCAACAAGAATCGTCCTTCGATGGTTTCCGTCCGTAAATGAAAGTCGCCCAGTTCGGGATTGGCAAACAAGGGGTCGGTATTGAGGCTGTTCCTGTCATGCCCGTTAAAGGCTTGCCAGGCCGACATGGTATCAATCCAGCGATTGGTAGTGGAAACATCTGCAATTACCGCATCATTTATCGTGTAATAATTGTTATAATCGCCGATCACATTGGTGATTGATGCCAAACCAAATATGGCAGAGGTATTTCCAGAAGCGCCCAGCACGCTGTTTGAAATCGTATGCGTACCTGATGCTGTAATTTGAACGGCATTTGACCGATTCATCCAAATCACGCTTTGTTGAATTATATTATTTGTGCCGCTTAATATCGATACACCATGACCACTGTTCTGGTAGGCTGCGACATGCCTTAATTCATTGCCCCCGCCACCTGAAAACAGAAATCCGGCCACTGTATTTGAAAAGGCTACCACATTTTCGACTCGAATACGGCTGGCCGAAGTAAAGGATACAGCGGTGGCCTTGTTTCTAACTGTAAAATTGGCGATTAAGATATCCTGCGCGCCCGGCGATAAAACAAAACCCGCGGATCCGCCACCGGCGGCAGAGACAATGGTTATAACGCTACCGCCAGCCAATTCATTGGTGCTTCCAAGTATGTAGACGGGTTCATTGGTGCTTCCATTGTGAATGGGGTTGATCGTATACGATGAATTATTGGAGTAAACCCCGGTATCAACATACACCACATCACCAGGATCAAGATCGTATTGAGTCAAGACCGACGTCAGCGTAAATTTGGGTGACGATGGTGTAACACCCAGATTGCTGTCGTTGCCGGGTGCCGTAGTATAGACATCTCCGACCTGGCTTAAATCATTGACATAGTATTTGAACGGACCGTTACGCAAGGTGAACAATGCTGCGTTCTCACCAACCACGGACGTATTGGTTTCAAGCACAACCCGCCAACGCGCAAATCGCGTGGAGTCAAAATCCGTGTTGTTCCACACGTAGGTCCCTGTACTCGCGAGTAAATTGGTTTCCACAACCTGCCACAACCCGCCGCCATCGGCGGAAAATTCAATTCGCACCGTTGCACCGGATGGCAGATTGCCACTTGCCCAGTAGATTGAATCGCCGGGAACGGACAATTGCCCGCCATCATTATAAGTAAGAGCCTGCAACCAGGCATTCGTAGGACTTTTACTGGCCAATCCCGTCCCACCATGGGCGCCGATGTTGATTCGTCCGCCATTCGGAGCCGGCTCGTTTGTAAAACTCAAATCAGCAGGACTACCCAAATCAATCAATGGTGAAGTTTCCATGTCCTGTACAAACGTATTTGAAATAGGATCGAAGCGACCCGAGACGCTTAACGGATGAAAATTCAAGCCGGCGGGATTGGCAAGTTTGGGATCAACAAACGTGCTTTCCCACATACGGCTTTGAACTTTCTGCAATTCATTTAAGTTGCCGAAACCGGCGCCGATTTGAGTGTTCCAGAAAACGACATGACTGGCAACGGACGGCACACCCGCGCCGCCAAAACTTGTCCCCCCCACGATTACGGAATTACTAAGCGACAACCCCGAAGTGTTGACCAGCAAGAAACCGGTGTTGTTGCTCCATACAACGCCTTTATCCCACCGATTGCTGGCGCCGGCAAAATCCTCAACACCTATGTTGTTGTGGGCAACCACATTATTAATCATACGGCTGTTCCGGACGGAAACCGCGCCGCGAAATCCGCTGGCGTTTCCGCTTAAGATCATTCCGGAAAATTCGTTAAATTCACCGGTGTTGATCCGCACCGCGGCGCGAGAATTTCTGATACGGATATTTTCCATACGCAAAAAGTTTGCATTGACCACCACCGAGTCAACCAAGGTATTTTGTGTTTCAAGAATCGCCCCCCCGGCGACGAAATTGGTGCTTCCTACAATATTCATGGGTTGTCCAGCCCGCCCCTCATCGGCCTGGGTAATGGAAACAACACCAAAAGCGCCTGTGTACACCCCGGTATCCACATAAATTGTGTCATTGGGCCCCAGGTTGTAAGCATCCAGAACCTGTTGTATGGTGCGGGCCGGCGCAGAATTAGATAATCCTGTGTTACTGAAACTTCCAACCGATGTAGTAAAAATATCCCCGACGGTTTGGTTGTCATTTACAAAAACCGCCAATCCGGCATTCGTGCTGTTCCGAAGTGTAAAAGCAATCAGATTTGTGGAATGAATGCCAGGATCCGCTTCGCTTTCCACGCGCCATCGACCAATCAGTGTTGATGTCAAATTAGTTACCAGCCAGGGATAGGTCGAATTGGTGGCGGAAACGGATGATGCCAGTGTTGTCCAGGATTGCCCGTCGTCGTGGGAGTAAAGCAGTCGCACGGTTGATCCGGTTGGAAATGCTCCGGCAACCCAGTACAACGTCCCCGAAGCGGCTATCGATCCCCCGTCATTGAACGAAACTACTCTCAACCATGGGTTGGTGCGACTCATACTTGCCAATCCCGTGTTGCCAAACTTCCCCAGATTGGCACGCCCGCCATTGGGTGTCGGTTCATTTCCAAAGGGCCAGGCCGGATTACCGAGATCGATCATATCGGAATGATCTGCATCCTGGACGAAGGTACCCGTGGACGGATCGTAACGCCCCGTTACACTTCGCAAATGAAAATTCAAGGTTGAAGGGCTGGCAATTCGTGCCTGTCCGCAAATACTATTTAATTCTTGCGTATAAGCGGCCTGCCAGTCGGATAAATAATAAAACTGACGGGCGAATTCTTCTCCCAACAAAACAGCGCCATCCCGACGACAAATGGCATTAAAATTCCCGACAATTCGCGACCCTCCGCCAATAGAATACGCCCGGCTGGCCGCACCGGTAATCGATATGATCGAATTGGAAACGGATAATAAACCCTGCGCGCTAATCGCAGAGACCTGAATACCCACAGTATTTTCCCAAATCGTACAATGTTCGACGGTCACTGGTCGGCTATTAAATACAGACGCGGCAACTCCGACCGGATTCCATGCGGCGACTGAATTTTTCAATACATTGCTCGAAAAATTTCCGAACGCAAAACCGCTCTGTGCATTGCTGTATGAGTAGGAGCCGATTACGGTACCATCACTGCTATTCATCACAAAGCCACGACGTCCGGCAGTGGCACGAAATCCATTAATCACAATATTTGAGCCGGCTACGACAATTCCGTCCTGACCGGTGTTATTGCGGACAAACGTGGTACCACCCGCAGAAGCATTGGTGCTTCCAATAAAAGTAATTGGATTTCCGGGACTTCCAGATGCCGAAATGGTTACCGTATGATTCGAGTATCCTCCAGTATCGACATAAACTACATCGCCGGGAAGCAGTGTAACCGTTTCCAGCAAATTGGTCAGCGTTCGCTTGGGAGCCGCTGGACTTGTGCCGGGATTCGCATCGTTCCCCACCGCTGTAGTATAAACATTTCCATTGGTGGATGCATTATTCACATAATAAACAACCGCATTCGCCGGCCCGCCGGCAACTGCAAGAATAACAGCAAACACGAAACCAGCGCGATACCACGAGGTTACACGATTTAAACTAGAATAAAATTTAGCCAACATTATAGCGCTCCCATCGGTTCGATAGTACCCTTAAAATACGTTAAAGTATACATTTATCAGGGGATCATTCCGGACATACTACCGCCTCCTGCATTCAATTCTATTATGATGCACGGCCTATTGCGGGTCACTGAACGATTCAGAATCCATTCCGGGAAGATACGGGCATTATAGGTGGTGGTGGATGACGATGCCGCCACCCATAAACCAAACCACGGACAAAACCTATTACAGCTCCCGGCCATCGCCATGGCCTTATGATTATCTCCTTGCGCAAAGGACCATTGCGCAAGGACATCCACAAAAACCGCACTGTGTTTTTCTGGCGCTTTCCATGACGGAACGCGTATAGCAATAAATTCGCGGAATGCATCCATTCCGGCCAAATTCTCGTACCGGAAACGCCGCAACCGCCGCTTTTCAATCCCAGGTGAATAATCCACGCCTCGGGATCATACCAAATTTTTCCACCGGCGGCCATTAAACGTTGAGAGAAATCCAAATCTTCAGCCAAGGCAGACCCGACAAACTGTTCATCGTAACCGCCTGATGATAAAGCCAATAAGCGCCTGACACTGTGATTTCCACCACTGGTGTTTTTGGCATATTGTGCAACATTGATACCACTATGCCGCCGCGTACCCAGTTCCGGATGGTCAAGCGGTGGCGGATTCAATGGATCCGTGCAATTGTAAACTTCACCGGTTACCGCGCCAATTTCTGCGGAACGATACCAACGCAAATTGTTCTCCAAAAGATCTTTATGTATTATTACATCGTCATCTAAAAACAAAACGATTTCGCCCCGCGCCTGTATTAATCCCGTATTTCGTGCTTGTGTTAAAGATGGTGTATTTTGTCGGATATGCCTGATTTTACCTTGGCTGGCATTAATCTGTAGCCATTCCTTGACCTGGGACTCGTGCAAAGGCGTTTGATCAATTACCAACAATTCCATGTCGACGGGATCCATGTGTTCCAGCAATTGAGCACAGGTATCGATCAGCACCTGTTCCCGCAGATACGTTGGAATTACTACCGAAAGCTTCATTGATCTCTTTGATCCGGCACAGTGACCGCATACGACTTTATAGGCATTACGATCCCGGCAAACAACAGATCTCCTGATATGGTTACCACGCGAAATATTAATGAAGATTGAAGCGCCGCCGTCTCGCCTATCAATGGAGTCATTCCCACAATCAGCAATGCATCCCGCACACCAATCCCCCCCGGAGAGCCAGGAGTGACAAATCCAACCAACCAAGATGTTACGTAAACGGGAAACACCAGCCACCAAGTAAACGGTGCATGCATAGCGTCGTTTAACAGAAACGATGTGGCAAAAAACAAACTTCCGGAAACGGCAAAAAATGCAACATGAATAAAAAATGGATAAAAAAGGATGCGGTAGATTTGTCCCGATGAAACACGTTCAGGAAACAGCTCCGGACGATATCGTTTAATCACCCGGTATAACAAAACTGGCAAAACCAATCCGGCCGTCACAATCCCCATCATCATCAGCATGCCGCTTAAACTTGCGGAATGTATGATCCATGACAACAATACCAGCATTCCCGATGCTGACAACAAACTCAAATTTTCCATGATCGTCGCCCGCGCGAGAATCAGGTGATTCAGATTGGGCCACGCGGCCGCAACTTGACGCCCAACAAAATGGAACACATTTCCTGGCAGATATTTGGCCAACGATGTGCGCGCATACATTTTAAGGAGCGGAAAAAACAAACTATTCCGAGGCTTGGTTGGCAGGTAGATAATCCAAGCCAAACTCATCAACAAAAGACTGCATGAATATACGACCAGGATCACCAGCAGATAAATTCCGTTCTCCAGGCTCCAAACCGACAAAAGCACATGCCGTTGTCGCCAGATCAAGCTGACCACCCAGACCAATGCAATCAAAGTCAACAATCGCCCAATCCACTCCAATGGTTTGGCCCATTTTTTCATTGCGGTTGCGCCGATGGACGCCGTGTGCGGGTCGCGGCTTCATTTTCGTCGTATTGCCTTGCCGCATCAGCTTCAGAAATGCCAAATTGCCGTTGGAATTCAATGTAATCCTGCCGGTTCAGCTTTCTACCGGATGACTCGTCAAACCAGTCATCATTTTTCTTCTCCCTGCAACCTGCGAGAACAAACAAAAGCCCGGCCCCCACGCACAGCACCAATAATCCAACTGCGAAACGGACTACAAAATTATTGTTCATCTGGCGTATCCTTCGCCCTGCCCGCCAAATACGAAAGAATCAATTCCGAGATTCGCCGGGCGGATAGTTGATGCATCACCTCATGCCAATGTGGATCATAAGGAAGCAGAACATTGCGATCTTCCCATTTTTCCACATCCAATCCGAGATGGATATATCGCAACGAGTCTCCATTATCGAGTGTTCGCAACATGGCGAATATATCGGCGCGCAGTGGTTGCGCCTGCTGTACAATCATGATGACATCTGGGTTTTGACTTAATGCGGCATTGTGAAAAGATCGAATAGCCTCCAGAGTGCGTGGCCAATATTGAGCCCAGGCCACAATCAGGTCCGGGCCGCCCGGATTGGACTGATCCACAGGACCACCCAGTTCTTTCTGTGGGCGGATTTCCTTTTGCTGGTCTTCCGCAGATATGGCACGACTGAACAACCGTTGAGACATGATGGCATAAACAATTGGGTACAAACGACTGTGATCACGCAACCACTGCTTGCCTGGAAACGAGGGCAATAACCCGCCGGCTTTGCCACGTTCAAAAATCACGTCGTCCTGAAGATCATTGTCGCAAAAGGTGAGAACGATGATATCAGGCCGGAATTCCGCCAGACGAGCGGAAACAAATTTTAATTGTTGCAAGGTACCCCAGCCGCCAACGCCTGTATTGATAACTGTCCATGGCTCTTTTAGGGTGTGATTGAGAATTTCGCCGGTCAGCGTGGGGAAGATAAACGGTTCATCAAGCCCGTAACCAAATGTAAAGGAATCGCCGACAAAAACAATTCTGCGATCATCCCGCCGAGCCAGATCGATATCATCCCCTCGCAATCCAAGATTGTTTATACGGGCAGTCCATGTGACGTTGGTTCCGCGATACGAATACACTTGTTGGAAGTTGGGTCGCTGAAAATGGCCGTAATCCTCGCTGGGCACCAACCATTTGGGTATTTCGTGCTGAGGCACGGCAATACGCAACACGACCTCCAGCATGATCAGACAAACCAACATGCTGAATGTCAAACTCAACAGTGCGAACACTATTTTTTTTCCAAATTTCACGGTCGATAACTATCACACTCAATTCTGTATATGAAGTGAATACTTGATCGCCTCCGTGGTGAACGTGAATTTGCGATGCGGTGTTTCCGCGCTTCATCCCCGGCTCGGCAGAAGCCTTCCCGTCAAGAGCGGGAAAGGAAACAAATTAGATACCGTTTATTATCGTGTATTGGGTGTTTCCCGATGTTTCGTTGTTGGAACTTCGAGATTTCAATTCGAGGTCGGAGGTCAGACCTCTGACTTCTGGCCTCTGATCCAAATGGCGCCACCGGCGCAGTTCTTAATCCTAATCGCACTCCCAATCATAATCATTTCTGCTGGAATGATTAAGATTAGGATCAAGATTATGATTAAGCATGGAATCAACCTTTATCGTAGCGCCATTCGCTTCTGACCCTCATCCATTTTTTGTATTCAAAACATCCGTCGACCATCGCTCACACCTTCCCCGCATCCCCCAGTATTTCTCGTACACACAGCGCAAATTGCTCCCGAATCTCGGCGATATCCGGGACTTTAGCCTGACCAATCAATGTCTCCACCTGATTCCTGGTCCAGCCGGACTTGTTCCAGATCATCTGCGCATCCTCGATATCAATAGGGTCGTAGCGCATGAGCTTGGTAAGAAAAATATCCTCGTTGGCGGGACGAAATAGATCGATTCGTTGATAAATACCAGGAAGTCGCACTCGGAAAGCTCTCCAACCGGGCCTCAAAATAATCTGATCCTCAACGAAAAAATGACTCATGTACAAGCCTTCTGAAGCAAATTCTGCATTGATCTGTTCGATGACATCCCAAAAGTTAGTCCTCTCCAGATAGTCTTCCGCTTCTCCCTCGGCAAGGATCACGTCCACATAAACCGTTCGGGCATAGGCGGTTTGATCGGGAAATCCCAAAGCAAGCGCAGTCCGGCCAAACAGCGTAAGTTCAACCGATCCGTTCAGGCGTTGGTCTAAAACGTGCAGTATTTTTTCCGGGTTGGTGATCATGAGGCCAATTTCCAACCCTGAATTTGATGATTTTTGCCGAGCATTGGTTCAGCCAGCCTGCTCCAATGAATTACCGGTGATCGGACACCCGCGTAGCGTTGATATGACTCCCACAAAGTCCGCCAAAGGGGATGATCTGAATCGCATCGCAATGCCGCCCTCGCCAATTCGGCCACCACTACTTCGACACGCTCCATTTCAATCAGGCGCTGAAACTTTTCGAGATCAAGTTTATTACGCGTTATAATCTGGCCGGCCATGCGAACCATTTGCGGACGGTCCAAGGCAACCGTTTGACATAAACCCACCACCAATTCTTCATCAGAGAATTCCTCTTGAGGCGGCGCAAGAAAGACCGCCCCCTCAGCCGCATCCCTGACAAAGTGCTTCACACCTCGGCTAATCGCTACATCGACCAACCAATCCTCGGGTACCGTAGCCTGGTGTGCGGGATAACATCCCATCAAACGCCGAATTTTCATCCTCAATGGCGAAACGTGACATGTCGTGCCCAGCCGGTCGGCCAAACGACGTTTTTTACTTTCAGGAATCATGGTGGAACTATAAGCAGTGAAATGGTGAAATAAACGATAAAATAGATTAATCATCATGTTCCCCGCCATAGATACATTATCCAGATCATGATGAATATTGAACAGAAGGAAACCAAGGAAGCGAAGGTAATTTAAACCATCCGTGCAATCCGTGTAATCCGTGGTTTTTTCTTTTGATTACGACTTTGCCGCGCGGTCAGGCATTTCTTCGTTTCATCTCCAAAACCCCGAACTGATCGCCGCCAGGTTCACCACCGTCCGCCCGCCGTTGACATCAAACCGCCGCATGAAATACGGATCACATCCCGGCGGATTCAGCCCCATACGTGTCGTGAATGCCGCTCGAATGCCCAAGCGGCCAAGACCCGAGAACAGACCTCCGACCTCTGACCTCTGACATCTGACCTCTGACTCCCGCCTCCCGACCTCCGGCACACTGCCATACGGATAGGCAAATAGCGGCAAAGGCTCGATTCCCCATCCCTCCAACTTTTGCCGGCACGTCCGCAAGTCAGCCAAGACAACGTCCTGTTCCTCCACGCCGCAGGCCAGATGGGCGTGGCCATGAAGACCGATCTCAATGCCAAAGGATTTCAACTCGGCGAGTTGTTGAGGTTGCATGAATGGAAAAAGATTCGGAATTCGGAATTCGGGATCCGCGAAACGCGCCTGTTCTGATCGTGGTTTCTTTGCAAGTTCTGCCTCCTTACGCATCATTTCTGCCACCTCCGCCCCGCATCTCATATCCCGCATCCCGTTTCCCGCACGAAGCGCATACCACCACGGTGCCTCACTTCCCTCCACAAATCCGGTCGTGATAAAAACCACCGCCGGCAAACCATATCTCTTCAGAATTGGAGCTGCAATTTCGAGGTTATTGGCATATCCATCGTCAAACGTAATCAAGGCGGAGCGTTCCGGCCATTGACATCCTGCTTCTATCGCCGAGAGGAATTCTGTGCCGGAAATGATGCGATAACGAGAAGCGATCCATGCCACCTGTTTTTCAAAAAGATCGGGATCAACCTGCAAACGGTCGTAATTAAGAACGGGGTCATCGCATCGCTGTACGCCGTGATACGTGAAAATGCGTAAAGCTTTCTGCGTTCTCCACCGGTTTAAGGCAAAAAGTCCAGTCCCACAACCCGTGGCAGACAGAAGCGATTTTATGATTGGCACCATGGGGTTAAGGATTAGAGGTTATTGAATGTTGGTTATTGGGCATTGGTTATTAAACAAGAGCTAGCAGGCCATGCTCCATGCGTTCCGCACACTTGGCCCAGGTATATTTACTCAAGACAAATTTCCGGCCAGCCAGACCTCGTTCCTTGCGATAATCGGGATTGGCCAATAGTTTTTTCATGGTATCGACCATTCTATCTACATGGTGTTCTGGTATCATTTCCACGTAATCAGCGTAGACTTCCCGCAGGACAGGGATATCAGAACAGATGCAAGGTTTTCCACACACCAGCGACTCTGCCGGAGGAATACCAAATCCTTCAAATGAGCTTGGAAAAACCATAAATAAGCAATTTTGAATCAACCGCCATTTTTCTTCGTCTGTAACATGGCCCTTGAATTCACAATTGACATTGAGTTCGACGGCGCGCTGTTTCAGGTCCGGTTCATCGTACCCGCCGCCGGCAATGATCAGTTTAGTTGGTGAATCGAGCCTTGAGACGGCGTCAATGATTTCATGTACGTTTTTATTGGCGTCCAAACGTCCGATATAAAGAATATATGAATCCTGTATGGAATTGTCTTCCAGTGCGCCGGGATCATTAACGCCACAATAGATCGGATCATTGACAATCCTGTTCGTCCACTCCGACACTTCACTTCGCACGACACCGGACAATGGAAATATGACGGCGCTTTCACAATAAGCTTTTCGAACAGCCTCCCACTCTCTTTTTTCTGCCACACCAATACGCTGATCGAATCGCTCACCGAACACCTTGCTTAACCATGTCGGCGTCTCGAACACGACATTGGCGACAGGAATGGCGTGCGTCCTGCCCAAGTCACAAGCCTTAATTGCTGATCGACGGTGATATCCGATCAAAAAGTCCGGACGCTGGTCCGCCCGGGATAAATGTGCGTTCAATACCAGCCTCCGGTGAACCCAATCCCAGGCACGGTTGATATATCCCGCCCCTCTGACAATTGGCGGCACACCTCCTCTTAGTCGTAGTTGAAATCCTTCCGGGCGCCGCAATTGATCCATGAATTCATTGTAATATTGTCCGTGAACGCTGACCGTATGACCGCGCAACGCCATATGTTCAGCGTATTTAAACATGGCATAATCCCCGCCACCGATAATTCGTGGATTATCAATTATAAATACGAGTTTCATTCATTCGCCTATTAGTTAATTGCCACTTCGCATGCTTCACTGTATACAAGCGCAATGGTCAATTCGATAAGACATAATATTGCGCAACGCGTTTTTAACCGACTGCTTTCAGCGCAATATCATACTCCTTCGGATAAACTGAAATCCAAGATTTGGCACAGCCTGCGACGGGGCATCGTGCGCTTTGGCGATCCCTTGGTTAAGTACAATCTTGGCCTTTTCACCATTTACATTCCCCTATCCCACAACTTGCCTATCGATTTGAAGAACTTTCCAGAATATAACGGGGACTTGGTAAAACTTGCCGCCTTGATTAGAGCCAAGTATCAAGATCTGCATATTATCGATATCGGCGCAAATGTCGGAGACACCGCGGCCATGATTCGATCCTCCATAGACAGTCCCATCTTGTGCATCGAGGGAGATGGGCGATATTACAATATTCTAACCAAAAACATCAACAGCATGCCCAATGTGGAGTCCGTGCAGTGTTATATTGATGCAAGATCCGCATCTATTCAGATAGCCAAATCCTTTGGACGCGGGACCGGATATTTGGATCGCTCGGAAACATCGAAATCCGAAAATGTCGATACGTACACCCTCCCGGATATTCTTCGGCAATTCGCACGTTTTTCAAATGCCAAATTGCTTAAAATTGATACAGACGGCTTCGACGGAAACATTATCCGCGGCGCATCTGATTGGATCAAGCATGCGCATCCCATTATATTCTTTGAGTATGCCGCCAACCTTATGGCTCAAAACGGTGATGATGGGTTGTCGTTGTTTAACTTTCTCGCCGAGCTTGGATATACGTGCGCAACCATCCATCGAGATATGGGGGGCATCATAAATGCCGTTGAGCCCTTGACTGCAGAACAACTGAAAGATATCGACCGCGAGATCCGTAAAGGTTGGTTACATGCTTATGTGGATATCACGGCTTTTCATTCGGAAGATCGCGACGTATTTCAGTCCTTTTCCAAGCGTTGATCACGCTACCCATGTTGCCGTTATGGGCAATACCCAATTTTACTTGATGAGCGTTATTTTCAAGTTTTCCGCAGGAAACAATCTGCACCAACCTGTCATTTCAAAGTAATTCTGCGTGAAATGACGCAGATTCACCAACGGTTCCATGGCATAGTTCCAAAAATACAACCA
Source organism: Kiritimatiellia bacterium (assembly GCA_035327305.1). Taxonomy (GTDB): domain Bacteria; phylum Verrucomicrobiota; class Kiritimatiellia; order CAIVKH01; family CAIVKH01; genus CALMUP01. The sequence goes on along the minus strand of DAOLDL010000035.1, from coordinate 1,331 downwards.
ATGCCTGGTAAAGGTTATTCGCGCGGATTCAATACGATCAAAATGTTCGGCAAAATAATAATCTCGGCCGTCATAAGCATTGGTTACGAAATATTCGAACGTCAAAAGAGAGAACATCCTTTTGTGCGTTGGGTCGGCAAAATTATTTCTGGAGCTGAAATGAGGCACTTGAATTCGCAACTTACCACCGCTTTTCAACAACCGTTTAAGTTCAAACAGCACTGTCGGGAGGTCCGTCATGTGCTCAAGGATATCCTGGCAAAGAATTTCATCAAATGTTTCATCGGCAAAAGGATACGGGATACGGTTGATATCATGTACAACATCCACTCCGGCCAGCGGGGCGACATCCAGATTTACCCAACCGGCCCTGACATCCGTACCACATCCAACATTTAGTCGAGTTTGCATGTTCAATTCCAATTGCTGAATCCCACTTTCATGTTCACGCCGTTCATGCTAGTTTGTGCGGATGCTCGAAACAAGCGTCATTATAATAAACTGGAATCGAAAAGCAGACGCGGCCAACGCCATCCAATCCGTACTCGAAAATCAACCGGACTCCACGGAAATTCTTTTGTGGGACAACGGGTCAACGGATGGATCGCGCGAATTATTAACCGATCGATTTTCCGACAATTCGAGGGTTCGGCTTCATTGGCATCACGAGAATGCCGGAGTATGCAGAAGCCGTAATCTGGCCGTCCAGCTTACCCTGGGTGAAATACTTGTATTCATGGACAGCGATTCTCTGCTGGAAACCCCCGATGGTTTGACTTCTGCCGCCCAGCGTCTCAAATCCGATCCGAAAACAGGCGCGCTTAACTTTGAAATCCTGAATGGTCATAAACGGGTTTGCTGGCCATATTCTCGCCAAATTGAGTTTTGGGGGAAACGTGAATTTGAAATCACCCGGATTGATGGCTGTGGTTTTGCCATACGCCGAGATGTATTTATAAGCGCCGGAGGATTCCCCGAGCATTTTGGTTACGGCGCTGAAGAACACTTCCTTGCCCGCCGCTGCATCGCCGAAGGTTACCGTGTGGTTTATTATCCGCAAGTCACCGTTACGCATCTGCATGTTCCCTCGGGTCGTACGTCCGATCAATTCGCCACCATGATGCGCAACCACATCTGGATGCCGCTTGAATTGTTCAGACTGCCATGGGCTCTATTCAGTGCATTGGGAATGCTGGTTGTTTACGGCCGGGATGCATGGCGGGAAAAGCGAATGCGGGACTTCTGGAAAGGGTTGGCCTGGGCAATTCGCGACTTCAAACTAAACAGGCGACAGCCCATGTCGCGCAAGGCGTGGCGCCATTTCAGGGATA
>DAOLDL010000034.1:0-31106 GCA_035327305.1 Kiritimatiellia bacterium | reverse complement strand
GCGCGATTTGGTGCGGGCGCGAACCCGCAGACGCAAGGCGTTCAATCGAATAAATCCGGTCGCATCCTTCTGATCGTATCCGATGTTTCCTTCAAACGACGCCATGTGCGGATCGTAAAGCGACTTCGGCGCTTTGCGTCCAACAATCGATGCCGTACCCTTGTACAACTTGATACGCGCAGTTCCGGTGACACTCGCGGCGGCTTCATCCATCGCGGTCTGCAACATTTCGCGTTCGGGTGCGTACCAGAATCCATTGTAAACCAACTTGGCATATTGCGGGATCAAACTGTTGCGCAAATGCAACACTTCGCGATCCATTGTCAATTGTTCCACCGCTTCGCGGGCGCGGTGAATAATCGTTCCACCCGGTGTTTCGTAAACGCCACGGCTCTTCATACCCACGTAACGATTTTCAACCAGATCAATGCGACCCACACCATGCTTGCCGCCCAATTCATTGAGCTTCAGCATGACGCCCAGCGGATTCAACTTCTTTCCATTGACGGCCACGGGATTTCCCTTCACGAAATCAATTTCCACATACTCGGGTTTGTTCGGCGCCTTCTCCGGTGAAACCGACAATTTGAACATGTCGTCCGTCGGCTCATTCCACGCGTCTTCAAGGATACCGCCTTCAAAACTGATGTGCAGAAGGTTGCGGTCCATCGAGTACGGTTTTTTTGCCGAGGCCTCAACTGGTATTTTATGCTTTTTGCAATATTCGAGCATGTCCACCCGGCCGGCAAACTGTTTCTGAAAAACTTCATCACGCCAGGGAGCGATGATCTGTATGTCGGGTTTCAGCGCGAAGGCGGTCAACTCAAAGCGAACCTGATCGTTGCCTTTACCCGTTGCGCCATGCGCAATAGCCTGGGCTTTTTCCTTGATGGCAATTTCAACCTGTCGTTTGGCAATCAGCGGGCGGGCAATGGAGGTTCCAAGCAGATATCCGCTTTCATATACAGCGCCGGCACGCAACATCGGGAACACAAAATCGCGGGCAAACTCCTCGCGCAAATCATCGATGTAAATTTTCGAGGCTCCGGTGGCCTTCGCCTTTTTACCCAATCCCTTGAGTTCCTCTGCCTGTCCGATATCGGCGGCAAAACAAATGATCTCCGCCTTGTAGGTTTCCTTCAGCCACTTGCACAAGACCGACGTGTCCAATCCGCCGGAATACGCCAGAACGATCTTCATGTTTTTACTCCTTCACGCACCGCGTCGGCGGGCGTCGATTTAATTGTCTGATTAAATTTTTCACAGGCGACGGCCAATTTATTAAGCGCTTCCCGAACATCTGCTTCGCTTACCACAAGCGGCGGCACAAACCGGATTACAGTATTGGCGGTGGCCACGGTCAGCAGACCTTCTTCAATCAACAGCAATTCGAGCGGTTTTGCCGGCTGATTCAGCGCCAAGCCCCAGATCAAGCCCAGGCCTCGCGCTTCGGTAATCCAATCGTATTTGTCGGCGAGCTGATGAAGTCCCTCGCCAAAGATGGCGCCCATTCGCCGGACATGCTCCAGCAATCCGTCATCCTCGATGGTGTTCAAGACCGCCAATGCGGCCGCGCAAGCCAGTGGATTGCCGCCATACGTAGTGCCGTGCGTGCCGGGTTGCAAAACATCACAATACGGCGCGCGTGCGACAACGGCGCCAATGGGAAAACCGCCGCCCAATCCCTTGGCCAGCGAAAATGCATCGGGCCGGACACCATAGGATTGGAATCCGAACCACTCACCGGTCCGCCCCACCCCGCACTGGACATCATCCATAAGAAACAGAAGCTTGTGTTCGTCGCACAAGGCCCGAATACCTTGCAGAAATTCCTTGGTTGCCGGAATGACACCGCCCTCCGCCTGGACAGCCTCAACAATTATCGCGACGGTTTGCGGTGTGATTTTTTTACGGAACGATTCAACGTTGTTGAATTCGGCGTAAGAAAAACCGGTCGGCAACGGTTCAAAACCTTTTTGGACTTTGTCCTGACCGGTTGCGGTCAAAGTCGCCAGCGTTCGGCCATGAAAAGAGTTGCCGCATGAAATAATTTCGTACCGACCCTGATCATGTCCCCACTTCCGGGCGAGCTTGATCAATCCTTCGTTGGCTTCCGCGCCGGAGTTGCAGAAAAACACTTTGCTTTCCGGGTGAAACTTTTCCACGAGGGATTTTGCCAATTTGACCTGCAACGGATGCACGTGGAGATTTGATACATGCGTCAGAATACCTGCCTGTTCGCGCACGGCGCTTACCCAGTTATGATGCGCATGACCAAGGCTCATCACGGCAATGCCGGCGAGAAAGTCGAGATATTCGCGCCCATCATTATCCCACAACCTCACGCCGGCGCCTCTGGTGAAAACCAGATTCGGCGCGTAATTGGGAATCAAGTAGCGCGAGTATTCCTGTTTGATCTGTTTGCTTTCGTTCATCTTTTTGAGCGCGTCACTATATAATAGACAAACCGGGAGAACAAGTGCGCTTGTTCTCCCGGTTGCAAGTGTGGAATTGTCCGTGATTAATTCCGGATCATTGGGCGGCGTCGCCGCCTTGTTGATCCATTTCGGCCATGGCGGCTTTGCGACTCAAGCGGACTTTGCCCGACATTTCGTCGACGGCCAGGCACTTGACCCACATCTGATCGCCGTTCTTGCAGATATCTTCCACGGCTTTCACGCGGAAATCGGCCAATTCACTGATATGAACCAGACCTTCGCGGCCGGGCATGAATTCAACAAACGCGCCGAATTCCTTGGTCCCGGTCACGACACCCTGGTAAATCTTGCCCGGCTCCGGCTCGGCGGTAATGGCGCTGATTTCGCGAACCGCGATGTCCATGGCTTCCTTCGCACTGGCAAATACCCGCACGGTGCCGTCGTCCTCGATGTCGATCTTCGCGCCGGACACTTCGGTGATGCGGCGGATGTTCTTGCCGCCGGGGCCGATGAGTGCGCCGATCTTCTCGGGGTTGATTTTGAGAACTTGTATACGAGGCGCGTAGGGCGAAAGGTCGGCGCGCGAATCCGCGATCACGCTTTGCATGTAATCGAGAATCTGGTGGCGTCCCTTGTTGGCCATGGAAAATGCCTGTTCCACCAAGTCCCAACGCAGACCGCGGGTCTTGAGGTCGACTTGGAAACCGGTGATTCCATTGCGGGTTCCGGTAACTTTAAAGTCCATGTCGCCGCAATGATCTTCGGCGCCGAGAATATCGAGCACCAATTCCGCCTGGTCATTTTCGCTGAACAATCCGACTGATATTCCGGCCACCGGTTTGGTGATCGGCACGCCGGCATCCATCAATGCGAGGGTGCCCGCGCAAACGCTGGCCATCGAAGACGAGCCGTTTGACTCCATGATTTCCGAGACCACACGAATACTGTAAGGATAGTCGGCGGGGATCACCGGAACGATCGAACGTTCGGCGAGGTTTCCATGGCCGATTTCGCGACGGCTGGTCATGCCGAGGCGGCCAACTTCGCCAACGGAATAAGGCGGGAAGTTGTAGTGAAGGATGAACCGCTTTTCGTTGGGTCCGCCGGCCACCGCGTCAAGATCCTGCACGTCATCGCTGGTGCCAAGGGTAACTGTGGCGAGCGACTGGGTTTCTCCGCGCTGGAACAACGATGAACCATGAGTGCGGGGAATCAATCCGACTTCCGCGTACAAGTCGCGAAGTTGATCAAAGCCGCGACCGCCGATGCGGGTTTTCTTTTCCAATACAAGCCGGCGCGTGGATTCGATTTCAAACGCGTCGAACAATTGGAAAAACTGTTCCGAAGTCATATCCGGATATTTTTCCTTCAAGGCCGCTTCCAGTGAGGCCTTGATTTCCGTGACCTTGTCCTGACGTTCCAGCTTGCCTTTGATGGCCAGCGCGGATATCAGGGCGTCACCGGCAATTGCACGGGCCGTCGCAAGTTGTTCGGAGTCGGGCAACGTTTCCGTGACCACCTTCTCCGGCAGACCCATTTGACGACGAAGCTCGAGTTGCGCCTCAATGATCGGCGCCATGAATGAGTGGGCAAACTTCATGGCCGCCACCATGTCGGCATCGCTGATTTCATTCGCGTTGCCTTCGATCATGATCGGGTAATCGCGGTTGCCCGCGTAGGTCAGCTTGATATCGCTTTTTTCCATTTCGTCGTGCGTGGGGTTGACCACGAACTGGCCGTTGATGCGACCGACGCGCACTGCGGCGATCGGACCAAAAAACGGAATCTCGGAAACCGTCAACGCGGCGCTGGCGGCAATGACGCTCAAGATATCAGGTTCATGCTGGCCATCGGCGCTCAACATGGCGTTGTTGATCTGTACATCGTTGCGGTAACCGGCCGGGAAAAACGGACGCAACGGGCGATCAGTGACGCGCGCGGTCAAAATTTCGCGTTCACTGGGCTTGGATTCACGCTTGAAGTAGCCGCCGGGAAAACGTCCGGCCGCGTAAAACTTTTCGCGGTATTCCACTTGGAGCGGGAAAAAGTCGACGCCTTCACGCGGGGTTTTGGTGGCGGTGATGGCGGAAAACACGATGGTGTCACCGATTCGGGCGGAAACCGCTCCGCTGGCCTGCTTGGCCATAAGACCCGTCTCGAGGGTCAGCATTTTGCCGCCGATGTTAACTTCGACGCGCTTCAGTAGTTCTTTCATTTTTCTTTCCTTTTTATAAGGCGGATATCGGATAAAGGGGCCGGAATTATAAACATCAAAAGCCGATAACCGCGCGCGTTGGACGCAACGCCAGTATCGGCTTTCAATGCAATTGAATGGAGATTACCGGCGCAGTCCAAGACGCTTGATCAAGGCCTGATAACGGCCTTCGTCTTTTTTGCGTAAGTAATCCAACAGTTTGCGGCGTTGGCTGACCATCATGATCAATCCACGGCGTGAGCTGTGATCTTTCTGATGGGACTGCAAGTGCCCGGTAAGATCCTTGATGCGCTGGCTGATAAGAGCCACTTGGACTTCCACGGAACCGGTGTCGGCATCATGGGTCCGATATTCCTGCTTAATTGTCGCTTTTGCGGCGTTTTCCATATCGATTCCAGGCCCCAAATAAGGCCCGCCTTTGTTAATGTCCTTTTTTGTTTCGGGCGTTTATAGTTACTGCCATTCCCGTTGTAAATAGAAAACATCCAAACTCCGGAATTTCCTACAATTTTCTGATATATCTGTGTTTCCCAACAGAGGCGCGATCATGCAAAGCAAATGATCCCAAGCCGAATTCCCGATCTTATTCTTAATCGTAATCCTAATCGTAATCGTAATCTGTTAATGATAAGGAGATTAAGATTAGGATTAGGATTATGAAAACACTGAACACCGAAACCCCACCCTGATTGTGCCGTTGCGTGATTTTACGGCGGCTGTTAGTATGCCGCATATGGTCACAAAGTCGGTCAGTCCAGATAGTTTCGCATCCGTACCCATGAAATGGGTCGGGCCGGTATCCATTCAGAACCCCGAATGCACGGGGGAGTATGAGGTCCCATTGGCCACTTTTGAAAGCCCGCTATGGCCCTCCGTTGCCCGGGGAGCAAAGGTTACCGTAGTAGGTGGCGGATTGAAAGTAACCGTCGTCGACGAACGGATGACCCGCTCCGTAGTGGTTGAAGCCCCGGGTGCCGCAGAAGCCGTCGCGGCCAGGGACTTTGCCCTCGCCCACCGGTCGGACTTGGAGGCCGTCACCAAAACCACCAGCCGGTTCGCCCGCTTGAAGGACATTCACAGCCAAATCGCCGGCAACCTCCTTTTTCTGCGTTTTGCTTTCGACACCGGCGATGCGGCCGGCCACAACATGGCCACCAAGGCCGCCGACGCCATCCTGCGTTGGCTACTCGACCAACGACCCGACCTTAACTATGTCTCCATCTCCGGCAATTACTGCTGTGATAAAAAACCTTCGGCGGTCAACGGCATCCTGGGTCGGGGAAAATATGTCGTTGCGGAAATGGTCATTTCCCCGGACATCTGCCGCCGGTTGTTGAAAACGACGCCGGAAAAAGTCGCGGCGCTTAATGTGAAGAAAAATCTGATCGGTACGTTGTTGGCGGGCGGTTTGCGATCCGCCAACGCCCATTTTGCAAACATGCTGTTGGGCATTTATCTGGCGACCGGACAGGATGCCGCCAACATTGTGGAAGGTTCTCAAGGAATCGTGCATGCCGAGGCGCGGGAACAGGGCCTGTATTTTTCCGCCACACTGCCCAATGTAATTGTCGGAACGACCGGCAACGGCAAGGACCTTCCTTTCGTGGAGGAAAACCTGCAACGGTTGGGATGCCGCGAAAACCGCGCAACGGGTGAAAATGCCCGGCGACTCGCCATCATGGCCGCCGCGACGGTCTGGTGCGGCGAACTGTCCCTGCTTGCCGCGCAGACCAATCCCGGCGAACTTATGCGCGCGCACGAAAAACTCGAACGCAAATAAACGGTCTCACGGTATTTATTGTTCATGCCCAAAAAACCCCATACATCCGACCCCACCAACAATCGCAAGGTCCAGCACATTTCCATCATCAACGAGGACCGGGAAACTGACCGGCGCAAATTTTATTTCGACGAAATTCGCCTGACCCACCGGGCCTTGCCGGAGATTTCATTAGCGGAAATTGATCCATCAACCGAATTTCTGGGCAAGAAACTTTCGTTTCCGTTGTTGATATCGTGCATGACCGGTGGCGCGCATGAACTGGTGCAAACCATCAATCGCCACCTGGCGGCGGCGGCGGAAGCCGAACAAGTTGCGATGGGCGTGGGTTCGCAACGCGTGATGTTCACCAATCCGGAGGCCGCGTCCAGTTTTGCCTTGCGCGAACACGCGCCAACCGCGGTACTGCTCGGCAATCTCGGAGCCGTACAGCTTAACGAAGGCTTCGGAATCGATCACGCGCGCAAAGCGGTTGAAATTCTCGATGCGGATGCGTTGGTGTTTCACCTGAATCCCCTGCAGGAAGCCGTGCAACCGGAAGGCGACACGAATTTTTCGCGGTTGGCCGCGAAAATTCACGACATTGCCGGCGCGCTGTCACGACCCGTGATCGTAAAAGAAGTAGGCGCCGGCATTTCGCGCGACGACGCGAAGCGGTTGGCCGAAAGCCGCGTGAAGTACATCGATGTCGCGGGATCGGGCGGAACTTCGTGGAGCCGCATCGAGCATCATCGGCAGGATGGGAGCGATCAGGATGAGCTTGGCATTCTCTTCCAGGATTGGGGCATTCCGACTCCGTTGGCGCTTCATGAACTGAAACCGCTTCGCCATCACTTCGGCCTGATCGCTTCCGGCGGTATTCGCTCGGGGATCGATATGGTCAAAGCAACAATTCTGGGCGCATCGGTGAGCGGACTGGCCTCGCCGTTCCTGAAACCGGCCATGACCTCGGTCGATGACGTACGAAACGTCATTCGCCGATTGCGCCGCGAATTTGTAACGGCCATGTTTCTGCTCGGAGCCCGAAATATTACAGATTTATTTGACCGCGAGAACTTGATATTATCCGCTCCATGGAAAAAATGAAGACCGGCATAGACGCCATAAGCTTTTATACGTCGCGCTATTTTATCGACCTCAAGACACTGGCCGAAGCGCGCGGCACGGACTACAACAAATTCTATGTCGGACTTGGCCAGGAAAAGATGGCGATACCACCGCCGGATGAAGATATCGTCACCATGGGGGCCAACGCCGCGTTGCCGCTTATTCAAGACCAGGACTTGTCTAATCTGGAACTTTTGCTTTTTGCGACAGAGTCGGGAATCGATCAATCAAAAGCCGCCGGCATTTTCGTTCACGGTTTGCTTAATCTTCCGAAACGTTGCCGCACGGTAGAGCTGAAGGAAGCTTGTTACGGCCAGACGGTGGGATTGCAAATGGCATTGGCCATGGTCGAACGCAACCCGAAGGCCAAAGCGCTTGTGATCGGCGCCGACATTGCCCGTTACGATCTGGCCAGTCCCGGCGAACCGACCCAGGGTTGCGGCGCGGTGGCGATGATGGTATCGGCGAATCCGCGCATTCTCGCGATTGACAAAGAAGCGGGAATGTTCACCGACGATGTCATGGATTTCTGGCGACCGAATTACCGCGACCAGGCCGTGGTGGATGGAAAGTATTCGACCCGTGTTTATTTAAGCGCCCTGCTTGAAACATGGAAACAATACGCGGAATTATCCAACCGCACCTACCACGATATCGACCGGTTCTGTTATCACCTGCCCTTCACCAAAATCGCGGTGAAGGCCCAGGAGCGACTGGCAAAACATAACAACGTGACGATCACCGAGGAGCAGGCCGAGGAAATTCTGGCCGATTCCCTGCGTTACAACCGGATCACCGGCAACAGTTATTCTGCGTCGCTGTATGTGGGACTGAACTCCCTGCTCGATCACACGCAACAGGATCTCGCCGGCAAACGGATTGGCCTTTACAGTTATGGTTCGGGTTGTGTGGCCGAATACTTCAGCGGGGTCGTCCAGCCGGGATACCGACAGCACATCCGATCCAACGCGCATCGCGACATGCTGGCCAACCGCACCGAACTTTCCTTCCAGCAATATGAGGATATCTTTAATTTACGCTTCCCCACCGACGGCGGGGAGCATACATTTGCCCAATACCGGACGGGGGCGTTTCGACTCGCCGGAGTGAATCAGCATAAGCGCATATACGAGAAATTGACATGAAAGCTATTGCCCCGGGAAAATTGATCTTGAGCGGAGAGCATGCGGTTGTCTTCGGACGACCGGCGCTGGCCATGGCCATCGATCGCTCCGCCCAATCAATCATCACCACCAGTCCTGGCGACATGGTTTCTTTCAACCTCGTTGATTTTCAATCGAGCGACTCCTTCACGCTTCGCGCGTTGCGGGACATGCAACAACGTGTGTTGCGCAATTACCGGTTGTTTTTGAATGGTGAATTGGGCATCCGCGACGTCATGTACAAACCGGTGGAACTGTTCGAGTACATGTTCATCAACTTTCTCGACGGTCTGCATCTTAAACTCAATGAAGGCTTGAACATTCAAACGAAGTCCGACATCCCCATCGGTTGCGGACTCGGCTCCTCGGCCGCCACGGTGTTGAGCGCCGCGCGCGCGGTGGGACATTACTTCCGTGTCGAATTCCGCCCCGACTGGTATTACCGCTACAGCATGGAAGCGGAAAAGCTTCAGCACGGATACCCGAGCGGTGTGGACTCCTACATTTCGGTGAACGGCGGTTGCGCTCTGTTTCGTAATGGAGAGGCGACATCGGTGCCCCTGCCCCGTTTCAATCTGTACCTCATCAATACGGGAACACCGGAAGCGACCACCGGCGAGTGCGTGGTCTCGGTGCGAGACCGCTTGGAAAAGGACAGCATCTGGAATGATTTCGAGAGCGTCACGGTCGGCATGGAAGACGCGATCCGCCGAAACGACATGGACGAAATCCGCCGGCACATTCGCGAAAACAATCAGTTGCTGGCCCGCATCGGCGTGGTGCCGGAAAAAGTTCAGCGCTTCATCGCATCCATTGAAACCATCGGCGGCGCCGCCAAAGTATGCGGCGCGGGATCGATCCGCGGCGACAACGCCGGCATGGTGTTGGTCCTGGACGAACAACCACCCACCCAACTCTGCAAAGACTACGGCTACACCATCACCTGCGTACGCGGCGACCCATTGGGCACGCGGATTATTGATTGATTGTCAAAAACCGCAGGCAGGAATGCCTGCGTTACCTCGATGTGACATAGACATTCTTGTCTGTGGTCTTTTAGCAGGCGGGAGTGCCTGCGTTGCCCAATGTAACACAGACATTCTTGTCTGTGGTTTACACGCAGGCAGGAATGCCTGCGTTACCCCGATGTGACACAGACATTCTTGTCTGTGTCACTCCTTTAAATAGAGCCAATAATGGCCATCCGTGAGGCGCGCTTTTCCCGGATTTTCAAGAATATAACGAATAAAATGCCGGTATTCTTTTCCACTACGCACAATATGGTCATAGGACTCATTCATCCAAAAGGCGCCATTGCGGTTGAGGTGTTTGTTTGCTAATCGCGCACTGGCGCCTTTGATCCCTTTGAGTAGTTGTGGCAATGAATATTCACCGAGCGGTTCCATTAGAATGTGCACGTGATTAGGCATTATGACTGCGGCATGAATATGCATGCGCTCTCCATCATACTTCATCAGGCTTTGTTTCACAAATTCCCGAACTTCATCCTGCCTCAAAACGCAGTCGCCATGACCGGCGTCCAACCAAGAATCAACACGATCGCCAAAACGAGCATTGTACTCGCACCACAAATCATCGCTCCATGGTTTGGGATGCAAACGTATCCAAGCTGCCTATTGTTCGGTGAGCTGTTCCAGCACCTTTGCCGGAAGTGAATCTGCGAGACGAAACGTCACCCAGTATATCACATCATCGCAATTCCAATGTGGCAGATTCCTGCGGGAAAACTTGATTTCTACCAGTGGGTTCAAACCAATACGACCTTCCCAACGATCAAAAATTGTCGCGTTCATTTGATTAGTGTTCATTTCGCGGCACAAGGAAACAATTTGATCAGAGAAAATCAAGCTTGATGAGAAGTTGTTTGGGATAACTAAATTTCAACAGGCAGGAATGCCTGCGCTACCCAGATGTGACATAGACATTCCTGTCTGTATTTTACACGCAGGCAGGAATGCCTGCGTTACCCCGATGTAACACAGACATTCTTGTCTGTGGTCTTTTAGCAGGCAGGAATGCATGCTTTGCCTAATGTAACACAGACATTCTTGTCTGTGGTCTTTAATTCCGCCATAGTGCATGCCATGTCGAACTTCAGGAACAAGCCATGACCCGACCGCTGATTGTATCCGCGCCGGGCAGTCTTATGCTTTTGGGTGAGCATGCGGTGTTGCATGGTCATCCCTGCCTAGTCGCGGCGATTGATCGGCGAGTGCGGGTTTCGATCGCTCCTCGAAATGACGGTATGGTTACGATTGCCTCCGCACTGGGCGATTACGAGGGCGATCGCGATGATCTTCCCGATCACCCATCCTTCCGTTTCGCAATCGGCGCTCTACGCCATATTCCGGACGCCCTGCCGGGCGGATTGGAGGCTCTGATCGAGGCAGACATGCCGCCGACCATCGGCTTTGGTACATCCGCCGCTGTCACCGCCGCCATGGTCGCCGCGCTTTACACGTCCACGCATGGTCGCCTCTCGCTACCGGAAATATTTACTCATGCGCGATCGGTTATTCAGCAAGTGCAGGGTCGCGGCTCCGGCGCCGATGCGGCGGCCAGCGTCATGGGCGGCATTGTCCATTACCAAATGGGACATGATCCGGGCGTCATAAACAAAGACATCCACCCGATCACGGCACTTTATTGCGGATACAAAACGCCTACTCCCGCAGTCATTGAACGCGTAACCAATGCGTGGGCCGGTCGCGATGAGTCACGCGATCGAATATATGACGCCATGAGCGATACCGTTGAATCGGCGCGCACTGCACTTACCGCTTCGAATGCCCCCGCGTTTGGCAATGCGTTAAACCGCGGACAGGAACTCATGGCCGAACTTGGCGTCAGCACGCCAGAACTGGATCAGTGCGTCGAATTACTTCGCGGCCAACCGGCAATCAGCGGGGCCAAGATTTCCGGATCAGGCCTGGGCGACTGCGCAGTTGGTTGGGGCAAAGCAAAACCATCGTTTTCCTCTTTTGAGCAATTTGATATTGTGACATCACGGGAAGGAATTCGCATTGAATAAACAGGATGTGGTTCAAAGCATCACAGGCGGTCAATTTGAGGCCGCGGCGGCAAACGGCACGGCATCAGCGCCGGCGAATATTGCGCTTTGCAAATACTGGGGCAAACGCAACGAGGAAATCAACCTGCCGGTCACATCCAGTTTATCCGTGAGCCTGGGGCACCTCGGCACAACCACAACGGTAGAGCCGGTTGCCGGCGCCGACGAGGTTATCTTGAATGGTCTTCCCGTTCCCGAAGACACCACTTTTGCCCGGCGCCTGCGTGCATATCTCGACTTGTTCCGTCGCGACGCAAAACAGGGCTTTAAAGTGATCACCCACAACACCATTCCCACGGCGGCCGGCCTGGCCTCTTCGGCGTCCGGATACGCGGCGTTGGCTTTGGCGATGAATGAATTGTTCGGATGGGATCTTGATCGTCGCGAATTATCGATACTCGCCCGCCTCGGCAGTGGAAGCGCAAGCCGATCGGTCTATCACGGTTTTGTTCAATGGCATGCGGGCAGTCAGGACGACGGCCTGGACAGCTTTGCCGAACTGCTTCCGGAAACGTGGCCTGATCTGCGCATGGGGCTGGTGAAAATATCCACGATGGAAAAAACCGTCAGCTCACGTGACGCCATGCGCGAAACCGTGGCGGAGTCGGTGCTTTACCGGTCGTGGCCGTCGCAAGTGGAACGGGATTTGCAAATTATCCGACAGGCGATTGCGGAACAGGCATTTGACACACTGGGACGCGCGGCGGAAAACAATGCGCTGGCCATGCATGCCACAGCCATCGCGGCGTGGCCCCCGACATTGTTCTGGTGGCCGGAATCGGTGAAAGCCATGCAGAAGGTCTGGGCGCTTCGCGCAAACGGCATGCCGGTATATTTCACCATGGATGCCGGACCGAACATCAAGTTGCTTTCGGACAAACAAAACGTCCGGGCGATTCAAAACGAATTCCCGGACGTTGAATGGGTCGCGCCGTTTGACGAATCGGCGCGCTGATTGTTATTACAACATGGCCATGGCCATGGCTTTTTCAGTTAATCCTTTCGTGCGGCGGGAAATGCGCTCGGTCTTGCGCCGTTCCAGTTGACGTTCCATTTTTTCCACCAGCAGATCGACCGCTTCGAGCGGCTCGCCCGCTTTCTTCTCCGCGGCAAGATCGTTGCCGGGAATTTCCATGAGGATTTTTGCCGCGAACTGTTTGTCGTTATGATGGGCGCTATCCATCCGCAAGGTTACGCGTGCGCGTAATGCCCGGGGCGCATAGTGCTCAAGTCGTCCCACTTTTTCCTCCACCAATGCTTTTTTCCGTTCATCGAGGGTGAACCCTTCAGAGTGAATCAGAATATCCATAACGTCTCCTTATGTGTTTGGGGTTTCGACTTTTTCCTGCTTTCCATTCCCTGGAAAACGCGGCAGGCGTTTTATCCAGGTATTGGAAAAATTCTATGATCCTGTGTAATTGAACAACTCCTCATGGCGATAAGCGTGCTGGTCACCGGTCCGGTTCAACGCGGCCCGGATCTTCTCCTGGGCGCGGCGGGTAAGGCGGCGACCCTTGCGCGCCTTACCGACAACTTTATGGGTAAGAAATTCGCCGGAAGCAGACACGAGTTGATGATTGGTCAAACCGCGTTCGGTCATGACCGCGTCAAGGGGCTGACGGCCCAGATTGTATTCAAGGTGCGTCATGCAACAATAGACCACATACGACGGTAAGGTGTTCGAAAATAATTGCGGGGATAATACTGCGATGCGACTTTTGACAAGCCGCGCATAAAAGATAACCGTGTTGTTTTATTCGCCACAAGATTCAGCTATCCCGTTGCGTCACGTCTTTCTATTTGATAGATTACACCACAGTGTAAATTTGTTCCAGTAAATAAAGGAATTAATACCATGAATAAACTTCTGCCGTACGCCTTGCTGATATCCGCGTTTGCCGCCTTCCCGCATGTAACGTTTGCCCAACCGAACGTCGGCACGGAAATGCAGGACGCCATGAAAGCGCTCGGGATGTTGATGGGCGGCGGCGGCGGTGCGACGAACCAGGTGGTTCACCAACGGCAGTTGCGTGATTTGTTGCCAACCGAGTTTGAAGGGATGCGCCGTTCAAATACGGAAGCGGGGAAAAATGCCGCGTTCGGAATGAACATCAGTTACGCCCAGGGCACCTATGCCAAAGACAATCAAACCATCACGGTGAAGCTTTCCGACATCAGCGCCATGGGCGAATTCATGAAAATCGCCCAATATGCCTGGGCGCAACAGGAAATGGAGCGCGAATCCGACGATGGTTATGAACGGACCACAAAAATCCAGGGATTTTCGGCACAGGAAACTTTTGAGAACACCTACAAATCGGGTAGCATTAATGTGATGGTGGATGGTCGGTTTGTAGTGGAAGCAGAGTCAAGCGGCGTCGACATGGACAAGGTCAAGAAGCTGTTGACGACCATCAACCTCAAAAAGCTGGCCGAATTAAAGCCGGATCCGAATTATTGATTTACGCTGTAACGCGAAAACCGAAGAAGATTAACCGCAGATTAGAAAAGCATTATGAATGCCTGGTCGTTCCAGTTCGACGGCAGAATCCATATATCACGTTGAGAGTACAACCTCTTTGCATTCGCGCACATCCGCGCTATCAACGGATCCAACTTCTGAATCAGGGTTTAACGAGATTGGCCGCGAAGTTCAGGATTTTATCCGCGCATTGGCGTTTGGTCAGCGTACCCCACGCGTCGCCGTGGTTGCTGGCGGCGTCAAAAAACGTATAGGTTGCGCTGTCCTGCCCCAGCGCTTCCGGTGAGTTCAGCACGATGCCGTCGAATTTTTTGGCTTTCATTTTTTCCACGGCCAGGCGCTCGCCATCGTGCGATTGTAAAGCGAATCCGATGGCCACTTGATCAGGCCGCTTTTGTCGATTCAATGTGGCCGCCACATCGGGCGTTGCTTCCAACTCCAGGGCAAAGTTGCCGGATGTCTTGGGCAGTTTTTCCTGGCGGCGGACAGCCGGGCGGTAATCGGATACCGCCGCCGCATAAATTACCACGTTGCTTCTGGAAAAACTTCGTTGACCGGCAGACAATAATTCCTCGGCGCTGGTAATTTTTTCTACACGAATGGCATTCGACATCGGCAGATTGATCGCGGGGACAGGTCCGGTAATCAAATGTACATCGGCGCCACGCGCCACTGCGGCTTCGGCCAGAGATTTTCCCATTTTGCCGGAACTGGCGTTGCTGATGTATCGCACGGGATCGAGGTATTCAACCGTCGGTCCGGAAAAAATGGTCACATTTTTACCAGCAAGCGAAACAGCCTCGGTGGTGAATTCCGACAGGGAAGTTGCGATCACATGGGCCAGGGTCGCCGGCTCGGACATCCGGCCCTCACCAGTCATACCGCAGGCGAGATCGCCGGCATCGGGACCGATGCGGGTCCAGCCCAATTGTTCAAGCCGGGCGACATTTTGCTTAACTGCGGGTTGTCGCCACATTTCAACATTCATGGCCGGCGCGAAAAAACGGCGGCAGGAAGCGGGCAGGGACAAAGCGCTGGTGGAAACAATATCATCACCCACACCATTCGCGAGTTTCGCGATGATATCCGCAGTAGCCGGAGCGACCATGAATACCGCGCAACCGGTGGCCGGATAAAGGTGCGGATACACATCATTGGCATGTTGGGGTTCTGTATTCGGAAAAAGGGTGGTGAACGTTTTCCGACCCGACAACGCTTCGAACGTAAGAGGCGACACGAATTTTGTCGCGGCATCGGTCATGATGACCTGCACATCAATCGACATTTTTTTGATGCGGCTCACCAAGTCCGCTATCTTGTAAGCGGCGATGCCGCCGGTGACGGCAACAATCACCGGCGGAAGCGGGTCAAAGGAATGGGAATTATGATTCGGGGAGGTCACGGAACACTGCCATCTCCGGGCAAGACTCCATTATTTACGTAGCGCATGAATCAAGGCAACAATTCCACGCGGAATGTGGCATTTGCCGGAATGGTGCCATTCGTAATCGTTGTGGAAGCCTGATCACCGACCGCTATAACAGGTGGGTTGATATCGATGAAATCAAACTCCGTGGCGTCAAAACCAACCGCATACTGTAATTGGTATGTTTTACCCTCTACAGCGTCCCACAGAATCATGAGGTTGTTGCCCACAGGAACAAGCTCCACCATCATGAGAAACGAGCTGGCATCCAGCGGGTCGGTGCCGGCAAGAAATTCATCGCCATCCGAAACCCCATCGCCGTCGCTATCCGGATTCAAGGGGTCGGTACCCAGACTGCGCTCCCAGGAGCGGGAAAGGCCATCACCGTCATCGTCACTCGTGTCCAATTCCGTTGAGGTCTGACCGGCTTCAATCATGTAAATGCTGTAGGTGTCGCCATCCTTTGGAATGTCAAAAACTTGTCCGTCGATATAGAAAGACGAATCTTCCGCGGTTGTTTTATTGAATATTCTGGCCATGATTTTGGTGGTTCCGGCGCTTCGAATCATGGGCAATGCACCGGAAAACTTTCCAATCTGGCCGGCAAAAGGATCGGTTCCCACGCCGACATGGGATTCGCTGACAACGGGATTATCGGGGTGAGGGTTGCCGTTGACATCGGGAGGGAATACGCCAAGCGTAACATCAAGAATCTGAACCAAAGCGCCGGGATTGGATGCTGTTCCCTCAAGCAAAACACCGAATTCATTGTATACGGGATTTTTGACACCGAAATGAACCGGGACAAACTGCGCGAGCAACAAGGTCGGCGTGATTATCGTCAAAACGAGAATAAGTGCTTTCGTTTTCATGATGCCGTATTTTCTCCCTCCGCTGACCGGACCAGTTCGCGTTTGCGCATGTGCGACCTCATGGCCCACATCATCCCGGCCACCATTACAAAAAGATTTGCGGTGCTTGGTTCTGGAATGATCACGAAGTTATTATAATTATCCGTAACCAGGTTGGTTTCAGGCGTAAAGTTCACGGTGGATACGCCGAGGGTGACACCAAGCTGGTAGACCGCGGATGTGCCCCAGTAAATCATGCCGGTAAGCGCATTGGGAGGGGCGTTGAAAAAACGAATATAAACGTAATTTACAACATCGGAGTCGTACGTAATCGTGGCAAAAAAACCGCCGGCAATGCCGGACTCATTACTGCTGATGGTGATGGTGGCGAGCAGGATATCATCGCCTTGCGTGGAATTGGCAATTACATTGGTACCGCCATAAAGCGTCGGTCCGTCGTTGATGTTATCAGTCGAGCCGAAAACCATGACGGTCATGCCGTCGGCGAGCGGATCGCCATTTTCGTCGAGAAGCGCAAATTCAACGTACACGTCCAAACTTACAATCAGCGCATAAGCACACGCCGCCGTAGCCACTAAAATAGTGAGACTGGCAACGAACAGGCGCCAACTATGAAGCTTTTTATTCACGACTAAAACTGCACACCCAACGTATAAATCTAACCCGGAATGACGCTTTTGTTTACGCAATCGACCGCCATACGACCTCATTGCAGTATGATAAAGCGAACAATCAACCCTCATTATTTAGACGAAAGCGCAAAGTAAAACGTATCCGACACCACCTCCACTCGTCAACTTCAATCAGGTGGTAGCGCCAGAACAAATCAGGCACATTCAAGACAGCCGCATGTAAGCGCCCAAAACAACCCATGCATTTGCCTGCATTGTGTTTAATATGAATAGGTTGCAAAAACAGCATCGCACGATATGAACGGGTGGATTTGTCATCCATGTAATCAGAAAAGAACTCTTGACCGACCGGGCTGTTTGGATATACTCGCAGTTTGAAAATTTAGGACACTGTAGTAAGAGTGGGTCCGTACCCACTTTTTTTTGTCTACAGACTACGGCAAGGTGATCGGGATTTCGGATAAATACTTGCAATAAAGGGCGTTAGATATGAACAGCGAATTATTGGCAGTTGCGGAATATATGGAACGCGAGCGTGGCATTGACCGGGAAACATTACTTTCCGCGGTGGAAAATGCTTTGCAGACCGCCTCAAAACGGGGAATCGGTCATGCCGAGAATATTCGCGTAGCGATCGATCGAAAGACCTGCGATGTACGCGTTTATTCACAACTAGCTGTAGTTGAAAGCGTTAGCAAACCAAACGACGAAATCGCCCTGGCGGCCGCCCGTATTATCAAACCGGATTCCGTGCTCGGTTCGATTGTTGAAGTCGAAGTAACACCCAAGGATTTTGGGCGCATTGCGGCGCAAACCGCCAAGCAGGCGATCATGAACAAGATCCGCCAGGTGGAAAAAGACAAAATTTTTGAAGAATACAAAGACCGCAAAGGTGACATTGTCAGTGGAACGGTGCGTCGTTTTGAACGGAGCGATGTCGTGGTCGATCTTGGTCGCGCGGAAGCCATTCTTCCCGCCAAGGAAAGAGTCCCGACCGAGCAGTATGTGGCCGGCGATCGGATTCGAGCGTTGGTATTGAACGTGGAAAATGCGCAAAACGGAACCCAGATCACGCTTTCCCGCAGTCATCCGGATTTTGTCCGTCGCCTGTTTGAACTCGAAGTATCGGAAATCAATGACAAGACCGTGGAAATCAAAGCCATCGCCCGCGAAGCCGGATTCAGATCCAAAATCGCGGTAATTTCCCACGACGACAAAGTTGACCCGGTCGGAGCCTGCGTCGGCCTGAAAGGCATTCGCGTCAAGAATATCGTGCGTGAGTTATCCGGTGAAAAAATTGATATCGTACGCTGGAGCGACGACGTCAAGACCTTCGTCACCAATGCCCTCGCCCCCGCCAAACTCGTGCGGCTCACCATTGACGAATCCATGCGCACCGTAAACATTATCGTGGATGCCGACCAACTATCCCTGGCTATCGGAAAGAAGGGACAGAATGCGCGCCTGACCGCAAAATTGACCGGTTGGAAAATTGACATTCAGAAGGAAGAAACCGATATCAGTTTTGAAGAGAAGGTTGCCATGGCGGTTGCCAGTATGGCGGCCGTAGAGGGCATCGGTGAAGACAATGCGGAATTGCTGGTGCAATCCGGATTCCTGACGCTTGAAGGTATTCTCGCCGCTGAATTGTCCGACCTTGAGGAAATCGAAGGCATTACACCGGATGTTGCCAAAAAGATACGCGAAGCCGCGGAGCGGCATTTTGATCACCCGTCCATTGAATAGTTAGGTTTCATGAGAGTACACGAGCTAGCAAAAGAATATAATATCAGCAGTAAGGATCTGCTGGACAAAATCCATGTGTCTTTGAAGTTTGATTCAAAGAATCACATGGCGGCGCTGTCCCCCGAACAAGTTGCGGCCATTCGCGACTTGTTGGATCCAACACCAGCCAAGGTACAGGTAGCCGAAGCGCCGGTTGAACCGGCTCCGTCCGCCACTCAACCTCCGGTCGTGGAAGAAAAAGCTCCGGAACCGGCCAAACCCGCCGAAAAATCCATTCTGGTCGTCAAACCCCCGGTGGTCGTCCGTGATCTGGCCGACATGATGGGGATCAAACCAAACCTGCTGATTGCCGAATTAATGAAGATGAATATCTTCGCTTCGATCAATCAGAAGATTGAACTTAAGATCATTCAAGCTTTGGCGGACCGCCACGGCTTCACGATTGAACAGGAAAAGAAACAACCCAAGACTACAGTTCAACCTCCGCCAAAAGCGGACACCAAAACCGAAAAAGAGGACGAAACGGAGGTCCTGCAGACCCGTCCGCCGGTGGTAGCTTTCATGGGCCACGTCGACCACGGTAAAACGTCCTTGCTCGATCGCATTCGCAAAACCCGGGTGGCCGCGGGTGAAGACGGAGGTATCACTCAACATATCGGCGCTTACACGGTAAAGACCGCCAAAAGCAGTATCACGTTTCTGGATACTCCCGGCCACGAGGCATTCACGAAAATGCGCGCGCGCGGGGCCAACCTCACGGACATTGCCGTGATTGTCATCGATGCCGTGGACGGCTTGATGCCGCAGACCCGCGAAGCTATTCAACACGCCCAGGCGGCCAAAGTCTGTATCATGATCGCGATCAACAAAATCGATTTGCGCGCCGCAAATCCCGACCGCGTTAAACAACAACTGCAATCCGAAGGCCTGACCCCGGATGATTGGGGTGGAACCACGGTGTGCTGTCCAGTCAGCGCCCAAACCGGCGAAGGCGTGGATCACCTGCTGGAAATGATCGACCTTCAAGCGGAAATGCTGGAATTGAAGGCCGACCCCAAACGCAAAGCAAAGGGGTACGTTATCGAAGCTCAACTCGAGGCCGGCATGGGACCCACGGCTTCATTATTGATTCGCAAGGGCACACTCAAGGTCGGTGACGCCATTCTGGTCGGCCCTCACTGGGGCAAAATCAAGGCCCTTATCGATGATCAAGGCGTAAAAGTGAAGGAAGCCGGCCCGTCCACCGCCGTCAAATGCCTGGGACTTTCCGGCGTACCCGAAGCCGGCTCTGAATTCAACGTGCAGGAAAACGATCGGGTAGCCCGCGAATCCGCCGAAGAATTGCAGGCGAAAATTCGCGAAAACACGCTTTCCAATGCGCAACCCAAACGCGCTTCGCTGGAATCGCTATTACAGCAAGCCGATATCAGCGGCAAAAAAGAACTGAATGTCATCATCAAGTCCGATGTACAAGGCTCCCTGGAAGCCATTCAACACATTATCGACGGCATCAAGAGCGCGAAGGTGTCGGTCAAGACACTTTTAAGCGGTGTCGGCAACATCACCAACAACGACGTTCTCCTGGCGAGCGCGTCCAATGCCGTGATTATCGGTTTTCATGTCGCCAAGGAAAACGGGGTCAACAGCCTTGCCCGGCGCGAAGGCATTGAAATCAAGCTTTACAACATCATCTATGAATTGATGGATGATCTTAAAAACATCATGGCCGGAATGCTGGACCCCATCCTGCGGGAAACCCAGCATGGTCAGGCGGAAATCAAACAGGTTTTCGATCTCGGCAAAAAAGGCCGGGTCGCCGGTTGCCTCGTGCGCAGTGGCAAGGTCACTTCACGCTCCCGCGCCCGCGTTCGCCGCAAGGGCGATGTAATTTTTGAAGGCGCGGTGGCGGCGCTTAAGCGCTACCAGAACGACGCCGCGGAAGTGCGCGAGGGACAGGAATGCGGTATTCGCCTCGACCACTTCGGCGATTTCGAAATCGGCGACATCATCGAATTTTACGAAGTGGAAAAAATCGCCCAGTCGTTGTAACGGTTTGGGGTATGTTTCGCGGCTTCAGCCGCCATGTGGAAGGATTAGCCGGTGAGTATTGATCGCCTGACCAGAGTCAACCAACTGCTCAAGCAGGAAATTGCCGAGTCGCTTTTCCGCGTCATCAACGACCCCGGTGCGGATATATCCGCCGTTACCGTCACCCGGGTGGTCACCAGCAGTAACCTTCGGCATACCCGGGTTTACGTTTCCATTCGTGGCGACGAATCCGTCCAACGCAATTTGATGAACCTGATACGCGCTCATCGCAAAGATGTTCAACAAAATGTCGCACGACACGTCGTGTTGAAATATACCCCGCAAATATCATTTGAACTTGATCACTCCATTGAGGCGGGCGACCAGGTTCTCAATCTGCTTGCGCGGCTTGAGGATGAAAACCCCGAACAATTTGAAGAACACGATGCCGGCGAGGGGCGCAACGGGAATGAATAATTATCGCAGTTTCACATCCGCCACCCTCGACCCCTGGGATGGCGTTCTGCTGGTTGATAAACCGGCCGGCTTCACCTCGCATGATGTCGTGGCCAAAATCCGGGGTCACTTTCGTATCAAAAAAGTGGGTCACGGCGGAACACTTGACCCTCTCGCCACCGGACTCCTGATCCTGCTCACCGGCAAAGGCACACGTTTGTCCGACCGCATCATGGGATCCGACAAAACATACGAGGGCGTCATGATGCTCGGCGCCACCACCGACTCGCAGGATGCCGACGGCGAGATACTGGAGACAAAACCCTGCGATCATATCACGGACGAAGCCGTTCGAGCCGAGATGTCAAAACGCATCGGCGACCAGATGCAGATGCCGCCCATGGTTTCGGCAATCAAGAAAAACGGCGTTCCGCTTTATAAACTCGCGCGCAAAGGCGAAGTTATCGAGCGCGAACCCCGATTGATTCACGTTTACAAATTCATCATGAACAGCAAACGCGGACCTGAAGTGGATTTTACGCTTCGCTGTACCAAGGGTACGTATGTCCGCACCCTGTGCCATGACATTGGCGAATCGCTGGGATGCGGCGCGCATATGAAAGCCTTGCGACGAACGGAATCGGGAAAATTCAATGTGGCGGACGCGATTACCGTGGAGGAAATCGTGAAATTAAGCCCCGATCAACTTTATCAAAGAATCATCCCCATCGGACAGGCCATAAGCCTTGTCGCATGAAACCATGCACATCATCCGCTCGTTAGATGCACTTTCTACGCTACCCAGGCCACTTGTGACGGCCATCGGCGTTTTTGACGGCGTGCATCTCGGTCATCAGCAAGTGATATCAATTTGCCGGGAAAATGCGCGGCGTGAAAATGCCGACGCCTGGGTCATGACGTTTGATCCCCACCCCTTGCGCGTCGTCATGCCGGATTCAGCTCCGCCGCTTTTAACCACACTTCCCGCCCGGTTGGATATTTTATCCGGAACCGGAATTCACGGTTGCATCATTGTGCCCTTCACACCGGCATTCGCGCAGTTGGAGCCGGAGTCGTTTCTAGAGGAGCTGGTGCGTCGCATCCCCAAGTTGCGCGGTATTGTGATTGGCGAAAACTGGCGTTTCGGGCGTCGCGCTCGCGGCAATGTTGAACTTTTGCGCGAATTATCCCGATCCCTTGATTTTCATGTAAACGTTGCTTCGCCGGTGTTGCGAGGGGGGAAAACCATATCCAGCACGCGTATTCGCGAGGCCGTGATCTCCGGGAATCTGGAAGATGCTTCAGCAATGCTTGGCCGTCCACACAGCGTGTGCGGGCCGGTAATTCATGGTATGAAACGCGGGCGCCGCCTCGGATTTCCCACGGCAAACATTGATGTAACCGGTTGTGCATTGCCGCCTCCGGGGATCTACGCCGCCAAGGTGAACATGGATGGCCGCATATTCAAGGGTGCGCTATACCTCTCTGCCCACCCGGAACCGCAACATGGTGCCATGGAGGTTCACCTGCTCGAATACACCGGTGATTTGTATGGCAAAACCTTGACGACATCCTTCATCGCCCGAATCAGGGATGATGACCGCCGATTTGATGATGAGCGCGATTTGATCCGCCAAATCCGCGATGATGTGGAGCACATCCGCGAGGCGTTGAAATGACGCATCTCCAATCCGCCATACCGGGAAATCTGGTTACATTGCCATTACCCGGAAAAACCAAAGCCACGCTGGATGGCTACTTGGTTAACGGCGCCAGAAAAAGCCGAAGCCTTTTGATTTTTGTGCACGGGATGGGCAGTAACTTTTATAAATCCCGGTTTAAAAAAGCGTGGATGCGGCTGGGCCCCCGGGCGGGATGGGACGTCTTGAGTTTCAACAATCGCGGTTGTGAGGGAAATGTCGCGGATGAAAATTTCAGGGACTGCGTAGCTGATATCGACGCCGCGCTTGCCGTGGCGCGAAATTATGGATACCGGAATGTTATCCTGCTCGGCCACAGCACCGGATGCCAGAAAATCGTATACCACCACCATCGCAGGAAATCACCTTTGGTGAAGGCGTTGATTCTGGCCGGCCTTGGCGATGATCTCGCCATCGCCCGGCGGGACCTGGGACGTGAATATGCGGGCTGGATTCGCCGGGCGCGCGCCTTGGTTGCCAATGACCGCGGAGATGAGCGTTTGCCGGCCAAGTGCATGGGATTCAGCGCCCGGCGCTTCTTGAGTGCGGCGGATTCAAAAGAGCTGGAGGCCAAATTGTTTCATCTCGACGGTGAACTCCGCATTTTTCGCTCCATTACACTTCCGATACTTGCCGCCTTCCCCGAAAAGGAACAATACGCGTGTATTCCGGTGCGGGAAGCGGCTGAACGTCTGGCCAGGGTCACGCGATCAAATAAATTCGCCTCGATCATCGTACCCGATGCCGATCACAGCTTCCACGGCAGGGAAATTGCCTGTGTGCGCGCCTGCTTGAACTGGATGAATTCGCTGTAGCTTGAATCCGCGATGATCGCCCCCACCTTGCGCCAGATCACCGGCGCTTGCCCGAATTCTTGAATGCAAGTCGCTTGCGAAACTCCTGCGCCATGGAGTCGCCCCACAATCGATCATTCCAATCCTTGTGAACCAGGTAGATGGCATCATCAAAATCCCAGAAAATAATGGTTTTATTATCCGGCTTCATTTTCAACAAGTCGCCGACGTTTCTCAAGTTGGCCACATGAAGCATCAGATAATCAGCCTTGGATTCATTGAATTTTTGGTACAGTCCCTCGGTCAATCCATCAAGATGCACAAATGTCGAGGAGGTTAACCAGAATATTTGTCCGGTTTTGAATTCGGGATACCTTTCTTTCACATACCGGATGACGTTTCCCGATATCGAGCTGATCATGGTCTCGCGAACTCTGCCTCGTGCTTTGATATCCCGGACCAACTCATCTGCGAGTCGGCGATCCTCCCCATCATCACCTTGCGACTTGATTTCCACATTCACCCTTTTTGTTACGATATCCATAACATCGGAATAACGCGGAATTTCATTTTGCGAGAATTGCTTCAACTCGGTATAGGTCGCCTCGCCGAGTTTGTTGAGCCGACGGTATTGCCGGAACAGCCGTATGTCATGAAACAAAACGATTTCGCCATCCGCAGTGTACTGAACATCGAACTCAATAAACGCATAACGGGGATCCGCCTCGGCATCCTTGATGGCCTGCAAGGTATTTTCCCTTTGCAATACGGAAGAACCGCGATGTGCGCCCATCGTGCACCGATACGGATAACGAGGGCCTCGGTCGCCCCGCAATTCCTTGCGTATAACATCATTCAGGCTGATGCAATTTGGAGATGACGCGCACCCTGTAAGCGCAACCGGTAAAAGAAAAAGAAACGCGATAAGGTGTTTCATGGTGAACCATCACTTGCCGCTTCGTTTTTGATGCTGGGCAATAGTGCGGGCCGTTTCGCGGTCGGATGTCCTGCGTTTGAGGGTTTCGCGCTTATCGATCAATTGCTTGCCCTTGCCGAGCGCTATTTCCATTTTAATAAAGCCACGCTTGATGTAGATGCGTACCGGCACCAGCGAGCGCCCTTTTTCCGTGACTTGACCGATCAACCGGTTGATTTCATTCCGGTGCAACAACAACCGGCGCGGTCGTATGGGATCGTGGGTTTCAACCCGGCTGTGGGAGTACGGCTGAATATGCATGCCGTAGATGTAAATCTGGTTCTCTTCTATACGCGCAAAACTCTCGTTCAGGCTGACCAGCCCTTCCCGGATCGACTTGACTTCGGGACCCCGCAATTCAATTCCCGCCTCCAGCTTTTCAAGGAGATGAAAATTGAAAGACGCCTTGCGGTTGCCGGCAATGGTTTTTCCCGCGTCCGGAGACGAGGTTTTTGCGGAATTCATGACCGCCGCCTTTCAACGGCGCGTTACAGGGCAATCAGATTGTCGTACGCCGTATTGGTTGTGCTGGCTGTGGTGAATTCAGCCGTCAGCTTGCCTTCCGCAACCTCTTTCAAGGCAATATCCAAAGCGGGTTGCTGGTTGTAATCCGGCTTGATTAACGGACGTTGGCCGCGGTTGAGTTGACGCACCCGGCGTGACACCATGTTGATCAACAGGGGCACATTGGAAATACGACTTTTGGCTTTTTCCAGATACGATACATTCATAAATCAACTCACCTTTCGACACGTAAAACGGCCCGCCAATCTATTGATAACACTGGTTGTTGTCAATGGAAAACATGGCGCATTCCTCACAAATCTGCGGGCAGAAACCTGCCCAACCGAACATGATACATCTTCCACTGCAACAGGTTACGCTTCACAAGGGCCGATTCGCCCCGGAGAATCATTCGTCATGGATTCCATTAGTCATGGTTCGGGGGAACGAATCATTGCATGAAAGATGATTTTCCCCATAATCGAGGCATTTAATTTCATGAACAGGAACAACTCTATGAAAACCAACCAAGTATCCTCCAGCTTTTCACCGGTTAAACTTGCCGGAATCCTATTGGCTATCGTGGCTTTTTTTATCCCGTATATTTTTACATTTGATGGCCTGTCGGTGGTAGGCCACCGCATGTTGGCCGTATTCCTGATGGCTATTGTGTTATGGATCACCGAGGCAATCCCCCTGCATGCCACGGCGGCGCTGATAATCTTCCTCAATATCCTGCTGATCAGCGACAAAGCCATGGCCGCCCTGCCCGATGATTTCAAAGCGCCGACCTACAGTTCGTTTTTCTATGCTCTCGCCAACCCGGTCTTGATGCTTTTTCTCGGCGGCTTTTTTCTTGCTGACGGCGCCGCCAAATACAAGTTGGATAAAAATCTCGCGAAAACCCTTTTGAAACCATTCGGCACAAAACCATCCAACATTATTCTGGGATTGATGCTGATCGTCGCGGTGTTTTCCATGTTCATGAGCAATACCGCCACGACCGCCGCTTTTATGGCCGTGGTGCTTCCCGTCATTGCGCGTTTACCCCCGGGAGATCGCGGTCGCGTTGCGCTGATTCTCTGCATTCCCATCGCCGCCAATGTCGGAGGCATGGGCACCCCGGTGGGCACCCCGCCCAACGCCATTGCCATCGGAGCGCTCGGCAAGGCCGGCATCCAGATCAGCTTTCTGGAATGGATGGCGATGATTGTACCCTTCATGTTGATTTTGATGCTGGTCTCCTGGCAATTGCTGGTACGGCTTTTTCCCACAAGCGTGGATACCATCAAGATTGAAATAGATTCGACCTACGATCGCAGTCCGCAGGCTTATATTTTCTATGCCACCGCGGCCGCCACGATACTGCTGTGGTTCACCGAGCCGCTTCACGGCATTCAATCCGCGATTGTCGGATTTCTTCCCGTTGTGGTGATGCTCTCCACCAAACTTATTTCAGACAAGGAGTTTCACTCCATGCAGTGGAGTGTCCTGTGGTTGGTCGCGGGTGGCATTGCCCTGGGCGATGGCGTCAGCAAAACAGGTTTGGACAAATGGTTGATCGGCCTCGTCGATTGGCATCAAATGGCCCCCGGCATGATCGCCGGCGCACTCTGCATCACCGCCCTGCTGTTCAGCACCATTATTTCCAACAGCGCCACGGCGAACCTGCTGGTACCGATCGGCATGAGCCTGACCGCATCCCCCGACATCGCCATGAACCCGATCGCATCCGCGGTGTTTATTGCCATCGGTTCTTCATTGGCCATGTCTCTGCCTATCAGCACCCCGCCGAATGCCATTGCATACAGCACAGGCCAGGTCCAGACCAAACAAATGGCCTTGACCGGAGCAATCATCGGCGCGGTCGGCGTTTCACTCTTTATCTTCATCGCGCCGAAAATTTGGGCTATATTCGGTTTGTTGAGCGATTGAGCCATTCATGGATTTGAAACTTACATTGTTGCGGCAATTCAATGAGCCGGATGACGTGATTGAATCACGTATGATCAGCGAGTTGGACCGGATTCTCGGCCACCTCCCGCGAGCGGAAATGCCGGCCGGCACAATGATCTTTCGACAGGATGATCCGTTGGACGGAATCTATGTCCTGTTGAACGGAACCGTATCGCTGTTCCAACTCATTGACGGGCGCGAAGTGATTTTTCACTCGGCTACGGTCGGAAAAATTCTTGGCTTGCTGGCGCTTACCCGGCACAGCCGTTCATTTTTTAATTGTCGCGCGGTGACTCCGGTCCAATTGTTGAAGATACGATTTGAAGAACTGGATCGGGCACTGCAGGAAAGCGAAGACCTGCTTGTCTCGTTTATTACCGTTCTTTTCCGGTCGATGGCGCGCCGAAACAAACGCCTGGTGGAGCTTCAAACCGAAGTTCTGGGATTGAACAAAAGCCTTGCCACGGAACGCGACACCCTCGCCCGCACGCTGAAAGAGTTACAGCAGGCGCAGGCCCTGCTGGTGGAATCCGAAAAAATGGCCACCCTGGGCCAAATGGCGGCCGGTGTCGCCCATGAATTAAACAACCCGGTTGCGGCCATTGAACGCGCGGCGGAATTTGTACATCAGGACTTACTTGCATTGACCGGCGAACTGCCGCATGGCGCAACGGCTCGTGAGATGTTGGAGCGGAAATTCAATGCCAAGCCATTATCGACCCGCGACGAAAGGGAAATTCGCAAATCACTGACCTTTGCGCTGGGCGACGAGCAACTCGCGGAACGCCTCTCTCGCATGGGTATCCGTGACGAGGCGGAATACAGTCGCCTGATGGCAACCATGCCGGATAGCGACAATGATGCCTTGGCCTCACTGGAACGCTACCATCAGCTCGGCGGCGCGTTGCGCAATATAGAACATTGCGCCGAACGAATCTCCGGACTGGTCAAAAGTTTGCGCGCGTACATTCATGCCGACAACCCCGATGAAAGCCTCGTGGATGTTCACATCGGCCTCGAAGATACCCTGCGTTTATTCTCCAACCGACTTCATGAAGTCGAAGTGGAGAGGCAATACGCCGAACTTCCACTCATCTCCGCGAATGCCGGAGAATTAAATCAAGTGTGGACAAACCTAATTGCCAACGCGCTTGATGCGATGAAAAACCGGGGCAAGTTGGTCATCACTACCGGAGTCGCCCCGAAAAACCGGATCACGGTTCGCATCATCGATAACGGACCCGGCATTCCGCCGGAAAATATCGAGAAAATATTCAGCTTGCGATTCACCACCCGCAAAGGCCGGGTTGAATTCGGGCTTGGGCTTGGACTGTCCATTACCCGCAACATTGTGACGCGGCACGGCGGCGACATCCGGGTAAACTCCGTGCCGGGCCATACTGAGTTTTGCGTTGAGATACCAATTTCCAGGCAACCAACCATTGATCAAAAC
Source organism: Kiritimatiellia bacterium (assembly GCA_035327305.1). Lineage (GTDB taxonomy): Bacteria > Verrucomicrobiota > Kiritimatiellia > CAIVKH01 > CAIVKH01 > CALMUP01. The sequence continues at coordinate 2,287 of DAOLDL010000034.1, read as the reverse complement.
CATCAGGAGTTCAAAACATGAAACGTATCGTGATCGTATGTGTGGAAGACGAGACAGAAGTGAGGGAGGCCGTGCTTAGAGATCTCGCTCCGTTCAAGCCGCTGATGCGTATTGAGGCGGCTGAAGATGTGGAAGATGCGCGCGCTGTGCTTCGTGAATGCGAAGTCGATGAAGAACCGGTCGGCTTGATCCTGTGTGACCATTTATTGCCGGGAACTCGCGGCGTTGATTTGCTGATCGAAATGAACAAGGACGCGAGGTTTGCAAAAACCCGCAAGGTGCTGATAACCGGGCAGGCGGGACTGGAAGACACCATTCGCGCCGTGAATGAAGCCAACCTGCATCACTACATTGCCAAACCATGGAAAGCAGAGGAACTGCAGGAGGTCGTGAGACAACAATTGACGGAATTTGTGATCCAAACCCAGGACAACCTCATCCCCTTCATCGCAACGCTGGATGGCCCTCGGTTACTTGAAGTCATTGCGTCCAGCGGTGCGTCGTGATGATCCGATACGCCATAGTGCGGTTGCTTGCGGCAGTTGCCGTCCAGACGGTCGGCGCCGTTGTTTTTGCCGAGTCTGCCGCGTCGGAAAACCGCAATCATCAACTCCCGGACACCGTGATTATGCACATTGGCGGAACCGACATACCCTACGACTGGTTTTTACATGAATTTCGCTCCACATTTTTCCGCCATGCCCATGCGGAAGATGTGCGACAAGCGGTTTTCGAACCCTTCAAAAAACGCATGCTTTTGTACACCAGGGCAACGCACCTGGGTATTGACCAACAACCTGAATTGATGCGTGATATTGAAAACCGAATTTCCGACCTGCGTGCATTCATGGATTATCAACTGGCAATGACCCGCATTGACATGATCAATAATGCGTTGATCAGGGAATCGGGATTTGCCGTTTCAACCAATGATTTAAGCGAGGAAGAACTGGCCGACTTTTTTAACCGCCGGATAAAAAATCGTCCGGGGGCGCCTCCGTCGTACGAAATGATACCCGCCCATCTGCGTGATTCCATGAGACACCAGGCCGCGCAGGACAAACTGGAGCGTAAACTGGATGAATGGATAGCCGGCTGGCAGAATGAAATTGAGCTTATGATCAATCATGACGCGGTTGAGAACGTTCCGTTTCCGGAAATGAAAGGTTCACCACCGCCGGACTTCGAGCGTAGCCGGCGATAATCAATCCATTCCGGTGAGCCGGCGAATCACCTGAATGGTTCCCAGGGGTCCCGGCTCGTCCGCAACGATTCCTTTTGCTTTACGCACTGCGTTGCGAACTTCGGGTATGGCGTCGCCCGGACATCCCAAATGACAAGCCACGTCTTGAAGCAACATGGGTAAATCATTAAACTGGTCGCCGATGGCGAGAATATGATCGCGGGGAAGATCGAGGTGTTGGGCATAAGCCTTCAGCGCATTTCCCTTTCCCAAACCATCGTGCATGACCGCCACCCATCCACCGTTGCGGGTCAACATCACGCCATCAAGATCTTTCAGAAACCGCTGGAGATCATTAAAAAGTTTAATCGGCATGCCGTCGCGATCATGGATAAAAAACGCGGTGAACAAATCGCCGATCAAGGTGCTGATAGGCTGATACGTTTTCTGTATATACCCGAGTTTACTGTCCAGCGCGACTTGTACCTGGGCATGACAGGCTCTCAAGTCATCATGAGCGCGGGAGTTCCAAGGCTCAAGCGGGACATACCCCGATCCGTTGCGGACGAAGACCAGGCTTTCACTGCAAATCAGGGCATCGGGCATGTGGGTAAGCCCCCGCTCGACCGATCGCTGTAGAACCGCAAGCTGATCATTTTTATCGCGCCCGCTATTGGCGCACCAGCGAATGCCGCGACACTGCAAGTCGTTCAAAAGGAAAATGACATCATCGTGAAACAGACCCTCGGGGTCATCATAGACCAATATTGTCCCGTCAAAATCCAAACTGATCAGACGGATATCCCCAACCGATGTCGGCGATTGTTGTATAGTGTTCCCCTTCATGCAAACGTACAACTATAGCTCACGAGACCCCTTTTGTAAACGCCTTTACAAATTTCAAACAATTCCAACTTTAGCGATGACCATCAGGTGGATTGCACCCATTTGGCGTCTGGCGAGCCGGATAATTAGTCATGTCGAGGCAAGTCTCTTAATTAAATTGAAAACCAACGCAAACGGCAACACGCCGGGAATCCCTATAAAGGATTTAACCCGAAAACCGGAGTTGAAGGTGGATGCAGAGTCGCAGTGCTTTCGTGC
>DAOLDL010000033.1:0-31498 GCA_035327305.1 Kiritimatiellia bacterium | reverse complement strand
GCATTGAGTCGGTGCAGTTGTAGTAGCGCCTCCATGAGGCGCATCAGGATAACGAGTGCCGCTCACGGAGCGGCTACTACATCAGTATCCGGCAGAGGCGCATCAGGTATAACGACTGCCGCTCACGGAGCGGCTACTACATCGGGCGCTGATTTACTCGACCGTTTCCATCAGGATCGTATCGATCAGTCGTCCGCTTATGGTCACTTCAGTGACGGCGACAACGTTGCTTCCGGGTTTTACCAATCCCTGATTTTTCAGAATCGCGATCGCGTTTTCAAAGTTCTTGGCCGGATCTTCGTTGAATTCGAGAAAATAGGGACGGATGCCCCAGTTAATGGTAAGTTGATTCAACAATTTAATGTTGTCAGTAAATGCATACAAAGGCGTATGCAACGGACGCAACCACGCCGCGTTTCGCGCCATATTGCCACTGCGTGTAAACACCACCAATGCTTCGGCGCTGACTTCCCGGGCCATGACATTGGCGGATTTTACCAACTTTGCTCCCAAGCTGTCCATGCGCGCCAGTTCACTGTAATTAGCGCCACCGCTTCGCTCGACCCGCCGGGCGATTCGATCCATGATTTCCAAACACTTGGCCGGATAATTACCGACCGAGGTCTCCCCCGACAGCATGATCGCATCCGCCTGCTCAAATACCGCGTTCGACACGTCCGTGATTTCCGCGCGGGTGGGGGACGGGTTTTCAATCATGGATTCAAGCATGTGCGTGGCGACAATCACCGGCTTGCCGCGGATCACGCAACTTTTCACTATGCGACGCTGGATAATCGGCAGTTCCTCGTAAGGCACTTCAATGCCCAGATCGCCTCGTGCAACCATGACGCCGTCCGCTTCTTCGATGATCGCCACCAAATTCCGCACGCCTTCCTGATCTTCCAGTTTGGCTATAACTTTTTGATGAGCTTTGCGATAGTCGAGAATCGCTTTCAGCTTCATCACGTCTTCGGCTTCCCGACAAAATGACATGGCGATAAAGTCGACCCCGATTTCAATACCAAGTTCCACGTCCTGTATGTCCTTATCGGTAAGCGCAGGCAGATTTACCCGGACTCCGGGCAGGTTGATGTGGCGGCGACTTCCCAGGGTTCCCTGGGTGAGCACTTCACATTTCAACTGGTTGCGTTTTTTCTCCAGCACCTTGAATTCAAGCGCGCCGTTGTCAACCAGCACCACATCGCCGACTTTGATGTCATCGACCAGGTCATCGTAGTTCACATCGACCGAATGCTGTTCCTCCGATACTTCACCGCGGACGGTCAATGCAATGGTTTGGCCGGGTTTCAAATCCAACGCCACCGGCAATTCCCCGGTCCGGATGGCCGGACCTTGCAAATCCATCAAGACGCCGACGCGACGGTTAAGTTTATTGGCGGCGGCGCGAACGCGTTCGCACGTCTCACGTGCTTGCTCGGCCGTGGCATGGCTCATGTTGATCCGGGCGATGTCCATACCGGCGGCGATCAGTTGTTCGAGCTTTTCCGGCGCCCACGTCGCCGGGCCGATGGTTGCGATAATTTTTGTTTTTCTTAAATGCATGCCTTGGTTTCCCCCTGATACAGATAATCGCTGTTCAACATGAATTCAAATACCGATTTACCGAATCAATACAATAAAAAGGCGTTCCCCTGCGAGAACGCCTTGTGTGTACTTGATTTAAGTCCGCGTTGATTAGTCGATCAACACGCTGTAATTCATTCCGCCATTGTTGTCCCAGTACCAATTTCCGCTGGCATCGGTGACGTACAAAGCAAACTCAATGGTGAAAGGGGAAAAGGGTTGGCCGACATACTTTCCGTTTTCGCCGCCGGCGGTGATCCAAACCGACCAGGCTTCATCCCAACCGCCGAAAGGGCCTTGGACATTGGCTTGCCAGTGTGCGGTCTGCCAATAAGCAGAAGACCAGCCATTGTCCGTATAAACTGCGCCAGCGGTATGACCCGGAGCGACTGGCCAGACGCCGAAGTCGATGCGAAGCTGGGTGGCGAGCCATGTGGCATACTTGGTGTAATCGTAACGTCCGCCAATACCTTTGAACCAGATGGATTCAGCTCCGCTTTCCGCAACAGTGCCCAACGTAAGAACGGCGCCCATCAAAAATGCAACTAATCCCTTTTTCATACTTATTCCTCGTTTATTTTCTTGGTGAACAATCAATATGGTCATGAGAATAGGTCGAAGAAACGCGCAAGTCAAACGTTTTATGTAAAACGTTATACTTTTTTGTAACTTGTTCCCATTGTGTGGATAAACGCAAGGAGTTTTAGCCAATCAGCGCTTGCAATGCGTTTTCAAGGTCCGGATTCTGAAACTTGAATCCGGCGCGAATCAGTTTGGCGGGTTCGACGCGTGCGCTACTTAAAAACGTCTCGTTGGCCATGTTGCCCGGAAGGAGTTTCAAGATCGGGCTGGGGACAGGCAGAATGGTTGGTCGGCGAAGTACGCGGCCCAGTGTTTTGGTGAATTCTTTGTTGGTTACCGGCTGGGGCGAGGTCAAGTTGGCCGGACCGGTCACCTTTTCGTTTTCCAGGATGTAAATCATGGCGTCCACCAGATCATCCAGGGTGATCCAGCTCATGTAATGGCGTCCCAACCCGATGGTGCCGCCAATTCCCATCTTGAATGGAGGCAACATGCTGGCCAGAGCGCCACCCCGGGAAGACAGCACGATGCCGATTCGTGTATTGACGACGCGAATTCCTGAATTGCGGGCGATTGCGGTTGCGTCTTCCCATTCCCGGCAAAGTTGCGGCAGATAGCCTTTTCCCGCCGGCGATTCTTCGGTTAGTCGTTCGTCGTCACGATCACCGTAGTAGCCGACCGCCGAGGCGGAGATTAATGTTTTGGGGCGGGGTGATAAACTCGCCAATGCTTCGGCAAGATATCCGGTGGCAACGACCCGGCTTTTATGAATGCGTTCCAGCTTGGCCTTGGTCCAGAGACCTAGAATGCTTTCACCCGCCAGGTGAATCACCGCATCCAAGCCAATCATGGATGCCCGCTCGATATGGCCGGTGACGGGATCCCACATGATATCGCCGCGCGCGCGATCCGGATTATCACGAACCATACGCACGACAAAATGACCGGCGCCGGTGAGCCGCGTCACCAGTTCCCGCCCGATAAGTCCGTTTGATCCTGTCACCAACACTTTCATGACGCCTACTATACTGGTATCCGCCGAAATCTTCCAGTGAGAGTTGCGTTTATCGATGATACCAACCCGGCTTGAGGGCGGGGGATGCGTTTCCGGGTACAGCATGCGTTGACACTTACCGGTTGTATTGCCTAGGCTGTTGACTCATGAGGGACGGTCAGAAAAAGGAGGATTCGGCCGATGCGTTGTTGCCGCTTCTGGTGGAAAGCACATCGGGTGAAACGGGTTTGCCGTTTTTTCGCGCCTTGGTAAACGGATTGGTCAAGGCTTTGAATACCCATGGCGCCTGGGTCACGGAGTATATTGAAGAGTCGAATCGTTTACGGGCGATCGCGTTTCGCCTCGGTGATGACTGGCTGGAAGATTATGAGTATGCCGTGGAAGGCACACCTTGCGGCACGGCGCTCCATAAAGGAGGCGTGGTGTTTCTGCCGGACCGTGTCCTTGATATCTATCCCCATGAAAAAGATCTGCGCCAGATGGCGGCCGTCAGCTATATCGGGGCGCCTTTGTTCGATGAATCGGGCAAACGGATACTCGGTCATGTCGGGGTGTTGGATACAAAACCCATGTCGAATGCGGATTCGTTCATCCAGATATTTCAAATTTTTGTGAATCGGGCTGGCGCTGAATTGCGTCGTTTGAATCTTGAACGGGAATTGCGTTCGCGCACGGAGGAATTGGATGCCGTGGTCGAAAGCGCGATGGATGCCATCCTGATTCTCGATGAGGAACATGAGGTTGTGCGCGCCAACCGTGCCGCGCTCGAAATGCTTGGCGCTTCTGAAGTGACCGGGCACATGCTGGACCGCTATCTGACCGGAGCAAGCGCGGAAAAGATCGAGCCGTTGCTGTGTTCGCTGGACGACCATGACCCATCCAGGCGTCAGTTGTGGATTCCCGGAAATTTCGTGGCAAGACGTCAGGATGGACAGTTGTTTACCGCAGAGGGAACTCTTTCACGTTTTGATCTCGGAGGCCGTAAATATTTCACAGTTATTATCCGCGATGTCGAGGAGCGTATTGCTTCGGAACGAAGGTTCGATGAATTGCGTGAACGCGAAGCCTACCTTCGCGAAGAAGTGGAACACCATTTCGGAGAGATCGTGGGTGAAAGCCCGTCGATGCGTAAAGTCATACAGGAAATCAAGGAGGTCGCGCTTACCGACGCCTCGGTTCTGGTGTTTGGAGAAACCGGCACGGGCAAGGAATTGGTGGCGCGGGCGGTTCACCGTGCCAGCCGTCGCTCCGCCGGCCCTCTGATCAAAGTCAATTGCGCGGCGATTCCAGCAAACCTCATGGAAAGCGAATTTTTCGGGCATGAAAAGGGCGCATTCACCGGAGCCGTGAATCGGCGTGAAGGTCGGTTTGCACTCGCCGACGGCGGCACAATTTTCCTCGATGAAATCGGCGAACTGCCGATGGAGCTTCAAGTGAAGTTGTTGCGTGTGCTTCAAGAGGGAGAGTTTGAGCCGGTTGGAAGTTCCAAAACCCGGAAAGTGGATGTCCGGGTTATTGCCGCCACCAATCGCGATCTACGGACGGAAATCGAGAAGGGGCGATTCCGTGAAGATCTGTATTATCGCATCAGCGTATTTCCCATTCATGTTCCGGCGCTTCGTCATCGGGGGAGCGATGTCGTATTGCTGGCACAAGCATTCATTGCGCGTTTCTGTGAACGCGACGGTTGTGTTCCGCCGGTGCTGTCCACGCGAGACGCCGAGCGACTTCGTGAATATGCCTGGCCGGGTAATGTGCGGGAACTTGCGAACGTCATCGAACGAGCCATGATCACGGGTGACGGTAAAATCCTCAACCTGGACCGGGCGCTTCCCGCCACATTGTCAGTCTCGACACCGCCGCTCCCGTCTGAAAACACGCAAGCGCGCGTTTTATCGGCTCGAGAAATCGAACAGATGGAAATTGAAAACATCCGATTGGCATTGAAGCAAACCGGCGGACGCGTTTCTGGACCGAATGGCGCCGCCGCACTTCTCGGTATAAAACCGACCACGCTTTCCTCCCGCATCAAGAAACTGGGCATAATCGCCAACTGACCTCGCCATCCCTTCGATTATTTACGAAAACGCGCGATTGAATTTACGATATTTCGTAAATCACGATATTTCGTAAACCAATTCGATTCATTCCGATGTTCGTAATATGTTTATTATGAATAAATAATGATTGGTTATCCGCCTTGGCATGAACCCTGCCTATATGTGTTTCGCCCACAACGAAAGTGGATGAAACAAACAACATTCCCCACGGGGAGAAAGGCAGAAGTATATGACCGCAACAGTAAACAAGTTCGTGAATGGAGTGAATACCGAAGCGTTAAGTGAAACCATTGAGGCGATTCATCAGAATCCGGAAATAGCTAATTTCAAATTCCGGGCAAATAATCGCCACATTGCCGGCGGTTTGAACCGCTCGTATATCAAAGGTTTTTATGGCGCCCTGGCGGAGCACCGAATCGACAAAATGGCATTCGTGGTCGACAACGACGAGCCGCCGGTTTTGCTAAGCGCTGACAATGCCCCGAATCCGGCGGAATACATTGTCCAGGCGCTTCTCGCATGCATGACCACGACAACCATATATCGCGCGGCTGGGCAAGGCATCGAGATCGAGTCGATCCGTTCCGAGGTGGAAGGCGATCTCGATTTGCAAGGCATGATGGATCTCGATCCTGACGTGCGCCCCGGCTTTCAAGAAATCCGCGCGCGACTGATCATCAGGACCAAGGGACCGAAAGACGCCATCCGCAACTTGCATCGCACGTCTCCCGTGTTCGATACGTTGTCGCGTCCGGTGCCGATTAAAGTCGACGTTGTCTTCGAGGATTAACCCTCATTCCACTCATTGTCCCGGCGCTGTAATCCCGGCGCCGGGGCATTTCGGAGTATTGTCATGATCCACAAATCCAAAACGTTTTTATTGACCTTGCTGACGTTGATCATGTTTGCCGGCAATTCGGTGATATGCCGCATTGCGCTTAATTCGCACAGCATCGACGCGGTAAGTTTTTCGGCGTTGCGTATCGGGTCGGGCGCATTGATTCTTCTGGCCATTACGGTATTCGGTTCACGGAAGCAACATACGACGAACCGGAAAAGCCTCGTTTCCGGCGCCATGTTGTTTTTGTACGCGATTTGTTTTTCCATCGCGTATGTCGACATTCCCGTCGGAGTGGGGGCGATGATATTGTTTGGCTCCATGCAGATCACCATGCTGGTAGCCGGGCTTCGCCATGGCGAGCGTCCGCGCGGATTGGCGTGGATGGGTCATGCCTGTGCCATTGCGGGTTTTGTTTGCCTGGTGAAGCCGGGTCTTGCATCACCGGCCGCGCCTTCATCCATTTTAATGGCGACGGCCGGCGCCGCGTGGGGAATCTACTCGTGGCTGGGTAAGGAAGCCGGCGTTAATCCAATCGCCGCGACAACAAATAATTTTCTGCACGCAGTTCCCATGGCATTGATCGGCTGGCTGATGTTGGGGACAGAGATTCATGCCTCCGGTTTTGGGGTCATGCTCGCGATTTTATCCGGTGCGTTGGGTTCAGGCGTTGGCTACATACTGTGGTATTCCGCGCTCAAGGGGTTGTCGACATCAGCGGCGGCAATGGTCCAATCAAGCGTTCCGCTTCTGGTCGCGGTGGGCGGTGCAGTGTTTTTGTCCGAACCGGTGGGCGTTCAACTCGCCATTTCCGGCGCTTTGATCATTGGCGGTATACTTTTGGTTTGCGGCGGACCTGCGCTTTTCGCTTGCCTCAAAAATCAGATTCTTTCACCGTCGCGCAGGTGAAGGAGTGATCTGGATTGGAGCTAAAGGAAAAAATCGCGGACAAAATTGATCGTGCCACCAGTCTGGTGGGTCGGTTGGCGTCTTGGCTGGTTCTGGTGGTGGTGTTGCTGGGCGCATGGAACGCCATTGCCCGCTACATCACGCGGTTCACCGATGCGCATTTAAGTTCCAATGCCTACCTCGAACTTCAGTGGTATTTGTTCAGCGCGATTTTCCTGCTCGGCGCCGCCTACACACTCAAACGCGATGAACATGTGCGTGTGGATGTGCTGTATTCGAATTTCCGCCCCGTCACCCGCGCCCGGATCGATTTTGTCGGCACCCTGGTGTTTCTCATTCCCTTTACACTCTTCATCCTTTGGACATCCTGGTCGCCGGTCCACAACTCCTGGAAAATTCTCGAAGTATCCCCCGATCCCGGCGGACTTCCTCGTTATCCGGTCAAGTCGCTGATCCCCATTGCATTTCTGCTGGTGCTCGCGCAGGCCATCTCGCTGTTGTTGAAAAAGTGGGCGTACGTGCGCCGTCACACCGGTCCGGATGAGCCGGCAAAAGCCCATCACGGGGAGGTGGGGTTATGAACGCACCTCCCGAATGGATGGCCCCGTTGATGTTTGCGACGGTGTTGCTTCTGATTTTTTCCGGCTATCCGGTGGCGTTTTCCCTCGGCGGAACTTCGCTGATTTTTGCGATCATTGCCATTTCGATGGGCGTGCTGGATTGGCATTTCATGCTGGCGATGCCGGAACGGATATTCGGTTTCATGTCGAACTACACCCTGCTCGCCATCCCGTTTTTCATCTTCATGGGTACCATGCTGGAGAAAACCCGCCTGGCCGAGGATCTGCTGACCACCATCGGTCGCTTGTGCGGAACGGCGCGAGGCGGTTTGGCGTTGGCGGTTGTCCTGGTCGGGACGTTGCTGGCGGCGGCCACCGGTGTGATTGGCGCTTCGGTGGTGGCGATGGGTATGATTTCCCTGCCGGTCATGATGCGGCATGGCTATTCCAAACCGCTGGCCGCCGGCGTCATTACTGCATCGGGCACGCTCGGTCAGATCATTCCGCCCAGCATCGTGCTGGTGGTGCTGGGCGATCAACTCGGTGTTTCCATTGGCGATTTGTTTCTTGGTGCGTTGGTTCCCGGAATATGTCTCGCCGGATTGTATGCCTTTTATGTCATGGGTGTTTCATGGTTGCGCCCGAATGCCGCGCCTGCGCTTCCGAAAGAACAGCATCTGGGCGTTTCGTGGGCAACCTGGATTCATGTGATCAAGGTCCTGCTCCCGCCGCTCGGGCTGATCTTGCTTGTGCTTGGCAGTATATTTTTCGGCATTGCCACGGCGACGGAAGCCGGAGCGATCGGCGCGGTCGGGGCGATGTTGCTGGCGTTGGTCAACCGCCGCTTGAACATGGCCAACCTGCGTGACACGTGCGACGGCGCCTTGCGGTTGACCTCAATGATCATGATGCTGTTGATCGGTTCGGCGGCATTTTCCCTCGTATTTCGCGGACTCGATGGTGATATCTGGATTGAAGACCTGCTGGTCAGCTTGCCGGGCGGTGTGATCGGATTTTTGATCATCGCGAACCTGATAATTTTCACGCTGGGCTTCTTCATCGATTTCTTCGAAATCGCTTTCATCATCCTGCCGCTGTTGGTTCCGGCGGCGCGAGCGCTGGGAATTGATCTTGTTTGGTTCGGAGTTATGATCGGCATTAATCTGCAGACATCGTTCCTGACACCGCCCTTTGGATTTGCCCTGTTCTACCTGCGCGGGGTGGCTCCGCCGGAACTGAAAACAATCGACATCTATCGCGGCGTGATCCCGTTTATCATCATTCAACTGCTCATGCTTGGCCTGATCGTGGCATTCCCCGGACTGGTGACCCGCTGAAGGGCGAACCTCCCGGCGAGCCACAATCTGTAAGTTGTCTTTCCGCTCCATAAAAAGAAGCTTCCAAAAAGTTCCAATCCTTGGAAAACTGCGGAGGATATTTTTCCAATCATTGGAACTTTTATGAAAAAACTTTCCGGATACACAAAACCTTATGCGGTGTTGGGACATCCGATCGGGCACACCCTTTCGCCGGTCATGCACAACGCCTCCATTGAATCGCTGGGACTTGATGCTATCTATCTGGCGTTTGATGTGGCGCCGGAGCGATTGATGGACGTATTGCCCTCCATGCAGTCGATGGGGTTTGGCGGTGTGAATCTGACCATCCCGCACAAGGAAGTCGCATTTCGCGGCCTGAAAAAGTTGGACCCATCCGCAAAAATGTTGGGCGCCGTGAACACGGTCCAGTTTAAAGACGGTGAAATGATTGGTCACAATACCGATGGCTACGGATTCCTGACGGCGATGCATGAGGCATTCAATGAAAGTCTCATCGGCCGTTCGGCTTTTGTTCTGGGTTGCGGCGGGGCGGGGCGGGCTGTGGCATTGATGATGGCCGGCGCGGGCGTGGCCCAATTGGTGCTGGCCGATGTGGACAAGGTCAAGCTGGCTTCCGTAGAGGATGAATTGACGCGCTTGTTTCCCGCAGTGGGCGTCCGCCTGGTCGCCGCGAAAGAGGAACAAATAAAGGCCTGCCGCGCCGCTGAAATAGTCGTTCAAGCGACCCCGGTTGGCATGAAGCAGGAAGATGCGCCGTTGCTGGGACCGGAAGCATTCCGGGAGGGACAATTGGCATTTGATTTGATCTACATGTATCCGGAGACGGTATTCATGGCGCAGGCGCGAAAGGGTGGCGCGCACACGGCCAACGGATTGGGCATGTTGTTGCATCAGGGCGCGAAGGCCTTTTCAATCTGGACCGATCGCGAGCCGGATATCGAGGCGATGCGCCGCGCATTACAATCCGCGGTATATCCATCATGAATCCTGAATTTCTCGCCTGGTACGGACCTCTGGTGACGCTGGTTTTCGGGCTTTGCATTGGCAGTTTTCTCAACGTTTGCATTTACCGCGTTCCGCTGGACCTTTCGATCGTGCGTCCCGGATCCTTTTGTCCGGCGTGCCGCAAACCCATTGCCGGTTACGACAACATTCCGGTATTGAGTTACCTAATCCTTCGTGGCAAATGCCGGCATTGCCGCACGAAAATTTCCGCGCGGTACCCGTTGATTGAGATGTTGACGGCCATGTTGTTTGTCGCGGCCTGGAACCGTTACGGACTTCAGCCGGTGACATTGATTTATTGTATCGCGATCAGCGGATTGATCGTGGCGACATTTGTGGATTTTGATCACATGATTATTCCGGACAGCGTCTCGCTGGGCGGAATGCTCTTCGGTCTCGCGGCCAGCGCCTGGTTGCCGCACCTTCACGGAGTTGAAAGTGTATGGCCGTCATTGATGAAATCATTGCTCGGACTGGCCGCCGGCAGTGGCATACTGTGGTTGGTGGCGATTATCGGCAGGTGGGCATTCAAGAAGGATGCGATGGGATTTGGCGATGTTAAATTGCTCGGCGCGATCGGAGCCTTGCTGGGTGTGCCGGGAGTTATTTATACAATACTGATATCATCCCTGGTCGGAACCGTGATCGGGTTGTTGCTGATTGTCGTGGGCGGTCACCAGTGGCGAAGTAAATTGCCGTACGGACCATATCTGGCAATAGCCGCTGTTTCATGGATACTTGGCGGCGACGTTTTATGGGAATGGTATGTGAACTTTATTTCAGGTTCTTACTGACCCCGGTTGGAGGATGCATGCAGGAACGTAACATTATTTTAGTGGGTTTTATGGGAACGGGCAAAAGTAGCGCCGGACGTTTAATCGCGGAACGACTGGGCCTGGAGTTCATTGACATGGATGATGAAATCACGCGCCGCGAAGGGTGTTCGATACCGGATATTTTTCGAGACCGGGGCGAACCGGCGTTTCGTGCGATTGAGCGGGACTTGGTGGTTGAATTATCCAATCGCACCGGCCTGGTGATTTCCACCGGTGGCGGCATTGTACTGAACCCGGATAACATTCTGGATTTTTCCCGCAAAGGGTTGGTGGTTTGCCTGCAGGCCAGTCCGGAAACGGTTCTGCGACGGGTGGAAAAAGATCAGAACCGGCCGCTGTTGCAGGGCGGCGATCGTATGGCCAAAATCAACGAATTGCTGGCGAAAAGAAAAACTTTATACGACGCCATACCTGCTCAAATCGACACGGAAGGTCACACCCCGGCCGATACGGCCGACGCGGTGATTCGCCATTATTTAACCCACGGACAACACTGACCGCTGATAAAATCTTGCGTTTTTTGAATCGCAAGGCCATAAATGCCGCACTTTATTTATGAATACAGAGAAACAAGACCCTCAAGAAGAAGCCGCGCCGGTTGCAAAACCCGCAATTGAGACCAATATCGAAGAGTTTGGCGTTCCGGAAGTCATGGACTTTCTAAAGGAGAATGGCCTTGCCATCGTGATTGGCGTAGCCGTTGCGGTCGCCGCATTTGTCGGGATATCCGCCTGGCGTGGCTCCAAAGCCGCAAAAGTGGAAACGGCCTCTACGTTGCTGGCCAACGCCCAGTCCATCCCCCAGTTTCAGGAAATTATCGCCAATTATGGCGAGACCAAAGTCGCCCCGCTCGCATACCTTTCTCTGGCCGGCGCTTATTTTGATCAGGCCCAGTATGATCTCGCCCGTCATACGTTCATTCAGTTCCAGCAACAGTTCCCGACGCACGATATGTTGCCGAATGCGGAGCTGGGCATTGCTCAATCGCTGGAAGCCGCGGGAAATCTTCAGGAAGCGCTTGCCGGATACGACGCGTTTCTAGCCCGTCGCGGATCTCATTACATGGCGCATTCTGCCACGTTCGGCAAAGGCCGCGTGCTTGAAGCCATGGGTCGCTTGAGCGAAGCACGTCAGGTATACGAGGAATTCATCGCCGCGAATCCCGAAAGTCGTTGGACCGCCCGTGCGGAAACCGGTCTCGATTTTGTAAAAAAAGCGGAACGTGCGGCCCGGAACTCGCCCTGATCAGTCAAATTCCTGATCTTCCAGCCGGTCCGTGGCGAGCGGGTCTTCCATGAAAAGCCTTCGCGCACTGATGTAAGGCCCCGGGAACAACTCCATCAAGTCGGCCGACTTTTCGCCATCGCTGAACATTTCATCGAGGCCGACATACGTGTCGCGCTGATATTGCAGGACAGCTTCAAATTTACGGCTGGCGATATCCTGCACCACGAAACACAAGTGTTCCTCGTTAGAATCCTCGGCATTAAACAACAATGCCTTGGATTCGGGCGGAATACGTTTCCCGTTCTGCGAATAAATCTGATGTTTGATGTATTCGATGATGCGGGGGTTAAGTCCCGCCTCGACCAAAAAGATACGTTCAACCAATTCCGTCCGGTTGAAAACAAGTTGCACTTCCGGGGCGCGGAAGTCCGCCGGCAACAACTTCAACATGTTCCGGATGAACTCGTTGAATTGCTCTTCACCGGTTTCATGTTGCGCATCGCTCGCCGGAATCATGTAGATGAGGAGGCGATGGTCCGGATCGATGTAGAGAAGCGGTTTGTCGACGCGGAAGGAAAAACCGCAGGCCCCGCAGGCGACTTCATTGATTTTATTGGCCATCAAGAGGTCGCGCAACTCCGGATGCCGTTTCACATTGATCGACTCGTATAGCTCGACGTCCTGCGCCACCCCGCATTTCGGACATTTAATCTGATATGGCTTTTTCTCTGACATGCTCGCCGTCCCGTCTATCGATACTTCTCAAATAATTTATTTCGCGTTATCGCGGGGTCATAAAAACCGATTGCCGCATCGATGACAACCTTAAAGATTGGGTAATCGGTTCCGCCAGGATGTTGAGCTGAATATTAATTTTACACGTACTTCGTCTATTTAAAATTTTTGTGTTTGAGTCGAAACAGTTTTACGTATGCGGCTTTGCCGGTTACTGTTTCATATGAGATGATACGACCGCTGGTTACAACGGGAGGGGCGATCTGGTTGATCACGACTGCCATGGCGTTTGCCGGCGCGGGCCGTGTGGAGATCAACCAAAAGCAGATGACAACGCTCCCGTACCAGATCACCCAGCCGGGTCGCTATGTCCTTACCAGCTCGCTCAATGTCACGCACCTGAATGAAAACGCCATCTGGGTTTCAGCCAGCGACGTCGAAATAGATCTGAACGGATTCACGATCACCGGTCCCGGAGCAGGCGGCACGTTAAGCGGCATATTTCAGTCTGCAGCCCACCGTAATCTTGTGGTGTACAATGGGAATCTGGCCAATTGGTCGGGCGGTTCGGTCTGGAGCATCAATGCCAGCGGAGCGGATAATGCATTCAGGGATATCAGTGTGTCCGGCGGCGCACGCGGAATCTTTTCCGGCAACCATTCGCGCATAGAGGCCTGTCTGATCTATTCCAATCGCGCCAACGGTGTCGGGTATGGGATTCAGGCGGGAAGCGGGAGTCGGATTCTGCGTTGTAATGTTCTGGGTAGTTCGTCGACCAATAATATCATGTACGGTATTTATGCCGGCGCGAATTCGGAGGTGCGCGATTGCGTGGTCCTGCGGCCTTCAGCGGCCACCACGGTATACGGCATTTATGGAGAGGCCAATGTACGCGTAACCGGGTGTGTGGTGCGCGATTCGGTTTCCGGGCAAATGGCGTACGGTATTTTTGTGTCGGATGGCGGGTCGGTTACCGAGTCGGTAAGCGGAGTGAATGCCGGCAGTTCCGGTTCGGTTGGTATCGGCGCCGGATCCCGTTCGCACATACAGGATGTTTTTTCGTATATGAACCGCAGTGGTATCGTGGTCAACGCGCATTCCACGGTTAAATCGACCTATTCGTTTGGCAATACCGACGTAGGATTTCACTTTGTGAATGACAACCGTATTGCCGGCAACTTCGCCCGGAGCAATACCAACAACGGATTTTTCGCCTCCGGTATGCGCAATCATGTGCTCGACAACGATGCCCTGTTGAACGGGCGGGGATTTTACTCCGGCGAGAATCGATCAAACCTGTTTGTTCGCAACGCGGCTTTACTGAACACGGTCGTCGGAAATTATCTGTTGCTTGGCGGCAATTCATGGGGCGGCATTACCAATAATCCGCGCGCGAATTTTACCACGGAAGAAGCCTGGATCAACTTTTCCATCTCACATACGCCATGATGCATTGTTTACATAAAACATTTCTGTTGATGGTTTTCGTTTGCGGCATTGCAGGCGGAACAACAAGTGCATCCGACGGTCGCATACGTATCGGGCAGGTGGACATGCCGCTGGAGATATATCAAAGCGGCAGTTATGTGTTGACCGAATCGCTCACGGTGACCGGAGGTCCGGCGATTGTGGTGTCCGCCAATCACGTAACGATCGATCTTGCCGGTCATTCCATTCGCAATGTGGGCGCCCAAGTGGGGTCGTCCGGTATCAGTGTCGCGTTTTTGGAAACGTACGGATTGCGGGTGCACAATGGCGCGCTCGTCAATTTTGGCGACGGCGTATTTCTCGGAAACCACAGCCGTGCGGAAAATCTGCGGCTATCGCTGGTGCGGCGCGCGTTTCGCCTAGGCGAGGGTAGCATGGTCTCCAATGTTCAGGTGGTCGACTGTGATTTTGCCAATGAGGGCGTCGTATCGCCGGGATCCATGCTGTTTGATATCAGCGTGGCGGGAGGTTTGCCTGCCATGGCGTCGTTTGTCTATTATCAATTACAGGGAGCCAATCGTGTCGACAACTTCCGGCTTTCCGGAATTCATGCCACCGACGCGTCGCTCGGGGTGTCCATCATGTCGGTCGGGCGCGGTTCGGCAATAAGCCGCGTTCAATTGGTGGATAATTCGATGTTGAACACGTCCTTTACAGGCATTCAAATGACCGAGAGCCTTTTGACCGACTCCCGGATCAGCGATATCCGCGCTGATGATTTCAATGTCACGGGGTTGAACATGACCCGCTCCATGGCCGTGCGATCCTCGGTCAACAACGCGACGTCCGCATCGTCCGGTTACGGCATGATCGTTACGGATTCGATGTTAACGGATTGTCAGATGCAGGGCGGCTTTTCGGGGCTGGCCTACAGCATATTGTCGACGGGCAGTCGCGCCTCGGGAAATCTGGTGAAGGGCCCGAATTGGGATATCCGGGGGACTCCCAATATCTTGCGTGACAATCACATCATCACCACCAACGCGTACGGGTTTATCGGACAACAAACCGCCAACCACCTACTGGTGAGGAATTCCGCCGCCGGAGCCGCCACCGACTTTATCAGTACGGCGAACAGCACCAATCATTTCGCGTTGGTCCAACAATTTCCCGGCACCAATTATGTGTTCAACAACAATACGTGGGCGAATATCCGGTATTAATTTCAAGTGAAACAGTGGATGGTCATTTTGTGTCTGTTGGCAACCCGATCATGGGCGGCGCAGGAAATTACTTCCGACATGTTGCCGCTGGTGATCAGCCAGCCTGGGTTGTATCGCGCAACGGAGCCACTTAACGCAACCGCGGCTGATCATGCGATCATCGTTGAGGCCAATGGCGTAACGATTGACCTGAATGGATTTACGTTAACGTGGCGGGGCGGCGGCGATGCCAATGGATTCGGCGTATTTCAGTCGCCGGCCTTTTCCGGTCTCACCGTCATGAATGGCGGTTTTGTCAATTGGCAGGGGGACTTCATCTTTGCCGTCAACGCTGGCGGAGGAAACAACCGGTTGATCGATCTGCGGGTGGAAGGTGGTGCGAGCGGTCTGAAGCTGGGTGATGGCGGCGCGGTGGATCAGTGTATCGTCTATAATTTGAACGGCACGGAAGCGATTGGTATTGAAGTCGGAGCGGGTGGACGCATCTCTGCCTGCCGGGTGGCTAGTGTATTCGGCACGGTGGCCGTCGGGATGAAGGCGGGAGATGGCGCGTCCATTTCCCGTAGCGGCATTCGATCTGTCTTTGGTGCGACTGCGGCGCGCGCGATTTGGGCCGCAAGGGATGTGGCCGTTGAGCATGTCACCGTTTCTGATGTCATTGGCGGAACCATCAGCGATGGCATTTTCACCACAGCCGGCGGGATGATCCGGTACTGCGCCGTCGGCAATGTCGCCCACTCGTTTTCAAATGGAATGACCCAGGGCATCGCGCTGTTGGCCGGCAGTCAGGTCTTCCGCAGCACGGTTTCAAGCATGAGCGGGCCGGGCACGGTGGTGGCAGGCGCCGGCATTTACGCGAGCGAAGGCCGTGTGACGGAATGCGTGGTCTTTAATAATGTAACCGATGGCATTCAGTTGGAGAATCGCTCCATTATTCAGCGGAATCTATCGGCGCGGAACAGCAAGGCGAACTTTGCCGACGGGATGACGTTGTCGGGCCAGCACAGCCGCATCGATAACAATCACTTCGTCAACAATCTCGTCGCGGTCAATTTTGTTTTTGCCACCAACAACTTACTCATGAGAAATTCCGACTACTTCAGCACGCTTCCCTTCGGCGCCATCAGCAACCATATTCCCCAGGCTCTTGTTGCCCCGGGATTGGATTTCAACGCATTGGCCAACCCCTACAATTTTCAAACGATCAGATGGTAACGAACGTACATAAAACGATGGTGATGATCATCGTGTTCGCCGGTATCGCGATTGCCGCAATGGCGGAGCACGGCCGCATTCATATTTCCCAATCCAAGCTGACCCCGGGGTATACGGCGATGACGCCCGGCAGTTACATCCTTACTGAAAACCTTTCCTTCACCGGCAGTTTTGCGGCGATTGTCGTGGGGACCAACGATGTCACAATTGATCTGAACGGTTATACGATCTATGGCGGGACGAATTCCCAGAGCGCGATTTTTCAGGATGCCGGCGTTTCGCGGACACGCATACGGAATGGAACCGTGGCTCATTTCACGCGGAACAGCGGTTTTGCGGTCGTCCTTCTAGGGGAGGGCAACGTTGTTCAGGATATTCGCTTTCGGAATTGTCGTGAATCGCTCTGGTTGGGATCGCATGCCCGCGTTACCGGGGTGCAGATTTCCGGCGTCAACGCCTTTGCGGGAGGCGGGTTTGGCATCAACGCCGGCAACGGGGCATTGATTCAGGATTGCCGGGTCAGTGGCATGTCGTTCAGTACCGGTTACACCGGTATTGTCGCGGGGGTGTCCGCCATCATCAGCGGTTGTTCCGTGGTGAGCAACTCCGCCAATACGTTCTACGGCATCTCGGCGGGTGCGCATTCCATCGTCGAGTCGTGCATGGTGAATGGAAATAATGGCACCAACGTGTTCAGCGGTATTCTCGTGCAAAGCAATTCCGTGGTGAATTCGGTTACGGCGTCGCAAAACATCCAAGGATTTCTGGGGTATGGAGTGCAGTTGTTCAACCATGGAATTATCGCCGGGTCGAAGGCGGATCGCAATTCGTCATTCGGAATTGTTGGGGGAGCCGGTTCCATGCTGGTGGACAATGTTGCATCCTCCAACGGATTGATCGGCATTTCAATAACCAGCGATGGATTTGCCATGAGAAATCACGTGACTTGGAATGGTCAGGCGGCTCCGGGCTCGGGTGGCGGCATGGTGGTTTCCGGCTCGGGAAATCGCATCGAGGAAAACTCGGCTCACTTTAATGTCGCCGGCATCCTGATCAACGGGACGGGTAATTTGGTCGTCGGCAATCTGGCGTCCGGAAATTCCACGAATAACATACTCGTCACGCAGACCAACAACCATGTCGGTTTCCGCCGCACGGTCAATTCCGCGTTCAGCGACTGGAACACATTCGGGAATATACAACAATAGGATGAAGGCGCTTTTACATGGTTTGGGAATCGGGTTGATAGCACTCGGTGGCGCGGCGTGGGGCGCACCGGCTTCAAATTCCGTCCGTATGGTTTCGGATGTGGCGGCCATTCGCGCCGGGGCGTATTACAGCGATCACCAGTCGATCAGTATTGGGCCGTATGCCTCCGGCGCGCTACTGGACTTGACTGCGTTCCCTTGGTCGCCGCGTGTTGGTGTTCAGGCCTTCATGGTGGTAAGCAACCTCCTGGTCTTTGCACCGGATACCGACTTTGTGCAGGGGGCGAATGTTTATACCCGCCGAGACCTTGTCGCATTCAATCCCGTCAACAATACATTCATCAAATACTTCAACGGCGTGGCGGCGGGCATTCCCGAACGCGCGGGCATTGATGCCGTCTGTTTACGAACCAACGGACCCGGCTTCCTGCTTTCGCTGGATGTTTCCGCGACACTTCCCGGTGCCGGTCTGGTGCGCCCTCATGATATTGTGCGTTGGAACGGCGCGGCATTCTCCAAAAAGTACACCGGTGTAACCAATATGCATTTACCTTCCGGGGCGAATGTAAACGCGCTGTATGCCAGTACCAATGGCGGGCTGTATTTTTCACTGGATCGTCCGGTGCAGATCGGTGGGGCGCATGGTCGGGAGCGCGATGTCTGGCGGTTCACGCCGCCTTCGGGCGTGCCTGTGCTCGCGGTGACGAATGTGATGACGCCGGGGGTGGATTTGGTTGGGCTGGATGTCCCGACCGATTCGGATGGCGATGGTTTGACCAACTTCGAGGAACTTTCTGGTTTTGACGAAAAATCCACCGTGTGGCCGGGGACTTCGGTTCCGCTCAACCCCGGAGGATGGACCAGTAATCCGTACGCGGTGGATACCGATGGCGATGGTTATTCAGACGCCGCCGAAGCCGTGGCGGGAACAAACCCAAGCGATGAGGACGACTTTTTGCGTATGTTGCGTTTATCGCATGTCGATGGACAGTCGATTGTGGGTTGGCGTTCCGCGACCGGACGCACCTACCAGGTATCGCGGGTGGCGGACATTGACGGTGGCATCATGGCGTCAGAATGGACTGTTGTAGGTGACTATGCCGGTCGGCCCGCTCAAACCACCATCACCAACATCACCTTTATTCATGAACAGTATTACCGGGTGGAATTGCTGATCAATCCCTGACCGGGAATATCCTCGAAATAGTAAATGGGCTAAAACACGAGTTTTTACCGCCCGTTTGACCAGCCGGTGATTGACAGGCGCGGGTTGTGCGGATTATGTTGCCATGACGTGTGAACACGGATGAACCGTGTGAGGTCAATAGCGTAAACATGGCCCTGGCAACCCAATCCAAAATAGGCTCCCTGCTTGAGTTAACGTCGCTTTTCACGCCGGAACAGATCGAAAATCTGTTGGTCAAGCATAAGGAGGAAGACAAACCGATCACCGATCTGGTCATCGATCTCGGTTATTCGCGCGATGATGTTTTCCTGAAAGCTCTGGCCGAGGCGATGAAAATCCCTTTCGTCCGATTGAACGGCCTCGCGATTGAAAAGGTTGCCCTGGAACGACTTCCCACCAAGGCGGTTTTCCAGTACAATGTCATTCCCACTGCTGTCGAAGAAGGTGTGCTTCGCGTCGCCACCCATGATCCTTTTCTCCCCGGCCTGCTGGATGCCCTCCGTCTCGCTTCGGGAATGCGCGTACGCCTGGCTTTGAGTCCGGCCAATGACATCGCCAAGGCGGCCAAACAGTTTTATGGTATTGGCGCCGACACCTTCGACCGGATGATGCAGGACAGCCGCATCGAAGTCACCGCCGAGGATGATATTTCCAAGCAGGATTTGAGCGAGTTGGACCAGGAAGCGTCCGTGGTCAAATTCGTAAACCAGATCATCTGGGAGGCCCACAAGGATCGGGCGACCGATATTCATCTGGAACCGCAGGAAATGGATTTACGCATCCGCTACCGGGTCGATGGCGTTTTGCACCCGATTCCCGTGCCACCCCAGCTCAAGCGATTCCAATCCGCCATCATCTCCCGCATTAAGGTCATGGCCAACATGGACATCGCCGAAAAGCGGTTGCCGCAGGACGGTCGTATCAGCTTGCGCGTTCAAGGCGATGAAATCGATGTCCGCGTCTCCACCATGCCCACCGTTTACGGCGAAAGCGTCAGTTTGCGTTTGCTGATGCGCAGTAGCGGCATGCTGGGGTTGGACAAGTTGGGCATGGCCGAGCGCGATACGAAAATTCTCCTCAAACTTATCACCAAACCGCACGGAATTTTGCTGGTTACCGGACCGACTGGATCGGGTAAATCCACGTCGCTGTACGCGTGGTTGCATACCATCAATTCAACGGACTTGCGAATCCTCACCATTGAGGATCCGATCGAATATGAAATGGCCGGCGTCAATCAAATCAATGTGCGCGCGGAAATCGGCATGACCTTTGCCGTTGGATTGCGGCATATTCTGCGTCAAGATCCTGACGTCATCATGGTCGGTGAAATTCGCGACAAGGAAACCGCGGAAATCGCGATTCGCGCCGCGTTGACCGGTCACCTGGTGTTCAGCACGCTTCATACCAACGACGCCGCCGGCGCCGTAACCCGATTGATCGACATGGGCATCGAGCCGTTTCTTGTGGCATCATCGGTTGAGGGCCTGGTCGCCCAGCGTCTTGTCCGGCGTTTATGTCCGGCATGCAAAAAACCACGGACGGTAGACCACACCTTTCTCGCCTCGGTTGGTTTCCCGATCGAGCGCCTCGCGGAGGGCACCATTTATGAGCCAGCCGGTTGCGAGGAGTGCCGGGGCACCGGGTTCCGTGGGCGAACCGGTGTGTATGAACTGATTGTGATCAACGATAATTTGCGCCCGCTAATCGTGGCGCGCGCCTCCTCCAATGAAATCAAAGCCTCGGCGCTTCGCGATGGCATGCACACGTTGCGTGATGATGGATGGAACAAAGTTCTCGCCGGTGTCACCACCATTGAGGAAGTGCTCCGCGTCACCGAAGAAGACGAAGCGCTTTCCGGAGAATGAAAAAAGAATCGATAAAGGATGATGGACTCGTTGCCCTGAAACCTGACACCTGAACCCTGAAACCTCAATTCCCCTTCCCATGCCCACTTACTCTTACATAGCTCGAAGCCGCGCCGGAGAACGCGTCCAGGGCAACATTGATGCGCCGGATCGTCGTGCCGCGCAACTTGCACTTGAACGCAAGGGCTTGGTTCCCGTTTCGGTCAATGAGGGTGGGGGTGCAGTAAAAGCGGACGCAAAAAAATCCAAATCTGCGGCGTCGACCAAAAAATCGAAACGCGATGTCGCCGAGGGGTCTCCTGCCATCTCATTTTCGAGCAAAAGGCCGCGCATGAATATGCGCGAGGTTGCGATGTTCACTCGGGAGTTGGGTGACTTGTTGAATTCCGGCATGACGTTGGGCAACGCGCTGAACACGTTGTCGCGTCGCAAGACAAAAACGGCGGCGGACACCATTGTCGTGGAGTTGCGTGACCAGATCATCAAGGGTGCGAGTTTGTCTGAAGCGTTGGCGCAATATCCGGATTCGTTTTCCACGTTGTTTGTCAGCATGGTCAAGGCGGGCGAAGCCAGCGGCGCCGTGTCCGATTCGCTGGAGCGATTGGGCGAACACTTTGAACGGGTATTGGAAGCGCGTGAAAAAGTAGTCATGGCCATGACATATCCTTCCATAGTTTTGGGCGCGGGTGTGCTGACGATTATTTTTGTGATGACGTTTGTAATCCCGAAATTTTCGGCAGTGTTTCTTGAGTTGGGCGCCACACTGCCGCTGTTGACCCGAATATTGATCGGCGCCAGTACCTTTGTGCTGAATTACGGTTGGCTGATCGCCATTCTTCTAATTGGCGGCTTTATATTTTTCCGGCGATATACGCGGACGCCGGCCGGGCTGATGTGGTGGCATCGGCGATTGCTCAAGATGCCGATCATTCACCGGATTATCACCGCCAATGCCTTTGGCCAGTTTGCCCGAACACTGGGTGCGTTGTTGACCAATGGCGTTCCTGTATTGCAGGCATTGACCATTGTCGAAAACACGGTGGGTAACAAAGTGATCGCCCATGAAATCGCCGAGGCAAGGGACCGGGTAACCGATGGTTCGACGATTGCCGGTCCGCTGGCGGCGGGCGATGTGTTTCCGCCGCTTTTGACGGATATGCTGGCGATCGGCGAGGAATCGGGCGATATGGCGGGAGCCTTGGGCCACATTGCCGACCGGTACGATGATGAACTTGACCGAAGCGTGAAGGTTTTGACCACCGTACTTGAACCAATTATGATTTTGCTGATTGCCGTGGGTGTAGGTTTTGTCGCCGTCGCCATGCTCATGGCCGTGTTTGAACTGACCAGCGGCTTGAATGTCTAAAAAAGGAAGTAATTATGAATTCGAACTATAAACATAATCCCCGCAAAGGAACCGGCGGTTTCACCCTCATTGAAATTTTGCTCGTTGTGGTGATCATTGGCATGCTTGCCACCATCGCCGCAATCAACGTGCCCAAGTTCCTGGGACAGGGACGTGAAGGAAAAGCCAAAGCCGATGTCAGCGCGATCAGCACGGCGATTCACGCCTACAACATGATTGAAGGTCGGTATCCGGCCAGCTTGTCGGCCCTGACCGAAGGCAACGATCCGTTCCTGCAAACGCTTCCAAAAGACCCCTGGGGTCGCGATTACCAGTACTCGGCATCCAGTTCGCGTCGGGGTCTGCGATTTGAAGTATATTCGCTGGGTGAAGATGGCGTGCAAAGCGGAGACGATATCGGCAACTGGGCGACTGACGATAAATAACCCGGTTGATCCGGGTTGGACGGGACGGCAAACATGCGGGCGCGAGTCTGGAGAAAAATAGTGATTCCGCCGGCAAAAAACGGACGCCGAGGTTTCACGCTGATTGAAGTGCTGGTTGTGGTGGTGATCGCCGCGCTGGCCGCTGGTATCGCACTGCCGGGATTTATCCGCACCATGCGCGGCGCGCAATTACGCACCGCTTCGCGAACGGTGTTGATGGCCCATAAATACGCGCGAAGCACGGCGGTTCTGCGGCAGGTTCCGATGGCAATTTTGCTGGACCGTGAAACCAGTGAATTGGAAATCATCACCATGCACAACCCCGCCGGCGCCCGGGATAAGTTTTTGGATTCACGGCAAAACCGCGCCACCGACGCGGTGCTGGGTACCCAGACCGAACAGGAAGCCAAACCGGATATTCAAACGGAGTTGGTGCGCAAACTTGGTCGCGATGTAAATATAGATTCATTCCGCTCGGAATTGGGCGGACAGGAATTTCAAGGCGTGTACTGGATCATGTATCACCCGAATGGCATGTCCGATGGTTTCGAATTAACCCTGACGGATAAAAACAACCGCATGGTCACCATTGTAAGTGACGCCATATCCGGCAAGGTCGAAGCAAAGCACGGTCGTTTTTGATGGAGCAAGCAACCTCTGATGCGTACGTTTTCAAATAAGAAAGCCACATCGAGCCGCCGACAGGCGGGCCTCACATTAATTGAGGTCATGCTGGCTCTGGTGATTCTAACCACGGGACTGGTTGCACTGGTCACAGCCGCGGGACGTTGTATTTCTGTGGCGCGCCAGGCCAGGAATTATGAAATCGCCCGCGAATTGCTGGCCCGCATTGAGGTGGAGAAACCCGCTATCCTTGAAGAAAATGTGGAGGACATCGCTGGCAGTGGTTCGTTCGATCGTCCGCATCAGAATTTCCGCTGGGTTCGTTCGGTTGAGCAGGAAGGTTTTGAGGATGACGGATTGTGGCGTGTCGAGACGGAAGTGCTTTGGACCGAACATCAAAGCGCCCGACGGGAAAAAGTTGTGACATTGATTTATTGGCCGGAAGAGAAAAAAGGCGGATCCTTTGAACGCGCACCTTGATCATGACATGCGCAACGAAGGTTGCCGCGCCGGTGGAGAAAAACGTTCAGGCTTCACGTTGCTGGAAATTCTTGTGGCCGTCACGTTGCTGGCAACGGCATTCACCATCATTTGGAGCACATTCTCGGCAACCCTCGATGGGTGGCGGCGAAGCGGCGAATTTGTCGACCGGATAAACCACGGTGATTTTGTCATAGACCAGATGGTGTCCTCCTTGCGCTCCATGGCCTTCTTTCCCAATCGACCCGACAAGTTCGGTTTCTGGCTGGATTCCAAAGGCGGTGGCGACGCGCCGCGAGACACGATAAGTTGGGTTGCTTCCGGGACGGCCTTTATGCTTCCCGAAGACCCGCTCGCCCGCGGACTTCACCGCATCATGATATCCGTTGAGGATTTCCGCGGCAAATCCGGGTTGGCGATCCGCGCTTTTCAACATCTCAAGGATGAAATCGAGAAGGATGACGTTGATCCCTGGTTTGTTTCCTCGCGTGTTGTGGGGTTGGAATGTCGCGTATATAATTTCGAAGACGAAACGTGGGAAGACAAATGGGAAGACACGAATTCCATTCCGCGACTGGTGGAAATTACGGTTTTTCTGGAACCGGTGGAACGTAACGAGCCGGTAATTAAATTGCAACGCGTGGTGGAGGTTCCGGTGGCTCCGGCAGTTACTGGAGCGGTGAGGGTAACCCAGTCCCCGGGCGATGGCGGGCCGCGGCGGTCTGGAAGTCGTCCACGCGAGGGACAACCAGGCGTTAATGTCCAGCCCGGCCAGCGAAACCAGGGCGCCAATCAGGGGGGCGGAAGGTGAGTAGTTCAACAAGCCATGGATCAAAGGCATCCAATCAGCGTGAAGGCGCCGCGTTGGTGGTATCGGTCTGGGTAATATTGATTCTTTCCCTGATCATCAGTTCCATGGCATTCGATATGCAAGTGGAAGCCAACGTCGCGGGATTCCAGCGAAAGCGCGTAAAGGCGCAATACCTCGCCCGCGCCGGCATGGAGTGGGCAACCGCGGCGCTCACCCGGCAAGTGACAGAAAGTCAGGACGAGGAGTTGGTTCTGTCACCCGGCCAGGATGAGCAATTGGTTGTGGCGTCGATAAATTTATCCAGAGGCGTCGGGGTGTCCGGCATCGAAAAGGATCTGGGTGAAGGCAAGTTCATTGTCGATATCCTGCCCGAGGAAAGCCGCAGAAATGTCAATTTGCTGACCGAGGACGACTGGAAGGAAATACTCGACCAGGCCGGCGTTGAAAATACCCGTTGGCCGGAATTGATCGATTGTTTTATGGATTGGATTGATGACAACGACAACCACCGGTTGCACGGCGCGGAATCGGATGATCCGTTTTACAAAAACCGGGGATATGAAGTAAAAAATGCTCCGCTGGACACGGTGGATGAGTTACTGCTGATCAAGGGCTTTGATGAAAGTCTCCTGTTTGGCGGGCCGTCACCGGAAAATGAAAATGTGATTTACAGCGGAATCGCTGGTTGGCTGACCACATGGGGCGATGGAAAAGTCAACGTGAACACGGCATCGCGTGAAGTTTTACTGACCTTGCCTGACATAGAGGATTATGTCATCGATGCGATTCTGGAGTATCGAACCGGCCTCGACGGGTTGCCAAATACCAAGGATGATGGTTTCCGAGATATCCAGGAAGTAATGTCCAAAACCGGTCTGGCCCAGGATTTGGCAAATTTAATCACGACAACCGAACGGAAATTCCTCCGCGTTGTCTCAATTGGCGAAGTGGATGGCGTGCGCAATGGTATTTGGGCCGTTTTACAAGCCGGAGACCGTGGCGTCATTCCGGTTTATTGGCGCGAAGAGGCAATGCCTTGATACCGGAAAACAACCGTAAGTACTACATGGAATTTAATACGCCCAGCGCCCGATTCTTAACCTTGAACCTTGAACTTTTAACCCTGAACTCAAAACGCTCAACAAATAATGTTGGATATTGAATGTTGGCTGGATTTGTCCATACTGCGGGTTTATGTCTGATGGCTCGATCATAGCGTTTATTTTGCGTGACAACCGGGTGGAGTTGACGGCGGCACAACGTCGTAAACACCGCGCGGAAATCGTCTTGCAGAAAAACATCGACTTGGAATGGCCGGAAACCATCACGGACCACCGGTCCATTGAAGCCGCCGCTCATCTGAAATCAAAGCTTCCTCCAGTCAAAGGCCGTCTTGGTATTGCCGTTCCATCCGACCGCGTCCTGATGCGAATCGTCGAGTTTCCCTCTATCGACCCGGAGGAACTGCTCGGAATGGCCGAATTACAGCTCGATAAAATTTCCCCTTTTCCGTCCGATCAAATGGCGCTAGCCATCGAGATATTGCATCAAACCGCAGATGCCTCTCGTGTGCTGATAGCGGCAATTCAACACGACTATATCGATCAGTTGGGCGATTTTCTCATGAAAGCGGGCTTGTATCCGCAATTGGTTGACGTGGATGTACTGGGTTGGTGGCGATTGATCAAAGATGAGGGCCGCGTACGCGAGTCCGGGCAGGAAATTCTTGTCATACTTGATGACGAGCATTGCGCCCAGATGGTTATTGTGCGGGATGGCAGTCCGGTGATTATTCGCGCACTTGATCCGGGTATCAATCTGCAACATCCTGACTTTGCCTCCGAAATCGCCAACGAAGTTGAATACACGCTAATGACCTTGGAGAGTTCGTGGGGACCTGTCGAGACCTCTGGTCTGACCGTTTGGACGCGCGGCATACCTCCCGCTGATTTGATCGACGCAATCACCGCTTCCACACGTCTGACGATTCAAACGGCTAATCTTCTGGACTTGCCGCCGTTAAGCGAGGGAATGAGTCGTCGTTTGACAAAAAGCGAACATGGCGCCCTCGATCTTGCTCCTGCATCCTGGCGGCGTGGGATTCAATCCAAGCGCTACCAGCGACAGGCCATGACCATTTCCCTCGCGGCTCTGGTAGTCTGGGGTATCTTGATGGGCGGTTTGTGGTATCTGGCAAAAAATCAAAAAAACAACCTCGCCCGCGCTCAATCAGATATAAGTCGATTGCAGAGGGAAGTGGAGGAGGTAAGACAACTCCGCTCACAGGTGGAATCGCTCCAGCAATATGCCGACCGCTCGTTTTCCGGTCTTGAATGCCTTCGCGATATTGCCCAGCTTTTGCCGGAAGGCGTCGAAATTACCAGCATGACCTACAACAAGGCGTCGCAAATTAATATTCGCGGAGAAGCTGACACAGATAGTCCTATCTACGATTTCCTGAAGAAACTGGAACAGTCTCCACTCTATTCAGAAGTTAAAGCCGAAGGTATTTCCACGCAGATGCGGGGCGGACGCAGTCGCTCACTCTTCCGGGTAACGATGATGTTGCCGACCATAGGGGGAGGGCAGGAGTCATGATATTCAGCCGGCGTGACTTTAACATGGTCATGATCATGCTGGCCGTGGTGCTGGTGGGTTTGACCTACCTGATTACCGAACCGATGATCACGCAGTGGAGGCAGGTCAATCAGGTTCGCGACCGGTTGGAGCAACAGCGCGCAGTAGCCGAACGCATGTTGAATACGCGACCGGAATGGCAGGAAAAACTTGATGTGTTGCGCGGCACATTACCGGGTTATGGCGCAAACGAAGCCGTAGTCGCCGAACTTTTACGTCAAGTCCGGCGCCTGGCCGATGAAAGCCGGGTGGTAACAACCCGGATTACGCCCGACTCCGAGAAAAGTATAGGTGATCTCCATGAACTCGCGGTGGAATTGGCTTGGGAGGCGGATCTCGAGGCGCTGGTTCGTTTTCTATATGCAGTGCAGGTCGCTGGCGCCACACTGGATATCCGCCAGATGACGATTGCGCCGTTTCAAGGTGATCGTTTGAAGGGTAATATCAAGATTTTCTTCGCATTTAAGCGGGGAGAAGCCGGAGCCGCCTCCGGTAGTGGCGGAACATGAAGTATGATTTGTATAAATTCGCCTTGTTGAAGGCGGCAATTGGTATGAAGCTGGGAATTAGTTGAACATGAAAAACAGAACATCCTTTTTTCTTTCGCGCTGGGTGCAACGCCTTCAAAAACCCGTTGCGTTGATGATGGCGTTTGGAATGATGGGATCACCCGTCCTCGCCCAACCCCCGACTCCCGTGCCGCGAGGCATGGAAACCGCCGATGCGGCAGTCGGCCGGGGGAGCAGTGAAAAAATGCTTCAGTTGAACTTCCGCGATTCTCCCCTGGATCAAGTACTCGATCTCGTGGCGGAATTGAAGGGCCGCACCATTATCAAGTCGCCAGGCGTCAATGCCACGATCACATTGAAAAGCCAGTCCCGCTTGACGGTAACGGAAAGTTTGCAAGCCATCGAAACCATGTTGGCCATGCACAACATCACCCTCGTACCGATGGGCGCCAGGTTTCTTAAAGTGGTGCAAACCGCGGCCGCTCGCCAGGAAGGCATGCCGATTAATATCGGAATGCCCGAGGAAATGTTCAAGGAAACCGATAAACTCATTTCCCAGGTATTCACGCTTCAGTATGTCGAACTGGCGGAAATCCAACAGGTAATTACCGGAATTGGCCTCTTGCATGGCTATGGAAAAATTCAGCCCCTGGAGCGCGCCAATAGTTTGATGGTCACGGATACCGAAGCCAACCTCGCGCGCATAACGGAAATTCTCGAGTTTCTGGATCAACCAATCGAAGCTAAAATTGAAACCCGCATCTATGAAATTCGCTTCGCCGAGGCATCCCAGATCGCCGGCAAATTGAATGAATTGATCGCCGATTCTCAAGCCAAGGAAGAACGCCCTCAAATAGCCGTTCCCGAGGCGCAACCATCCATTCCTACTCCGCCCGGCGTCATTCGCGCCCGGCCTCAACCCGCACCAAGTCAGGCGGGAAGCGAAGTGGATGCCGCCTTGCAGGTCGCTGAACGTGGTGTTATCCGCGGAAAAGTACGCATCATCGCCGATGATCGCACCAATATCCTGTTTGTGATATCCCGAACCGAAAACTTTCTTTTCTTCGACCGCATCGTCTCCGTACTCGATCGTCCGATCGATCCGGCCATTACCGTGCGTGTCGTTGCCCTGGAGTATGCCAAAGCCGAGGAAATTTCCGGCATCCTCAACGAATTTATCGGGGCGGCCTCCGCCGATAAACAAGGAACGGCCCGTACTGGAGCACCATCGGATGTGGATGCCGGCGCAACCGACAGCCGCAGTCAAGCCCTTCGCGATTTCATACGCGCACGAACCGAGCAACGCCCGGCCGCTTCTGCTCCTGCTGAACAAGCGAGTTCCGCCATAGGTCGACTTTCCCCGGACACCAAGATTCTTGCTGACAAACGCACAAATTCCCTGCTCATGATGGGCAAGCTAAACGACCTCTCAATACTCGAGGATTTGATTGATCATCTGGACATCATGCTTGCCCAGGTGGTTATCGAAGCCGTGATTATTGAAGTCGGCTTGAGCGATGAAGTCCGATCCGGTGTGGATTGGGTTCAACGCTCCATGGTTGCCTACAATGAACGTACGATGGGACCAGGCGGTGGCATTACCGTTCGCGAACCGGTGACGGCGTGGGGCGGGGGAACCAGTCTCGGCGCCGGAGTTCCACGTGATGGCGCAACCATTCAGAACCAGTCCGCCATAGGCTCCGGCGGAATGAATTGGTACATGACGTTGTTTGATCTCAATATTGATGCCGTGATTCGCTTGGCGCAATCCTCCCGTAATTCACAGATTCTCTCCACCCCGGTTATTGTCACCACCGACAATACCGAAGCCAAAATTATCGCCAGCACCCAGCGTCCGGTGGTCACCACCACCAGTACGACCGACGGCGGTTCCATTCGTTCCAGTTACGAATACCGTGACATCGGTATCAACCTGACCGTCACACCCCGGATCAATCCCCAGAGGGTGGTTGTTATGGAAGTCAATCAGACGGCGGATGATGTTGCGGGTGAAATTCTGATCGACGGCAATCTGGTCCCGGAAATCACCAAGCGCGAATTGAACGCGACCATCGCCGTCGGCGATCGCAACACCATTGTCTTGGGCGGCTTGATTCTGACCCGTGACGCGAAATCAGAAACCAAAGTTCCGCTTTTGGGCGATATTCCCTTGATCGGCAATTTGTTCAAATTCAAAACGAGTCAGAAACAACGTTCGGAACTGGTGGTGTTGCTGACCCCTTACGTTTTGATGACACCGGCGGAAGCCCGGGCGGAGTCAACCCGGCTTTATTCGGCAACCAATGCCCGCCAACGCGAGTGGCATGAAGGTTGGTCGGATAGTCCGTACTCGAAAATGACCGATCGACAAAAACGGGAATATATACGCGAGTGGGAGAAGAATCGACCGGAACCGTATACACGTGACCTTTCCATTAACTTGTTTGAAGATAAATCATCGGCCAAAGCTACCAAACCGCCGCGCCGAACGCTGATGGGGCCTTCCGAAGAAACACCGGTAAATGTCGAAGAGCCGATCGAGGTGCGGTTGGTCGATGAGTCTGAATTGCCATCGGTCACCAGCGATGTATTGGTTCCTGCCGAAGCGGAAGATATCTACAATCAGCCGCTCCGACGCGGTCGTTGATTCGATCGCGTGGAGCCGTTTAAAAATATTTTCAGTGCCGGTTTCGTCAACCGGCTTGCCGATGCCATCTCCGCCAAAGACGCCAAATTCAAACGTGGTGAGTTTTTGGAAAGCGTTCTCGATGAGCAGTGGGAAGCTCGTGAACTCAAGGACCGCATGCACCACATCGCGCGGCAATTGCATGTCAACATGAGCGGTGACTATCCCCGGCAAATTGACGTGCTGATGAAAGTGGCGCCCGGATTTAAAGGACTTCCTGCGTTGGTATTTCCGGACTTCGTGGAAATGTACGGTCTTGATTACTGGAAATTATCCATACCCGCATTGGAGAAATTCACAGTGTTGTGCTCTTCCGAATTTGCGGTTCGCCCATTTATCATCAAGTACCCTGATCGCATGATGAGGCAAATGCGCGCATGGGCAAAACATGCTAACGAACATGTCCGGCGGTTGGCCAGCGAGGGTTGTCGCCCGCGCTTGCCGTGGGCCATGGCGTTGCCTGACTTCAAAAGGGACCCGGCGCCGGTCCTGCCGATTCTCGAAATGTTGCGCACGGACCCAAGCGAATATGTGCGCCGAAGTGTCGCCAACAATCTCAACGATATTTCGAAAGACCATCCGAACTTGGTTCTGGATATTGCCAGGGAATGGGTAAGTGAAACGCCGGAAACCAAGAGACTGGTAAAACATGCATGCCGGACACTTTTGAAAAAGGGTGATGCCAGGGCTATGAAATTGTTTGGTTTTCATCAGGTGGAACACGCCAAAGTCATAGCATTAAAACTCAAGAAAACGTCTATACCGATCGGCGGCACGTTGGAGTTCAGTTTCATTGTCGAAATTCCGGGTAGCGTTAAAACCTCCCTGCGAATCGAATATGCCGTGGATTATTTGAAATCCCGTGGCGGATACGGAAAAAAAGTCTTCAAAATCACCGAACGCGAATTCAAAGGCCGGGAACAGATAATACGAAAACACCATGTAAAGGATCTAACCACCCGCATCCATTATCCGGGCCTTCACCACGTAACCATTGTGATCAATGGCAAAAATGCCGCAAGCGCGTCATTTGAGCTTGTCCGGGCATCCTCGATTTAACCCGAAAACCGAAGTTGCTGGCGGCGTCGAGCCGCAGTCATTTCGACTGCAAGGCGTTGCGAAATGCTCGACATAACGCGAG
>DAOLDL010000032.1:0-32286 GCA_035327305.1 Kiritimatiellia bacterium | reverse complement strand
TAAACCCGAAAAAAGGGGTGAGTCCGGGTGGCGCCAGAATGAATCGCGTTCACGGGTTGAATATTCCTCCCGGGTTGCTGTCACTCAACATTTTGTGACGAGGTGTCTGTCCCCGGTGCGGCCTTTGAAGCGGGAATTGGCGGGTATGGTGTGCATTATTCTGATGGTGGATTGGCAATCGCATCAAGCTCCGTCCAGCGCGCGAAGGCGGAATCTAGCAGTTTCTCCAGTTCGGCGTGGCGGTTCCTGGCTTGTTTCACAACGTCCGCCGGTTGCTTGCCAAAGGCTGGATCGGCGAACTGTCCCACAATCTCGTTGAGTTCCTGTTCCATCGCCTCAATGCGCCCCGGCAATTCCTTAAGTTCGGCTTGCATCTTCATCGACAGCTTCCTGGGTTGACTCCGCGATGCGGGCGCGGTCGAGGATGCCACCACCGGTTTTGCGACGGGAACCGGCCGCTGGCGCAACCAGTCGTCGTATCCTCCCGCGTATTCCACAATCCGTCCCTGGCCCTCAAACACCAGTGTGCTGGTGACCACGTTGTTGATGAATTCGCGGTCGTGACTGACCAGCAACAGCGTGCCTTCGTGTTCGACCAGCAAGTCCTCAAGCAACTCCAGCGTCTCGGCATCGAGATCGTTGGTCGGTTCGTCCATCACCAGCACATTGAACGGACGGGTAAAAATGCGCGCCAGCAGGAGCCGGTTGCGCTCGCCGCCCGACAACGCCCGCACCGGCGACCGCGAACGGTCGGGCGCAAACAGAAAATCCTCCAGGTAGCTGATGATGTGGCGGCGTTTGCCGTTGAAGGTGATGGAGTCGTTCTCGCCGCAAACATTTTCCGCGACCGTTTTGTTTTCATCCAAAATCTCCCTCTGCTGATCGAAATAGGCGACCTGCAGGTTCGTTCCCAAATTCACGGAGCCGGTGTGCGGTTGCAATTGACCGAGCAGTAACTTCAGCAGTGTGGTTTTCCCGCACCCATTTGGGCCGATCACCCCGATCTTGTCTCCGCGCATGATGAGCGTGCTGAAATCGCGCACGATCAGGTCATCGCCCCACGTGAAGGAAATGTTTTCCACCGCCATGACTTTTTGTCCGCTGGACGCCGCCTGTTGAACATTCAACCGGACGGAGCCTGCCAGTTCGCGCCGCTGTTTCCTTTCCGCGCGCATTCGCTCCAACGCGTGCACGCGGCCCTGCGCGCGCGTGCGACGGGCCTTCACGCCTTGGCGAATCCAGGTTTCCTCCTGCGCCAGCTTCTTGTCGAAAAGCGCGTTCGCCTTTTCCTCGGCTTCGCGCTCCTGCCGGCGCAATTCCAGATAACGCTCATACGGGTATGGCCAACTGGTCAGCCGTCCGCGATCCAGTTCGACGATGCGCGTAGCCAACCGGGATAAAAATGCGCGGTCATGGGTGGTGAAGATCAACGCGCCCCGGTAACGCAGTAGAAAATCCTCCATCCATTCGATCGCTTCGAGGTCCAGGTGGTTGGTCGGTTCATCGAGCAGTAACACATCCGGATCACGCATCAGCGCGCGGGCCAGCAGGACGCGCCTTCTCTGTCCTCCCGAAAGTTGCGTAAAATTTAGTTCGGGCGAAACCCCGACCAGTGAAAGACTCGCCTGCGCTTTTTGATCCGCCTCCCACGAATCGATCAAATCATCAGCCGCGCTTGCCACGACATCGTGAACCGTGCCGCCGATGCCTTCCGGCACCGCTTGGGGAAGCCAACCGATACGACAGCCCGCCTGCAATTGGATTAACCCGTCGTCGGGTCGTTCCTCGCCGACGATCAACCGTAACAACGTGGACTTGCCCTCCCCGTTACGCCCGACCAGACAAACCCGCTCGCCGCTCTCCACATACAGCGAGACCCCGTCGAGTAGAGGCGGTCCACCGTAATGCATGACGACATTTTGGATGCTGATCAAGGGCATAAGCGCGCGAAAGTAGCATTACCGGCGGGACAGCTCAACCGGAACGCTTGTTTTCCTGCAACATAGTCTATTGGCCCGGATATTTCACGAGCAACGTGAAATATCCGCCGCCATGCGGCCGTGATGTTGCGATTTCATCAGATAATCGCAACAAACGGGGCGTCACCACGTTCCGCTTGTCGAATCATGTAATTCGACAAGCGGTCACGTGCTCTGGCACGCAAACATGCTAAGCAAGTTGCTGTGCCAGAGCCGTATATTGCACCCGTTGCTGAAGACTGGTGCAACATGCGTTAGCACGGTTTCAAAAGTTGGCGGGTTGAAAATTTGATTTTATTGGAGTGCGTGTGAGGACAGAGAGTTTGTGGCAATTTGTCGGTGTTCAATTAAGCGTTAATTCTTCAAAGCGACGGGAAGGCAGGTCGGCCGTACCCGGATGTTGCGGTGAACTGGAGTGGAAATACAGGAACCATCTGCCAGCACCAAACATCTTGCATGGCAGTCGTTGGAATTTTAAATTGCTGGCATGGGTCATAATCCCTCAAGGGTTGTGCGCGGCGTTTGCTTCTCTACGATTATGATAATTGATGCCGATCAATTTACGGACAAGACCCTCCTGTCGTCGGAGTTTTGCGTGATTGGGTCCGGACCGGCGGGTCTGGCGGTAGCAATGACCCTTGCGGCCTCCGGCCGCGAGGTATGCATGCTCGAGGCGGGCGGATTCGCTCCCGATGAATCTTCCGCACGGTTATCACAAGTCGTCAATGCCGGTGAATTATGTGCCGATCCATCCCAGCGGCGCACTTTTGCTTTCGGTGGAACAACCTGGATGTGGTCCGGATGGATTCGTCCATTTGATCCGATCGACTTTCAACAACGCGATTGGATCAATCACAGCGGATGGCCGGTTGCCTATGATGAAGTCTCCGCCTATTTTCCTCGCGCGGCGGAATTGCTGGGGTTGAAACACGGCTTCTTTGAGAACGCCCGTAAAATGGTTACATCAAAAGCGTCGGTAGCCTGGGATAAACCCGATGGCGAATTGGAAAGCGTTTTCTTTAATGTCATGCGCGATGCGCCACGACTTGGATTGATTTACCGGGATAAAATAGAAACGATGCAATCGTTGCGCCTCGTGCTTCATGCTCATGCACAGCAGTTACTTCCCGGCACGATACATGGATTGGCGAAGGGTGTGCAGGCCTGCAATTCCTCTGGAAAACCATTTGCTGTTCATGCTCGAACAGTCATCCTTGCCTGCGGTGCAATCGATAATGTTCGCCTGTTGCTTGAAACGCATGATCGTGCGGCCGGTCAGAGACTTCACATGCCGCCCAGCCTCGGACAGTATTTCATGATGCGATTACACGCCGGCGGTGGGTATCTGCATGCCCCGGGTCTTGACGCCCCATACCCGGATATCTATTGTCATGAAAAAGGGGATGTAGTCGGACGCCTGTTTACAAGGCCGGAAACTCAACGGCGCCATCAATTACATCGTTACAATGTTACATTTGCGACGGATTCTGAAACTCATATCGCCTACCGACACGCGCTTTTGTTGCCGGCGATCGCCACAACGTGCACCCGTCGGCGTTTTATTGTCGCCGCGGCATTGGCTGGAACAGCTTTGCTGGCCGGTTGCGCCCGATCATCGAATGGATGGCGCATGAAGCTGAATCATGTTGCCGAACAAGCGCCGAATCCGGATAGCCG
The DNA here is from genome assembly GCA_035327305.1 of Kiritimatiellia bacterium. Taxonomy (GTDB): domain Bacteria; phylum Verrucomicrobiota; class Kiritimatiellia; order CAIVKH01; family CAIVKH01; genus CALMUP01. The sequence continues at coordinate 28,630 of DAOLDL010000032.1, read as the reverse complement.
CATTGTGCTGTCCAACAATTACGATCCGCATGGCGCACGATTGGCTAAAATTGTATGGCATACATTGCCTGATGACTGGCGGTCGTTGGCCGTTTCGTCGCGCTTGATGGCCGGACAAATTAAAACATGGCGGCGGGGCGTTGTTGATTTGGATAGTTTTGATGATCGGTGCGAAGCTGGATTGCCGGGCGTACCGCAGGGTGGTCCAGGTCATTACATGGGCGGAACTCGTATGGGGCGGGATCTTTCAACAAGCGTGGTCGATGAAAACTGCCTTGTTCACGGTACGCAGAATGTTTATGTCGCCGGTAGTTCGGTTTTTCCCACGTCAGGCGCGGGAACACCGACCCTGACCCTTGTTGCATTGGCTCTTCGGCTTGCCAAACACCTTCATCAACGATGATGGTTGCATGGCGGGTGGATAATTAAGAAACACGACCGACACCGCACAATCAGGAATCTTCAAGCTACACGCGTTTAATTTTCCATTTGCCGCGGGTGAAGAGCCATAAGGTGAAAATGCCCACCAAGGTCTCGGATATAAATACCCCCCAGAAAACTCCGGAGTGCCGCCAGTCGAGCGTGACCGCGAGGACATACGACAGCGGTATTTGGATCAGCCAGAAAAACACAAGGTTGATTTTGGTCGGGGTCATCGTGTCGCCGGCGCCGTTGAAGGCCTGAACCGAGACCATCCACCAACCATAAACAAAATACGAATAGGATAGAATGCGCAACCATTCCGCTCCGATGGCGATCACTTCCGCGTCATCGGAAAAGATTCTGATCAATGGCACGTTGAATACAAAATAGATGACGGATACGCCGACCATGAACACCATGTTGTAGAGGCCGATCCGCCAGACCGAGGATTCGGCGCGATCCGGCTGACCGGCCCCGAGGTTCTGACCGACGAGGGTCGCGGCGGCGTTGGATAGTCCCCAGGCCGGCATCATGGTGAACATCATGATGCGAATGGCGATGGTGGCGCCGGCCACCGCGGTGCTTCCGACGTAGGCGAGAATACGCATCAGAAAAATCCAGGACAACATCCCCACCATCATCTGACCAATGCCGCCGATGGATGTGCGTAGAATGCCGAATGCCACGTCCTTGTTCCACGCAAGTTGACTGGATCCGACCCGGATGTGGCGACCGCCGCGGAAGAGAATCCACAGTTGCATGATTACGCCGCATCCACGACCGATGTTGGTGGCGATGGCCGCGCCTTCGATTCCCATGGCGGGTATGGGGCCGTAACCGAAGATAAGCAGGGGATCGAGTACGATGTTCAAACCGTTGGCGACGGCAAGCACACGCATGGCGATCGCGGCGTCGCCGGCGCCGCGGAAGACCGCATTCAAGACAAACAAAAGCATGATGACAAGGTTGCCGCCCAGCATCCACTGCGTGTAGCGGTAACCGTGTGTCAACGTCCATTCATCGGCGCCCATGAGTTCGAGAAGTTCACGCGCAAAAAATATTCCGGTCAGTGCGAAGGGCAGGGCGGCGGCAATACCGATCCATAAGGCTTGCGCCGCCGCGATGCCTGCCTGCTCGCGGTGGTGTTCGCCAATTCGCCGGGCCACAATGGCAGTGACGGCGGTGGCCAGACCCATGGCCACGGAATAAAGAATAAACATAAAGGTTTCGGTTATTCCGACGGTCGCCACGGCGGACGCGCCAAGCTTGCCGACAAAATAAATATCCACCACGGCGAAGGTGGATTCCATAACCAGTTCCAGCATCATGGGAAGAGCAAGGAGCAGGACGGCTCTTCGCAAGCTGATTTGCGTGAAGTCCGCTTCGGATCCCCGTAAAGCCTCCTTTAATGCCCCCCACAGGGAACTGCCGTCGGGGCGGCTGGCGGATGGTTCATGAGGGGGGGGGCTGTTGCCGTCAGCCATACCACGCCTCATGGCGTTGTTTTTTGGTAATAAGTCCTGTCATGTTTCGTTACAGTTAATCAGGCTAAATGTTGCTTATTGACGGAAGCGCTTTCCAGCCCCAAAGTTTCCGAATGTCTGAAACATCAACACCCATGATGCAGCAATACCGGCGTATTCGCAATGAATTGTCCGCCGACACTTTATTATTTTTTCGGATGGGTGATTTTTATGAAATGTTTTTCGACGACGCCAAAAATGCCGCCGCGATTCTTGATATTGCCCTGACCAAACGACAGGGCATCCCCATGTGCGGGGTGCCGTATCACTCTTCGGACAATTACCTGGCCCGCCTGATTCGCGCCGGAAAAAAAGTTGCCATTTGCGAACAAATGGAGGACCCGGCACAAGCCAAGGGCATCGTTCGCCGTGAAGTCACCCGCGTGGTCACGCCCGGCACCGTTCTGGAAGATCACGTCCTCGATTCGCGCCGGAATAATTATCTAGCCGGCTTGTTCGGAACTTCGAGCGGTTACGGCATGGCTCTGATCGATCTGTCCACCGGCGTATTCTGGCTCGAGGAAGCGCCGCAAGCCTCGGTGATCCGCGAAAATATAGCGCGTTATCAGCCGTCTGAATGCATCATCCCGTCTGAAAAACAAGACGACCCGGGAATTACGGATATTCTAAACGCCATCCCATCCGTTGTCGTGACGCCCTACGAGGATTGGACGTTTGATTTCGACGCCGCACACGATCAGCTTCTGCGCCATTTCCGCGTCCACTCGCTTGATGGATTTGGCATTGGTAATTCCACGGCGGGCCTGGCCGCCGCCGGTGCGGTTCTGCATTACGTCATCCAGCAACTGCGTCGACCTGTCGATCATGTCCGCCACCTTCGGGTAAAGAATCCGGACGCCTTCATGTTGCTGGACGAAGCCACCATTCGGAATCTTGATTTGATCGAATCATCATCGAAAACGCCCACCGGTGTTCCGGCCAGTGTGCTTGGCGTGTTGGACGCCACCAAAACCGCGATGGGTGGGAGGTTGCTTCGCGATTGGATGATTCGTCCGCTTACTTCCGCCGAGGCCATCAATCAACGTCTTGATTCTGTCGACGCATTGATAAAAAACAAAGGCGCACTGCACGATCTCCGGGAGGCGCTGTCGGAAGTCAAGGATCTCGAACGTCTGATTGCCCGGCTTAATGCCGGCGCCGGAAATGCACGGGACATCCGTTCTTTGGGGCGCTCGCTGAATGCGTTGCCGGCGGTTATGGAGCAGGCGCGAAAAATTTCGTCGACTATGATGAACGATCTCGCGGCATCCATTGTTCCCTTGCCGGAACTGGTCGGGTTGATTGACCGCGCGATTGTCGATGAACCCCCGGCCAACTTGAGGGACGGCGGGGTTATTCGTCCCGGTTACCATACCGAACTGGATGAGTTGAGGGACGCCTCAACCAAGGGCAGGAACTGGTTGGCGGAAATGCAAACCCGCGAACAGGAGCGAACCGGCATCAAGACACTGAAGGTTCGTCACAACAAAGTCTTTGGTTATTACATTGAGATCAGCAAATCCTATGCCGAGCAGGCGCCTCCGGAATACCAGCGCAAACAGACACTGGTAAATGCCGAGCGATTCATCACGCCGGAATTGAAGGAATACGAAAATAAAATTCTCGGCGCCCAGGAGCGTTCGATTGATCTCGAAAATGAACTTTATCTGGAAATCAGGGCGAGCGCCGTGGCGCAAACCGAAGCGATCCAAAAAACCGCCGCCGCCATCGCCCAGCTTGATGTGTTGGGCTCGTTTGCCGAACGGGCCATGGCATTGCGGTATGTCCGGCCCCGCTTTAATCATGAAGGGCGAATCGCGATCAAGGATGGTCGCCATCCGGTGATTGAAGTGCTTCCGCAGTCGGAGCGTTTTGTGCCGAATGACACATTGCTGGATGGCGATAAAAACCAGGTCATCATTATCACGGGTCCGAACATGGCGGGGAAATCAACGTACATTCGCCAGGTTGCGGTGATTGTTATTATGGCGCATGTCGGATCGTTTGTGCCGGCTGGTGAGGTGGATATTTCGGAAACCGATCGCGTCTTTACCAGGGTCGGCGCCAGCGACGATCTGGTGCGCGGTCGCAGTACCTTCATGGTGGAGATGCAGGAGACGGCGAATATCTTGAACAACGCAACGCCGCGAAGTCTCGTGGTGCTTGATGAAATCGGACGTGGCACCAGCACCTTTGACGGAATCAGCATTGCCTGGTCGGTGGCCGAATATTTGCATAATCATGCGGAAAGCAAGGCGCGCACCTTGTTCGCCACTCACTACCATGAACTTACCGATCTTGCCCTGACATTGCCGGGCGTGAAGAACTACAATGTGCTGGTCAGGGAAAGTGGAGATCGCATCGCTTTCCTGCGTAAAATTGTATCAGGCGCGGCGGATAAAAGTTACGGAATACAGGTTGCCCGGCTGGCGGGATTGCCGCCGGAAGTCATTCAGCGGGCCTCGGAGATTCTCACCAACCTGGAAGAGGGCGAATTCGAGGAGGGTGGCAAACCCAAGCTGGCCCAACATCGAGGCAAAAAGGACAAAGGTCATCCCAACCAGATGGCGTTGTTTTAGCCTAAGAGCCTGAAACATCAGAATCGCAGATACCGAAGTTATACCCGCATCTTGAAGTATTAATACAGCCGCCGCCGAATCCGATAGCGGATTATGAACAAAGTAACACAGACATTCTTGTCTGTGGATTTCTGGCAAACGTGAAGCCGGTGCGCCTCGCGGAGGCACTGCCACACCTTTGCTGAATCGGGCGTTGTAGTGGCCGCTCCGTGAGCGGCATATATTGGCGTATAAACAAGAAGTCGGTCTGAATTAAGAAGTCGGAACCGTTGCGGCGGGGCATGCACGGTCGCCGGGGGCGAGATGTAGTGCCCCGGTGTTCAGGGTTTAACCGTCAATCACGTCCGGCGGAGTAATAACCGTGGTCGTGCGGTTTTTTGATCCGCCAACGTCGCATTGGCGTGAATGCGTTTTCGCTTGTCGAGACCAGGCGACCCTCCGGAATTCGTTCCCTCGCGATAGCGCCTTTTTTTTGTGCGCGTCGACGCGCGGCGCGACGCTTCAGCGGTTGGATGGCGAATCCGATGGCTATGCCGATAATGGCGCCGCCGATTACGGCCGGTATTATAAACGGGGTCATAAAACTATTGGATTGATTGCGCCAATGATTGAAGGGCGCGATTCGGGCGGATTATTGTCCGATTACTTTTCGTCCGTCGGCAATTCAATTCTCATGGTTGAGGATTTCATGCCGTCTTCCATGCTGACAATCCGTTCGACAAGCGAGGCCACCGCATTGCGGCATGATGCATCACCGTTTGTTACGGTTTGTACCGGAACGGTATCGGTAAGCATGAGGAATGAGGTGACAAAGCTTTTCTGGGTAGGGATGAAAAATGTTTTCCGGCATTGAGGACAGTTGCCGCGGCGTCCGGAGTCACGGTCGCGCACCCACAGTTTTTGTCCGCAGTAGGTGCAACTGATCTTGAATTCCGTTTCGTTTGCCTCGCGTTGGATAAGCACGGTTTTGGGTAAAAAGGACTCCACGTTCAGAATTCGGAATACTTCACGTATCCGGGTGATGGAAAGCTGGTCGAGGAACCGGATCAACAGGATTGCGGCGTCGGCTTTATCAACAATGGTCTGAAGGCCGTCAGCGCTGTTTTCGATAATTCGAAACAATTCGACTTGCGCGGTTTTGTCGCCGATGGCGATTTCACCGATGCCGTTGGGGTCAACACCCAACGTTTGGAAAAAAGCCTCGCCGGTGCCGTCCGTGAACGAAAACACCGGGATGTAGATCTTTCCGTCCTTGTATGAAGCCTTTTCGTTCATGGGATTAAGGTAGCATTCGCCGCCGGATGTCGGCAAGAGGAAGATTGGGTACATTTTCATTGCAGGGATGGGTAAGGTTGGCGGGATCGGGTATTCGATCCCGATTCCGGTGGCGGCCTTGCCATTGAACAAGGTGACACAGACATTCCTGTCTGTGGATTTTGGGAAGCCGTGCGCCTCCACAAAAAACGGACACGCAATTTTCATCGCGTGTCCGTTTGCTTTTAGAGCGTTTAAGCGTTGCTTATCGAATCTTGTTCGCGGCCCGGCGTTTTTCGATAATGCCTTCGGCAATGGCGAACGGCACCGCTTCGTAATGCTCGAATTGCATGCTGAAGTTGGCGCGGCCCTGGGTCAGCGTACGCAAGTTGTTGGCATAGCCGAACATTTCAGAAAGTGGCACCATGCTCTGAATGATCTTGGTGTTGCCCTTCTGTTCCATTGACTCAATTCGTCCGCGGCGTTGGCAGATCGATCCGGTAACCGCACCCATGAAATCTTCGGGAGTGATGACTTCCACCGACATGATCGGCTCGAGAAGCTCCGGTTGTGACTTCATGAACAAGTCCTTGAAGGCCATGCGGGCGGCTTCCTGGAACGCGATATCGCTGGAGTCGACGTCGTGGTATGAACCATCCCACAGTTCGACCGCCATATCCACGACCGGATAACCGGCGTAAGGGCCGGATATCATGGCCTTGACGACACCTTTTTCCACCGACGGAATGAAGTTGTTCGGAATGCGACCGCCGACAATGGAGTTGATAAACGAGAAGCCTTCGCCCGGATTCCGGGGAATAAGGCGGATCTTGACGTGACCGTATTGACCGCGTCCGCCCGACTGTTTGATGTATTTGCCTTCACCTTCGACGGTGACGCGTCCGGTTTCGCGGTAGGCGACTTCAGGGCGTCCGACCGAGGCCTTGACGTTGAATTCGCGGCGGAGCCGGTCGACGATGATTTCCAGATGCAATTCACCCATGCCGGAAATAATGGTTTCGGATGTTTCCTGATCGAAGGAAACGGTGAACGTCGGATCTTCATCCGCCAGTTTATGCAGGGCTTCGGACAATTTTTCGTTTTCCGCCTTGCTTTCAGGGGCGATACTGATCGAGACGACCGGTGAAGGGAACTCGATCGCCATCAGGTGGATGGGGTGATCTTCGTTGCAAAGCGTATCGCCGGTTTTGGTGTCGGAAAGTCCGACAATCGCGACAATATCACCCGCATAGGCGACATCCAGCGCTTCCTGTTTCATGGCGTGCATGCGGAGGATTCGTCCGATGCGCTGGGTCTTGTCGCGGGTGCTGTTATATACCGCGGCGCCTTGCTCCAGTTTGCCGGAGTAGATGCGGATATAGGTAAGTTTGCCCATGTGTTTATCCGACATGATTTTGAACGCCATGGCGGAAAACGGCGCGTCATCGGAAGGCGGGCGCTGATTGGCTTCTTTTTCCTCGGCGCAAATCACCGGCGGAATGTCGATCGGCGATGGCAGGTAGGCAACGACGGCATCAAGCAGGCGTTGCACACCCTTGTTCTTGAAGGCGGAACCGCAGAAAACCGGCACCACGTGACGGGCGATGGTGGCTTTACGCAACACGCTGTGCGCTTCGTCTTCCGTGAGATCACCGGTTTCGAGGTATTTGTCGAGCAACACTTCGTCAAGCTCGGCGCATTTTTCCAACAGGTTGCCACGCCACTTTTTTGCTTCTTCGAGCAAATCCGCCGGAATGTCCTCGATCACGTAATTGTTGCGCGGATCGGGAGAGTCGATATACATCGTGGCTTTCATGCGAATCAAATCGATCAGGCCGCGGAAGTTTTCCTCGGCTCCGATCGGGATGACCACGGGAACCGCATTGGCGCCCAGTTCCTTTTTAATTTGTTCGAGGACCGTGAAAAACTCGGCGCCGGTTCGATCCATTTTGTTGACGAAGGCCAGCTTGGGAACGCCGTACTTTTCGCTTTGACGCCACACGGTTTCCGATTGAGGTTCCACGCCGCCGACGGCACAAAACAGGGCGATGGCTCCGTCGAGTACGCGCAAACTGCGCTCCACTTCCACGGTGAAGTCCACGTGGCCGGGGGTGTCAATCAGGGAAATCTGGTGATCCTTCCACATGAGGGAGGTGGCGGCGGACGTAATGGTGATACCGCGTTCGCGTTCCTGTTCCATCCAGTCCATAACTGCCGCGCCGTCATGCACTTCACCGATTTTGTGAATTTTGCCCGCGTAGAAAAGAATTCGTTCACTGCAGGTGGTTTTGCCGGCATCGATATGCGCCATGATACCGATGTTCCGTACTTTATCTAATGTCACTGCTCTGGTCATAGTTCCCTCTCGTTCCAAAAACCGTTACGCGCCATGCGCTCTGGTGTGAATAATCGCGTTGAAAGCGGCGGAATATGCACCGTGAGGCGTGATTCCGCAAGGTTAAATTGCGGTTGGGCGGCGTGTTCTAGGCGCCGGGGAGACGATTGAGGTCTTCTCGTCGTCCGCAGGCGATGATTTGATCGCGCTCGCCGATCACATAATCGCGGTCGGGAAGCATGACATTTTTACCTCCCGGAGCGTTAGCGCCGGGTTCCGCGGCGGGTCGAATCATGACGGCCTGCACGTTGAATCTCTGCGGCAATTTCGCCTCCGCCAACGACTTACCCCAAAAAATAGGAGGCGGACGCCATGTGCGCAACGCGACGCCGCTACCCAGATCGATCAGTTCATCCTGGTGTGACGTGCGCAGTCGACGCGCCAGCATATCGCCGGTATCCCGTCGGAATACTTCTTCATTATAACGTGCGATTACTTCCGAATACGGGAGAATGCCGGTTAATGTGCCGGTTTGCGGCTCCACTACGGGTAATTCGGTCAACCCGGATCGCTCAAACTTCAGCAGGGCGTCGCGCAAGGATTCCTCGGGTTGGCATGCGGTGGCCCGTGAGTCGGCCATATCCACCGCCAGCACCCCGTGTTCAACGGATTGGGGTCGGGTAAGGGCATGTTTAAGGTCATGTATGCGGATGGTTCCATTAAACGCGCCGTTATCATCCACGACATATAAGGTGCCGCTTTCGTTATGCATCATGCGGCGCAACACATCGGGCGCCTTGGCGGATGACAACACAACCGGAGGTTTGGTGATCATGCAATCGCCGACTTTCCATTCCTGAAAGATATCGAGGGTGCGTCCGCGAAACAAATCTATGCCTTTGCGCGCCAGTTTTTGCGTGTAAATGGACTCCCGGCTGGCCAGGTTGGTGACGAGGGTGCTCAAGATGCACACAATCATCAGGGGCAGGATAATCGTGTAGTTGCCGGTGAGTTCAAACATCATCACCATTGCGGTGATCGGGGCGTGCATCGCCCCGGCGACGATGCCACCCATGCCGACAAGCGCATAACCTCCGGGGTCTCCGGCAAGTCCCCCCAGCATCCATCCGGACAAATGACCCATCATGGCGCCGGTCATCGCCCCGAGAAACAGTGACGGCATGAATACGCCGCCCGATCCGCCGGAGCCGAGCGTCAGCGTGGTGCCGATCAACTTCGCGCCGATCAACAGGAGAATCAACCAACCGGCCATGCGCCCGTGAAGGACCGCATCGACCGCGTCATAACCGTCTCCGTATATTTGAGGAAAACCAATGCCGATCACGCCCAGCATCAAACCGCCAAGCGCCGGCTTCAACCACATGGGTATTTGTTTCCACGAATCAAACCGGTCCTCCACCTTGATCATCAGGCGCATCAACGCAAGCGCCACGAAGCCGCTGATCAATCCCAGCATGATGTATGGACCGAACTCCCACCCGCTCACCAGCTCATAGGACGGCACGTTGAAGACCGGTTCGTTTCCCCAGTAGTATCGGGAAATGACGGTTGCGATGACGGCGGATATCACGATGGGAGTGAATTGCAGAACGCTGTATTCGCCGATGATAACTTCGACGGTGAACAAGGTTGCGGCAATCGGCGCGTTGAATGTTGCGGCAAGTCCGGCGGCGGAACCGCAACCGGCGAACGTGCGCAAGTGTTGACCGGAGCCGCGCAGAATCTGGCCGACTTTGGATCCGATGGCCGCGCCAATCTGGATGATCGGTCCTTCGCGGCCCGCCGAACCGCCGGATGCAATGGTGAGCGCTGAAGCCAGCGCTTTGCCCAGCACGACGCGTCCGCGCATGATGCCGTTGTTGCGGGCAACGGCAAGCATGACTTCCGGAACGCCGTGTCCTCGGGCTTCCGGGGCGAGAAATCGAACGACGGGTCCGACCAACAAACCGCCAATGGCTGGAGCCAAAGCCAGCAACCACCATGATGTTGCGCGCAACCCGGCGATGGTGAACTCTTCCATGCCCCAGAACAGCTTTTGAAAATAATGGATCAGGTGGTGGAAGCCCACGGCGGCGAAGCCGCAGAGAATGCCGATGACAAGGGCTGTTCCGAGCAGGAACAAAGGCTGATAAAATACGATGCGTTCAAGCGTGTTGCGGGCCATCCGCGACAGCCATGTCCACGTCGACCGGCGCCAGAGATTCCTCCAGGTTAATGAAGCGTCCCCGGCCATGTCAGAACACCACAGTGCGGTTTTCGTAGACAATCACCCGGTGTTCAAGGTGGGCGGTTACGGCGCGGGCCAGCACTATTTTTTCGGCGTCCTTGCCTTTTCGGATGAAATCCTGCACATCGTCGCGGTGCGATACGCGGATTACGTCCTGTTCAATGATCGGCCCTTCGTCCAGGTCGGCGGTGGCGTAGTGGCAGGTGGCGCCGATGATTTTCACCCCCCGGGCATGCGCGGCGTGATAGGGTCGGGCGCCGGGAAACGCGGGAAGAAACGAGTGGTGTATGTTCAACACCCGGCAGGGAAAATGCCGGAGAAAATCCGGGGACAATATCTGCATGTAGCGGGCGAGGATGATCGTATCTATCTGATACGCCTTCAACAATTCGATCTCCGCGGTCTCCTGTTCCGCTTTGTTGGTCGCCGTGATGGGGATGCAATGAAAAGGAATGCCGAAGTTTTCCACGACATTTTTCAGGTCGTCGCGGTTGCTGATGACCAGTGGAATATCCGCCCACCATTCGCCGGACTGGTGACGGGCCAGAAGATCAAAAAGGCAATGCGACTCCTTGGTAACGAAGATTGCGATTTGCGCGCGTTGCTGGGGGTCGCGCAGTTCCCATTTCATGTTGAAGCGATCGGCTATGGGTTTGAACGCGGTGGAAAAAGCGTCTTCGCGCAGGGCGAGGTCTTCGGACTGCCAGGCGACGCGCATCAGGAAAACATCCGCATCGCGATCCACATGCTGGTCGAGGTCGAGGATGTTTCCCCGGCGCTCAAAAATGAATTGTGTCACGGCGGCGACGATTCCCTGCCGGTCGGGACAGGAAATCAACAACACCGCCGAGGGGTCGGCATCTCCGTTCATTTCTTGCGATACTCTTTAAGGAAAGAGTTGAATTGTTCGCGATGGCTTTCCTCGTCGGCCAGAAGGGTAATGGCAAGGTCCTGGGTAACGTAATCCCGCCCGTCGCACAACTTGGCCAGTTTGTTGTAACCGGCAATGGCGTCCTCTTCGGCTTCGATGACGCCGATGATTACAGTGGTCACATCGGTCGAGTCGGCGGGAGGTTGGAGGCTTTTCTGGCGGGCCTTGAATTCTTTCGAGCCGGGAACCCGTCCGCCCAGCACCTTGATGCGAGCGGCCAGTTGTTGCGCATGCGAAAGCTCTTCCGCAACATCCGCGGAGAGCGCCTTCTTGATTTCCTCGGCACGCACGCCGTCGAGGTTGACGGAATTTGCGATGTAGTTCTGAACCGTTTCCAGTTCCTTCCAGTAAGCATCGGTAAGGGCGTCGATGATATCCTTGTTTTTCTTCATGATTGATTCCTTTCGAAGGACATTAATTCATAGCATAAAAAATCCGTTCCGGCCAGCCTGGAAAAAGCAAGCATGCGTAATTGGTTTGTCCGGTCGTTTTTTCTCCCTCTAATCGTATTCGCACTTTGAACCTTGATCTTGCTCCCGGGGTTAAGATTTTGAGTACGATTAAGATGAGGGAGGCAATGGCAAAGGCATTTAGTATTACTGCTTAATTCCCTGTGTTTGACGATGACCCGTTGGTAATGGTATGGATTACACGTTACTGCAATCGCGTCTGACGGTGCCTTCGGGCCGTCGGCGGGAAAGGGCATATGGCTAAAGTCGTTCTGGAAAATGTGCATAAAATCTACCCCGGCGGAGTGGTGGCGGTCAAAGACGCCAACCTTGTCATTGAAGATCAGGAATTCGTCGTGCTGGTCGGTCCGTCCGGGTGCGGTAAATCCACCACACTGCGCATGATCGCCGGGTTGGAGGAAATTTCCGACGGCCATATCCACATCGACGGAAAACGCGTAAATGATATTCCACCCAAAGACCGCGACATCGCCATGGTTTTTCAGAACTATGCGCTTTATCCGCACATGACAGTTTACAAGAATATGGCGTTTGGCTTGAAATTACGCCGCTTTCCCCAGGATGAAATAGACCGGCGGGTGCGTGAAGCCGCGGACATTCTGAACATTCAGGAATTGCTTCAACGCAAACCCAAGGAGTTGTCCGGCGGACAACGCCAGCGGGTTGCGGTGGGGCGGGCCATCGTGCGCAAGCCCAAGGCATTCCTGTTTGATGAGCCGCTTTCGAACCTCGACGCCAAAATGCGCGTGCAGATGCGCATGGAAATCAGCAAACTCCACACGCGCCTCTCCTCGACCATGATATATGTCACGCACGATCAGGTGGAGGCAATGACCATGGGCGATCGGATCGTGGTCATGAAAGACGGTGTCATTCAGCAGGTGGCCGAGCCGCTGGAGTTGTACGACCGGCCGGCCAATCAATTTGTCGCCGGGTTTATCGGCAGTCCGCCCATGAATTTTTTCAACGGTCAAATCGAGCAAAAGTCCGGCGGGCTTTGGTTCACCGAGAACTCTTTTTCCGTTCGTATTGATGAGCAGAAAGCGTCGCGTTATGTCTCGTATGTCGGCAAAAAGGTGGTCTTTGGCATTCGTCCGGAAGATATAACGGATGCCTTGTATTCATCGCACCCCCAGCCGGATCAGCAAATTAAGGCCAAGGTCGAAGTGGTTGAACCGATGGGCGCGGAGGTTTACCTTTATCTGGGAACCGGAAAGCATACCTTTGTCGCGCGTATGGGAGCCGGACAAAAAGCCGAGGTCAATCAAACCTTGTCGCTCGTTTTCAATATGAAGAAGACTCACTTCTTTAACGCCACAACCGGGGCGGTCATATAATTTAACGCTGATGGAAATGAGTGCTACAGAGTGGTGGGGCGCCATCGGGCAAGTCGGCCTGGTCGTGGCGGTTTCCTTTGTCATACTGCTTGCCGCAACCAGCTTCATCCGCTTTCAATTGATGATGGAGAGGGCGGTGGAAAGCGAGGAACTCGGCGAAGGTGAAGACCGGATGTTTCGCTTGAGCGTGCTGAATGCCGTGGCCGGTGCGAGAAAAAAACAACGCCCGCTTTCCGTTGTGCTGTTGAAATTGCCGGAAACCGGGTCTTCCGCCGATGAAATATCGGAACGGCTGAAATCCCTTCTGCGCGCATCCGACACGGTTATGGTGTGTGACGGTCACACCGTGGGATTGATTCTGGATTGCGGATCCGAGCGGGCGGATATTCCGGTAAAACGACTCGCCGCCGCGGCAACTTCAGAAAATGTCACCGGCGCCACATTCTGGCGCTTTGGTGTGGCCGGTTATCCCGAACACGGATTCAAAACATCCGTGCTCTATGCGCGGGCGCGGGAAATGCTGGTCGAAGCCGAGGCCGGTGGAAAATTGATAGCGGGCATGGCGCCGCTGGAAGAGGTCGCGGAAGAAAAAGATGCGCCCGCCGACATGATCGACCCCGTAACCGGCGTGGTGCGTGAAGATAAAATGATCGGCGTCATGCGACGCTTCATCGCCAGTGAACGCCGCGCCGACCGGCCGGTTTCCATGGTGTACTTCGATATAGACCAATTTGTTCCTCTGGCCGGACGTCCCGCGGACAAGTTGTCCAACGCCTTGTTAAAGGAAATGGCCGGCTACATTGGAAATATGATTCGCGAAAGCGACATGCTGGCTCGATTTGGCGAGGGTGGATTTGTGGTCGCGATGCCGGCCTCACCCGACGCGGCCATGCTGGCCGCGCAACGTGTGACGCATGCCGTAAGAAAGCATGTTTTCAAAACCGGCGTGGATTTGAAGGTGACAATCAGCGCGGGCGTCGCCGGTTACCCGGATGTGTTGGGGACTGCCGTCCAGTACTTTGTCGCCGCCGAAACCGCACTGCAACATGCGCGCATGCGCGGACGCAACCAGTGCGTAAAGTTTGATCACACGATGCAGTTGAAAGTGGAAGACGAAAAACACATCGATAGCTTATGAGTCATACCTTGAAACTTGGCGTCAATATCGACCATGTTGCCACGTTGCGGCAGGCGCGCCGCATTCATTATCCGGATCCAGTCGCGGCCGCCCGCTTGTGCGCGGAAGCGGGCGCCCACGGCTTGACTGTTCATTTGCGGGAAGATCGCCGCCACATACAGGACCGCGATGTGGAGGCGCTTTGCCGGGAAAAGATTCTGCCGGTCAACCTGGAGATGGGCAACCATCCGGAAATTGTCGCCATCGCGCTGAAATTGAAGCCGGAAGAAGTCTGTCTTGTTCCGGAAAAACGGGAAGAACTGACGACCGAAGGCGGGCTTGATGTCGCCGGTCAGTTTGATTCGTTGAGCGAAACCGTGGAGCAACTCAAGGATTCCGGCATCGTTGTCAGCATGTTTATCGATCCGGAACCTGATCAGATCAAGGCCAGCGCATTGCTGGGCGCAACGTATGTGGAGTTGCACACCGGAACGTATTGCGGGCATCCGTCGGATCAAGAACTTGCGCGCCTGATCGAAGGCGCCAGGATCGCGCGCCAATATGGACTGAAGGTCAATGCCGGCCATGGCATCAACCTGGAAAACATCGCCGGCATATTGCGCATACCGCATCTTGACGTCCTGAATATCGGGCACAGTATCGTGTCCCGCGCCGTGCTGGTCGGCATGAAGGCGGCCGTTGCGGAAATGCTCGATGCCATGAAGGCTTACGCGGGCGGGGATTCGCGCCCATGATGATTGTTTCCGCCCAGCAGATGCGAGAGCTGGACCGACGGGCGAGCGAAGAGTTCGACATCAAGGGCGAAGCGCTGATGGAACGGGCGGGGCATGGCGTAACCATGGCGGTTCGTCGCATCGCGGAAATCGCCGGCTTCATGAACCCGATGATTCACCTCATAGCCGGGCGCGGGCAAAATGGCGGCGATGCATTTGTCGCCGCCCGCCTGTTGAAGGAAGCCGGATACCAGGTGGAGGTCTGGCTGGCCGCCCGCATCAATCAAATAAGCGGTGATGCGTTGATTCATTACGGGAAAATGAAACAGGCGGGTGTTGAGGCATACGAAATCCCCACGATGGAAGACTGGCAGGCGCTTCAACGCGATGCCTTCTATGCGGAAATCCTGGTGGATGGCGTACTGGGCACCGGAATCAGCGGTCCGGCCCGCGGCCCTGCCGCCGGCGCCATTCAATACATTCGTGCGCGATCCCAGGATTCCCTTGTGGTGTCGATCGACATTCCTTCCGGCTTGAATGCCGATACCGGCGAGGCGGAGGGCGATGCGGTGGTGGCGGACTTGACCGTTGCCATCGGCCTTCCCAAAACCGGACTGATTGCGCAAGCCGCAGTTGATTTTGTGGGAACGTTGGATGTGGTCGACATCGGGATTCCATCAGAGTGTCTGGACGACGTAACGCCGGCGCAGGATGTGGAATTCATGCAATTGTACGATCTCAAACCGCTGTTCAAGCGAAGGCGGCGTTGCTCACACAAGGGTGATTACGGGCATGTTCTGGTGGTGGGCGGTTCCCGTTTGCATACCGGTGCGGTAGCGTTAAGTGCGCGGGCGGCTTTGCGGACCGGCGCAGGGCTGGTAACCGCCATGGTTCCGGAAAGGCTTCAAACGGCAATGATTTCCGACACGCCGGAACTGATGGTGTGGCCTGCCGTGGAAAGTGAATCGGGCGGACTATCGAAAAGAAACATCGAATGGCTGAAAGACCATCTCGAGGAATTTTCCGCAGTTGTGATGGGGCCGGGGATGACCCGGTCGTCCGATGCACTGGCTTTGACCGATTGGTTGCTCGACAACTGCAAGTCGCCACTGGTGCTCGATGCCGATGCCATCAATGTCTGGAGCGACAACCCATCGCGCCTGAAAAAGGCAAAATGTCCCGTGGTGTTGACGCCACATCCGGGAGAGCTTTCCCGGTTGTTGCAATGCACGGCGTCGGATATCCAGAAGGATAGAGCGGCCGCGATCAAAAAGGCGGTCAAACTGACCGGAGCAACCGTGATACTTAAAGGCGCGGGCACGCTGATAGCCGCGGCGGGCCGACCAATACAAGTTAACCTCAACGGCAACCCCGGCATGGCTACGGCGGGAAGCGGGGATGTTCTGGCCGGCATGATTGGTGGATTGCTTGCACAAAAATTCAATCCTTATGATGCGGCGCGTTGCGCGGTGTTTGCTCATGGACGCGCCGGCGACTACGGGGCGTGGCGTCGTTGTCAGGCTGGACTTCTCGCCGGTGACATAATTGAAGAACTTCCTTTCGCGCTCCGCGATTTATCCCTGCGTTAAGCAGGCGGGGACTTTTCCGACCCCGACACCGAAGATGTGACACAGACATTCCTGTCTGTGGTTTTAGGGATGCCGTGCGCCTCGCGGAGGCGCTACTACATTTGCAGAATTGGTGGTGTCGTGGCCGCACCGCGTACGGCATGGGTTGCAAGTCACCGCCGCCCCGCCTGTTTCAAATCATTTCAATTTGGATTCGCTTGTCTTTATCGGGGCAAATTTATACTATCGAGGCAATTGTCAGAATTGGTTACTGGATAGGTTTTTCCCTACATCATCTGGAGTTTGTCATGGCCGAAGAACTGCAACACTTGATTGAACGAATTCAACGCGAGGCCGTGGATACAGGAGAACAGCAGGCGGCTAAAATAGTAACCCAAGCCAAGGAAAAGGCCGCCGCGCTTATCAAAGAGGCGGAGCAGAAAGCCGCCACGATTGTCGAGAAAGCCGATGCCGATGCGCGACTGTTTACCGCGCGTGGCGAGCAAGCCCTTTCCCAGGCGGCTCGTGACATGTTGATCCGGGTTGGCCAGGGAATCGAGCGAATCTTTGATCAGCTCGTCAAGGATTCAGTGGATCAAGCGCTTTCCGGCTCCTCCCTTTCGCCGATTCTTGAGCGCGTGATTTCAACTTTCGTCAAGGAGCAGGGCCGGGCGTCATCCCTCGAAGTTTTGCTTGGTCCGGACGATCAGGCCGCGCTGATCGCTCATTTTAAATCCAAATTTGCCGAGGCCTTAAAGGCTGGCTTGGAAATTCGCGCCGACGGGCGAATGACCAGAGGTTTTAAGGTTCGCCTGCGCGACAGGCATATCGAACATGACTTTTCGCGGGAGGCCATCGCCGAGGCGGTTTCCGCGTTCCTTCGACCCGCGTTGGCGGAAATGGTATACAAAATTTCCCGTGAACAACAGGCGGTCCGGTGACAGTTCAGTACTACTACTTGATTTCCAGCCTTCCCGGCCTGGTGTTCTCGGCGCCGGCGCCGGTATCACGGAATGATTTCATCGCTGAATGCCGCCGCTTACTCGACGATCGTGATCAAGCCGAGTTTGACGCCTTCATGGAGGGGCGCATCGAAGATGTGACGGGATTTTTCAGCAGGTCTTATCTGAATGCTGATCGACAGATGCGCAATGCCGTAGCCCGCGCACGAGCGATTCGTTCCGGTGTTGATGAAAAGAAATACCTCAAGTCGCACGGCGATTTTCGTGTCGATGTGGAATCCGCGGTTGATGACGCTTATTCCCGGATCAATCCGCTTGAGCGCGAACTTGCGCTGGATCGTTTCCGGTGGAATCTTGCCGATGAATTGAGCCGGTCCGAACCGTTCGGGCTGGCCTCGGTGCTGGCCTATGGCGCCAAACTCGACATCAATGCCCATTGGCAATCGCTGACCCCCGAACGCGGACGCGAGCGCCTGGAGCAGTTGGTCGGAATCGTCGGCGTCAGTTCGGATGAAGTGGCCGGTTGGTCCGGTCTGGCGCAGTTGTAACGAAATTTTTGCAATGAAACAGGTGAATGCATGAATGAAACAATTCCCGGTAAAATCATCGGGGTGAACGGCAATTTACTGCGTGTCCGGTTTGATACACCGGTAAGCCAGAATGAAGTTGCATACGCCAGGGCCGGCGAAGCGCGACTGAAGGCGGAGGTGATCCGGGTTCGTGGCAATGTGGCTGACCTTCAGGTATTTGAAGACACCACCGATTTGCGCGTCGGCTCGGAAGTCGACTTCTCGCGCGAGTTGCTAAGCGTCGAGCTTGGCCCGGGCTTGTTGGGCAGTATTTATGATGGTTTGCAGAATCCATTGCCCGACCTGGCCGCGCAATGCGGGTTTTTCCTGCAACGCGGCAAATACCTCGAACCGCTGAATCGCCAGACCAAATGGAATTTCAAACCGGCGGTTGGCGAAGG
This sequence comes from Kiritimatiellia bacterium, assembly GCA_035327305.1. GTDB lineage: Bacteria > Verrucomicrobiota > Kiritimatiellia > CAIVKH01 > CAIVKH01 > CALMUP01. The sequence goes on along the minus strand of DAOLDL010000032.1, from coordinate 10,179 downwards.
CGATCTGGTGTCCGCCGCTCAATGCATCGGCACGGTTCCGGAAGGAATATTTGATCACCGCATCATGGTTCCGTTCCGGTTTCGCGGGCAATGGCGCGTGGAAAAAATCGCCGCGCCCGGCGAATACTGCGTGGCCGATGTGATTGCCGTGTTGAGCAATGAACGCGGTGAACGCGTTGAGCTGAACATGATTCAACGCTGGCCGGTAAAAATGCCGATCAAGGCGTATGCCGAGCGTTTGCGTCCGGTTGATCCGCTGGTTACCAAGGTTCGTATCATCGACACGTTTTTCCCGATCGCGCGTGGCGGCACCTATTGTATTCCCGGTCCTTTTGGGGCGGGCAAAACCGTCTTACAACAAATCACCAGCCGGAATGCCGATGTCGATATCGTGATCATCGCGGCCTGTGGTGAACGGGCGGGTGAAGTCGTGGAGACGTTGCGTGAATTTCCTGAACTTACCGATCCGCGCACGGGCCGCAGTTTGATGGAAAGAACCCTCATTATCTGCAACACCAGCTCCATGCCGGTGGCCGCGCGCGAAGCCTCTGTTTATACCGCGGTGACCATCGCCGAATACTACCGGCAGATGGGGTTGCATGTGTTGTTGCTGGCCGACTCGACATCGCGGTGGGCGCAGGCGCTTCGCGAAGTCTCGGGACGCCTCGAGGAAATTCCCGGAGAAGAAGCGTTCCCGGCATATCTTGAATCGGTGATCGCGTCGTTCTATGAACGCGGTGGCTTGGTCCGACTCAATGACGGCGGCGCCGGTTCTGTAACCATCGGTGGAACGGTTAGCCCGGCCGGCGGCAACTTTGAAGAGCCGGTCACGCAAAGCACATTGAAAGTGGTCGGCGCGTTTCACGGTTTGTCCCGCGAACGCTCGGATGCCCGCCGATACCCGGCAATTCATCCGCTGGAAAGCTGGAGCAAATATGAAGGGGTGTTCAATCTCGATGATGTGACCTATGCCCGCAGATTACTGCGCAACGGCAATGATGTCGGGCAAATGATGAAAGTGGTCGGCGAGGAAGGCACATCGATTGATGACTTTGTCGTGTACTTGAAGGCTGAATATCTCGATGCCGTATACTTACAGCAGGATGCATTTGATGAGGTGGACAGTTCGACTCCGGGTGATCGCCAGAAATATGTATTCGCCCGGATTCTGAAAATACTAAAGACCCGAATGAATTTTTCCGAAAAAGACGAGGCGCGTCATTTCTTCCAGCAATTGACGCAGATGACCAAGGATTGGAATCGGATCGCAATGAATACGCCCGAATTCAAACAATCCGAAGAGACCATCGAAAAGTCCCTCGCGGAGGTGACCGACTATGCGTAAGGTGTATCAGAAAATCGACCAGATCGCCGGCAACGTGATCGTGGTGAAAGCGGATGGAATCGGATATCGGGAATTGGCGGAGGTTAAATCTCAATTCGGAACATCGCTTGCCCAGGTTATCCGGCTTGACGGTGAGTGGGTTTATCTACAGGTCTTTACCGGAAGCCGGGGCGTTTCAACCGATTCAGAGGTGCGTTTTCTCGGGCGGACCATGGAGGTTCCGTTTTCCGAGGCGTTATTGGGCAGGGTATTCACGGGAAGCGGTGAGCCCCGGGATCGCGGCCCGGCCATCAGCGAAAATATGACCGCCATCGGCGGACCATCCGCCAACCCGGCCAAACGTATCATTCCCCGCAACATGGTGCGGACCGGCATCCCGATGATCGACCTGTTCAATACGCTGGTGGAGTCGCAAAAACTGCCGATTTTTTCCGTGGCCGGCGAACCGTACAACCCCTTGCTTGCGCGTATTGCCATGCAGGCCGAGGTGGATGTCATTGTGCTGGGCGGTATGGGGTTGAAGCATGACGACTATTTGTTTTTCCGTGATACGCTGGAAAGCCAGGGCGCCCTGTCGCGTTCCGTTCTGTTCATTCACACGGCCGCCGACCCGGTGGTGGAGTGTCTCATGGTGCCCGACCTCGCGTTGGCCGTTGCCGAGCAATTCGCGCTTCAGAACAAGCGTGTGCTGGTGCTTCTGACCGACATGACCACATTTGCCGACGCAATGAAGGAAATCGCCATTACGATGGAACAGATACCGTCGAACCGCGGATATCCCGGCGACCTCTACAGCCAGTTGGCTTCGCGATATGAAAAGGCCGTCGACTTCGACACGGCGGGATCAATTACCATCCTTGCCGTCACCACCATGCCCGGCGATGATGTCACGCACCCGGTTCCCGATAATACCGGCTACATCACCGAAGGACAGTTTTACCTGCGCAACGGACGCATCGAACCATTCGGTTCGTTGAGCCGCCTCAAGCAACTCGTCAACAAGAAGACTCGCGAAGACCATCGCACCATCATGGACAGCATGATTCAACTGTATGCCAGCTACAAAGACACGCTGGAAAAACAATCCATGGGTTTTCGCATGAGCGCATGGGACCAGAAACTGCTGAAGTACGGAAGTCGGTTTGAAAAGGAAATGATGGATTTGAGCGTGAATATTCCGATTGAAAAGGCGCTGGATCTTGGATGGGCGATTCTGGCCGATTGTTTTGGTCCGGCGGAAACCGGAATCCCCTCCAGATTGACTGAAAAGTACTGGCCGAAATAAACGGAGCGACCGGGCGTGGGCAAAATCAAGTACACCAAAAACGAGTTGAAAACACAGCGCGATGCGCTGAAGCGTTTCCGCCGTTATCTGCCCACGCTTTTGTTGAAAAAGCAACAATTGCAAATGGAGTTGCGCGCGCTCGATATCCGCATCGAGGAAAAGAACGCGGAGGAAAAGATCATTTTTGAAGACTTGTCCCCGTGGATCAAGCTGTTTGCCGCCCCCGAGGACTTGTCGCGATACATTCATTTGCTGGAGGTTAAAACTTCCACCGGAAATATCGCCGGCGTCAACATTCCGGTATTGAAAGAGATTGTGTTGCACCAGATGACCCCGGATTTACACCAGACCGCAAGCTGGATCGACGACGGAATCAAGTCCATTGAGCGGATTCTGCGGTTGCGTATTGAACAGCAAATCCTCCGGGAACAACACCGTTTGATATCGGATGAGTTACGCACAACCAGCCAGCGGGTCAATTTGTTCGAAAAGGTCAAAATACCGGAGGCGAAAAACAACATCCGCATCATCCGGATTTTTCTCGGCGATGTTCAGACGTCGGAAGTGGCGCGCGGAAAAATTGCGAAGAAAAAATCCGCCGTGGGAGGCGCGGCATGATCGTTGAAATGAAACGACTCACGCTGTTGTGCCTGGCGTCGGCCAGGGAAACCGCCATCCGCAGATTGCAGGATATGGGTGTCGTGCATGTTGTCAGTATCAAGCCTCCGGATAGCCGCGCGCTGGAGACTTCCCGCAATCACCTTGCCTATATCAAACGCGCGCTGGAAACCATGCCGCGCAAATCAAAAGTCGCGCCGTCCGGACTTCCACCCGACTTGGTGGTCAGTCTGGTGTGGACATTGTTGCAGGATAAAAAAGATGTCGAGGATGCGTTGTCTGATATGCGGCAGGAGCGCGCCCGCATACTGCCTTTTGGATCTTTTGATCCGTCCATGATTGCCGCCTTGCGCGAACATGGCGTGCATATCAAGTTGTATGTGGTTTCTCCCGACGCGGAAATTAAAGCCCCGGAAGGGGTGGCGCTCGAGGAAGTCAATCGGGACAAGAACAATGTTTATCTGGCGATGTTTGCCCGCGAAGACGTATCGCTCGATGTGCCCGAATTCCGGTTGCCGGAGCGCTCCCTGGCCGATCTTGACGACCAGATCAAAGAGTTCGAACGCCGACTTGCAGATTGTGAATCGTCGCTGAAGCAGTACGATGGCGATCATGAGTCGGTGGCCGGCTTGCGTGATCGCATTGAAGATAATGTTCATTTTCTCGAAGCGCGCGACGGAATGGGAAGTTACGCGCCGGTGGCCTACCTGCGGGGTTACCTTCCTTCGGAGCAGGAAGGCGCCATCCTGGAGGCCGCCCGCCACGAAGGGTGGGGGGTTCAACTCAATGAACCGGAGCCGGATGAAGAGGTTCCGACCCTGATCCGCAATCCGGACTGGATACGCCCGATTCAGTCCGTGCTGAAGGCCATTAATGTTCTGCCCGGTTACCGTGAAGTTGATATGAGCGGAATATTCCTCGTATTCTTCAGCATCTTCTTTTCCATTCTGATCGGCGATGCCGGCTACGGGTTGTTGTTTCTGCTTGGAACACGCTGGGCTAGGAAAAAAATGCCCAACGCGCCATCCGAACCTTTTGCATTGCTGACCCTGACGAGCATGGGAACGATTCTCTGGGGGGTATTGACCGGCAACTATTTTGGTGTTTCCTCCTCCTTCCGTATCGAGTGGTTGGTCCGCGAGGCAAACGTCATGGGGTTATGCTTTCTGATCGGCGCCATTCATCTGACCATTGCGCATGTGTGGAATGTGATACGTTTTGCCCCCGATCCAAAAGCGCTGGCCCAGGTGGGCTGGATTGCCATGACGTGGACCATGTATTTCGTCGCGCATCACCTGGTGTTGAATGCGCCGTTGCCGGGCGGATTGGGTTGGATTGCCGCGATCGGCGCGGTGTTGATTTTGCTGTTCATGACGCCGGTAAACAAGTTGAAGGAAGAATGGCATCAGCACGTCATGTTTCCGTTGAACCTCGTCAGCAATTTTGTGGATGTGGTTTCATACATCCGGTTGTTCGCCGTAGGCTCGGCTACGGCGGCGGTTGCATCGGTGTTCAATAGCATGGCGCTGGATGGTGTGACTGGAATCTTTACCGGATTTCTCGCCGCGCTGATATTGTTTGCCGGTCACGCATTGAATGTCGTATTGGGTGCAATGGGTGTGCTGGTGCATGGCGTGAGGTTGAATACATTGGAGTTTTCATCGCATCTGGGTGTTCAATGGACCGGTCGTCCATACGAACCCTTGGCGCGCACCAGGCCGGATAAATAATCATTCGTAAAGAAGGAGTCGAATCATGGAACAAGAAGTAATGATTGGTTTTGGAAAGTTTGGCGCCGCGGCGGCCATGGCTTGTGCGGCCATGGGGTCTGCGCTGGGTACGGGAGCCGCCGGATCATCCGTGGTCGGCGTATGGAAGAAATGCTTTGCCCAAAGCAAGGCCGCGCCATTTATTTTGATGACGTTTGTCGGTGCGCCGCTTTCACAGACGATTTATGGAATGATTCTGATGAACAACATTCTCACCGCGGTGACTGAAAATCCGTCATTCTATCCGGCCATGATCGGCGCCGGCTTTTTCGGCGGAATTGCCATGGCCTTGTCTGCCTGGGCGCAAGGTCGCGCCGGGGCGGGAGCGGCGGATGCGCTTGCGGAAACCGGAAAAGGCTTCGGTAATTACCTCATGGTGCTCGGCGTCATTGAAACGGTGGCGCTTTTCGTAATGGTGTTTGTCAGCGGCGCAATCAAATAACATTTCGTATTCATCCCAGAACGGCGAGAAATCCGGATGTTTATGAAAGAAGTGACTTATTCAATAGGGATAACCATCCTGCGAGTCGCGTCCGGGGTCATGATGGCTACACATGGTTACGGGAAAATTTTTGGCGGACGCATGGAAGGTTTCACTGAAGTGGTCGCTTCACTCGGGTTTCCCGTACCCGGCCTTTTTGCCTGGATGGCGGCGCTGTCAGAGTTGGTGGGCGGGATATGTCTCGCGCTTGGACTCGGCACGCGCATCAGTGCTTTCTTTTTGGCCGGCACCATGTTTGTCGCGGGTTTTATCCGTCACGCATCTGATCCGTTTGCCCGAAAGGAACTGGCCTTTCTGTATCTTTCCGTCATGATTTTCTTTGTCCTGGCGGGTGGCGGCAGGTGGGCCTTGGAAAAGTTGATCCGCTGTAGGAAGTAATCGAGCGGGGGAAATGGAGCCACGGCGCCGCCAGCAACTTCGGTTTTCGGGTTAATCTATCATTCGAAAATACAAGCTATGTCCGCCAAGATCACGGCTGATGCGAATCACCACATGATTGACCCCGGCGACAAGCCGGGCGGGAATATTGTCTTCATCCCGTTCGACGTTGCGATGGGCCTGAATATCCGCAATTTGAACGCCGTTTACCCAAAGCGTCATGGCGTCGCCCGTCCCGATTAAAAAACGGGCGGATCGGGCGCGATCGGACGGAATGCGGATATGCACATAACTGGTACTTCCCCCATCACCACCGAGAATCTGGCCGAGGTCAATGCGACCATCTTCTGCTATTGCGGAATCCGGAATATCAACCCATGACAACGAGCGATTGTTGCGGTCGTGATATGTCGCACTGAAATTTACAGGTTGGCCATCCAGCGCTTGTATGGAACCTACGCCACCTTCAAACAGTCCGATGGCTTTCATTGACGGACTTATCACCATGGCGACGGTGGGTCCGCGAATAACCCGCTCACCAATTTGCCCCAGAATTTGTATGGGGTGAGTGCCCGGGGGCGTGTTGGGTGGTGGACGCGCCGACCAAACAAGCCGTTGGCGCTCTCCCGGCGCCAGAGTCACGGAAAAGTTCGGCGCGGGTTCCACGGAGAATCCCGGTGGCAAGCGCAATTGCACCTGCACAACCTGATCGTTAGAGGTGTGGTTTCGTACTTCATACACGATGCGCTCCGGATCGTTGTTTGCTCGCCAGTACCTCAAGACGGGTGGAACACCTCGATCTGTTTTCGGTCCGGCCAGCGCAATTTCAACCGGTGGAGGGGTGAGGTCGGGAGCTTCACTAAAAAGGTTCTGATACGATGATTCCGACCCAGACCGCGCAAAAACCGGAAACATGGCCAGGTTGGCGTGGTGGAGAATCGTGTCGGGCCCTGTATGCTTTTTTCCGCTCCAGAGATCAATCCATTCACCTTCCGGCAAATACACGCCGCGAAGAGGCAGAGGGTCAAGAATTGGAGCAATGAGAAGGTCCGGACCAAACAAATATTGATCGTCGAGATTTTTAGCGCGGGGGTCGTCAGGGTAATCCCAGACAACCGGGCGAAGCATGGGAACGCCGGTTTCGACGGCATGGTGTCCCCACGTAATGAGTTGAGGGAGAAGCCGCTCGCGAACATCAAAATAAAACCGGGAGATATTGAGGGTCTCTTGATCGAAATGCCAGGGCTCGCGGGCGCCTTCGCCATGAAGTTGCAGAATAGGTGAAAACACGCCGAGTTGAAGCCATCGGAGATAAAGCTCCTTGGTGGGTGTTCCGGAATATCCCCCGACATCATGTCCCCAAAACACAAATCCGGCGAGAGACGCAGAAAGCCCGGCGCGCACCACGCCGCGCAGTCTGCTCCATTCCGCCATTTGATCGCCCGCCCAGTAAGTGCTTAGTCCGGCATTAAGCGGATTCGCGGATCGTGCAAATGTTATACCCTCCCTTCCGGCGAGATCGAAAGCATCAAGCGCGGCTTTCTGATAATAATAGGTATGCTGGTTGTGAAAGAAGGGATCGGGCATGTGTTCGCCGCCGTCGGTTTTGAAACCATCAACGCCCATGTTGACGAGGGGAAGGTGAAGATCTCGCCACCAGTCCCTCACTTCGGGTTTTCTGAAATCTATTTTGCGACCGTTTTCCAACCAGCGAACGACATGCTCGGAGCCGTCGTCGTTGAGCACGAGAAATCCCCGTTCAGATGCCTGTCGATGGGCCAGTGATCCCGGCCAGACGCTGGAGGTCAACCAGCAGATGACCCGCACATCCTGATTGTGAAGCTGGCGAATCCACAATTCGGGATCGGGGTAGCGGCGGGTTTCGAATTTAAAATTGTGGAGACTCTCCGCCCATGCTTCAAGTACGACTACGCCCAAGGGCATTCCAAGGTCGCGCATGCGTCTGACCACGCGGTCGATTTCGTAGGCCCCCAGATACGAATTGCGGGACGCCCATGGCTTGTAAATCCAATCAGGTGGGCGGCGCGGACGACCCACGAGTGACGTGTAGGACATGGCGATCTCGGCAGGTGTGCCGCGAAACAGGTACACATCGGCGCCGGCTTCGGGAATATGAAGGGTCATGCGATCGGGAGAAGATTCGCCGATGTCTGCGCGAATAAGTCCGGTGGAGTTTACAAACAGACCATATCCTTCGGAACTGATTAAAAACGGGATGGCATAATAGGACGTATGAAGAGCGTTCCATCCGTCGACGGTCCACACTTCGATGGAGCGCCCGACAAGGTTAAAGGCGTCGAGGCGTTGTCCTCCGCCCCAGATTGCCTCGCCTGGCCGGAGGGGCAGTTCGATATTCAGCGTTCCATCGGATTGGTGGATAAAGTTAATTCCGGCGATGCCGGGCGATGGAGAAATATCGATATCATGCAGAAGCGGGTAGTAATGTCGGGGTTCGCCGTACATATACCGCGTGATCGGTTTGTGCGCGGTCGAAGCATCCATGGCGGCATCCACATCATATCGGGCTTTATCGACCTGTTCGACCTCTGGTATTGCCGTATTGTTTGTATTCATGATTTGAATTCCCGGAGTGGGCGTTTGGCGGTCAGGTGTGCAGGCGGTGGACAATATGCCGGCAATAAGCATTGCTGGAATAAGCGGATTCATTGCGACACCTCCACCAGCGAATGTTCGCCATCGCGGTTGTCCGGGTCGTGGGGATTGAAAATCCAGACACGGCCTTCGAGAACGAATTGATAACGGTGGCGACCCGGAGGCAGAGGAACGGCCGCGCTCCAGATACCATGCTCATCGGGGCCGCGCATCGCGAAACGCAAGTCGTGAACTGCGCCACTTCGATTGTTGGCCCATTGATTAAATTCGCCGGCGAGAAAAACAATGGCGGCGTGAGGGGCAAACAACTCGAATTGTACTCCTTGAGATGATTGGCGCGGAGCCTGGGCGATGCGGGGTTGGCGCGGTGAATCAGGGGCAGGATCGACGATGATCAATGCATTTTGATCCTCATCGCGATGCAATGTGTACTCCGGTATAAACCACAACGGAGGCGATTGATCGATCGCAAATTTGTAGCGATGGATGCCGGGATCAAGCCGCACCACTTTTCGAAACACTCCCTGCGCATCAGGGCCTTCCATGGCAAAGGCGTGATCCTGGATGATACCGCCGCGATTCTGCGCCCATTGGTTGAAGCTTCCGGCAAGAAAGACGCGGGTGGCTCCGGGGGCGTGGCATTGGAACAACACGCCTTCCGGTGTCCAGCGGGGAAGGTAAGACGGGTGTTGCGGCGGGTGAGATCGGGCGGTCATGGTTGCTCCGATGCTCGTGATGATTGCCAGTGCCGGAATAAAAAAAACGACGCGGATTGTCATGGTTCTGTTTTGTTCCATCATGCTCTTACAATTGTACTGGTTTGTATGTTTGATATGCGATGCGACTCATATTAAGCTTACGTGATGCCAGTCATAATTTGCAAGATGCTGTTCGCTCGGCTGGGTTTCGGAACACTGACCCGGAAAGTAGATTCCATCACATGAAAATATCGCGACATCGAATATAGCTTTGGTGAATAGGCATACATGGGGATGCATGACGTGGCTTGTTTACGACTTGGAAGTGGGGTATGAATTCTCACTCCTGTTCTTCGCCCTGACCGCTTCACTATTTGTTGGCGGTGATTACATGTATCAGCGCCAGGTGACAGGACACACAACTTATGAATCAAAAAAATAAAGCCGGCTCGTTCCGGGCCATGATAAATGAGCCTGAAGGCATGAAGACCAGGAGTCCGTGGGGTTTTATCTTATTGCCAAAGAAGGTCAGTGATCTGTTGACCAGAAGAGGTCGGGCAACGGTTCAAGCAACCATCAACGGATATTCTTTTCAGGTAACTTTGGAACCTGATGGCAATTTGAGTCATTGGTTATATGTTGATGCGCAGACTCTTCGTGCGGCAGAGGTCGAGATTGGCGACGACGTTGATGTCACGATTGAGCCACTACCTGTTGAACCGACGCCAAAACCTCCTGCGGACTTTGCCAAAGCGCTGGCCAAAAACCCGGAGGCCAAGTCGGTGTGGGATTCAACAACCGCTATTGCACAAGTCGATTGGATACATTGGATTGAATCCGGAAAACTTGCCAAGACCCGCAACGAACGAATCGAGAAGGCTTGCGACATGCTCGAATCCGGTAAAAAGCGCGTTTGCTGTTTCGATCCATCCGGATTCTACAGCAAATCG
>DAOLDL010000031.1:0-32402 GCA_035327305.1 Kiritimatiellia bacterium | reverse complement strand
CGGTCATTAGGGCGGTCATTATCGTTGTCGATGGCAAAGACAAATCCCGTGATCACGCCTTGCTGGCCGGTAATGTTAAACGTATGACTTGTGATCGCCGCTCCCAGACCCTGTCCGGAATTGGTGGCCACCGGAATCGCCGCACCCACGGCAGGCGCAACCACGCGATACTCATCCACACCCGAATAATCATCAACGGCTTCCGCCCATGCCACCAACACCTGCGTCGTGGACGTCCAATCCGTCAACTCGGTCAGGGTGACGCTGTCGATATAAATACCCGGTGTGCCGTTTTCACCGGTGCGGAGGATGCGCAACGTGGAAGCTCCAACAACGTTTACATCCCAGGACATGTAAGCGTATTCCACCGAAGATACAAGATTGCTACCCAGATTATCCCAACCCGATCCATTCCAACGCTGGGCGGTCAGATAGCGGTTTGTTTCACCGCCACTCAATCGCGCCACCAGGCCGAGTTGTCCCACATCATCACGCGGCGGAAGTTGAAAATACTGGCCGACACCATCCACCGTAAAACCTGCCTTGCGAACACCGTCAAAAGGTTCGCCGGTGTTTATGTAACCTGTGCCATACCAGAGGCCGGTGGCTGATCCCGAGGTGATGTTATTTGTCCATACACTGCCGGATCCCTGAAATGACGGCCAGCCCTCGCCGGTTTCAAACGACGAGTAGAGAATGGTGGAACCTCCGGGAATTTCCGGCAGTTCCACAACCGATATCACCGGACCGCGAATATCATCGTCAATGACTTGAATAATTCCCACCTGCTGGCTGACCAACAAGGCTCGGTCATTCGGCCGGTCATTGTCCGAATCGGGTATGGTCACGCGAACAATCTGTTGACCGGCATTGATCAGGCTTTCGATCAGCGAACCGTTGAAACTGGAATTTGAAAACGCCCAGAAATTGGTAAGCAACTGATTTGTGGTTGTTTGCACGGTCGAAAGGCCCGCGTTGTAGTCGGCAAAATTTCCGGTCACAAGCGAACCGATACTGAAACTCATGACATCGTTTGTGCCGGGACCTGCCGCGCCACGGGAAACGCCGGAATATACATCTCTCGCGCCGAAGACAAATTGCAATCCGATATCACCGGCCGCCGCCAATTCCGCGTCGGAAATCTTGAACACCGTATTGGTTCCCGTACCGGAGCGCCGTAGTTGACCGCCTCGAACAACTTCACTGTTCATGGGCGCGATACCGTTGGTTACAACAACGAAAGGACGTGCGGCGGCGTTGGGCATGTTCACATTGGCAAGCAACGGCGGATCGGTGTCGTCATCAATCACCCGAAACGTCCCGAACAAAGCATTGCTGACCCATAATTCATCAAACGGCCGGTCGTCATCGGCGTCGGCAAACGTCGCTCTGACCGGGCGATTGCTTGCGCCACTGGCAAAAAGATTTCCGATCTGATTATAGGTGAAGGAAAGGAAGGACCAGGCGCTGGTGGATGTGGTGCTGGTCGTGGAGATGGAACTCAAGGAAGCGACATAATTCGTGAAGTTGTTGGTTGCCAGTCCATCGATCGTAACCCGCATGTCCCTGGGTCCGCCGGAGATGCTTCGCGCTATACCGCTTTCCGTATCGTAGGCATTGAAACTGAACGTCAATGGCATGCCGCTGTCGACCGCGGCAAGTTGTGCGTCGGTTATTTCATAATGATTCATCCATTCGGCGTTGAACTGGAAATTATCAAACCGGTTGTTGCCGCCGCCGGTGGCGCCATCCACCCCGAACGTAATACGAAATATTACTGAAGTGGCATTGTTGATTTCCGTTGCGCCGGACAAATCGAAAACGTGCAGACCAAATCCATTGGCGGCCAAATTGGTCGGCGTCCAATTTTGCGTAATGACTTCAAATGCCCCTCCGTTAACGGAATAGGAAACGATATTGCTATTGTATCCGGTATCGGAACGGCGGGCGGCGAAACTGACCTCCAGTCCCTCCCTCCCCGTCATGTCGATTTGAAACTGGATGTAACGACCTACATTTGCCGCGCCGCTCAAGGTCAGGTCGCGACCGTCCACATCCGATAAGTAGGCATTTAAAATGTTTCCCGCGCTGTTTCCAAGCGAACTGAAATTGTGCTCAAAGCTCCCCACGCCATGGCTGACCACTGTATTGGTCTGATTGAAATTCCATCCGGCAAGCAAGGTAAAGTCAACCGAGGGGACCAATGCCGTTCCACCCATCATGACGGTTACAAGGGCATCACCGACTCGCGGCGGAATTTCATCATCATCCACCACCACAACCGGCATGGTAAACTTGGCGGTCAAGCTGTCGTTGTTTCGATCATTATCCGCATCCGCCACGGCAATTTCCGCGTTATAGTTTCCGAGATGAATGTAGTTGTAGTTACCGGCAGGCGCGGACATGACCATCGCCTCCACCGCGGTTGAACCGTTTGAAAAAGACGTTGAAAATTGGTTTGATACAATGACATTGCTGTTGGCGCCGAAAAGCACGAAGTATGGCGCATGACCGAAAGCCGTGTTGCTCGCAAGCAGTCCGCTGTCGATATCCTGGGCTATGTTGGTGATCATGTAGCCGCCTTGCAGGATTTGCGCGTCCGTCAGCACCGGTATATCCCAACTGAAATCACCCGGTCCCGTCACACTGAAACTAAAATTGGTTAAATCGATAAAGCCGCTTGAGAAGCTCGCCCAATTGTTGGAATCACTGATCTGACTCAACAAATAGGATGCGGTCCCGGTCGTGGGACCAATGTATCGGGCATTGGCCACACCGGAGGTAAGTGGAACACTCACCGCGGTTTGACCGTTGGTTAAACCGCGATAAATAGTAGAGTTTTGATTGTTGGTTCCCGTGCCGGGATAGATCAGTGTGTCAAACCACCCGGCCCCTAAATTGACCGCGTAAATAAAGCGCACATTGGCCGAGTCGTTGGTGGGCGATAGCGCTCCATCGTACTGGTAGATGGCAACCTGATCACCCGGTGTATTGATGTTGTCCAAACGCAAGCGGAACACCTGACCGACATCCGCGTTACCGGTCGCGATCCAAGTATTGGTGTGAAATTCATTGAGGTTGTACCAATCACCCAGTCCGCCCAACGCATTGGTGTCCCAACCGCAATCGACAAAATCAAACCTTGTTCCGGCGGGAAATGGACTCAAAACCACAAAGGAGAATCCCTGATCATCGCCGCCCACCCCGGCGCCATTCACGCCAATAATCGCCACAGCCCCGGCAAGCAGGTTTGTGTCGCCCGTTCCACCTATGCCATCAATCGATTTTCCGTAAAATTGCGGAGGAACAACATCGTCATCGGTTAGCGAGAAGGTAAACGGCACATTCGATGTTTGATTATCAGCCACATCGACGGCTGTCACCATGACCGTATAAACGCCGGGAATCCAATTTGCAAAATTCAGCGCCGTCGCATTTGTAACCACGACCGTATCGGTAACCCCCTCATCATAACCGGCGGAAAAATCGCCTGATTCGGTCGACCCGTCCGGATAATATATTACATATCCGGCGGGATTGCCGGCGCTTAATCCACTGCCCGTGTCGCGTAATTCCACGGTCATGACAACGCCACCGGAAAAAGCGCTGTCCACAAGTGATACGCCTCCATTTACAAGCAGGTTCGTGACGGTGGGTCCCGTGGTATCGGTTCCGGTTGTGGTAATGTTTTGGGTTGCGGAATTAAAGCTTACACAACCATCTTCGCCCGCGCCGCGAAGCCGGAAGTAATAGATCGTGTTTTGATTTAAACCGGTTACGACTTGATCGGTTCCGGCGACGAATAAATTGGAATAACCGGCAACATAATCCGGCGCTGTGTTGTAACCGTACAACCTGATATCATCAATGTTAAGACGCGCCCCGCCTCCGGATGTCTTGATTATCCGTATGGCTACATTTCCGGAAACATTGATATTGGTCGCTTCAAATGCCGTTAATGATGTTGAGGAAGCCGTGAAGGTGCCCGCGGTGGACCAGGAAGCCCACCCGTTGGAAGTATACTCGACGCGCGCGTCGCTATTGCCATCCGAACCATATACCCCGTGTAGAAAGGTGATGGAACTTAAGCCCATGTTTGTTGAAGACTGCATGCCAATGGCGCCGGAGTTTTGAATACGGGCCGCGTTGGCTCCATTTTTTCGATCGCTGGCCAAATTGCCGATCAGGGCATCATGCATCCACCAGACAACGCCGTTTATGGTCAGCGTGTTCGAGGCATAGGCGCCTTTTGAAACACCTTCAAACGTATTTGTGTAGATGGCAGGCGCATCACCGGCAATGGAAAAAGTCCCGCTGGTGGAGACATCAAGCCAATACCCGGCGGCGCCATCCAGTGCTGACCATTCCGCGGTGAAGCCTGTGTTATTCGTCGCTGAAACCATCAGGCCGGTTACCGTCGAATCAAAGCAAAGCGTTGTTAATGTGTATTCCGGGCCATAACCCGTACCGATTGAATTCTGCGCGAATGCCCGATAGTAATATGTCTGTCCGGCCATGAGATTGGTCAAGATGGATGTGTATGCGCCGGTTCCTGAACCATTTGTGGTTTGTGACCCGGGAACTACCGGGGTGCTGGCGACGGACCAGATGATACCGCGGTTGGTCACGGAAGCGCTACCATCTGCCGTGACATTGCCTCCCGCGGTTGCCGTGACGATGTTGGTGATGGTCGCAATAGTTGTTGAAACTGTCGGCGTAGTAGCGCCCGCCGATGTAGTTCCGCTTTGACCGGAACCAAAGGCCGTTTCCACATCAGCGCCATTTCGCGCTTTAACTGCAAAAGAATACATTGTGGATGGAGTCAATCCATTAACCGTGACGGTTCCCCACGCCGATGCGGCTTGCCAGACAGCGGATGCGCCCACGGAGCCGTCCGCCTGCACATAATTTGAGCCACCCACTTGGATTGCGAATTCCGTACCGGAAGGATTTCCCGCGACAGCAATGGTGACATCAAGCGAGCTTGATGTTGGATTGTCCACGGTCGGTTGTCCCGGCGTATTTGCCGATGTCCAGAAATCCAACTCGCCGCCCAAAGCAGTGCCGACGCTGTTTTGAGCATATGCCCGGTAATAATAGCGGGTGTTGATCGCCAAACTGCTCAAATTTGCGGAGAAGGTTCCATTCCCTGACCCCGATTGGGTTTTATTATCGGATATGGCAACTCCCGGGGACGTTTTAAAAACAACACCGCGGTTGGTCACGGAAGCGCCGCCATCTGCCGTGACATTGCCCCCCACGGTAGCCGTGGTGGTGTTGGTCGCGGTTCCCGCCGTGGTGCTTACCGATGGTTCAACGACGACAACATAATCGCTTAAAATGATATCATCGAAATTCGCCCGGCGATTAACCGTACCGGATGAACTTTCCGTGCGGATCCTGATTCTTACATTGCCGGCGACATTCACATCGTTGGAAAATCTCGCCACGGATGCCCCCGGAGTAAAGGCCGATCCGATCAGCGTCCAGGAACTGCCGGAATTCGTACTGTACTCGGCAACCCAGTTAACTTGAGCATCCGTCCCGTACCGGCGATGATCAAACACGACATAACCCAAACCATCAGCTTTGTTCTGTATCATGGTGATTTCCGAAACACCGTAACCTCGCCCGCGGGCCGATCTGGTTCCATTGAACCAGTCGCCGGAATCACCGGTAGTGGCCAGCGCTTCAATCAGGTTCCAGGTAATTCTCTCAACCGTGAGGTTGCCGCTGGTGTATGCGGTTTTGTTGCTCGTTGCATCCCAGTTATTGGTATAACCGGCCAACGAGGCTTGAACGGTGAGGAATGAAACAAGGACCCATATGAGGTATACCATCGCACCACATGTAACATTATATTGTCGAAACGTTTTCACAATTTCACCAGATGATTCCGGGAATGGTTTGGTTGGTTGCACCCCGGAGTTATGGTGAAAAGATAAGCGGTCTTGTTTAAAGTCGCGTGTGCCGTCTGTTAAAAAGGCGTGATTTTACCATTAGACTAACCACCGGCAGGTGGGATAAAACCGGGATATAGCTCTGCCCAAGCGCCTTTACGGCGTGAAATACTTGGTTGGCGGTGTGAAGTACAGGCGGTTTGTCCAATACATCGTATTCGTGTTTCTACGCACGATAATTACCGCATCGTCCGGTTCAACGATGTAGTTGTTGACATTGGGATAACCCGGATAACTTTGTGGGTATTCCCAACCGGTATTATCGGCATTCAACCTGATACGCACTTTAGGGCTCTTCAGCGAACCATCACCGCCCTGGGCGAGAATGCGGATTTCATCGGCCTGCATGCCGGTGCGGGCAAAACCAGATCCCCAGAAGCCCATATTGGAAAATGCCGTGCGAACCGGAAGGTGATGGCTCAAAATATGGTAAGCATTGCTTTGCATGGTGCCGCCGGTAATCGTATGGACGATTTGATTCGTAGGCAATAATCCTATCAGAACCAGAGATTGCGGATCGGCATCGGTCGGCAATTCCAGCAGGAACCCCTCCCTCTGCGGCACGATCTTGTCATTGGCCGCACCAGCGCCGCCGATATGCCAAATCCAATTTCCGGAATTCGCGAGCCACACGACGGCCGTGGCAATACCACTTTGATTGGTCGTGCCGCCGAGACTCGAACCAAACCATGTAATCTTGGTTGCATCGGCAAAATTGTCCGCCGCCGGCAGTAAATTCGTCTGGAACACATACGCAACCGTGGCGGTATCCGGCACGAAGAACAATGAATGCCAGTTTTCTCCCGGGAACAAGTTCAACGCCTTCGTCACATATATTTCCACACTGCCGCTTCGCGTTGATTGATTGGTGCTCCACCTTCCCGTGCGCGCCACACGATAGAACCGATAGGTTGTATTGGTAAGTTCACCCGGTCGCAACCGATCGACCGCGCCGGTATCAAACATAACAGGACGGTTGGTGTACTGAAGTAGCGACCATTGATTGGACGTTCCCGTCCAAAATCCTTGCGGGCTGTCGATGTAAAGCACGTCGTAATCGCGGCCATCAACACCTTTCCACAACACTTCCAGGTCCGTATCCACCCTGGTGACACCCTGGGTGACGATGAATAAATCGGTATTGCCAACAACATTGGTGGCAAAACTCACATTCCCGGCTTTGTCTCGACCTTGAATGGAAATCATGTAGTACGCATCAAAACTTAAATTGGACAAGACGAGATTCGTAAACGCGTAGTTGTGCAAGACATTGGTCCAACCGCTGGTGGTCCGCGTCAATACTGTCGTGGTTGCGCCGGAGGCGGGTATGCCATTGGTATCCACCACTTCATAGTATGTTACGATATAGCTGTCCCAGGGCGAAAGCGGTTCGCTGTCCGATTGTCGCCAACCCGCCGCCTCGGATTCGGTGGCGGCCGGTGGCGTCCATTCAATTTTTATTTCCGTGGTTTCGTCGATGCTCGAATCGAAAAGTATGCCTTGAGAGGCATCCGTCGCCCGCATATTCAGCGCCGGCAATGGCGGATTCGTATCGATACGCACCACGACGGTCGCCACGTTGCCCATGCTCCGGTCGTTGAATCGGTCATTATCATTGTCGATGGCGAATACAAATCCCGTCAACACACCCTGATGGCCAAGAATACTTGCAACACCGCTTGTGACCGCCGAACTGAATCCGACGCCGTCATTGGTCGCTGTAGGCGTCAATGCGCCAATCGCTGGAGCAACCAGTCGATATTCATCAACGCCGCTGAAATCATCCACGGCCTCCATCCACGCGATTGCGACCTGGGTTGTGCTTACCCAAACCGACTCCTCGGTCAAGGTCAGGCTGTCGATGTAGATGCCAGGCGTGCCGTTGGCGCCCACCCTGGTCACACGGAGCGTAGCATTTCCGGTGTAACCGATTTCCCATGACAAATATTCATACGATTCCGATGTGACCACATTGGTGCCGTGGCTTACCCATTCAGCGCCATCCCACCGGGTAACTTCGATAAAACGATTTGTTTCACCACTCGACAACCTTGCCACCAGGGAAAGACGGCCGATATTTTCGCGTCCCGGCAGTTGGAAGTACTGACCAACACCATTGACGGTATATCCTCCTTTATGTGTCCCGGCAAACGCTTCTCCGAAATTCTTGTAGCCCGTGCCGTACCATACGCCGGTGCCCAAACCTGAAGTAACTGTATTGGTCCATAACGAGCCGCTGGCGACGGCATTAGGCCAACCTTCGGCAATTTCAAACGATGTGAACAATATGGTCGATCCACCGGGCATTTCCGGTGTCTGCGCGCTGGGAACAGTGGGGCCTCGAATGTCATCATCCTCCACCCGCAAGTTGCCCACCCGTATGCTATACGCCACCGCCCGGTCATCAGGACGATCGTCATCGGTATCAGGTATCGTCACGAATACGGGATTGCGGATATTGGCCATCAATTGGGTAATCATTGTGTCGGTGAAATAACCACCGGTAAACGAGAACACATTGGTCAACAATTGATTGGTTGTGCTTAGCACGGTGGATGCCGCGGCATCATACAAGGAATAATTGCCTACTATGATGTTGCCGACACTGAATGACATGACGGAATTTGTGCTACCCGTTGTGCCCCGGGATACTCCGCTGTGCACGTCACGCGCGCCAAAGACAAATTGAATATTACCGGCGTTTCCGGCCAGGTCGGCATCCGTTAGCGCCCACGTCGTATTGGTTCCGGTGCCGTCACGGCGAGGTATGAAGTTACGAATAAGATCGCCGGATCCCGGCAAGGCGCGCCCATTGGTGACCACAAGGAACGGACGTACATCATTGGTTGTCGGAACACCGACATAACTGATGTCGTTGGTTACGGGCGGCTGAACGTCATCATCGATAACATGCAGGAATCCGAAGAAACGATTGCTGGCCCACAAATTATCGCCGGGGCGGTCGTTATCCATATCGGACATTGTGGCGCGGATCGGACGGCGATTGGTGCCGCTTCCATACAATTCACCGATTGCATCGTAGGTAAAGGATGTGAATGCCCAAACACTGGTTGACGAACTTGACGTGGTGCCGGCGGAACTGCGCGAGGCGTCGTATCGCACGGTATCGTTGGTGGTCAGTCCGGGAATGCTGATGTTCATGTTGGTGCCGCCGGCCGTCGATGTGCCGCGGTAGATGCCACTGCGCTCATCGTACACATTGAAGCTTAGCAGGAACGGGCTACCAAAAGAAACATTGGCCAGCTGACCATCCGTGACCCGGTAAACACGCGGGCGGGCATTGAATTGCACGTTATCGTAACGGTTGTTTCCGCCCGAAGCCGTCGCGCCATTCACCGTGATGCGGATGATGACTTTCTGATCCGTCATCGCGGTGATACTGCTGAAGTTGAACGTGAAGTTCGAGAAAGTCGCGGAATCGGGAGGATCAAACGCATCGCCAAAATTGGTGAAGGACACGCCGCCATTCAATGAGTAGGAAACCCGGTTGCTGTTGAAACCGGTGCCGGATTTCCGCGCGGCAAACGTCATCACCAGATCCTCGTGCCCGCCCATGTCGACTTCGAACTGGAACCATGAACCGTTATTGGTCTGCCCGGCGCCGCCTTCCGGCGAGAACGCCTGCCCCGCCGCCTCTGTATCATCGCTGTGACGATTGACAATGCTTCCCGCAAACCACGCATTGGATACGATCAATCCAGACGTCAATGTGCCGTCGCCAAAGGTGGGCAGGAAGTTGGAATTATTGAAATTCCAGTATGCCAGAAGGTTTGTTCCCTCCAGGATCGGCGATATGACTGAACCGCCCAACATCATGGTCAGCGCATTTGCCCCGATGCGAGGGGGAGCGACATCGTCGTCAATCACCGTCAACCAGCCGAATTGGAAATTGCTTATGGATAGGTAATCGCCGAACCGGTCGTTGTCGGCATCCACAATCGTGGCGCTGATACGGTTGCTTCCTGCAAACAACATGGCGTTTATCGTGCTTCCATCCACCGGCGTGATCCAGCGCCATACATTGGTGGCGGCATTCATCGACGTGACGGGGGATTGACTGCTTCGCCCATAATCAAAATTCGTGTAATTATTGGTGAACCAATTGGCCACCGTCAACCGCGTGAAGCGGTCCTCTTCGCCAATTGGCGGGTTGTTGGTTCGAGACAAACCGCTGTATTCATCCCAGGCGCCGAAATGAATTTGCAGATCGTTGGCCGGCGCCAAATTGGCCAGAAATTCATCGGTCACTTCAAACAGCCGGTTCGTTGCCTGGGTGCCCGAACCAATCTTGAACGCATTCCATTGGTTTGTGTAAACGAACATATAGTTGGTGATTGTAAAAGAATCCCAACCCGGCGGCGTGACCAGCGAATTGATGGATACCAGCGGAGGGTCGGGATCGTCGTCCACCACAAAGAACTGCAGAGCCGTATTAACCGTCAAAGCGCGCCAATACGGGATATTATCCCCGGCATTGAAAGGCGCGAACGATCCGCCTCCCATATTGTTGTTTTCCGCGCTCATGGTGATGAAGTACGTGTCGTCAAATGTTGAATTCGTGATGTTGAACGCCTCGTGCACGTATGTGGTCACGGTCAGAGCGCCATTGTAACCGACGAAATTGGTGAAGAATGAGTCGTAACCAATGGAAAGGAAATCATCACCGTCCTGCACTACGGGATCCCAATTGGGATTAACCCGCCCGCTACGCGAACCGATGTTCAGAACCGACGGATTGCTGTTGGTCATAAACACTCCGAATGAATTTGACCAAAGCACGGCGATATCAAGAGGTTCACTGGCATTGGCAAGGTCGTAATCGGTAATCGTGATATCGGCCAAGGCGCCTTGCGGATTTAGCGATGGATTGTAATTGGTGCCGACATAAAGCAATCTTGGCGCCGGACCGCGCGCCATGTCGGCGGCCTGTTCCTCGCCATCCTTGCGGGTAACTTCAAACCAATTGGTACCCACGCGAACTTCATCCATGTATACATAACCGATTTGCACCCCGGCTCCCGCGCCAATGGCAAATCTCGCGCCGGTCAGGCTGGTTATATGACCCACGCTCTGGGTCGTGTTCACTGTCCAGTAACCCTGGGGTTCCTCGGCAATGCTTTCGTCTGAAGTCTTATACGCGGTTGCGCTAAGTACACGGGTGGAGAAATCGTATTTCGCCACGATGACGTAATCGTTGCCCGCCCCGTGCTCCAGATCATACGTGGAGGTTTGATTATGCGAGCTTCCGGAAATGCCCAGCGCCTTGTCCGCCGAATCCACCTTGCCGACAAACGCCTTTTCGGTGCTTCCGTCCATCAACACAATGCCTGCATACTTGTTTACGCCATTAAACGCATAATTCTGCATCCACGAGTAGTAAACCACACCGGTCGTGAAGGTCGTCAGGAAGTTACGGCTTGCGGTAATCCAACGCCCGTCAACATCGCCATACATTACGATTTTGTTGCCGGTCGGTTGATAATAGCTGGATTTTTCGATGTTAAACGAACCAGCGCTATAATCGACAAACGGATCGCCGCCCAACACCCAGGTATCCGACCAGCCAGTGCCGCCACCCTGTCCGCTCAAAGACCCGCTTGAACCCGCAAAGCCGTCATAAATCACCTTGGATGGCGCAACCTTGATGATATCGGTCCAGTTGGTTCCAACCCGTACCTCGTCAAAGAAAACGTTGCCGGGCGTGCCTGACCCGGCGCCGGCGGCAAGGCGAACGCCGTTCACCCAACCGACGACGTTGCTGGCTTTGCTTACCGTTATATCCCACGAACCCGGCTCACCCGCCGGCACCGTGTCCACGCCGATCCGGTAAATATTCGCGACGGCCTCGCCGGCCGCCCAATCATAACGCATAATCATGATGTAATCGTTGCCGGTGCCATTGTTCATGGCGATGCCCGAGGATGTGCCATCGATGCCGAATCGCAAATCCGCGCCGTAAATTTCACCCACAAACAGTTTTTCCGTGGTGTCATACATCAACGACAAACCGGCAAATTTATCCGGCCCGTCAAACTGGAAATTCATGATGTAGGAAACGTAGATTCTTCCGTCACGGAATTCAGATCCAAGCGGACGACGAACAGCCCTGGTCGCGGCATCCGGAGGAGTCACCCGGACTTTGTTGGCTCGGGGTGTCGGGTAATCCACCTGCGGCGCAAAACTGGCGCCATCAATTACAAAATCACCGGTATCCCCCACCCATGCGGAATCCCAACCGGCTCCGCCATTACGCGAAGCCAGTGTAACCCCGTTTGTGTAAGCAAACGGCTCGACGATCTCCCCGGCGAAATAGGACCCCGTAACATCGCTGTCTGCAATGCCGGATGAATAATGATTATTGGTATAAGAGTAAAATGCATAGAAATGTTCCGCCCCTTGAACAACGACATGTTCGCGGTTGTTCGCGGCGCCTTTATATAGTACGCGTGTGCCATCCGAGCCGATGGAATCGCCCACGCTGTAAGCGGCGCCTTGCGTCGGTGCGGTCGGAGCATTGGTGGCTCGATAAATAATCATGACATCGTATGATGCATGTTTGGTCCAGGCGAGGCGGATAAACTCATTGCCATCCGCAGTAACCGTGGCCACCGACGGGTTGGGTATGGCGTTCAAGGTAAGCACGACCTCAATAATTCTCGGACTATTGGTCGGGAAGAAACCGCCACTTCCGGTTCCGGTTATAGTGATCAAGCCGGTATAAACACCATCAGACAGTCCTGTGACATTGTACGTTACTGTGTGGCTTTGCGTACCGCCGGCGGCAAGGTTGGTGCCGCTGATCGGTGAAATGCTTAGCCATGACACATTGCTGGTAATCATATACGACAGCAATCTCTCGCCAACATTGGTGACAACAAAAGTCTGATTGGCTGGATTATTCCCCACCGTACTGCTCGGAGTTAATCCGCCGCCAATACCGATTCCCGGCGGATTGAATCCAAGCAACTCTGCATTTTCAGTATCTGAATTATCACTTACGCATCCGCCCGCGCCCACTGCGCGCACCCGGTAGAAATGCTCCACACCGTCAACCAGCCCCGTAATCACCAGACTGCTGGTTCCACCCCCGCTGACCTCCCTGCTTTCATACCCGGCCACAAAAGTTTGCGCACCCAATTGAATGTTGTCGATATACACCCGGCGGAATGTAGCCGGGTTTGCAAGGCGGGTATACACACCGAAGAATGAAGACGAAGAATGCGTGTTATTCGTCAGCGTGCCACCCAGTGTGGTTGGCGTGGATGAGTAGGTAAATCCCGTCGTGTAATAAAGGTTGAAAACGCCGCTTCCATTGCGGGTGATGCGAAGATTCAGCCCGTCCCGCAACGCGCCGGTGCCGAAATTTCCGGGACCGGTGAAATCACCGACCTTGGTTTTGGAGGTTCCCGAACTTACCCAAAGCTCGAGATAATCCGTGCCACCGTCAACGCCCAACCGCAAGTAGTAACCATTAAAGTTGTTCGTCGTCACATCGCCTAGAATGGCGGCGCTGGACATGAGAATCACGCCTATATGATTGCCCGATGCCGGATTAAAATCGGCGCTACCCAATGAAAAACGCCATTCATCAACCGCGGTCGATGGCGTCGTCAGAATGCTATTGCCCACGCTGGCGTCCGACCCCAGGAAGTGTCCGTCCGTACTGGCATTACCGGATGGCAATGTGGCGTCGGTTAATACGGAGTAACTTCCCGTATCACCTGACCATACGGGATCGGAGGTGAAGTCGTTGTCGGTAAAATCTTCTCGCACAAGAATGCCGAACGTCGCGTTGGTTGATACATCTATCTGATAACCGGTTGCCCCGGCCAATACACTCCAATTGGCGGTGAAATTGGTATATCCGATCGAGGTGGCGGCCTGAATTATCGGCGCACTGGTGAAGCAGGACGCAGAAAACGATTCTTCGTTCCCGTATGCGATTCCCACAATATTGCTTGCATAAGCGCGGACATAGTACGTCTGCCCGGCAATGAGGCCGGAAATGGTATCGGAGAACGTGCCCGTACCGCTTCCACTGGCCAGTTTGTTGTCCGCATCGGTCGGTGTGCCGCTGGTGTTCCATACCACGCCGCGATCGGTAACGCTTGCGTTTCCATCATTCGTCACATTTCCACCCGCCACGGCCGTGGTTGGCGTGATTCCGGTAATTGCATCCGTGGTTAACGACGGCAATGTTGCCCCCACGGCCGTAGTGACGGACTGGGTATTGGAGTTTCCGCTGACGCAGGATCCGGCTCCGACCGCGCGCAAGCGGTAGTAGTATGTGGTGTTTTGTGTCAATCCGGTCACGACATGGCTTGATCCTGAAACGGCACGTGATTCGTAACCAGGCACATAATCCCCGGCAAACCCGGTCACCTCGATATCGTCAACATTCCATACTTCAGCGGCGGCATTGTTGATGGCATACACACGCAGTGCAATCGACGTGGCGGAATCCGGAATAACCACCCGGGCAAGCGTGTAATTGTTCGCGGATGTTCCACCCTGCGGCGCCTGCACGTAAACAGGCGCACCGGCGGTGGTGATTACGGATAAATTCGCATTGTAACCCCATCGAGCATTGTTAAATCCCTCCAACTCAATATCAGGCGACCCGGGAAAGGCGTCGCCATTCAGCGCCACATAGATTCGCACAAAATCATTGGCGTCTGAACCGTTGCCGGTTGTGGTCGACGTGCTGGAAATTCGTAACGCCACTTCGCGGCCCGAATATCCGGTAATGGACATATTGGTAAGATACAAATTGGCCGTGGCATTAATGACCTGCCAAGAATAAGAACCCGTTCGAATGCGCTGGCTGGCCGGAGTATCGCCACTGCCATCTGCGGTTGATGCATTCGCCGCGCCTCCGGTGATGGACCAGTTGTCACCCCCGCTTCCCTCAAAGCCCTGGAAAAGTATGGTGGTGGGTGATGCGGCGACAAATGCCGGATTGGTACTCACATCCAACTGATATCCCGTGGCGCCGGTAATTCCCGTCCAATTTGCCGTGAAGTTTGTATCGCTCACCGACGTGGCGGCATTGGCGGTGGGTGTGGACGAGAAGCAGTCCGCCGTAAATTCCTCTTCGTTGCCATAACCGGTGCCCACGCTGTTAATGGCGTAAGCGCGTACATAATACGTTTGTCCCGGAGTCAATCCGGTCAATAAATTCGTAAACGTGCTGGAAGCAAGGCTTGAGGTGCTGAAGTTATCCGAGGTGGTGGGCGCGCCTGTTGTATTCCATACAACGCCTTGCTCCGTAACCGTATCCCCGCCATCATCGGTTACTTCGCCGCCACCTTTGGCCGTGGTCGATGTTATTTCAGAAATTGGATCGGTTGTAACGGTAGGTATAGAAGTCGCCAGCGGAGTAAATACCAGGTGCAGACTGCTTTCATCCACGCTGAAGGAACCGCCATCCAGTGCATGCGCAAAATTGGATGCATCGACATCAAAGCGCGCCGCATCAAATCCGCTGACCGTGCCATCCATGATTTTCCAGGAATACGGCGTGGCGGAGTTGAAACCGGTGCCGGAACCATGCAGATAAATAGTGAACGTGCCGGAACCATTGACGGTGATGGTTCCCGATGCGTCGATCAGGTCCCAATCCGTGCCGGCCGTACCGGATACCGACGACATATCCACGCGCATTCCGCCGCCGGCAACGAGGGTTACGGCTCCAGCGTTCAACGTGGCGCGAGCGCCGGTGGAATTGCCGGGATCCACCAGGCCTTCAATGGTCAGGTTTCCTACCGTGCCACCACCCATCAGGGTCGCGCCGGACCGGACCGTGGTCGGCGAACTTCCGATCGATCCACTGACGATTAATGTTCCGTTGCTGATGAACGTCGCGCCGTTGTATGTGTTTGCCCCACCGGATATGGTCAATGTACCGGATCCCAATTTATTCAGTCCGCCGGTACCCGTGATTGCACCGCTGAACGTAGTACTGCCGTTGCCATCTGTCGTCAACGTCCCTGAACCCAACGTCACCGCGCCTGCGCCAGCCAGTGTGGCCACAGCGGTATCATTGCTATTCAAATCAAACGTCGCGCCACTGTTCACGGTTAACGCCGAGGCGCTTGAAAACCGGTTGGCGCCACCATCCATCTGCAAGGTGCCCTCTTCTACTGTGGTTGCGCCGCTAAAGCTGTTGCCTGCGTTTTCGAATCGCACCAAGCCGCTTCCCACTATATTAATCGCACCACTACCCGATATGGCGCCAGTAATACGAAGGACAGACGAACCGCCTGTACCCGTGTTCTGGAGGCGTACGGCCTTATTGTAGGTTTGGGAACCACTATAAACGACAATACCATTAACATTCTCTTTGCCAATGGTGGCCGGGTTGCCACTACCGGCATTGGCAACAACCAGTGGTCTGGAAAGTGTTCCTGCGGCGTTGCGATATAAATAAGGATTGGCACCGGCGGGCGTACTACCATCATTGATGGTTACTGTACCGCTGGTGCCCAAAGCGTTGTTGACATTCCACAATATCGCTCCATTGCGAAGAGTCGTGCCACCCGAGTAAGTGCTGGCCGCACTCATGGTCAATTGGCCAGGACCATCTTTGATCAAGGTGCGGGTTCCGCTCTGCCCCACGGCTCCGAGCGTCAATAGCGCGCCACTGTTGACGTTGAATATCGAGTCGCCGCTCATGGTGGTCGCGCCAAAAGTTAATCCGGCGGTACCACTGGTCACATTTGGACCTACCGCCACCGTCAAGGTGTTCGCGCCAATGTTCAGTGTTCCGAGAGTATGGGTAACTCCTGCGCCATCGGTGAGCCGTCCCGATGCAATCGTTGTATTGGCTGAAATTGTTGTGTTGCGACCGAAATTCAGTCCGGTGTTGTTTCTCAAGCGCAACGTTGTGGATGCGCCGCTGATCGACAGCGTACCCGACCCAAGCACACCGGCAAAGTTACGCCCCTCAAGCGTTCCCGCCTCAATTGATACCTGACCGCTGAATGTGTTGTTATTCGTGAGTATTACCGTGCTGTCCTGTTTGACGCTCAACCCGCCCGTACCGGAAATGAGGCCGAAAAGATTCAGCGTTTTCTGATTGTCTCCCCAGACAAAAATTGGCGATCCATTATTCGTGATTGCTCCGCGCACCGTTAAATCACCATTAACAGGATTAATTTCCAGAGGATCGTCTACATCGCCATCACCACTAACGGACAGGTTAATAATGTGTAAATTGGTTGAGAGATTTTCGATCTTGGGATCATTTCCGCTGAAATCGAACAATCTTACCGGATTTCCGCCGAGGGTTCGTGTTTGCGTGTTGTTTGCACCGAATACAATCTGGTGCTGGCTGTAGGTTCCACCAACGTTGTTGTTCATGTTCAACTGGTGGTTGTTGTTGAACCGCAATATGCCGAATCCAGGTTCATCCCAAAGCCCGCCGGGATTCCATCGGGCACCACCCGCGCCTTGGCGCCAGTTGGCATCCGGCGCCGTATCCAGCCAATCGTAGGTAGTTTGGGCAAGCGCAGGGAATGAACTAATCAGAAAAAAAACAGTGAGTAGAAAAGGATTCCACCGGACACGCCTCATAATAAAGACATTAAAGAAGGAACAAGTTCCAATTTTCTTTTTAGACATGTCTCACCCTCGGTTTGCATTCTTCCAATCAACCCCCCTTGCATTGCATCAGCAACGTTCAAAAACAGTTGATTTATTCGAATAACCCAGAAGAAAAGACCAGTCAGCCACAGGCCGCCCCTAGACTGCCAATCTACCCCACTGCAACGGAATATAGTAATTCAATTCCATCGAGAGGTAAAGGCATAAACCGCTTAATCAATTTCCGCAGAGGGGATAAGAAATCATACTTGTCACGCATTGCCTTGACAACAAACACGTTATGCCAGGCGAACTGAAAAGCGACATTTTTACCTGTTTTACTAAAACAGGTAAAATGAGAGACCCCCTCTCCGGAGAAGCTTCCACAAGAGATTCACTTACGGCGAAAAGTTCTTTGTCGGCAACGCGAAGTTTACGCGGTTGGTCCAGAACATGCTTCCGGCATTACGCCGAACGATTATCACCGCATCATCCGGCTCAATTATGTAATTGGCAGGATTGCCAGGCATGCCGGGTTGGACCGATGAATACTGCCAGGTTGTCTGGTCGCTTCGCAACCGGATACGAGCTTTGGGCGCCTGCATCGAACCGCTACCGCCAGCGGCAAGAATACGGATTTCATCGGCGAATACACCGTTGTTATGACCGATCAATCCGGAACCGATGAAGCCCATCTGTGATAGCGGTGTCCTCACCGGCAGGTGATGGCTCAACATCCTGATTGTGTTGGTCGCGACAGAACCTCCTGGAATAACCTGTATCACTTCATTCGTCGGCAACTGACCGATCAATACCAACGATTGCGGATCCGCCGACGGCGGCAATTCCAACAGGAAGCCTTCATCCAGCGGGACAATTTTTTCGTTCGCATTTCCGGCGCCGCCGATATGCCACACCCAGTTTCCGGATTCGGCAAGCCAGACCACGGCAGTTGCAATGCCCTGCTGATTGGTTGTTCCGCCTGCGCTAGGACCAAACCAGGAAATCTTGGTTGAGTCAGCGAAATTGTCCGCGGCCGGCAACAGATTTGTGTTGAATATATAGGAGACAGTTGCCGTGTCAGGAACGAAGAACAGCGAATGCCAGTTTTCACCCGGGAACAGGTTTAATGCTTTCGTCACGTATATTTCCACGCTACCACTGCGGTTCACTAGATTTGTCTGCCAGCGGTCCGTGCGCGCCACACGATAGAAACGATAGGTCGTATTTGTCATTTCGCCCGGACGCAACCGCGCCACCCCACCCGTGTCGAACATGACCGGGCGATTCGTATACTGCATAAAGGCCCATTGGTTGGATGTCGCCGTATTAAACCCGTTCGGGGCATCGATGTAGAGCACATCGTAATCTCTTCCGTCCACGCCTTTCCAGAAGACTTCAAGATCCAATGCCACTCGATTCACCCCTTGCGTAACCACAAAGCGATCGGTGTTGCCGATGACATTGGTTGCCAATCCAACGTTGCCCGCTTGATCGCGTCCCTGGATGGATATCATGTAGTAGGCGTCAAAGTTCAGGTTCGACAGCACCAGATTGGTGAACGCAAAGTTGTTCAGCACATTCGACCAACTGGCGGATGCGCGCGTGATGGTTTGCGTTATAGAGTTCGCCACCGGAATGCCGTTATCGTCGCCCACCTCGTAGTACGTTATGATATAGCTGTCCCACGGTGACAAGGGCGCGTTATCCGACTGACGCCAACCTGCGGCTTGCGCTTCGGTCGCGCCGGGTGGTGTCCACTCCACCTTGATTTCAGATGTTTCATCTATGGACGGATCAAACAGGAAGTCGTTTGCCGCATCCGATGCCCGGAGTCCGACAGCCCGCGGTGGCGGATTGGTGTCGACCCGAATCAGGACAGGAACAACATTTCCCATGGCTCGATCGTTCGGACGATCATTATCGTTGTCGATAGCAAATACGAACCCGGTTAACACGCCTTGATGCCCCATAATGGTGAACGTACTGCTGGTGACATTCGCGCCGACATGCTGGCCGTCAGTCTTGCCGGTGGGAATTACCGCGTTAACTCCGGGGACAACTACACGGTATTCGTCAATACCCGAGAAGTCATCTACTGCTTCCGTCCACGCCAACGACACTTGATTTGTGCTGACCCAATCCGTGTCTTCGGTCAACGTAAGATTATCCATGTATATACCGGGAGTTCCGTTCTCTCCAACCCGGACAATACGCAACGTGGAAACACCGGTGATACCAACATTCCATGTCAGCAATTCATAAGTGGTACTGACAATCTCGTTGGAGCCCAGACTGATCCAATCACTACCGCTCCGGTATTCCACGGCTAAATGACGGTTTGTTTCACCGCCGGACAGCCGGGCCAGAACCGTCAACTTTCCAATATTATCCCGCGGTGGAATTTCAAAATATTCTCCAACGCCATCAACGGTAAAGCCGGCCTTGCGGTCGCCACTGAACTGTTCGTTCAGGTTTATATAACCGGTGCCATACCATGTGCCGGTAGCCAGACCCGAGGTTACAATATTGGTCCAACGATTACCACTACCCTGGAAACCCGGCCAACCCTCTGATGTTTCAAAAGATGTTAGCAACAGTGTTTCGCTTCCCGGAATTCCTTCTGTGGTTACAGATGTCATGGCAGGTCCCCGGATATCATCGTCGATAACCCTCAATTGCCCGACCCGTACATTATATTGAACCATGCGATCATTCGGACGATCATCATCCGTGTCCGGAATAGTGACACGAACATCCTGCCAACCGGCATCAATCAGGTTATTGATGGTGGCGCCATCAAAGGAATCGTTTCCAAACACCCAGAAATTCGTCAGCAATTGATTCGTGGCGGTCAGTGGTGTTGAAAGCGCCGATGAATAGTCGCTGTAGTTACCCACAATCGTATTGCCCACGCTGAAGCTCATAACATCGTTGGTGGAACCGCTGGTCCCCCGGGAAACCCCGGAGTGAACATCGCGGGCGCCGAATACAAATTGCAACCCGATACTACCCGCATTGGCCAGATCAGCATCGGATACCTGGAACTGTGTGTTGGTTCCGGTTCCAGAGCGCCGCAGTTGACTACCCCGAATTGTGGAGCCGGCCACTGGCGCGGTGCCGTTTGTTGCAATTAAAAATGGCCGCGGGTTGGCGCCGGACAAGTTGATGTCGGCAAGCACCGGCGCATTGGTGTCCTGATCAATCACGCGGTACAGACCGAAGAAGGCATTGCTGATCCAGAGATTGTCATTCTGACGATTGAAGTCCGCGTCGGAAACTGACGCAAAAACCGGACGGTTGCTTGTGCCGTTTGCATACAATTCACCGATCTGGTTGTACGTAAACGAAGTAAACGACCACAAACTGGTCGCGGTTGCCACCGTCGTGTTGGCGGAACTGCGGGAGGCGGCGAAGTTCGCGGTGTTGTTGGTGGCCATGCCGCCAATGCTGACATGCATATTGGACGCACCGGATACATCGCGGGCAAGACCGCTTATGGTGTCATATACATTAAACGAGAACAGCAACGGATTGCCCGCCGTCACATTCGCCAACTGGTTGTCGGTAATTTCGTAATACCGGATGGGGGACGCATTAAATTGCATGTTGTCGTAACGGTTATTACCGCCCGTCCCGCCGCCCAGCGTGATGCGAATAACAACCGATTCGGCATCATTCATCGCGCTTACGGAACTGAAGTTCACCGTCTTCAGTGCAAAGGAGGTGTTGGGATTCCAACCCGTCTCGAAGTTGACAAAAGCTCCGCCGTTGATGGAATACGAAATCGTATTGCTATCATAACCCGTGCCACTGCGCTGGGCCGCAAACGACATCACAAGGTTTTGATAATACCGCATGCTGACCTGGAACTGAATATACCGGCCGACATTGGTTGCGCCTTGAATGGTGATATCCTGCCCGGCAACATCCGCACCGACCAGATTGATCGATGACCCGGTATTGTTGTTTGTCGTGTAGAGATTATCCGTCATGGTTCCCGAACCATGATTGACCGTCTTACGGTTGGCGGTGTCATTAAAGTTCCACCCAGCCAGCAGATTGGTGGCCACGGCGGAAGATATCACGGCATTGCCGGCAATGATTTTAAGACCATCGTTGCCGATGACCGGCGGTTCGGTATCATTGTCGATGATACGGATAAAGCCAAACAATTCATCCTCCAGGAATGCCTGATCATTTACCCGGTCTTCATCGTTATCCGGCACCATGGCACGCACCGGCAGATCCTGACCTTGGAGGCTCGTGCCATCACCGCCCCACAAATCGGATATAGTAGAATAGGTAAACATCGACGAAGAGAACGACCACAAATTGGAAGTGAGCAGGTTGGTCGTATTTGCCGTGGGCGTACTGCGATCATATACGAAGTAACTCGTATTGCTTTCCACCAATCCGGGAATGGTTATATTAATATTAGTCGATGGATCTCCGCTTTCCGCACGTTGGAGTCGGCTATACTCGTCGTACGCTTTTACAACCACATCCATTCCGTAATTGGCCAGATCGTCATCCGTAATGAAGAAACGGCGACGACTATCGTCCAGATTCTGGAAGCTTAACGTTTCCTGATTTCGCATGACCACCATACCGCCCTCGCCGCGCATCGGAGGATCAGGGTCATCGTCATAAACATAGAAGCGCAATGGATAATTAATGGTAATCGCGCGGTTGGTGGGTATAGCCGCCCATGACGAACCATTTGGCGCGTTGATTGTACCCGACCCGGCAGGCGCACTTTCCGCTGATACCGTGACGAAGTATTGAATTTCAAAGTCAATATTCGTGATGTTGAATGCAGAATATTGGAAAGTGGTAACTACGGATGAGTTATTGAAACCAAAGAAATTGGTAAAGTACCGGTCCAAACCGAATTGATTGGTTGCGGCGCCAATAGCCAACGGATCCCAGTTGGGCGTTACCCGGGCGTTTGGCGATCCGATATTGCGGTTTGTCGCCGTATTGTTGGTCAGGAACATTCCGTTCGGAGTATCCCAACGAACGGCAAAATCAATCAATGATGCCGATCTCAATTCCGCATCGCTCAAATTCGTGATGACCTGACTGTGAAATGCCGAATTGTAATTGGTGCCGATATATACCAGCGTGGGAATCGGTCCCTGATCCTCGTGCCAGCCATCCGGCAGGTTCCACATGACTTCTTCCCAACTCGGGCCGATACGAATGTGATCGAATGCACAGTTTCCAAGTCCGCTTCCGACAATCTCTATGCCGTCGACTCGATCAATGTATACGTTGTTCATTTGGACGTCCCAGGCATTTTCCTTGGTTGGATCCGCATGGGCAACCTGTCCAGGCGTATATGCCCTCGCCCGGAATTCCTTGGTGTCAAAGTCATACATCATGACCATCAAGTAGTCGTTGCCGGGACCGGAGTTCAATGTATAACCGCTGTTGGATCCACTGATTCGGTTGGTTCGAACCGTTCCATTGTGTTCGAGAGACAGACGATTGTTGGCAACACCAAAGGCCTTTCCGACAAATCCGGTCGCGGTAACGGATGATGCCGAACCATTCAGCAGGTTCACGCCGAAGTAACCGGAGGTTGCGGTGTCGCCGACATTGATCTTGATCGCCAGGAACAATTGCCCGCTGGTGCGGCCAGGGAAGTTGCGGTGCGCTGATCGCCGCGTTACGGAATTCATAAAGCCGGCGCGTGTACCGCTATCCGATGGATAGCCGCCGAATGCCGGCATGTTGAACCCGCCGACCTCAACTAAACCGTCTAGTGTACCCCAACTATTGGTCCAGCCGGTTCCACCGCTCTTGCCGAACAGGTTGTCCCAGTCCGTCGGATAATCGAATTTATCTTCAACAATTCCGAATGACGCAGTCGCAGTACTGCGTGGATTATTGTTGGCTGTGGTGGTGATATAATCAGATCCGCCACCTGAACCATTGAACTCGTAAATCCGGAAGTGATAGGTGACACCGGGCGCAAGTCCGGTAACCGTCACGGTATTTCCCGTGCCACGGAATACCACAAAATTGCCATTGCCGAGATGAGAACCACTACCAAAGGTCGTGTTCGCGGTATACGTCTGCCCATCCACCGGATTTTGATTTACTGCATTGGTGCCGCGTACCACCACCATGCTTCGTTCACCATCACCACGTTCCCAGGTAAGGGTAATTCGATTCGTGCCGATGGCGCTGAACACTATGTTGCTCGCCTGCAATCCGGGTTCCGCACAGGTGGTCACTTCGCTGGCTGTAGCCGGTGTGTTGGTATAATAGTTGTACGTGTCCGCCGCGGATCCGTTCCAGCGGAATGGATAAATGGCAAAGTGATAGGTGGCGCAAGGCGTCAGGTTCTCATGCAGGAAGTACTCCGCCGAGCCGGGCGTTACCACAAATACACGGGCATTCGGCACAACCTGACCGTTCGTATACCCCACACCGTCCTGCGGCACAAAAGTTACCGCGGCACCATTTCGTCGCGCAATCAAATAACCGGACGGCGCGGGCGAACCGCCGGCTTGCGTCCAGGTATTGCTCATTTCCGTATCGGATACGGTATATGCATTAAATCCGGTGACCGCCTCCACCGGTTCCGTGGAAAGCGTCCAACGGTTTCCAGTCAGGAACGTGCCATTAGTCAAGTAATCAGACGTCGCTCCCGATCCGTTGTATTCAAAGACCGCATAGTAATAACGCGTAGCGATATCGAGTCCGATGACCGGAACTGAATTTCCACTGCCGTTGTATATGATTTTGTTTCCGCTACCCAGATCCGTGGAGAGCGAGAAGTCGTTGTTGGCGGTATAGCTCACTCCATCCACCGGGGTAAAGGACACCGGAGAACCCTGGCGGGCAACCACGATACGCGCCAAACCGTTGCCTATGTTCCAGTTGACCGTCATCGCGTTGGTCATGACATTCGTAAAGGTCATATTCACGGAATGCAGGGTCGGTTCGGACGTAAATTGATTCAACAGGTTTTCCCATGACCGGGCCACACGAACTTCATCAAAGCAAACCGTTCCCTGATTCAGCGCGCCAAGGCGAACGCCGTTGATGCTTCCGATCGGCGTGGTCGGGCTTAACGAAGCCGTCCATGTCGGTTCCGTCAGAGGCAGGGTACCGCCAAAATAGGCCCGACCATAAAACGTGTTGCTGTCAAAGTCGTACATACCGACAAAGAAGTAGGGATCGATACCGGTTACACCGAAGCCGGCGCTTTGCTGACCGCCATTGCCGGCCAGATCGAGACCAAAGTTTCCATTGCCGAACAGTTTACCGGCATACGCCACTTCGGTGCTGTTACTCATGAAGGATATGCCGTAATAACCGGCGGACATGCCGGAGGATTGCTGGGCGGACACCGCCATGAAGACCTTGCCGGTATTAAAGACCGGGAAAGAACGGAATGCGCGCAATTCACTGGATGAATCTCCGCACACTTTACCACCTGAAGCGGCAGGATAATTGGCAGGCACAGTCAAGTTGCCGGCCGTAAAGGTAAACGCTCCGGACGGATCCGTGCTCCAGGAATTGGTCCACCCCGTTCCGCCGTTCGCACCGTTCAAGTTTCCGGAAACCGCATTTGTAAATTGATCGACAATTTCACCTACGTTGTAGCCGATCACCGTAAGGTGATTGGTTATAAACCTGGTTCCATTGGTCTGGTTTCCACTCAAGGCAATTACCGCCGTGTAGGTTCCCGGATTCAAACTACCGGTATTAACGCTCACGGTGTGCGTTCGGGACGATGCATTATTGACGCTGATTGAATTGCTTGGCGTTACCGACAGCCAACCGAATCCACTGCCATAAGAGATACTGACGTCATATACAAGGGTACCAATACCGAAGTTGGTAACGACAAAGTTTGGCCAGGTTCCACCGCCCGCCACGACGCCAAAGGTGGATGTGACATTCAGGGACGATACACTCACACCCATTCCAGCCTGGCTGTCGCCAAGAATGACCGTGAAAGGAAACTCATTGGTTGCAATAATCCGGTCATTGGGACGATCATTGTCCGCATCGGCAACCACAACCCGCGCGGTCCACACACCCGGCGATGCGACGGACAACGGGCTGTTGGTGAATCCGTTGATGCTGGTCAGTGTTGTCGCGCCGCCATTGGCAAATGTGATGTTGTCAAAGACCTGACGTTGACGAAGCACCCCGTTGTGATCCCACAACTCGTAGTAGGGCGAGATGTTCGGCTGTGTGGTGCTCGTACCGTTCACATTGATACCGCTTCCGGTATCACTTACACGACCGGTAATGCCCCACCCCGAGCCGGAAAGCAATTGGGCCACCGTGACGGTGTAGTTACCCAAACTGGTCGGGAAACTGCGGATATTGAAGTTCTGAATATTGGGAGCCACAATATCATCGTCGTTTACCACCAACCAGCCGTGCTGTTGGTTTACAAGCGCCAATTGATCGTTATTGCGATCATTGTCCGCGTCCCACCACGTGGCGGTAATGCGATTGGTGCCCAAACCAAATGCCGCATTGGTGACAAGATTTTCCAGTTCCGCAGGTTCAAAAGGAGCTATCCATGACCAGGCATTGGTGGCTGAATTTGTAAAGGTTCTGCCGAACGAAGAACTTCTGGTCGAATCCCAATGAAATACATTGCTGATGATCGCCGATCCGATGGTCAAACTGCTGTTTGTCGATGCAGTATTGTTGCCGCGTTGCAATCCGGAACCGCTATCAAACGCGCCGAGCCAGAATATCAAAGGATTCGTGCTGGCAACACCGGCAAGGGCGGCATCCGTGGTTGTATATGTAAAGTTCGTTCCCGTTCCTGATCCGGTGGAAATCTGACTGGCGCCAAGCGAAATGTGCAGGTTGCGCGGGGATGAATTGTTGGTCGATGAAATCGTGGCGATTTCCGGCGCGGACACGTCATCATCAAACACCGTGAAGGTGATGGCGGTTCCGTTCGACAGCGTAGCCACATCAATCGATGATAGACCATTTGAACTGATCGCGCTCCAGCGGCTCGTGTACACTCCCAGCGTGATAGCGGAGGACGCCACTGTGGCATGCGTGTTGTTGGACGCAATCACGGTCTGGCCTCCGTCCTGATAGGAGAAGGAGGCAAAGTTCTGATTGGTGACGATTTCGACTCCAGCCGGATTGAACAGATCGAAGTTCGGTATAAAGAACGATCCGGTAGTGTTGGTGGTTTCAACGCCAACATGCGAACGCAATGCCATGACCACCGGGAACGTACCCGCATTCATCTGGCCGTCCGAAACATAGTTAGTAACATTGCCGATCGTGTAGTTTGTCGCATACGGGCTACCGGTGGCCTTCATCAGATTCGCCCAGGAAGTGGCCACGCGAACCTCATCAAAATCCACGCGTCCGATTATGCCGGCGCCAGTGCCAGATCCGGCCGACAGGCGAACACCGTTGAAGCCATTCATACGATTGGCGGGCAGGGTGTCGGTGGCATCCCACGACGAAGGTTCGATGATCGGCACCTCGGTGGTGCGGTGGAATGCCTTCACATCCATCACGCGGGTGGCGAAGTTGTATCGGGCCACCATCAGGTAGACATTGTTGGTATCGCCCATGGAGCCGGCAAACGGCATGATTTCAAACGCCGACTCAACGGCCGGATTGCCATGACTGTTCAAACCAAACAACTGTTGTGGCGCATACAATTTACCGAAGAACGCGCGTTCAACACCGTTCGACATGAAGGATAGACCCGCATACTTGTTGGTTCCGCGGAATTCATAGCTCATCATACCGGCGAGATAAACCACACCGTTGGTGATCATCGGAAATTCGCGGATGGCAGTGCCGCTATTGCCGTCGCCCGGATTGGCCAAACGAATCTTATTGCCGGTTTCCGCAGGATAATTCGGAATATCGACCATGTTGTTGCTGGCTGTTGAAGGACGTACCGCCCATGTTCCCGAACCGATTGTCCATCCGCCGCTCCAGCCCTGGCCGCCATTCAGCGATGCCAGCGAGACCAGGTTCGTGTAAGAGAACGGTTCGATGATTTCCGACGGCTGATATGTGGCGGTGGTCGCACTCACCTGCTCTCCCGCCGAGTAGTGATTATTGTTTACCGCATAGATGCGATAATAGTGCGTGGCGCCGTTAGCCAGCCCGACATGCTCCAGTTCCTGTGCCGTCCCCTTGTACGTCACGGTGCCGCCGCCAATTGACGCGCCGATTCCGTACGACGAATTATCGACAGGATCCGCGGAAGGAGCAGAGCCTTCACGGTAAACCACCATAACTTCACGCGGAGAGTTCCAAGACAGGCGCACCATTTCCGCGCCATCCGCAGTCGCCAAGGCCGAAGTCACCGGCGGGATATTGGTGATGGTTAAATTGAATGATACAAATTGCGCGGCATTGGTCTGGTTGCCATCCACACGATTGGTAGCCGTATAAGCACCGACGGCGATACCCGCGACGTTGACGGAGCCGGTATTTATTCGGGATGCCGCAGAAGCCACCGTGGCATTCGCCGGAGCTACCGTCAACCATCCGGATGCGCCGGGACCATAGACCAGATAATTCGTGTAATTCAAAGGCAGTCCGCCCAGATTGTTGACCGTAAACGTGGAAGAGGTGGTGCTTCCCTTCATTACAAACAGATCTATGGTGGCCGGACTGACATCAATCGCCGGTTCATCGGGTGGCGCTATACCAAGCAACTCATACCAGGACTGGGCCACACGCACTTCGTCGAAGTGAACTTCACCATTCCAGCCACTGGTGGCACCGGAGGCAAGGCGAATTCCTGTAATGCGATCAGCCGCATTGTTAGTGGAACCGGCAAAATAAGTTGTCGGCTCAATGCTGGGCACTGTATCACCGGACAAATAATAAATGGCATCGAGGCGTTTGTTGGAAAAATCGAAACGACCAATGATCAGATATGATGTTTCCGACGGGAAACTATCCGCAGCTCCATAAATTGTACCACCGCCCGGAGAATTGGCGCCGAATTGGTCATTCCCGGGTGCGCGCTGTCCGATGAAACCAACTTCGCTCGCACCATCCATGAAATAAATTCCGCTGAATTTTCCGTCGGCCGCCCCTTCATTAAATTGGCGGCGATACAACGCGGCCACGTAGACTTTTCCGGTGGTAACGGTTTCGATTCCGCGAGAGGCTGTATACAAAGACGTATTGGTCGTTTTGATCACCAGGCGGTTGCCACGTTCCGGTGGCCAATCAGGTTGGAAGGTCGGGAAGTCACTGGCGGTAATGACAATATCTACCGGCGCGTGAGGCGCCGAGGCTGACCAATTGTTTGTCCATCCTTGACCGCCACCCAAGCCATTCACCGGCACCGTGTTGGTGTAGGCAAACTGTTCGACAATTTCACCGACGCGATAGACTGAAGTCGTCCAGATGCGTTGTAACCCGGGCGCGTAGTGGTTGTTGTTTACCGAGTAGAAGCGGTAATAATTTGTCGATCCGGCGGGAACGATATGTTCAAGCGTAGTGCCAGAGCCGTTGAAAATAACATTTCCGCCACCCAACGCGGTGCCCACACTGTACGAAGTGGTATCCGTCGGGTCCGCGCTTGGCGCCGCGCCATCGCGGTGAACGACCAGGACATTGTACCCGGCAGTCGTCCACGACAGTCGCATCATTTCCGGTCCATCGTTCGTGGCGGTCGCCGCCACAACATCCGGCAGGTTAGTGACGGTCATCGTGAAAACGATATTAGCCGCACTGTTGGTTTGATTTCCATCCATGCGGTTGGTCGCGACATACACACCCGGTGACAATGATACCGCACTTACGGTTCCGGTATTGATCCGGGACAACGCGCCGTCGATAGAAGCATTCGCCGGCGCAACCGTCAACCAACCGGATCCTGCGCCGTAGGTAATGTAGTTGGTATAGAACAAGGTCGCCGCACCGACATTGGTAACAGTAAAGATGCCACTGGCGCTGGTGCCTTTCATTACGCTCAAATTCACCTCGATTGGACCGACCGCAATGCCGGGACCCGGAGGATCGATGTTGAGCAATTCATAATAATTCGTCGCGATACGAACTTCATCCCAACGCGACCCGATGTTGGAGGCCAGTCGAATGCGGTTGATACGGGTCGGCGAAGCGGCTTCTGAAACATGCCAGCTTACCGGCTCAACGGACGGAACAGATTGCGATGTATTTGTGTAGATTACCGCGCGGGTCTGGGAAGCTCCGAAATCATGCATTGCAATAATGGTATAATCAGTATTGTTGGCTAATTGATAACCGCTCGAACCGCCCACCGTCAATTGATTGACTTGCGAGAAACCTTCACCAATAAATTTAACTTCCGAATCATTGTTGAAGAAACTCAAACCCGAGAACTGGCTACTGCCGCCATTATCAATCCTCAATTGGAACGATGCATAAATTTTTCCGTTAGTAATCGCTGTGAAATCCCGGAGGATGCGGGAGCCACGGCCTGTTAATGAATTGCCGCCACCAACGGGGTAGCCGGTGATCTGTGCGAACATCTGGGTGGTCACGTTAAAATCATTGGTGCCGGGTGCAACCGACCAGTTATTGGTCCATCCAAATCCGCC
The DNA here is from genome assembly GCA_035327305.1 of Kiritimatiellia bacterium. GTDB lineage: Bacteria > Verrucomicrobiota > Kiritimatiellia > CAIVKH01 > CAIVKH01 > CALMUP01. The sequence continues at coordinate 2,266 of DAOLDL010000031.1, read as the reverse complement.
CGACTTGGAAACCATCGTTTGCAGGTTGGTGTAGGCAAAAGTTTCCGCGACTACATTGGCTTGATAAACAGCCGTGGTCGCTCCGATCAACTCCACCGGAGAGTAGTGGTTGTTGTTGACCGCATAGAACGCGTAGAAGTTGGTGCTTCCCGCTTGCACCACATGTTCAAGATTCGACACGGCTGACGATCCCGTGAATCGGAATAACACACGACTGCCGCCACCAATGTCATTGCCAACACTGTAAGACGTGCCCTGATCCGGTTCGAGTGGCGCATTGGTCTGGCGATGAACAATCATGATGGTGCGGCCGGCGGCTTCGGCGGCGCGAATGCGCACAAATTCCGGACCGGACACTTCCGCCGCGATGGACTGCGGCGCGGGTATATTGGTCAACGTTAAAGCCACGGCAATGGTCTGTGGTGAGTTCGTCGGCTCGTTTACTCCGGCGCCGGTTCCGGTCACGGTGATTGTGGCGTTGCTGACCCCGCCGCTTAATCCCGTCACCGTGTACGTGATCGTGTGCGATTCGGTCTGGCCATTCGATTTATTGGTCGCGGTCAACGGCGAAACCGACAACCAGCCGACATCGTCGGATACCACATACGAGAGCAGAGCGCCGCCAATGTTGGTTACAACAAACGATCCGGCGGAGGGACTTGAACCAACCATGGTCGTGACATTGATGCCGCCGCCTACACCAATACCGGGGGGGTTATCCAGCGTAGCCTGACTGGCCGGATTGCCCGTCGCTGAATTGGTGTTGTAATTGGCTGTACCCGCGGAACCGTTGAATTCATAAACGCGGAAGTGATACGTCGTGTTGGTTTTCAGTCCGGTCACTGTAACCGAACTGCCGGAACCATTGTAGACCACGAAGCCGGAACCCAAGGCGTCACCGGAACCAAATACCGCACTGGCCGAATATCCCGTGCCATCCACGGGATTCGCATCCACCGCAGATCCTTCACGGGCGACCACGACGCGATTGGCGCCATTGCCGTCGGTCCAACTGACTTGGATACTACTTTGTGATCGAGTTGGGAATGTGATGTCCGTCGCTTGTGTCGTCGGTTCGGCGGCATACGTGGTAGCATTGGCGGTGGGAATGGTGGCGGCGGTGTAATAGTTGTATGTCTGGGCATTGGCGCCATCCCAATTAAATGGAACAATACTGAAATGATAGGCCGTACTTGCACTTAAACCCGTAATGTTGACGGATGTTGCAGAACCCGGTGTTACGATGGCCGCGACGGTACCATCACCAATGGTGTCGCTGACCGAGTATCCCTGACCATCGCTCGGCGCTCCTGTGGGATCAGCGCTGGTGCGCTGAATGACGATATATCCGGACGGTGGACCGGAAGCCGCAGTCCACGTCAAATTGATCTGACTGCTCGAAGCTGTGGTTGCCATAAACGACGTTGCGTGATCAGCCGGTTCATTCGAAAGCGTGTATCGGTTGCCGGGGTTTCCGGTTGCGGAGTCCGTGTTATAATTCAAGGACAACCCACTACCGTTGTATTCATACACTTGCAAATAATAGCGCGTAGCCGGGGACAGCCCGGTTAACGTAAAGGAACTGCCTGATCCCTGGTACACGACTTTGCCATCACCAAGCACGGAGCCACTGCCGCCAAAATCTGCATCCGCCGTGTAGGATGTGCCATCGACCGGACCGCCACTAGGCGCACTACCTTGGCGTGCAATCACAAGACGATTGGCGCCATTTCCACTGGTCCAGCCAACTGTCATGGACGTCGTTCCTACCGAACTGAACGTAACCGTAGTTGCCTGTGTATTTGGCTCTGTCGCCAGCGTAGTGCGACTTGCCGGATTTCCGGTGGCGGTGCTGGTCAGATAATCTTCAGATCCTCCCGAGCCGTTGTATTCATAAACACGGAAGTGATAAACAGTGTTTGCGCTCAAACCCGAGACGGCCACCGAGGAGCCTGAACCATTGTATACGACAAAATTACCGGTTCCGATTTCCGCGCCACTGCCAAATGTGGAGTTGGCAGAATAGGATGTGCTATCGGAAGGGTTGGCATCTACGGCACTTCCGGCACGCGCGACCACGATTCGGCTTGCCCCGTTGCCATCGGTCCAGCTCACCGTCATCGAGGTCACACCCACCGAAGAGAAGGTAATATCGGAGGCTTGCACGGTGGGTTCGCCCGCCGCCGGGGTGAAGGTCAGGACAAGGTTGCTCCCGCTCGCGGAAAGGTCGAACGTGCCCCCGCCTTTGGCCGAGCTGAAATGGGTT
>DAOLDL010000030.1:0-33693 GCA_035327305.1 Kiritimatiellia bacterium | reverse complement strand
CAATATAAGACTGTTTTAGCCGAGACCGCCACTCGCTCATGCAATATCCGGGCTATAGAACTTTTCCCATTTTACGGAACAATGCGGCTCGCTCTTCAATTTCCTGCCGGTTAAGCGCCTGTAGACGCTCCAGGCTGAACTTCTCCACGCCAAATGAAGCCGTTACCGCGCCATAGGTCATGGCTTTACGAATTGCGGACTCTGAAGTTTTTCCGCCTTTCGCCAATGCACCGATAAATCCGCCGGCAAATGTATCGCCGGCCCCGGTCGGGTCCTGCACATCTTCCAGCGGGAATGCGGGCATCATGGCTATGGATTTCCGGCTGAACAGGACACTGCCATGTTCGCCTTTTTTAATAATGATGTATCTTGGCCCTAATGCCAAAAGTTTGCGTGCGGCACGCAACAAACTATGCTCGCCGGTCAGGTGGCGCGCCTCGGACTCATTCAACGTCAACATGGTCACTTTGCCGATGACTTCAATCAAAGCTTCGCGCGCCACATTGATCCATAAATCCATGGTGTCCAACAGAACAAAACGTGGTTTATTGACTTGAGCCAATACATGCAATTGCAATTCCGGCGATATATTGGCTAGAAATAAAAAAGGTGAGGAACGGAAAGATTCGGGCAATTCCGGACTGAACGAGGCAAATACATTCAATTCCGTGGAAATAGTATGGCGGTTATCCATATTGTTTTCATATACACCCGACCAGCGGAAGGTGGCGCCCTCCTTTACCTGCAAACCGGTGGTGTCGACACCAAACTGATGATAAAGATTCAGGAACTCGCGGGGAAAATCCGTGCCGACCACGCCTACCATTCCGGTTTTGACGAAAAATGACGATGCGGCACAGGCATAACTTGCCGATCCACCGAGAATGCTTTCCTTTTTTTCGCGGGGAGTTTCAATGGTATCTATTCCCACGGAACCAACAATAACCACATCGCAGGAACCGCTGTGCAATTCGTTCGTTTCCATTCAAATCCTTTTACTTTTGTCTCTGGTCGTGCTCGACCATGAGTTCTTCCAAACGCTCGCAGATCAGGTGAAACAACAGTTGATGTCCCTCCTGGATTCGAGGCGTACTCGTTGTAGATTGGATATGCAGAAGGTAGTCCGATGAAGCGGCCAACTTGCCGCCGGTCCCACCGGTCATGCCAATGACCTCGATCCCGCTGGCGCGAGCGGCATTGACGGCATTCATCACATTGGCGGCATTGCCGCTTGTGGAAATGGCCCACAGCAAATCTCCCGGGCGACCCAGACCTTGAACCTGCTTTTCAAATACCTGATCGAAAGAGTAATCATTGCCGATAGCGGTCATGGTCGATGTATCGGTCGAGAGGGCGATCGCGGCATAGGGGCGTCTTTCCTTGAGGAATCTATTAAGAAATTCGCCGGCGATGTGCTGGGCATCCGCGGCGCTTCCCCCGTTGCCACAAAGCATTACTTTTCCGCCGGCCGTCAGACATTCGGCGATTCGGCATGCAGTTTTTTCGACCTGATCCGCCATGCTTCCGAAAATTTCGTCGGCTACGGCAAGGTAATCTTCCGCGATTTTATCCAGATTCACGGAGTTTCTCCCGCCGGCGGTGGCTTTGATATGATCTCCTGGGCTTTGACATCTTTTTCGCGGACAATTTCCTCAACCTTCACTTCGATATCCCTTATTTCAGATACGCCGATTTTCTCATTGATCAAAACCCGGGCCCGTTCCTGAAGCATACGACTGACTTCCGGTATCGGAGTTCCCGCCCGCACCTTGACTTCCATGACTACTTCGAGACTTTCATCCATGGCGTTCACTTTGGGGTTCAATGCAATAATGGAGGGAAACTCTCCTTTTATATGACCCAGGAAGTCCTGCAATGCCTTTAAGCTGATACTGATGTTGCCATGTTGGGTTTCATACGCCAGATAACGGGAGCGAGGCGTGCCAACGATTCCCGTAAGTATAAAACCCAGCAATCCGAAAATCCCAACCAGGCAATAGGCGATGACCCATTTGCGTTGTTGGGAAATTTCGACAATAAACGCGCGCCATGTGTCACCGCCCTGAAACGCGGGCAAAAGAATCCACAACAACGCGCCGGTAAACAGCACGCCCAGCAAAAGGCCAAGCAGGCGATGCGCCCACTTCATCAAATGGTTTCCTGTGCCTCGGTCTTTTCGGATTCAGAGGGAAGTTTCACGCCCTGAACGATGACTTGAACCGCCTTGACATGTTTGCCCGTCATTTGTTCGACCGCCTGCCTGACCTCGGTCTGCAACTGCCAGGCGACATGCGGAATACGAATGCCATATTCCAGAATCACATGGATTTGAATCACTACGCCGGAGTCTTCAAATTCAACACGTATGCCTCGATCACCCGACTTCTTGCGAATCATGCCGGCGAGATCATCCACAATACCGCCGCTCATTTCATGGACCCCAGGCACCTTGATCGCGGCAAGCCTGGCGATTGTGGCGATTACATTATTATGAATCTGTACCGAACCCAGTTCGGTGTCGTTTTCAATATGGTCGCCATTGACATCAATGTGATCCAGTGTGTGATCCATCTGAAGACCATCTTCCTTGGAGTTGGGTTTATTCATGATAGCACCTTATTTTTCGTTACTGTTGTCGGTGGTGAGGAATCCTTCCTTCAGGAAACCTTCCAGGAAAGTGGTGGTGTATTCGCCCTGCTGGAACCTGGCATCCGACATAAGCGCAAGCCCAAGCGGCACGGTGGTATGGGGACCATCAATCATGAATTCGCTCAACGCACGATTCATCCGCGCAATCGCTTCATCACGGGTATCGGCGCGAACGATAATCTTGCCGATCATGCTGTCATAATAGGGCGGAATGTCATAGCCGGAGTAAACATGAGAATCCATGCGGATTCCGATGCCGCCGGGCGGATTGATGAAGTGGATGCGACCTGGCGATGGAATAAAGTCGCGGTATGGGTTTTCCGCATTCACGCGAAACTCAATGGCATGGCCTTTAATTTCCAAACTCTTTTGCGAGAACGACAATTTTTCACCTGCCGCGACCCGGATTTGTTCCTTGATCAAATCGACTCCGGTTATTTCCTCGGTTACAGGATGCTCCACCTGGATGCGGGTGTTCATTTCCATGAAATAAAATTCCCCGCTCTGCCGGTCGTACAAAAACTCAATGGTGCCGGCATTGCGATAATTCACGGCTTCCACCGCTTTCATCGCCGCTTTTCCGAGCCGTTTGCGCGTCTCTTCATTAATGACCGGAGACGGAGCTTCTTCGACCAATTTTTGATGCCGGCGCTGGATACTGCAATCACGTTCAAACAAATGACAGGCATTGCCGTGATGGTCGGCAATTACCTGCACTTCAATATGCCGGGCCTGGTCGATAAACTTTTCGATATAAACCGCCGCATTTGAAAATGCGCGTTCGGCCTCCGAACTTGCCATCATGAATCCCTGGGCAAGACTGACATCGTTTCGGGCCACGCGCATACCTTTGCCACCGCCGCCGGCCACGGCTTTAACCAGCACGGGATAACCAATTTTGTGCGCGATTTTAAGCGCCTCTTCCTGCGATCGGACAATGCCTTCGCTACCGGGGGCAATCGGCACGCCCGCTTTTTTCATGGTGTCCCGGGCGACAGCTTTATCCCCCATCATGCGGATGTTATCCGGCGTGGGGCCGATAAATGTAATGTTACAGTTATTGCAGATTTCCGCAAAATGCGCGTTCTCGGCCAGGAAGCCATAGCCGGGATGAATCGCGTCAACGTCCGCCACTTCCGCCGCGCTGATGATGTTGGCAATTTTCAGGTAACTGTCTTTTCCCGCGGGGGGGCCGATGCAAACAGCCTCGTCAGCCATTTGAACATGCATGGATTTCTGGTCGGCCGTGGAATAAACCGCGATGGACTTGATGCCCATTTCCCGGCAGGCACGAATGATTCGCAGGGCAATTTCGCCCCGGTTGGCGATGAGAATTCGATCAAACATAAGAATTAATTTGGTTCAACAAGGAATAAGGGCTGGCCATATTCAACCGCCGTGGCGTTTTCGACCAGAATTTTTCTGATCACGCCTTTTACCTCGGCTTTGATTTCATTCATAACTTTCATGGCCTCGATAATGCAAACAACGGATTCATTGCCGACCTCTTTGCCTACCGCCGTGAGGGGTTCAGCTTCCGGAGACGAAGCTCGGTAGAAGGTTCCGACCATAGGGGATTTTATTTCCAAAAGATTGCTGGGCAACGCTTCCTTGGCGGGTTCCGCCGCAGGGGCGGAAGCCGCAGATGGAGCCGCGCCGCCGGCCATGGGAAATCCGGGCATAAAAGACGGCGCCTGCCCAAGAATTACCTGGGGGTTTGCATTGGCATACGGACGACGCACGGTGATACGAAAACCTTCCTCGGCCAACTCAAATTCAGAAAGCTCGTTTTCCTTCATCAATTCGATTATTTTTTTTATTTCTTTAATGTCCATCAGGTAACGCTCCCCATGTTTCCAAAACATTAATCACGAAGGCGACTTTTCGGAAGCCTTTTTTAACGATTTGATTATTTATCAATTTGGCGGGCACTTGTCCATGAGACAACGATCTAAGCCGGAATAACAGCTTCAAACACATGGGTTTCCCCAAGATTGCCTTCCAGCAACTTTGCCGCATACTCGACATCCCGCAAGCGTTTCAATGCCTGGGATAACGTTAATCCCTGACTTTGTTTCGCGATTACATTCGCTTCCTCTTTAAAATGCAAGGTGCCGGCCTGCCCCCCTGCAGTGCAAATCAGCCGGTCCCGCTCCCATAAATACACAACTTTCAGAATTTCCAGCCGGGACTCCAGCACACGGGAGCGAACCCGAGCCTCCATGACATCCTTATCGATCCCATCCACGGCCCGGTCTTTCTCGTCTTTTTCGGCACGTTCGGCAACTTCACGCAGAATGGATTGAAACCAGGCCGACTGCGCCACCGGGCCTGATGTTGCTGTTCGCTGACGCAACCACTCCAACGTTGCCTTTTCAATGGGTGAAACGGCACCGCCACGTTCACCCGCATCCAACTGCAAAATCTGGCAACGGGATACTATGGTCGGTAAAAGCATGGTCACATTTTCCGTAACCAGAAACAGAAGCGAGCGCGCCGGCGGCTCTTCCAATGTCTTGAGAAATGCGTTGGCGGCATTTTCGTTAAGTCGATCGGCATTCAACAGCACCGCCGCCTTCCACCCGCCCTCAAAGGAGGTCTGACTGATGAATGGATTTAAAATCTCCCGAACCACATCAATCTTGATAACGCGGCTTTTGCTTTCCGGTTCTATCCAAATGACATCCGGATGCGTATGGGATTCGATGTGGCGGCACGCGCGGCAATCACCGCACGGACGATTCGGTCCGGCACAGAACAACCATTGGAGAAAAGAAGCAACAGCCTGGGTGCCCCACTCCACGCGGGGTGATGAGACGATATAGCCATGCGCGAGCCGATTTGCTTCCGCGCTTGAACGCAGGACGGAAAAAGCCCGTCCGACCGATTCAGGAAATGATGGTTTGTACCCAACGCCAGACATCGACTTCCACCTCTGCGGGATCCCGCATGGCATTGATTATCCGAAAACGATCCGGCCAGCGAGACGCCAAAGCCAGATACCCCTTGCGCACCCGTTCATGAAATTCACGCGCTTCATTTTCGATGCGGTCGGATTTTTGAAAAAGCTCCCGCTGGCGGCTGGCGATGCGGTCAAACCCGACGGAAATATCCACATCCATAAGCAATGTGATATCCGGTGTTGCGCCACTGATTGCAAAATTGTTGATCGCAATCATTTGATCGATGTCAAATCCACGGCCATACCCCTGATACACGGTTGTCGAGTCGGCAAAGCGGTCGCAAATTACATGTGCGCCTCTTTCGAGGGCGGGGATAATAACGGTTCTCACCAATTGGGAACGACTGGCGGCAAAGAGAAAAACCTCCGCTTCGTTGCACAATGGTTCACCGGCTTTGTCGTATTGCAGGATTTCACGTATCGCCTCTCCGGTGGGCGTCCCGCCCGGTTCACGGGTGTAAATGACTTCGTGCCCCTCACCGGTTAATCGTGCAAGCAACCGCTTGGCCTGGGTGGTTTTTCCTCCACCTTCCGGCCCCTCGAACGTGATAAATTTTCCTTTTCCGGCGCTCATTTATTTAGCTCTTAACTTGGGACCCTGCGGCGTATCTTTAACAATAAAACCGGCGGCATCAATTGCATCGCGAAGCCGATCCGACTCCGCCCAATTTTTCGAAACCCGCGCCGCCGAACGTTGCTTGAGCAATTCCTGGACATGAGGAGGGATTACAACTTCCCCCGGCGACAAAAAGCCCAGAACGCGGTCAAAACCATTCCACGCTTCCAATGCCGACGCGGCCATGGCCGGACTGACCTGGTTGCGGTCGATATCCCGGTTACCGGAGCGCAACATTTCGAAAACAGCGGCCATGGCTTCGGAAATATTCAGATCATCACAAAGCGCATCTTTGAAATCCGTTCGAGCTTCGACGACCCAGTGCATTTCACCGCCGGGTTGCGCGGATCCCGCCAATTCAACCAACCGGGCGCGAAACTCGTCCAGCCGGGCCAGGGAAGCTCGCGCGGCAGACACGCCTTCCAGGGTGAAATTCATGGATTGCCGGTAATGGGTTGAAATTAATTCATACCGTATTTCGCGTCCCGTGTAACCGCGGTTGATCAAGTCGCGAAGCGTATAAAAGTTGCCGGCCGACTTGGACATTTTTTTGCCTTCGACAATCAAATGCGCGCAATGCAACCAGTAATTGACGAACTTCTTGCCGGTCGCGGCTTCACTCTGGGCAATTTCATCGTCGTGGTGAGGGAAAATATTGTCCATGCCTCCGCAATGAATATCAAACGTCTCGCCGAGATATTTCATGCTCATGGCCGAACATTCAATATGCCAGCCTGGACGTCCCCGCCCCCACGGCGCATCCCAAACCACATCCCCGTCGGCCTCATCCCATGCTTTCCAAAGCGCGAAGTCGCCTACATTTTCCTTTTCGTACTCGTCTTGCGCAACCCTGGCCCCGGGCTTCAAACCCGATACATCCAATTGGCACAGACATCCGTAATTCGGAAACTTACTGATACTGTAGTAAACCGATCCGTCATCGGATTTATAGGCATACCCCTTGTCCAGCAACGTTTGAATCAAGGCTATCATTTCCGGCACATGGTCGGTGGCGGCGGGATAGTGTTCTGCTCGCTCAATATTCAGCACCCCGATATCCTCAAAGAAAGCGTCGATATATTTACCGGTATAGGTCTTGAGTGGCAACTTCGCTTCCCGGCTGGCACGGATCGTTTTATCATCCACATCAGTGAAATTCATGACATGATATACGTCATAGCCGAGGTATTTTAGGACCCGCCGCAACAGGTCCTCGAACATATAAGCACGGAAGTTTCCGATATGCGCGTAGTTATAAACCGTTGGACCGCAAGTATACATGCGGACTCGACCTTCATCTATCGGCATGAAAATTTCGTGATTCCGGGTCAGGGTATTGTAAAATCTCAAACTCATGTGTCGGACGAGAGTATAATGACCGGCGTGATTCAGGCAACGAGGGAATTCCGGCTAGTTGATTTTTGACCTGGATTTCATCTTTTTGACGATAAAACAGCCCTCTTTTGTGCCTTTAGCCCGCTATTCCGACCCATGGGGATTCACAGATTAGGATGGAAAGTGACGTATTGCCCTTGCAGGAATACAAATCTATGCGACGTTTTGGGGAACGCTCCGGATGCAGTGATTGACGCGAAGCCGGTTTATACGACATGATATACGGGTTAAACATGAACATTATTGGAAAAAAGAACCTATACCTGCACAAGACCGACGATCTTCCCGCGTCGAATCTGCGACAGCAATACGATGCCGACTTCAAGGTAAGCGACGACTACCGGAATGACATGCCGGATATGCAGAATGCCAACGACGCGATTGAGGGGGCCAATGTCGCCATCCAGCGCGTGGGAATTTCCAATTTTCGCATGCCCTTGAAGTACCCGACCAGCAATGGCGAGTTCCTGACGCTGGAAACCATTATTAACGGCACGGTTTCCCTGCAACCGGGCATCAAGGGAATCAACATGTCTCGCGTAATGCGAACCTTTTACAAGTTCAAAGACGAACCATTTTCGCTTTCCACTCTGTCCGATGTACTGATCGCCTACAAACAGGATTTGGGAAGTCTGGACGCATTTATTTCGCTGACGTTTAATTATCCGATTCTTCAGCAAAGCCTGCGGAGCAACCTGGAAGGCTACCAGTATTACCGCGTCTCTTTCAAAGGAGAACTGGACCGCCACGGCAAGACGAAAACGTACATCACGTTCGACTTCGTTTATTCGTCGTCATGCCCGTGTTCGGCGGAACTGGCCGAACATGCCCGAGATGTGCGCGGCGTATACGCCATCCCCCACTCGCAACGAAGCAAGGCGAGAGTCGCAATTCAAGTCCGCGAAGGCGAAATCCTGCCCGTCGAGGATATTCAACAGCATTGCCTGACCGCGCTGAAAACCGAAACACAAGTCATGGTTAAACGCGAAGACGAGCAGGCGTTCGCGGAGCTCAACGGTGCGTCCATGAAATTCGTGGAAGATGCCGCCCGCCTGCTTTACGCACAATTAAACCGCGACCCGAGAATCAAAGACTTCGAAATCGCCTGTGCCCACCTTGAGTCCCTGCATTCGCATAACGCGGTATCCGTGATCGCCAAAGGAATTCCCGGCGGTTTTCGAGCTGACTTCGATTCTTTCGGCGAATTGATTTGCTGATCCCTCAATCACGGGATTGCAATGATCCGTCATTGTGGTATTTGCCTTGAATGGCAATTACCGGAAATCAAAACAAATTCAGGACAAGATTCTCGCTTTCCGTCTGGTTTTGGAGCTTGCTGTTCCTGATGGCCGGTATTTATTTAAGCAACCGGCTATGGTTCGCATGGTATGCTCAATTACCCCCCAGTCCCCGAAACCACGCCTTTCATTTTGTATGGGAAGAATACCTCGATGGAACCAAACCACGACGCGAAAACGAAACCTTGCTCGTGATCGTGTCCAATTCACAGGGGTTCGGTTGGGAAGTTCAACCCCGGGAGATTTATCCGCATGTTTTAGAAACCATTCGCCGGGAAAATGCCGAATCGTTCCGAGTGGTAAACTGGTCAATTCCCGGGGCTCGATTTCACGACATTTTGATTGCCATCGCCGCCGCTCGCAAGATAGACCCGACTCACCTTGCGGTCATCACCAGTCCCCGCACCGTATCCAAAACTCCACCACCTCGAAAAGCAATCAACACCTGGACATCACAACTATTCTACAAACTTCGCGACAAGGTCGTTCGCGAACAGATCCCGAAGGAAATAATCAGCGATATGACCGACGTGCCCATGAAAACGCAAATGATAATCGGCGAAGCATGGCCCGCATGGAGAAATCGCAGTTTACCTTCGGCTTTGATTGCCGAATATAAACCACTCGCGCCATTTTTTGAAATCCGGGGCGCGGCCTTGTGGTTCCGATTTCCCGAACTCCGCCACAACAACCCGCGAAGGCGCCGTGAACCGCGCACAAACCCCATTGTAGACGAGCGGAAAGCCCGGCATTTAATCGAAATCGCGGCAAACGCGGCGCCTCACGTATTCTGGATCAATATGCCAGTGAGAAGCACATGGCGTTTTGAAGAAGAAACCGCCTGGAATGATCTCACTGAATTGATCAAACAAACCAACATTCACGCCATCAACATGGCCGACGCATTGCCGGATGAAGCTTTCATCTCGCAAGCGCACTTCGGACGCGAAGGGCATCGAATGTTCGCGGAAAAACTTCACGAGGCTCTGCCATGACCTTTGTGTCCATGGAGTTTGGCATTCTCCTCGTCGTCGCCCTGATCGGCTTTGCCCTGCTCACCGGACGATCACGCGTGATGTTCATGTTGCTGGCCAGTTATGTTTTTTACGCTTACTGGAACCCATGGTATGCCTTTCTCATTCTGACCTCCACCACCATCGATTACTTCGCCGCACAATGGATCGCCTCCACATCAAACCAACGGAACCGCCAAATTGCATTGTGGATCAGCATCATCGCCAACCTCGGCTTGCTCGGATACTTCAAATACACGAATTTCGGACTTCACATTCTTCATCAATTGCTCGGCGCAAATGCAACATTCCTCCCACGTTCACTTGACATCCTTCTTCCCGTTGGAATTTCGTTCTACACATTCCAAAGCATGGCGTACACGATCGATGTCTATCGCGGCCGTATCCCGCCGGAAAAAAACTTCGCGGTGTTCGCCCTGTTTGTTTCGTTCTTCCCACAGTTGGTCGCCGGCCCCATAGAACGTGCGGCGGACCTTTTGCCGCAATTAAAAAAAATGCGGCCAGCCGACCCCGAACTTTTTGAAAGCGGCGTGCGACTTTTGCTTTGGGGGTTCGCCAAAAAACTTGTAGTGGCCGACCGACTATACTACGCCGCCGAACCGCTATTGAGGGAACCACAATTACTCACCGTTCCGGACCTGCTGTTTTCGACACTCGGGTTGTTTACCATGCTCTACTTTGATTTTTCCGCATACACCGATATGGCGCGAGGTGCCGCGGCATTATTTGGGGTACGTCTTACGGAAAACTTCCGAATGCCGCTTGCCGCAACCAGCATTGCCGAGTTTTGGCGCGGCTGGCACATCACACTTTCGTCGTGGGTTCGCGACTACGTCTTCATTCCCCTGGGCGGATCACGACCAAAATCCATGCTTCATATGGCGGCAGTTTCACTTTTGACCATGGGCCTGGTCGGACTTTGGCACGGCGCGCACTGGAACTACGTGATCTGGGGCTTGCAACACGGCGCGATGATGGTGTTGTACCAGATATACTATCTAAAAATTCGCCGCCGATGGCGCAAAAAAACCTTTGTTGAGAGTTCGTGGTTTGCGTTTCTAGGGTGGACCGTGACGATGGGACTTCATGCCTTTGGCATGGCCTGGTTTTTCAGTCCGACGTTCCAACACGCGCTGGCTTGCTTCGGCAGATTTGTCACCATCAAGGCATGGGCGCTTCCCAACTTCAACGTCACCTATACGGGTTTTCTTGTGCTGATTGCCCTTTGGTTGATCCACTGGATTTGCGGCCGCTGGTTTCCACTGGAGCGAACCACTCGACTGCCTCCCATCCTGCGCGGATTGTTCTATGCCACATTATTTTTTATTATTGTGTTTTTGGGTGTAAGCCGAAGTCATACTTTCGTATACTTCCAATTTTAAACCCGCTTATGACCGAACGCATCCATCACCAACATGTCAGCGCCCGCTTTTCCGCCGCCGCGCAAACGTATATCGGTGTATCCGACCTTCAGGACAAAGTCGGACGTCGTGTATTGGAAATGCTACCGGAAAACATAAATCCAATGCGTATTCTTGATGCAGGATGCGGACCGGGACGACTTATGCGATTGGCTCGCCATCGCTGGCCGGCATCGGACCTTGTCGGGGTGGATATTGCCGAAGGAATGATTGCCGAGGCCAAAGCCGCTTTCGCCGGAGATTCAAACACCGATTTCGTAGTCTCGGATATTACGAACTTTAACACTGATCAGGCTTTCGATCTGATTTTAAGCAGTAGCGCGCTTCATTGGCTGAAACCATTTGATCGTGGACTTGCCCATGTTGCCGGACTCGGCCAAAAGGGCGGCGTCATGGCCATCGCGATCATGCTCGATGGAACCATGAGCGAACTGCGGCAATCCCGCGAAGCCGCCGCGCCTAAAAAGCAGGCACTTGGCCGATTGCCCACGCTTGCCGAGCTGGAAAAAGCCGCCCGCACGATTCCAGATACCCGTATTCGAAGGCTTGAGCAATCCGCATCAGAGTACGACCTTGCTGATGCCGCAGAAGTCTTAAAAACCGTACACGCCATGGGCGTTACCGGAGGCGATGTCTCGCGCGGCCCCAGCCCCCTCACCCGCAGTGAACTAACAGCATTGAAAGATTATTACAATTGTCACTTCGCCACACCACAAGGAGTGCGTGTGACATTTTCGGTCGGATACCTTTTGATCGAGTTGCTGTAGCGTTTTGCACGTCTCGCCCTCCCATTGGATCGTTAACGGGAGGGCGAACCTTCCGGCGAGTCGAACATTAATATACTTCAGCCCGCCTTCATTATTATCGGCGAACCCCAACCGGTTCAAATCCGACACCGCCCCACGGGGCGCCAAAGACAATCGGCGCTCCAGGCCCGATGGACCGTATGAACCAATTGCCGGTACTTTCCTGATAGAGAGGCAGGTCGTAACGTCCATCACCGTTGTAGTCCCCGGATGTAGGCACCATACCGACTCCACCCCAGGCAATATTCATGCCCAGCACGCCAAGCGTGCGGCCGGACAAGATGTGCCAAACCCCTGCAGATTGATGATACATGGCGAGATCAAAGTAGCCATCGCCGTCATAATCACCCGGAACAGGAATCATGGCGGATGTACCCCACGAAGTGCCAAAGCGAATAATCTGTCCATTAAGCTTCCGGATGTACCATTGACCCGTCGCTGGACGGTATACCGCAAGGTCATAAACGCCATCGCCATCATAATCTCCGGGAACGGGAACGAAACCCGGGCCACCCCAATTTACACCCCATGCCAGTGCCGGTCCGTTGGCAACCCTGCGGATGTACCAATTGCCGGTGGACTGCTGATACATGGCCAAGTCGGATAAGGTATCGCCATCGTAATCGCCGGGAACCGGAATCATATCGGAAGCGCCCCAACTCACATTCCACGCAATCGTGGCATTGTTGCGAATATCGCGAATATACCAGCGTCCGTTTGGAGGATTGAATACGGCGAGATCGCCAAAGCCATCGCCGTTGAAATCGCCAACGACCGGTATCATGCCGGCGCCGCCCCAACTAAACCCGAACACAATGTTCGGGCCTGGCGCAACGGGCCTGATGTACCACTGCCCGGTTGCCGGTCTGAACACGGCCAAGTCGCTGACCTCATCGCCGTTGTAATCGTTCATCACTGCCGCCGAGGGCTTGTCATCAGGATCCAACGGATCGGTTCCCACCCGGACTTCCCAGCCATCCGAGAACCCATCGCCATCGGTATCGCGCAACAGCGGATTGGTTCCGTAGGTATTCACTTCCTCGCCATCGGTCAATCCGTCGCCATCCGTATCGGCAACATTGGGGTTTGTTCCATAAACCATGACCTCTTCCCAATCGGTCAAGCCGTCGCCATCGGTATCCGGGTTAAACGGATTGGTGCCATAGACGAACAACTCAAGGTAGTCGCTTAACCCATCGCCATCACTGTCCGGATCGCTCAATCCAAAGTCGACTCCGGTCAAATCGTTGGTGAGATAGATCGGATTGAGCGGGTACTCGCCGGTGGCTTCCCAGAAGTCCTGGGTTCCGTTGTTGTTGCCGTCGAGATAGGCGCTCACCCAGTAGTCAGCCAGCGTGCGCAAGACGGTCACGGTGTACGAACCACTGGGGGCGGCATTCACGGTGCGGCTGTATCCATAAGGGCCTTCCGCGGTGGTGGCGCCGTTGCGGAATATCGCGCTGTATCCGTTGGTCGACGAATCGTTGGCGGTGCCGTCGTTGAAGTTGAACCAGGCCTGAAGGTCCGGTTCGTCACCGACGAGATTGGCATACATGAGGCCGCGGATTTCCGCGCCGTTCATGGCGCGATTCCATATCGCCACCTCGTCAATACGGCCACTGAAGAAGAAGTTGGAGATGATGGTTCCGTTAAAGGTATCCGCATCGGAACCCACTCCGATAAATCCATAACGAACGCCGATTTCATCGCCGCCGACCAGACCGACACCGGGCGGATGGGCATTGGTGGCCACTTGATCCAACACGCCGTCGACAAAGATTCGCTTCACGCCGGTTGCCGAATCAAAGGTCCCGGCAATGTGATGCCATTGGCCGTCGTTGAACATAATATTGCCTTTGAGATCGTGCGATTGCCCATTGGCATCGGTGGTATCGAACCCAATTGAGCCGGAGTAGCCGCCCAGTCGTTCGCCACCCACCGAGAACCGCCACGCCGCGCTACGATCCCACGATGCAATGATGTTATAGCCGGTGGAGGATGTCTGAACCCATGCCATCACAGTCAATTCACTGATTTGACCTGGGGTATCATAGAAGTAGTCATTCACCGCCACATACTGACCGTTGCCATTCAAGTTCAGGAACCGGTTACTGTCCACCATGGAGGCGGCGGTGACTTTGACTACGCCGGTTTGAGGTCCGCCGTAACTTACAACACCGCTGATAGTGGCGAGGAAGTGATCGGGATCAAGCGGATCGGTGCGATTGGCCAACTCATACCCGTCGTTATCGCCATCGCCATCGGTGTCCGGATTCAGCGGATTTGTGCCGTATACCTTCACTTCGTCATAATCCGACACTCCATCGCCATCGGTATCGACCAGATTCGGATTGGTGCCGTAGAGATCAAACTCTTCCAAATCGGTCAGGCCGTCACCATCGGAATCCGCCACGGGCCCGAAATCGATGCGCGACAAACTGCGTTCAGTCACGACATGCACGACCTGACTGATGATCACGCCGTTGTTTTTCAACGCGATAAACAGAACGTCGTCGGTCAGTATCTGCGATTCAAGTCGTTGTGGCAAAGCCTCCAACGTGATGCGAAAACCATAGAAATACGGGTGGTAGTTTGTGTTTGATCCCATTGCATACGTGGCAATTGGAGTTCCGTTCAAGTTGGTGCGAACTTCGACCACATACTGGCTGACGTTGTAGGATTGATAGCCGTCAAACGCCGTCACCGCTTTACCATTCAATGTGATGGTGCCGAGGATCACCTTGTCGGGTTCCAACAAAATGGCTTCAGCCGGAAGAGCCAGTATTCCAGCGAAAACCATGGCAACAAATCGGGTAAACATGTTTTTAAATATATAAGGTTTCATGATTAGTTCCCCGAGTAAGCGTAGGTTTGGAAGAACAACTTGATATCCTTGATACCATTGCCGTCGCGCGCACCGCCACCTCCCGGCACTGGTTGCCCGTAAATAAATGTGTCCAACCCGTCATCAGCGGGATTCAACAACGTTTCGCCCGGAATAATCAGCAACCATTCGGTATTCCAAACCGAACGCCCTATCAAGCGGCTGTCCGATGTCGTTTCCGCCGGTGTGAAGAAGCCGCTGTCATGGTAGGCGCGAATTCGTGAGAATTGCCGGATACCGGAAAAGAGGTCGCTCAAGCTGTCGTTCATGGGAATCCAATCCGGTTTCGCAAGGTCTGAATTTCCGATCGGGAACGGAGCGGGAATTTTCTGATCAATCACCTTCCATTCGCGGGTAGCGAGTGTATTCCCGGAAGGCGACCGCATGACATCAAGACCGGCGGGCACGAGATATACACGCGGCGTGAACGAAAGCCCGGCGCCATCGTAATTCTGGAACCAGATGCCGACCGATCGAATCTTCGTGGCAAAGAACGTCGGATCGTAGGTGCTATCTCCGCCGCTCAATGGCCAACCGAAGAAGTTGCGACCGTATTGAATGTATGTGCGGAACGGGATGACCAATCCCGGTTGCGGTCCGGCATCGCGCGGCGCAAATGGTCGGCAATAGCGCTGGAATTCAGGCAATGCCCAGAGATCCGGAACCCGGTATTTTTCAAGCGTATTGCGCCAATTCACATCGGAAGTGGCATTGGTTTTGATCCGGAACAATTCGGTTCGCATGGAGAATCGGGATGTTTCGGTCTGCGGGTTGTTGAAGCCGAGCTGTGATTTGTAAACGGCGAAATTCTGACCGAGACGGCCAAGCGGATCCGCCAAGCCGGGTCGGCCCGGAACCGGCAGGTTGCCTATGAGCTGGCCAAGACTGCGCTGACGCACAATATCAGTAAGGAATTGCCGACCGGCGCCATTGTCGCCTCCCAACAAGTTGGTTTCGTAATCATACGCCGTGGCCGCCATGTAAATATAACGCGCGGCGAGGTCGAACTGCGCGCGGTATTTTTGCAATGCGTCGTTTCGGAAGAGACGGAACGCCATATCCTGGTAACGCAGATCCTGCACCTGCGGCGCGGTGGTCCGGCGGAATACCGCCCGCTCTTCCAGCAAACGTTCACCGCGGGCCAGAACTTCATGGTAACGACCGGCGGCTTGACCAATGACTTCCAGCAGGGTCGCGATTTCGAGGCGCTTGATCACCGCCTGCTCCGCATATCCTTGAAGGTCGAGCAGTCGGCTTTGGTAATCGAGGTTACTGCTGAACCCGAGGAATTCAATTTCCGCTCCACGCTCCACCGCCTCCTTGTCGACTTCCTTGTCCAGTATGGCCTTCTCCTCATTGTCACCGGCGACATTGATCGCCAAAGCCATGATCGTGCGCAGGGCAAACATGGCGCCGCGAGCAGGGGCGGAAACATCGGCGGCGGCAATACCTGCAACCTTGGGAATACTTTCTATGATGCCTTCAAACACCCGGTCCACTTCCTCGGCGGCCCGGCGTGTTGAGATAAGACTCTTCTGCATATCCGCGATAGTACGGTCAAACGTCGCCAATTCACCATTGACCCGGTTGCGAATGACCAGTTGCTGTGCATCGAGGGCAAACTGGGTTTCGAGCAGTGTTTTTTCCGCTTCGATACACCCGATCAGGTAATCGTATTCCTTGATGGCCTTGTCGACATTCGCCTTGGCAATCATCAAGTCGGAAATAGCTCTTTGAATTTCACCGGGAGCACGTCGTTGACCGGTCCAGGAAGGCGGCTTCACCATCCATTTTCCATCAGATGAGAAGGTGAACTCAACCGTGTACTCATCATCGAATATACCAAGACCCGCATCGTTGGTCGCTGTCGGAGAAAAGTTGTAGGTCACATCATACGATGTCACCGACTCAATCGGTTCGCCGGTCAACTCCGAAGGATCCACATACATGAAGTGAATCCAATCAGGACCGTTATATCCGGAAGGATACGTGCCGCCGGGACCGATGTCGTCTGCGTAGGGATATCCGAATATTTCAATCAGGCGGTTGATATAATCACGCTCTTGTTGAGCAATATTGATGGAGAACTTTTCCTGCTGATCCTGATTTTGCCGCAACATGCGGGTCAACTGGTTGGCGTAATCAAATACTGCCACTGCGTTTTTCAATGCCTCCAGCGCGCGATCGTAAATTTGTTCAAAATGGGTCTTGGGACTTCCGAAAATCGGTTGAAGAAGTCCGGGATCAATATCGAACGGAACAATGCCCTTGGCCAGTCCCAACGGATTCAAACCGCGATCCGCCTGATCCGCCTTGATTTGGATTTCCTGGAATTGCATGGCTATTTCACCAAGTTCGGGCACCGTTGTGCGATCGATCCTGGCGATACCGGTTTGGTTGGTGTTCGGGTGCACAGAAGGCAAAATTGCGTTGGCCACGGCCCAATCAAAGTAGGCGCCCATACCGGCCCGGCGCGCCCAATCATCAAATCCCCAGGCACGATCACGGTCCGTATCCTTGTAGCCCTGCCACTGGCCAGATGGATCATCAACGAAGGCGCTCCGGTACGTCAGGTCGACAATTTCCGCGCCGACCTTGGCCTTGCTGGCCGCCGCGCGGGCGAATTTCCGCTCATCGAGGTAGTCCACAGTGATCGCGGCGCCGCCCACCAATACCGCCTCCGGACGCGGCTCCCATGTGAAATTGGGATTAACCAGTAGGTTGTAGTGATACTTGGTTGCCGACAGGTAATGGCCCCAGGCATCGCCATGTCCCTGGGGGTACATGGTCTTGGCATCATCCTCGTTGATAAATCCGTCCGTCGAATCAATACAACCATCGTTGTTGCTGTCTTTGTTCACCTGATCGGAAATGTTGTAGGCCTGGACATAGGCGACTTCGCCTTCGCCCTGGGTAAAGTTCCAGAAGAACCGGTTGTAGACCGGCGCGGCCCTCGTCGGCGCGGCGCTGTTGTCGCGGCCACGCAAAAGAACCAATTCCTCCTCAAGCAAGGTGGAAACCTGATTCTGGAAGGCAAAGATGGATGGCGCCAGGGTTCCATATTCTCCGCTATCCGTGCCGAAACCTATCGTCGGGTCCAGCGCATCCTGATAAGCCTCATTGGCCAACAGCATGTATAAATCCGACAAGCGGGTGGAAATATTCAGCAAGGCACTGTTTGCCGGGCCGTAGTTGATGCCGGCATCAACGCTTAACAATTTGCCCCGACGCAATACCGTGTCATAAGCCTCGATCAATCCGATTTGATTCAGGTTGCAGGGATCACCGTTAAAGGCAATTGGTCCCTCGTACCGCTGGCCGGCCTGGGTAAGCATGCTGACAATTGTGTTCACCGCCGAGGCATGGAAATCACGCACACGTGCATCAAACGGATTCAATCCCGCCACGACGCGCTTGATCCAGCCAATTGCGAGCTGGGCTTTTTCACCGCCTGGCGCACCCGCCCATTGGCTTACGAAAAAGTTGTTTGTGATAAATGGAAATGCATTTTCGTAACCGTATCGCGTGGCAAACCAGTTGTCGGACAATGTCAGCGGCGATGCGCCTTCGATTGTGATTTCCTGCAAGCCCTGGCCCTGAATAAAGAATGTCCAGTCGGGAAGCGGCGTGCCCGGCGGAACATTGGGTGGCAGATCAGGAGCGAAACCGGTGCTATCGGGCTGAAAATACCACTCAAACGTCATACGTTCCGGCTCGCCGCCGAAGTCGCCACTGTGACGCAGGGTGATTTTTTCGTCGAAAATATTGTCAGAGAGGATCACCTTGATTTCTCCGCGATACGGTTCGCCATCAACGCGGAAAACATGCAAAGCCACCGGCGCCGCGCCGAGACTCGGATCATCATTTTCAACCAATGTAACCCAACCCAAACTGTTGGCCGCTCCCGCGCTCAACGCCTTGGGTACGGAAAGCAATCGCTTCAACCTGGGTTGTCCATTGGTGGTCTGACTTAAACCGACCTGAATGCCCCAAAGATCAATCCAGTCTTCCGGTGTGTAGCCGATGGACTGGTCAAGTGGATTGAAAATGGTGGCAATACCATACTCAACACCGTCCGGATTACGTGTCTTGTCGAACAACTGACCGATTTGCGCCGACCAGTCAGGCGCAAATGCCTGCAGGAGGTCTTTTTCGGAAATCGACATGACATTCAGAAGCAACAGCGGCTCGCCTACTCCCGATGTATCGAGCACACCGCCGAAATTAAGTCGTTTACTGATCGGATCATAGGACAAACGGCGATTCAAATGCGGTGGAAGGTCCGGGAAATATAACCGGCCAATCCGATTTTCCGTTTTGATGGAGTCAGGCACGGAGGCGAGCGGAACCCAGCGTTCGCTCAACACATCCATCAACTTCACCAACGGACCATCGCCGCGCATGAGGTTTTCATCATAAATCACTTCGGCGGCCGCCATGCTGAATACGCCCGGCAAACCCTTCTTGGGTTGAGTCAGCGTCTCACCCGGAGAAAGAATTGCCACGTTGTTCGTCGGCCAGTTGATAACGTAGGTGACATCTACCGGTGGCGAACTGGTGAAGTTCAATCCACCGTTCAGCCAGGGGATTGAATCACCGATACCTGCATCCGGCGCGCCATCGCCATTGAAGTCCGGGAAATACCATCCCGGTTGCAAAATGTAATACCAATGCATCACGATTTCCGCGATATCGTTGGTGTCCAGGCCGGCCGCCTTGGCCCAATGACCGGACTTGTGATCGCGGTGATACCAGACATTGCCTGATTTTATTTTCGATACCGTTGATTGCGGCAGGACCGATAACGGATATGGAGGAAGCAAAGGCTGACCCGCAAGTTTGGGATATTCAAACGTGTATCCGCCGCCGGTCGTCTCGACTTTGTACACTTTCATCGCCCACTCCTGTTTCAGCGGATGCAAGTACTTGACCAATACATAAGGCAGGGACGCGCCGAGAATCGCATTCAAATCATTTCTCAAGGCAAACGCCGCCGGCGATCCGCCTATGTCAAACATGGCGGCATGTTCCTCGTTGGGATTGTAACCGGGCAGGCCGGGATTGGATTGCACATAGATCTGCGCCTGCGGATAAAGCGCCGGCGGCAACGGACCCGAGCCAAGCTGACTTGCGATGTAGATTCGATCCACCACCAAGTCATCCGGCCATACACATGTGTAATGATACGGGAATTTCGGCCAGCCGATATTGGTCACTGTCAAGCCGGGTTGATACCATGCGACAACCAAGTCGTCCTCATCGGCCGGGGTATCCATATTGACGGGAATGATCGGACCTTGACGTGTGTTGCGGTTGTAAATCGACGCGTCATAAAATGCATTACTGTAAAATACAAACCCGTTCTGATTCAGGCGCGACTGATGAAGCTCATTCGTTATGGTTTCGCCAATCGTCCAACTTACATACGTCAATTTTTCCGGTGAGTTTCGGATATCCGTGGTTTCAACCACTTCAAACAGCACCGGATTGTTCAGCGGATCGGGATTTGCGCCCTGCGTAAACATCAACACGCTCACACCAAAATCGGCGCGGAATATTTTATCCACCACGGAAGCGTTGCCGGATGTGTACCGAATGTCGACAAATTGCTGGGCAAACGGCGCCGGATACAAATTAACGGGAACGCCGCCGACATGCGGTTGCATCTGGGCCGGAAATTGAGCGAAACCGCCGACAACAATAGGTTGTCCGGTGGGGTTCGTATTTTGCCAGGTAAGTTTGGCTGATGAAACGGGACGCGTTGGATATAGCGCCCGGCTTCCGGAAGGACCAAACCAGCCGAATGTATTCAACACGGTGTCTCCAGCCTGCGCGGGCAACACAATCTGAATGACGGGTGCGACCTGCGCGTTGGCGCCGGCAGGCGGCGCGATCGGTTGACCCACCGTCCATATTTCCGTTTCCACATAAAGCCATAAAATTGTCGCCGGTTCATCCAGCAGGAATTGACGCTGATACCTGGCATTCGCGCCGGTCCCCACGATTTGTTCGGCGGAGCTTTGCGCCGCAACACCACCCAACAATACCGAAGAGCCAAGACACGTGGTATTGGTGCCGTTCAAATCTATGTCCAGTTTTGCCGAAGCCGTTACCGTTACGTTGTGATTAAACCAGTTATCGCCGGCCGGCGGTTGCGCCGTCGATGCAGAAGCGGCCGAGCCTGGAGAAACCTGGATCTGCAAACGGTTTTGGCGACGGAATATCCACGTGATCGATGAATTCTGGGTGATCGAAACGCCGCTGATTTGATTGGTATTCCCATTGGAGGGAATATCACCGGATCCGTTCCAACCAATACAAACATAACGCACTCCATCCTGGGGCGCATGGATGATGGAAGGTGTATTGAAAAGATACGAGGTGCCGACAATGACATCGGAAACGCCATTTGCAGGGAAGTTGGATGGATTACCGGAAACAAAAGACGGGGCCGGTGATCCGTCCTCAAGAATAAAACTCGTGGTCATCGAATACGCGCGTTTGTATTTCCACTGAAGCGTGGAAAATGCATTGTTGTTGAATGTGACGGAATTGACCGCGCCGGTTGCGGGCGACACACTACCCGTTCCGGTGTATCCGACATTTACATAGGTGGCACCTTGTGATCCATCCACCACACGTTGAGGAGCGCTGGCCGGAATCGTTTGTCCCACCGACGTCCATAATGTGCCTACCGCCGGCGAAGGTCCCGGATTGGCCGTTGCAATCAAGGTGCGGACATTTTCCGGAAGCGAAGTATCAATTACAACATCCAGGCGGCGTTCCGGCATAAACACCCACGTCAGACCGGAATTGCTTTTCAGGCTGGTTGCACCGGAAACCGGAAGTCGCAACTCCAACCGATCACCGGCCACCGAGGAGGCGACCTGCCCTACCCCGGTAAGCGGAAAGTCGCCAAATCCGTTGGTCCAGCCAATCGCGCGAAAACGATTGTTGCCGTCGGGAATGGTGTGTCGTACCGAAGTGACAAATTCGAGATCCGCACGCGTCATCAAAGCGCCGTTGTGCGGCTGGAGGTCGGCTTGCGCGGCGGTGATACCACTGCCGGTAACACCAAGTGTCACGGTAAAGGCCGGACGATACGTCCAGGTTATGGTTGACGGCTGGTTGATGCTGGAAATGGTGACGGAGTTGCCGTCACCGGATGCGGGAATGTTGCCGGTCCCGGAAGTCCAGCCCACCGCGATGAAATTCGTGCCGTTGACCAACTGATTCGGCGCGGTCAACACGATGTTCGCGGTATTCTGGTCGTACCAGACCGCGGCAGGAGAAGTCAGACCGGAACCGGCGGGGCCTTGATACGTTTGCGTTACTTGAAGTTGCGTTTTATATGACCAGGTAACCGTGCCGGGATCCTTTGTTTCCACATGTGTTGTCTGAACATATCCGGACGGGGCGGCAATACCACTGATGCTGATGCTTCCCCACTGTTTGCCTGTTCCCGACACTCCGGTCACCAGATATCGTTTGCCGGTTTGGGACGAGGCCACCGGGCTTCTGGCCCGCGCGCGACCGCCCTTGGATCCGCAAAAGGTGCCGCAACAGACATCGACGGAACAACTTGCGCCGGGGCGTTTTTGCTCGGGTGGATTATCGTTGGAAACCCAGTAAAGATCCACCGCGCCGGCATTACAATCATACTCGGAAATATTGTGGGTCATGTTCAAAGGTTCGCACCATGCGAATACTTCGTCCGGAATAATGAAAGCCGAGAGCAACAACGCAATATGTAGAAAGCTTTTTTTCATTTTATGATTCCTGCGTAAATTATTGATCATTCAGGCGGTCGATGAGGCTGATGCGCTCAAGCTCAAACGAACCCTGCACCTGGATGGACTCTTTGTGTAGCCCTCGCAATTCTTCAAAGTAAATTCCGCCGATGCGGTCGCGGCCCCATGATGGCGGCGGTGTGGCCGTCGGCAATTCCAGTTCCGGGGGATACCGCAAACTGAAATCCAGCGATATGATGCGGCTTATATCCAACGCTTCCTGCTGGTAGCCTGAATAATCCGGCGTCAGATTGTCATGGTCGGGATGAAACTTGTGCCGGAAGGGATTGGTGCGAAAATTCGGCGGTATGTTATTGGTCACCGAGACTCGGTTTCCGGCGCCGAACGCACCGGACATCAACAGGCTTTGATCCTCAAAATCAAATCCAATCGCACTGACGCGACGCCCGACCAGTTCGCCATCCCGGTTGGCAACTCCTTTGTATTGCGAAACCAATGTTTCATCCGTCAACAACACATAACGCCCCGGCGTGGTCGAAACGACATTCGTTCCGTCACCGGCCGGCGACAAGATGCCGTCCTTCCACATTTGAATGACATCCTTCAAAAGTCGGACTTGTCCGGAGTGATCCACATGCAACAAAACCCGTAAAGGCATAGTCGCCCGGGTCGGAGTCGGAACGCCAATGGAACCGATACCCAGCTCCGACGGATGTTGATGAACACTTACGGCAACAACATTCAGACCGGTAACCAGACCAACCGAGCCAACCGTGTATTGCAGGTACTGCGATTCATCGGCCGCGCCAATCGCGATAATCGGTTCACTGAAATAATTGATGTCGCCGGATTCCGGCATATTGGAACGAAGAACTTCCTGACCGTTTATGTATATCACCGCGCCATCATCGCGGCGCAACAGGAAATTGAGTTCGGAAATTGCGTTGGGATTGGCCACGTTAAAATCGGCACGGAAATAGGTGGTTCTATTTTTATTGGTCGCATTGCCAAAACCGATAATGGTGGCCTCGTCGCCATCGCCATAACCGAGCTTGCCCGGCCCGGAATTCCAGCCGGAGTCATCAAATCCGGGTTCTTTCCAAGCTGTACCAAGGTCTATGCCGTTATCTTCATACCGCCAGATGGACCGAATCGGCAACAACGTGCTGGGCGACGGCGCGGAAATGATTCCGGTCAATTCCAGCGCGAATCGTTTATCCGCATCGCCGGGAGAGGCAATATGCACTTCAGCGGAAAGTATATTGGTCTGCAACAACAAGGTAGCCGGCACAACCAGTTCAACATAGTTCGCCTGATTTGTTCCCTCGATCGCAGACAAGGCATACGTGTTGTGCGTATAAACGGCAGATAAATTATCCCGCATGACCAAAGAACCATTCAAATACACCACCACACCGTCATCCCGAAATACACGAAATCGCAAACTTGCGTATGCTTGCGGATCGGCCACGGTGAATGTCCGGCGAAAATATGTCGTCGGATGCTTGTTGGTGGCATTGCCGAAATTCAACGTCGTGGATTCATCTCCATAACCATATCCCAATGGCGCCGGTCCGGTGTTCCAACCGGAATCATTGAAAATATTGCGCCATCCAATACCGAGATTTGCTCCGGTATCGTTATATCGCCATGTATCGTTCCAGCCAACCAGTGTTTGACGCGTCAATTGACTTTGAATTCCAAGATCAAATCCCAGATCGGAAGCTGTTGGATTGGCTCCGCTAACGGCATTCAACGTGGCAACGCCTACCCATAAGCCGGCGAATTGATTGGTCTGCGCCCGGGTGTCATGCGCGGAAAATGAAGCGAACAGGACCGCCGTCGCAAGGGTTCGCAAAACAGTCGTTACGCGCAGACAGCGGGAGTCATCGGCGCCGCTTGAGGACAAATTAGTGCTATCGTTCATGTACGTCGTCCTTGTTTATGGAAGTTGGGCGGAGAGAGGAATGCGAACACGGGTTCCGGAATCGCTTTCCACCTGAATGGTTGTAAAATACTGGTTGTCGACAAAGTCATTGCGATTCACCGCGAGGCGCAACGTATAGGTTTCGTTTGGCGCAAGCGACATCGTTAACGGGTCGGGTATCGGCAACCACTCCACTTGTGCAAGCGTTGTATTGAAGGTCCAATACGTCAACGGGCCTGGACCGTTCAAATCACGAACGGACACGACTGCCGGAGTAGATGCAACGTTCTTGATAAACACTTTGCGTTCAGTGACGGTTTCGCCGTAATCCAACCCGTCCCCTTGTTCCACGGTCACGCTTAAAGGCCCTAGGTAGGTGGACGAATTCTGGGCGAACACCCAAAAACATTTGCCCGCCTCTACCGGAAGACTTCCATTGGTCACCAATTCCCAGCGACCGGCGCTGTTCAACACATAGGTCGGTTGATTCAGAAATGCCGGCTCCGGCGCAAAAAACGTATTCAGGCCGGGCAAAGCCATATCCGTGCGCAAAGGAAATCCAACGAGATTAAATTCATTCGGCAACCAGGGCAAAGGCGCAAACGTCTTTACGGCCGGACGTCCGGATACCACCCAGTTGATGATATTCGTCCCCTCCAGTTTGATTAAATACGGTTGATTCGCCGTTAGTTGAAACAAGTTGTTGAACATTCGTTCGGGCCGGTTGGTCGGGAAAAAACACAACCATTGCGGATCACGATACATGTCTTCGCTTAAATTTTTGACGAATTCAGCGGAAAGTCCCCGTGAACGCCAACCCCAGGCGCTGGCAATCGGCACATTGCGAAAAACTTCAAGCGTTGAGTTGTCCGGCGGTTGTACTTCAAGAAAAACCGCATTCCATCCGGGTTGAAGCTGAAACGATTGTTCAACCAGATGAGCGCCGTCGGCCGGGGCAATCGCCAAGAGCAGGTATGCCGCACACAGCAACGACAATCCCACGGATTTTGCACGAAATGATGTACTCATTCTAATTTCCTTTTAAGCCAGTTTGTAAATTAACCATTGGGCAATGCCGGAGGGGCCGTTTGCCGTTCGGATGCTTTTAGTGGCGGAACGATAATGGATCGAACCACGTCATCCCGAATCGAAACACGAACTGCGCGGCGACTTTCGGCCACCATATCCTCAACCAGGCGTTCGCGCCTTTCCCTTACAATCTGGTGGGCGACATTGCGCTCCACCACATCAAATGGAAGCCTGGACGATGATTGATAATCCATAAGCCGGAAAACATACAGCCCCCGATCGGTTTCAATGACCGGCGATGTTTCACCGGCCTCACGCATGGCAAAAATGATATCCAGCGCTGGCTCCGGCCAGCGTGACTCCAAAGCGGTGCGGGTAATCCAACCGGCATCTCCCCCTTTGTAGCGCGTAGCCTGATCCTCCGAATGAAGCGCGGCCAGTTCTCCAAAATGCCTGAATTCATTGTTCTGCTTCAATGCGGCTTCGCGAATTTCAACCGCCCGTTGTTTGGCGACGAAACGTGACTCGTCGGTTGCGCGCTCGGGAACGGAAAGATAAATAACGGCAATTCGGGCCAGTTCAGGAGTGCGAAATAATTCGGTATGACGATCATAAAACGCGAGGGCTTCTTCCCGGCTGACATCTTCGATGACGCCGGTCGCGCCAAGAATTTCTTCCAGGTAACGGGTCGCCACCAGCTTCTTGATGGAGTCCGCAATATCGGGTCGTTCGATAAACCCCTTTTTGCGCGCATGCGCAACAATTAATTCCGTGCGAAGCAATTCGTCGAGTACGGCAAGGCGGTTCGCATGGTCATCAAATACTTCGCGTGATTCGCCGCCTCGCTGAAGCAACGCATCGAGAAAACGTTCACTGGTTATTATTTGATCGCCGACTTTTGCCACATATTCCTGCGCGGGTAACGAACCTCGTTGGTCTTTACAACCAAGCGTGAGGCAACTTGCAACAATGATCAAAACGATTTGCAGGACGCGAAGAGACATGGGACATAGTATTGAACCAAACCCGACGAAAATCAATTCTAATGATTATTAGGTTTACATGTTTTCCATGATAAGTGTTGCGGCTTCTCACTGATAAGGTTATTTATATCGCATTTGGAGAATCAGAAATGAAACGTGCTGTTTTGATGCCCTGCCTTCTTCTTGCGCTTGTTACCTGCTCACATTCCGTTTTCGCGGAGATCGCCCCGGTTATCATCAACCTCAAAGCTTCTGACAATGCATACACCGTTCCTGCCGACAAAGTATTGTTGATTGAACACGGGTACGTGGGTGATGCTTCCAGCACGGAAAGTATCGTCCTAATCATTACCAATACTTCACAAACCGCCGGTGTTCGGGTCGGTGAAGCATGGTTTCGTACCATCAAATCCTTTAATCCCAGCCTCAAGATTCCTTCCGGGTGGACCTTGAGCGTTTTTGACTTCTTTAATATAGATTCCGAGGGCGAGCCTGACCCCGAAATCGACAATTATGTATTATTGTTTGGCCTCTTGGTCGATCCGCAGGACCTCTACGCGGGCATTCCCAATCAAATCAACACATTGCAGGTTGCCGGATTGATAAACGAATTGAACATTGAATTGGCCTCACCACGTCCCCGAAAAATTGAGGCGGAATCCTCGACCGATCTGGAAACCTGGACCCGCATTCCCGACTTGATGCTGGCTCAACCTTTCAGCCGCCTGATACAGGGCATCACTGTTTCTGCGGCGGGCGACGAGGAATTCATTCGCACACGCGTACGAAGCACGCGCTGATCTGCTCAAAACAATCCCATGCCCCGCCGCAATGGTTTCCATCTCATCGCCGCCTCCGGTGCTGTGGCATTTTTTGCCCTTCTTTTGACCGGATGCGCGCATTTGCCGGAAAACGGGCGTGATTCGATCCGCCAGCGCGATATAGATTCCGCCATTTCACGGGCGATCGTCTTTTACAACACACCTTATGACGGACGCATCAATCTCGATGATATCTGGCTATCTCAAATTGCCGCGCGTGTTCTACCTGAATTAAAAAACTCTTCGTTTTTTTCCGCTGATCCTTTTGTTCGTTTCGCCGGCAATCCCATGCTGAAGCTCTACGATGAAAATTTTCTGCCGGAAAACCTGATCATTACCAAGGCTGGTGACGGCCGACCGGCCGCTTTTGCAGGCGGCGCTTATCACATTTCATCGCCACATAACCGCGAAATGTATGCACCGCGCGATGAAGTCCTGCTGAAAGCTCTCTATTGCCGCGAAACAGGTTATGATGCCGAAGATTTGGATGTACTGCTTGCCACCGTCAACCGCGAGGGAGGATATGACGATACCCATGCGCTGGTTTCCCTGCTGATACTGAAACAACAAGGATGCCTGCCTGCCGAGTTACTTTCACCCCACATTTCCGGGCTGGTGGACGTAATAGTGGAAATACAAGACAACGCGGAATTGTTTAATGACTTATATGTGGAGCGCGTGGCCTTTTTATTCTGGGCCGGCGCAGGCAAGCGGGTGAAATCCGAATGGATCGCCACCATTCTGGATAAGCAAATGGACAATGGCGCTTGGGGGGCCGACGGCAGTACAAGCGCCAACCTGCACCAAACCGCATTGGCCGTAATGTCGCTTGCCTACTATCAGCAACGAAAAATTGAACAGCCGTTTTGGAATCTTTTTCCCGTTAATTAACCCGGTGATGCGGCCGCGGTGCCTTGGACTATTTCTTTTTTATCAGCCCGACCACAAACAATATCACTACGGCACCAATAACCGCTGTCACAATAGCGCCGGCAAGTCCGCTACCGATGTTGATACCGAGCGTTTGGAAAATAAAGCCACCAGCGAAGGCTCCCAGAATGCCTACCACAATGTTGCCGATTATACCAAACCCGCCACCTTTTATGATAAGACCAGCGACCCATCCCGCCACACCACCAACAATCAATATCGTTACAAGTTGATTGATATCCATAGTCTGTCTCCTTTGTGTTACGTGCGAGCGTAACGCTGAAACACCTGATAATCAACAACGGTTTACCGTCACGCCTGACACCCACTTGCCGCCTGGCGCTTAAAAACCGTTTCGGCGTCAATTCTTTTGCGACAACGGGACGCCCGGAACGTCACGGATGTTTGGCGGGTAGACAGAAATAGAACGTCGCACCCTGACCGGGCCGTCCTTCAGCCCAGACCCGTCCGCCGTGCCGTTGTATTATTCGGGCTACTATGCTTAATCCTATTCCAGACCCCTCGAATTCCGAGCAAGGGTGAAGCCGCTGAAATACGGTGAACAATTTTTGGACATATTTCATGTCAAACCCCTCGCCGTTGTCGCTGACCTGATAAATGACTTCATTTCCACGATCAACGCCGCGGATTTCAATTAACGCCTCTTTTTGCCGACGTGTGAACTTTACCGCATTGAGAATGAGGTTTTGCATGACCAGCTCCAGCATGGGGCGGTCGCCCACGGCGATGGGCAATGGCTCGACATTGAAATGTATGGCCCGCCCGTTGGCTTCTTTTCGTATGGAGTCGATGATTTCCTTCACGAGATGGCCCATGTCGACATCGGTAAAATGTACAGGATTCCTTCCTTGCCTTGAAAATTCGAGCAAATCCTCAATCAACTTCGCCATTTTCAAAACGCTACGTTTTATGTCTGAAATGATGCCCAACCCTTCCCGGTTCAATTGATGCCGGTGGTCTGTCTCCAATGCCTCCGTCAGGCCGAGTATAATTTGAAGGGGATTGCGCAAGTCATGTGAGACGGAGTAACTGTAGGACTCCAGCTCCTTGTTCGCCTCTTCCAGTTCATGCGCCCGCACTTCAATTTCACGTTGAAGACTGACGGACTCCTCAAGTCGTAGACGGCTTTCCTCCATAACGCGCCATACGCAATAACTTAAGAGGCACATCAGGAGAAATATCATCAGATGTGCGGCGACAATTCTGACCATTCCGCGAGTGCGGGCGGCAAAAGCCGTTGCGGTAGGTTCGTATGCAATAACACCCCACTCATTATTGGAAAGCGGTACGTGCGCAGATATCCGGCGCTCATTTTCGACCGGATTCAATCCGATCGCGACACCTTTTTCGCCTCGCAATACGCTCTGAACCACCGGCACGTTGGTATAAGAAACGATTTCCTGGTCCGAATGCCCGTGATGACCCACAGCCTGTCCAAGCCTGTCGACCATGTAGATACGGGTGGCATCCGTTTCCAGTCGATCCATCCACCTCGCCACACTGGATACCCGCACTTGCATGACCAGTATCCCGACAACCTGATCGGCCCCTCTGACAATGGGCGCCGCAACGGCAATGATGTTGTATTTGGGATGGGCCGCCCGTTCATACATGTGACTGATATACGGCCGCCATGATTGCGTCACGCCATGATACCAGTCGCGATAGCTGAAATTCATGCCGATGGTCCCGCCGCCCGCCGGCGTTTCGGCCATCAGGTTTCCGTTGGTGTCCGCAAGGAATACCCTGTTGATGTCCGGGTACAATTTCGGCACGTCATCAAGAATAACAATTGCTTCAGCCCAATGGCCTTCGGCAATCAATTCACGAAACTTTACCCTGGTGGAAAATGAAATGGCGAGATCCGTCAGACCGTCAAATTTTTCCGCCAGCACCAGCGCCGCCAGTTCGGCTATGGATTGGCGGCGAGCCAGTGTGGACTTGGTCAAATCCTTCCAACTTGAAAGAGCGCTATAAACGGACACGAACAGCAAAGGGACCAGTAGAATCGCGAAGATCAGCAAACGACCTTGCCGTCCCATTCGCTCCAGAACACTGCTTAATCGACTCCAAAGCTCCGTCATGCCTGGCCCTCGAAACGAAGCGTACTATAAGTCGATCGATAAAAACAAACCATCATTCGGATTATTGTGATTTTATGGCTTGATCGACGGGACGCCCGGCGGGAATAAGGGGCATGAGACTTTTTTTATGTCACTGATTTTTTCGGGCGTCGGAACTTTCGCCGATTTCAGGATCGAGATAAGACAGCTTGCGTGAATACCGCAACGACTCCTCCCAGTCACCTTTTAGCATGTTGACCATGGCAAGGTTTCTCAACGCACTGATCAGTAGAGAATCATTTTTCACCGCGAGCAGAAAGAAGTGTTCGGCATCATCCCGCCTTTCCTGCTTCAACGCGATTACACCTAGATTATTGAAAGCAGACGCCATCCCCGGCTGGTACCGCAGTGCTGAATTAAAATTTTCTTCGGCTTCGGAAAACTTTTCGAGTCGATTCATGATAATACCCCGGTTGTACCAGGCTTGGGCATATCCACTTTCGCGTGCCAGCACATCATCAAGCAGTGAAACTGCTTTGTCGTATTGACCGATTTCCGCCAACACCGATGACGCTTCAATTTTTGCGACGGCAAATGCACGACGCGCGCCTTTTATTTCAGCCTGCTCCAGCGTGGCAATTCCCTCCTCAATCCGACCGCTCCGAACCAACGAACGTCCCAACCCCTGCAATGCGCCGCGATGGCGCGGCCACGTTTGCAATATCCGCTCATAGATACTGCGCGTTTTATCGTCATCGCCCATTTGCTCGTGAAGTTTTGCCAATCGCATCAGTAGATGGTGATCGTTAGGCCGTCTTTGGCTTTCCTCCGTGAGTATTTCCCTCACCTTTTCCGCAAATGCAGGTGTTATTTGCGAACGCAATGCGCGAATCTGCTCGGTTAGCGCCCCGACGATTTCCCGATGATGTGAAACCTCCGACAATGGCGATTGCAACATGCGCCCATGCATTACCGTGCTGACATTCAGGCGATCAAGCTCGGTGTACAACAGATCTTGAAGGGTTTGATCGATTCCCGGGACCGGCGCGTCGGCTTTCATACCGCGACCTTCAAACCATGACTCCAATTCGCGGGCGATTTTAGCCGCGGCCAAAAAATTCCCGTCCGGCGTCAAATGCACATGATCCCAGAAGAACCGATGCGGCTCCACCCAATAAGAATCAAACAGCGTTTCGATGTCGATCATCAATACACTTTGCTCCGCGAGATCCCGAACCATACGATTCATTTTCGAATCCACGCGAAAGCGCAATCTATCTAGATCACGCGACTGCTTATACAATTTGATGGCCTCCGCCGGTTCCCCCATCGCCATCAACGAACGCCCGAGGCGATAACGCCATTCCGCGGAGTCTGGATTCTCATCCAGCATCTGACGGTACAAATAATAAGCGCCACGCCATTCACCATTCGCCTCCATGGCATCGGCGACGGAAACGTCTTTGTGCCCTGCACCCGCAAATGGCGGCCAATTCAAGCGTGAGGCCATGGTGCACACCACCGGTACGGCGCCGTACGAACGGATTACCTTGACGATTTCACCCAGGTTTCGCCGGTACCGTTCGTGCGCGCGTCGCAAAGTCACGGAATTCGGTTCGAATTCCCGATCCGCAAACTGTCCCAATCCCCGCCAGGTCTGCTCCGAAGGCGGTTTGCGGGCATGCCATTGATCGCGGTACCACTGACCAAATCGCAGTGAGCGCGCCCACGATGCAAAACGAATATTCTCACTGAAAAGCAATTCCGACGTCGAAGGTTTTGACGAAAAACCGAACGGACCGACAATTTCATTGTTGCCCATATACACCAGAACCAAGTCGGGTTTTAACGGAGCAAGATCGCGGGCGATGTGCGCCAGAACCGATGAGTCGATCGCCGTCATGGCGGCATTGATCACTTCAATCGCCTGATTGGTATAGCGGTGCTTCAAAATGGACGCCAATGCCGGAGCCATGCCATAAGCCGGAGCGGGATCACCCATGGCGGCGGATTCGCCGATTACCACAACTCTGACTTGATTGCTTTTTTCGCCAACCACAAACGGGACCGGCGAGCGGGCGAGGTCGGGTGCAAACCACAATTTGCCGATGTCCGGATTATCGCGGAAAACGGTTCGGCCATTGCTTTCGTCCCGCAATACAAATCGCGGCTCTATTCCATACCCGACCGCACGAAAAAAAGCTTCTGCGACCATTAACACCACCACCGGAGCCAAAATAAACAAGGCCAGACGAAACAGGAGTTTAATTGGTCGCGTATGGATGAGGATTTTTCCGGCCTCTCGGGAATTGTTTTCAGTCATGTGTTTTAAGTTTGTTGCCAAATGTGATATGAGTAACGTGTCATGCTGATTACCGATGGGAAATTTGCGGGAATAAGGGACGTTCTTCGTTTCTAATTATATACCCATATTTTACACTGACATTCACATGTGATTGCCGATGATTTTCCTGGATACCGCTTTCCGGACTGGTTGCTCAACTGCGCCCGACATCAATGCCTCACAATACTGCACTTGGTTTCACACCTGCATAAACGTCGGTGACCAGTCGAAGAAAACAATCACCATCTTTGGTTAATATCGCAACTCGATTCACACCACGCTTCATGATGTGATATCAAAGCGACTTCTGAAACATCCGCGCTCGTCTTGGCATCGGCGGACTATGCCCGAATCACCGATTCCTTAGAAGCAATTTTTAACCCCAAAAATGCCTCTAAGACGGCAAAATCATCGTTTTCCAAACAAGGGACACCCAAACCAAACAAGGGACACCCAAACTGTGGTCGAATTTTGTCAACCCCTGAAAACAGTTGCATCCGCAACACGCTTATTCGTATTGGGTTATAAGCACGCGAAAAATATTTTCATCTTTTTTTCCAAAATCGCCCCTCTCAATCCTTTTACATATAGGGACTCCGGTCGGAATCCCTATAAAGGAAATTAATCAATGAGAAGCGCACGCATTAAAGTTGATGAGCAAAATACCTGGTACCACTGCTATAACCGGACCGCTGGTACCTCACTGGACCGACCTTTCGGTGATCCTGAAAAGGAGCAGTTTGTCCGCTTGCTAAAACG
>DAOLDL010000029.1:0-36191 GCA_035327305.1 Kiritimatiellia bacterium | reverse complement strand
TGCAGTCGAAATGACTGCGGCTCGGCGCCGCCAGCAACTTCGGTTTTCGGGTTAATCGCGGATAAGAAAAGAATTATGATTGCCAAGTCGTTCCAATTCGGCGGCATCATTACCAATTTCTGAATTCGGGTTCAAAAACGCACCTCCGTGTTGATTTTCATTTCTCCACTTTCAACACGATTTTTCCGACCGTTCGTTGTGTTTCGATCCGGCGATGAGCCTCCGCCGCATCTTCCAGCGGTAACACCGCCGAAAGATGCGTTTTAAGCTTTCCATCATCAACCATGCGCGCCAGAACACACAAGTCTTCTTTGCTTGGTTCGACGAAATGATACAAGGTGCGAACTCCCAATCTTTTCAGTGATTCCTCATCCTGATATTGCAGGATCGACATAAGTGCGCCGCCTTTTTTCAAAACCAAGGCGCTTCGCGACTGCACATCGCCGCCGACAGTATCGAATGCAATATCCAAACCATCCGGGTGGGTTTTTCGAACCGCCGCAACAAAATCCATGGTGGTGTAGTCGATGATTTCATCTGCGCCTAAAGAACCGACATAATCATGATTTTTAGCGCTTGCCGTAGCGATTACATAGGCTCCGGCATCCTTGGCAATCTGTATGGCAAATCCCCCCACGCCCCCGGCTCCGGCGTGAATTAACACATGGTGTCCACGTTTCATCTGTGCAACTTTCATCAAGGATTGCCAGGCCGTCAAACCGGCCAAAGGAATGGACGCCGCCTCCGGGAACAACAGGGATCGCGGTTTCATGGCCACGCTGGATTCCGGCAACACGATGTATTCCGCGTAAGCTCCATATTGCACAATCGGCTTTCGACAATACGCGTAAACTTCATCTCCGGGTTGAAACCTGGATACACCTTCGCCGATGCGTTCAACAACACCCGCCGCATCCCAACCGGGTATGACGGGAAACGCGTGCGGCACACGCTTGAGAAGCAGTCCTTTGCGAATTTTGGCATCAACCGGGTTAACTCCGGCGGCATGAATCTTGATCAATACTTCTCCAGCACCAGGAACCGGATCGGCAACCGTTGCAATGTTCAACACATCAACTCCACCAAACTCGTTAAGGATAATTGCTTTCATTGCGTTTCCCTGTAGTTCTGCTTGTTGACACCAACACCCTCTTCAATTTACGGTCGGATCATGAATCAGTCAATATCACCAGGCTTGCCGGATTATCATACGCACCATGAACTTTGCCGCCATGCGAGCGGCAGGACGATTGATTACGCGCGGGCGGCCGCACAGGCGGGAATCGAGGAAATTTGCGCGACCGATCATTGCCCCACCGATGTGGAATTTGGAAAAGAACACAGGATGACTCTGGAGCAGTTTGATCAATACCGGGATGATGTCCGGCATGCCCGGGACTCCGTGCCCGACGTTACCTTGTTGTTCGGTGTTGAGGCAGATTACTACCCCGGATGCGAAGAGTTTCTAAAAATGTTCTGCGACCGGGAGGAGTTTGACCTCGTGCTGGGGTCGATTCATTTTATCGATTACTGGTCCAACGATCCTGTGCGCCGCGGCCTATCGGATGCAATCGACCCTGATTTCGTATGGCGTGAGTATTACCGGATGACCGGGGAACTGGCCGATACCGGATTGTACGATATTTTGACGCATCCGGATTTACCCAAGCGATTTGGCAATCGATTAAACCTTGGCAAAGTTCGTGAGTATGCACTGCCTGCTCTGGATAGACTGGCCGCGGCGGGTATGGCTATTGAGATCAACACCTCGGGAATGATTCACTCCATACAGCAAATGTATCCCGGTCCGGAATTCTTGAGTTGGGCCGCAGAGCGTGGAATCGGGCTGGTGTTTGGATCCGACGCCCACACCCCTGATCGCGTTGGTGATCGTTTTGCGGAAGCAAAGGCATTGGCCAAAGATGCAGGCTTCAAATCGGCCCGCCGTTACCGGAAACGCACATGGACGGCCTACAACTTGTAAAGCGATGATTAAAGCAAAACAAGGGACATAGAAACAGTGGTCAAATTTCTTTACCCCGCAAAAATAATTGCAACCAGAACATCTTGGTGAATAACAGCTTGTACGTGCGAAAAAAATATTTTCACATTTTTTTCCAAAAAGCACCTTCTCACTCCTTTTATAGTTAGGGATTTGAACCGGAATCCCGATAAAGGAATAGGATGGATGAGAAGCGCGCGCATAAAAATTGATTATCAAGATACCTGGCACCATTGTTATAACCGGATCGCCGGAACTTCATTGGACCGCCCCTTTCGTGATGCTGAAAAGGAGCAGTTTGTCCGGCTGTTGAAGCGGGTTTGTCTTCTGTACACGGTCCGGGTGGTTTCCTATCAGGTGATGTCCAACCACTTTCATCTTCTGGTGCAGGCACCGGTCGATGAGCCGTCGGCCGAGGAAGCCTGTCGGCGATTCAGTGCTTTTCATGGCGGGAAACGAACCATCGAACCAGACACGCCGGTCTGTCGAATCTGGCAAGCCCGCTGCCGGGATGTCAGTTGGTTTATGCGGCATCTCCAACATTTGTTTACGGCCTGGTATAACCGGACCCGCCCCGTCCGTCGCCGGGGATCATTGTGGGCCGATCGGTTTAAAAACACCATTCTGGAAAGCGGCTTTGCCGTGTGGGCCTGCTGGAGCTATATCGAAAACAATCCGGTCCGTGCCTATATGGTCCAAGACGCAGCTGACTACCGGTTCTGTTCGCATGGGGTATGGCACCAGACCGGACGGCACCCGTTTCAGGATAATATGGTGGCTCTGATCATGCCTCTGATGAACAGCCTGTTCGGTTTGACGTCATTGAGGGAAATACGCGACCGAATGGATTTCGTTCTGGCCGGGAAGGCGGAACGCGAAACAACCAGCACTTCGTTTGCGGTGACGGTCAAGCGCCGGGTGCGGCATTGGACAAGCGGCCTGGTGATTGGTTCCAAACTGTATGTGTGTAACGTGATGAGCCGACACCGAGAGCCCGAATCGATTGATCAACACCGTTTGGCTCCCTCGCATAACGCCACCGGTCACCCGCTCTATGCTTGGCGGCGACTACGGGTCACTGATCCGGTATAATCATAGCCCTGAACGATAAGATAAGCGTGACCACCCGCCTGCCGGGCAACGGACCCGTCTGCTCCGGAACAGAAATCAACCCGACTTTTCTCGTTTTGACGTCTTGCTGCGACGATTCAAATTATTGCATTTCATCGATCGCCGTATCCGTTGCCACATTGTAACAAACAGGGCAGAAGCGACACTGTTTCAATGTCCCTTGTTTTCAACGGTTGCTGACACTAATTCAATGTCCCTTGTTTTCATAAAAACTAAAAATTGTCCGGTCTATTGACATTTAGGACTATGGAAACTACATTTTACCAATAGCGTTACTGTAAAATAAAAGGTAAAAATGACGGAACTTACTCAATCTCAAATGATTAGAATTACACCTGTGGCCATCAACGAGTTGGTCAAACTTGAAGCAACCGGTGAAAATTTCCTTCGTATTTCCGTGGTGCCCGGCGGATGTTCTGGAATGACCTACACAGCATGTATTGACAATGTGCTATCCGATGACGACCAGGTCATATACGCACAGGACAATCTGCGCGTAGTTGCCGACCCCGGAAGCACCATGTTTCTGGACGGACTCGAAATTGACTTCTCCGATGATTTGATCGCTTCCGGATTCCGCTTCAAAAACCCCAAGGCCAAAAAGGGGTGCGGATGCGGGTCCAGTTTCTCGGTTTAATCCCATGACCGTAAAACCCATCGAACTTCTTGGCGGAGAGTCCGTCTACTGCATCAATCAAAGCCAGCTTGCCAATGCAAAGCGATTGGCCTTTGACGACCAGGAAACATCACCACGTATTCAGGAAGAAATCAGCCAACTTGAACAGAAATTCAGCCGCAACGAACGTGCCGCCCTTGCGTTTGTGTTGATCGACCGCCTGCTGAAATCCTCGCCGCATACTTGATCATTCACTGCAGAGCGGTATGGTACATCCTCAATGATCATTCAGCCACGTCCGTTCAACCTTCGTAAAACACTGACCGTACTTTCGGTTTTGCTGGTAGCTCTATAC
Source organism: Kiritimatiellia bacterium (assembly GCA_035327305.1). Taxonomy (GTDB): domain Bacteria; phylum Verrucomicrobiota; class Kiritimatiellia; order CAIVKH01; family CAIVKH01; genus CALMUP01. The sequence goes on along the minus strand of DAOLDL010000029.1, from coordinate 32,087 downwards.
TTTTACTATCAGCGCCCTCCCCCGCTCCGCTTCTGGGTGTTTAATGGTTCGACCATGGGGACATCGTACACGATCAAGTTCACCGACAACCGATTGAATCAAATAGAAATACGTGATCTAAAAATCTCCATCGATGCGTTACTTGAAGAAGTCAACCGCCAGATGTCCACGTACATACCCGACAGCGAAATCTCCTTGTTCAACGCAAAAAAGGATACCGAACCTTTTTCAGTATCCCCGGGGTTTGCACGCGTTACGGAACTTGCGATTGAATTGTGCCGGGCAACCGGCGGAGCTTTTGACCCGACGCTTGATCACTTGATTACCGCATGGGGGTTCGGACACAAAGGGCCTAGCCGCGAACCTGATGATAAGGAAATTGCCAGCATCCTCGAACTGATCGGGTGTAATACAGTATCGGTTGTATCCGGAAATGTGCTTCAGAAATCTCACTCCGAGGTAAAACTCAACCTCAACGCCATCGCCAAGGGTTGGGGCGTGGATGAAGTGGCGCGATTTATGGAGCAAGCTGGAATCACCAATTATTTCGTGGAAATCGGCGGCGAAGTTTCCGCCAAAGGTTTAAGCGAAAAAATGCGCAAGTGGCGCGTGGGCATCGACCGACCCGTTGATGGCGCTCTGCCCGGTGAAGCCTACGACCTGATTGTTGAACTGGATGGCAAGGCGCTGGCGAGTTCCGGAAACTATCGCAATTTCGTGGTCACAGAAGACGGACGCAAAATAGCCCACATTCTGGATCCGCGATCAGGTCGCACGGCATTTTCACAAACGGTCAGCGTATCGGTCATTGCGGAAAATTGCACCGTTGCGGATGCCCTGGCCACCGCACTTTTCGTAATGGGTTCAGAGGCCGGAGCAACGTGGGTCGATCAACAGGAAAATATCGCGGCGGCTTTTATTGACTATCAGCCGGACGGAACATTGAAAACGATTTTCAGCGGTGGTTTTGAGAGCCATCTGCTTGACACCGGTCGGCGCTAGACAGCTTCACGCCTTGGCGGCGCCTTCCTTCTTTTTGCATTGCTGGTTCGAGCCGGAACCACAAACGGAACATACGCCTTCCTTGCCTTCCAGCGCCGCGGCGGCGGCTCGTCCGCACGTGGTGAACCCCTTATTTCGGATGATGATACCCACGGCCATGGCGACCAAGCAGACGGAAAAAATTCCGAGAACTATTAGAAACATTTTTAACATACATCAAACCTACGACGTCCCGCGCCACGCGTCAAGCGAACCAACAAACGAAGTCACTGCTTAGCTCGAAAACTCATGTTTTCGGGTTAAACCTCGACGTTGAAATATGGGAATTCCAGCCGCTGGCGCGCGGTTTCACCGGCGATAAGCTTGTTTTTGCGAAGCGGTTTTTCGTCGCGGTCGGTAATGCGGTGATCGTCTAAATGCAGTCCCGTTCCCAGCGCCACTGCGTGTTTCCCGAAATCCTCCGCCACATCGTCAATCGCACGCGAGGCCTCACGCATTTGATCAATCCGAACGCGGTCCTCAAACAGCTCGAATTGGTCAATGCGATCCTCTTCCAACCTGCCCAGCACCACCATAGTTGTGCGGTATTCGGCACCGGCCTCATATAACCGGTCGAACATCACCCGCACCAACGGCGCGACTTCCCGGGGTGAAGAAGTCGGGCGCGTCAAATCCGCCTCCACGCCGCGCTGGCTGTAATCTTTTCGCCTCAATGCCACATAAATCAACCGCGCGCGCAAACGATGTCGCCGGACCTTGATAAATGCCGATTCCACATTCCGCACCAACTTGGCATAGACAAATTCCCGGTCGGATGATGGCGCGGTAAATGTTTTGCACTTGCCGATCGTCGCGTAATCGTTTTTCTCCTCGGTGACGATCGGATAGATGGCATTTCCACGAAGTTCACCCCAAATTTCCCGCCCGATTTTACCGAGTTTTTTGGCGGCCCAAGCCTCGCTCATGGAAGTAAAATCAAATGCGGTGATGATTCCCTGCTTGCGAAGAAATGCGGAAATGTTCGGTCCGAATCCCCAGACCTCTTCAATCGGGATGCGTTGCAGAAATTCATGAATCCGATGTCCGGCGATCGCCGTCAATCCGTTTGGCTTATGGTGCTTAGAGGCCAACTTGGCTATGCTTTTTGACAGGCCGACTCCCAACGAAACTGTGATATCCAATTCCGTTTGAATGGCCTGCTTCATCTGCCGTGCGATCTCGACATACGAGGTGCGAAATACCCGACGCAATCCGGTAAGATCGGCGAATCCTTCGTCGATGGAGCTTTCCTCCACCACCGGCGTGTAACGGCGCATGATGTTGAACATGCGCTTGGAGTACAGGCAATAGGTTTCGTAGTCGCTGGGTAGCACAATAAGGTCGCGGCACATTTTCCGGGCTTCGTGCAACGCAACGCCGCGTTTGATCCCCAGCGCCTTGGCCTCATAACTTGCACAAGCAATAATGCCCCTCTCCTTCCCCGTCACCAGCGGCAACCCTCGCCATTCCGGATGTACGGCCTGTTCCACTGCGGCAAAAAATGCATCGCCGTCGAGGTGAACAATGGCGCGGGGAAACGAATACAACGTGTATGGACTTTCGATCATACCTCCAAATTATGTGAACAATCGTACACATTCAAGCGCGTCCTTCAGAAAACCATCGTGCTTGGTTCTCCTGAACCAGCAAGCACGTCGTAAAGCGTTGTTATTTAAGCGATAACGAGATACAACACACGTCGAACAAACAAATTTCTGATCAACTAAATCTTGTCAGACCCGGCGTAATCATGTAGCACCCTAGAACGTGAAAACGTATTACGTGTCGCCCTGCTCGCGGCCGCGTTTCCAACATGGGAATTTTTCAACATGAATATATCTTTGGCATTCAAAATGTTTTTCAAGGTGCTCGGCAACCGTGAGTTTTCCGGGCAATTATCCGCCTGGTTGGCTAAACCAGTACTCTCCGCCCCCAAGGCGGAAAAGGCAGGTCCTGCGCGCACCGACGCCGTCGAACTGCTGGCGACCCTGCAACGCGAAGGTCGCTTAATCGATTTCCTTCAGGAAAGCCTCGATGGCTATGGCGACGCTCAAATCGGGGCGGCGGTTCGGGATATCCATCGCGATTGCGGCAAGACGCTTAACCGTCTGTTCGCTGTCGCTCCACTGCTTGATCAAGCCGAAGGCGCAAACGTCAACCTGCCTTCCGATCCCGATCCCGGACAATGGAAACTTACCGGACGGGTCGACGGCAACGCAAAGGCCGGACGCCTTTGTCATCACGGCTGGAAAATCACCCGGTACGATGTTCCCGTGTGGACCGGCCGCGATGCTTCGGCTTGGGTCATTGCACCTGCCGAAATCGAAATCACCTGATCCACGCTTTCCCGATTAACTTATTTGGAGTTTTTTTATGAAGCCTCCCGCCTATTCCATTGGAATTGATCTGGGCACCACCAATTCCACGCTGGCATTTGTGGCACTTAATGACGAACAACCGCACATTGAATTGCTGGACATCCCGCAAATGATCACATCAACTGCCACAGAAAATCGCAGTTTGCTCCCATCGTTTATCTACCTGCCCACGGATGCAGAAAAAGAAGCCGGCACCTATCTGCTGACCGGCGACAAAAAAAGCGCTGGTGTGGTCGGACACTTTGCCCGCGCACAATCCGCCGATGTTCCAACCCGGACCGTAGCCGCCGCCAAATCCTGGCTGTGCCACTCCCGGGTTGATCGACATCAAGCCATCCTACCCTGGAATGCACCGGTGGAAGTGGACAAGATTTCTCCGGTAACCGCGTCGACACTTTACCTTCAGCACATGGTAAATGCCTGGAATGCGCAATTTCCCAACGCACCATTTCGCGATCAGGAAGTCACGCTGACAGTGCCCGCCTCGTTCGATGCCAGCGCACGCGAGCTTACCCGTGAAGCGGCCATCAGGGCAGGTTTCCCAAAAAACTTCATCCTGCTGGAGGAACCACAGGCCGCCTTGTACGCATGGCTGGCTGATCGTGGCGATCAGTGGCGAAAGGACCTCCACGTCGGCGATCTGATTGTGGTCTGCGATGTCGGCGGCGGGACGACAGATTTCACGTTGATTTCCGTCATGGAAAATAACGGGGAACTTGAACTTTCCCGTCTGGCGGTCGGCAACCATATTCTGGTTGGCGGAGATAACATGGATCTCTCGCTTGCGTTTTCCGCCCAGAATCTTTTCAAGGACAAGGGGCACAATCTTGATGCCTGGCAATCCGTCTCTCTTTGGCACGCCTGCCGCGCCGCCAAGGAAGCCCTGCTCTCGCCCGAAGGTCCCGATGTTCACCCGGTTACGATCCTCGGCCGAGGTTCCAAAGTCATAGGCGGATCGATATCTGTCGATGTCCATCGCAACACGGTCGAACAAGTCCTGTGCGATGGATTCTTCCCTATGTGCACCATCAACGACAAACCCCGGAAGCAAATTGCTTCCGGGTTCAAGCAACTGGGCCTGCCCTACGAATCCGACACCGCAATTACCCGCCACCTCGCTCGTTTTCTCAGCAATCATGCGGACGAAGGACAACCGGCCATCAAACCCACCCGCATCCTTTTCAATGGCGGCGTTTTCAAGTCATCCATCCTGAAAAGCCGGATTCACGATACCTTCATAAACTGGTTCGGTGCGGATGCTTCACCGGCGGTGCTTGCTGGAAAAGAGGACTTGGATTTTGCCGTAGCGCGCGGCGCCGCTTTCTACGGCCTGACCAAAATTCGCGGCGGCATGCGAATCCGTGGTGGTACGGCGCGTGCGTATTACATCGGAATGGAAACCGCAGGTTTAGCCATCCCCGGCGCCCCTCGTCCGCTTAACGCCTTATGCGTGGTGCCTCACGGCATGGAAGAAGGAACCTCTGTTCAAGTTCCTGGAGAAGAAATCGGCGTCGTCGTTGGCGAGCCTGTTCACTTCCGATTCTTCAGTTCGGCTGTCCGCACCACGGATACGCCCGGCACATTGCTGACGACTTGGCGTGAGGATGAGCTCGAGGAAACAGATTCCCTCGAAGCGACACTACCCGCCGCAGAAAACGCCGAGGGCGGCTATGTCCCGGTCAAGATCGAAACCAATGTCACCGAATTGGGCACACTGGAGCTTTGGTGCGCCAGCACGGTTGGCGATGAACGATGGAAGCTTGAATTCAGCGTGCGCGATCAGGAGTAATGAGCCGTAATTCTCCCATCTCCGATGCGACACCGTTCCGTTATATCGTCGGTATTGACCTTGGCACCACCAATTGCGCGGTTTCCTACGTTGACACCGATGCCGGCAACCGTACCGTAAAAGATTTTCGAATCAGGCAGTATGTAGCACCGCAAACGCTGGAAGAGCGAGATACATTGCCATCTTTTTTATACGCGCTTACCGAATGCGAAACGGATGAATTGGATCGGGTGGTCGATCCGGCATACCGGGCCGGTTTTCATGCGCGTGATCACGGAGCCTTGACGCCCGGACGTTTGGTGGCTTCAGCCAAATCATGGCTTTGCCACGGTGGTGTTGATCGAAAATCCTCCATACTTCCATGGCATGCCGTACAGGATGTCAAAACCATCTCACCCGTTCAGGCGCAATCCATTTTCCTTCGCCACATTCGACACGCATGGGATGAAGCGCATCCTGGACACCTACTCGCCGACCAGGACGTTTGTATCACCATTCCCGCATCTTTCGATGAGGTGGCGCGAGAATTGACGGTTGAGGCGGCAAGACTGGCCGGGTTGTCCACGATTCAATTGATTGAGGAACCGCAGGCGGCATTTTATGCGTGGCTATCCCGCCATGAAAACAACTGGCAGGACGTCATCAAGCCGGACGATCAGATATTGGTGTGCGATGTCGGCGGCGGCACCACCGACCTCACGCTTATACATGCGCGTGCCGATGCCCGCGATGATGTAATCTTTCACCGCACCGCGGTTGGCGATCATTTGATACTTGGTGGAGACAACCTCGATCTTGCTCTGGCTCGTCACATTGAAATACGGATGACCGGAGGTGGCGATCGCAAACTGAATGCCCGCGACTGGTCCATGCTTGTTCGCCTTTGCCGTCATCACAAAGAAACACTGCTTTCCGAAAACGCACCTGAATCCCTGGAGGTAATTCTTCCCGGAAGCGGCTCCGGCATCCTTCGCAATCAACTTAAAGCAACGATTTCAAAGCCGGAAGTTGAACAATGGCTTCTGGATGGATTCATGCCGGTGGCGGAATGGACCAGTCGACCGGCGGGCCGATCATCCGGGTTTCAGGAATTCGGACTTCCATTTGCGCCCGATCCCGCCATCACCAAATACATAGCGGAATTTCTTCGACATCATCTGCCATCAGGTAATGACGGCCACTTAACCCCTCCAGCGGCCATCCTGCTTAACGGTGGATTGTTTGAATCCGCTGCCATGCGCCACCGCCTCAAGCAGGTTATGCATACTTGGTTTGACCCGATGTGCGATGGAGGAAAATGGGATCCGCTGTGGTTGGAACACTCACGACTGGATCTGGCGGTTGCCCGCGGCGCGGCATATTTCGGATTAGCCCGCCGCGGACAGGGAATACGGGTTACCAGTAATCTGGCCCGCGCCTACTACCTTGGTATTGAAACCGGTGAAAACGCTACGGACGCCATTTGCATTGCGCCGTCCGGAATGCCTGCCGGGAGTCAGATAACCCTTGATAAGCAACCGTTCAAATTGCGCCTTAAATCGCCAGTGGAATTTCCCATGTACGTTTCAAGCATACGCACCACCGATGAGGCTGGATCGATGGTGAAAGTCGACAGCGAATCGTTCACTGCAATGCCGACTTTGCGAACGGTCATGTCGGCCAGCCGGCAGTCCGTCCAGGAAAGCGTGGATGTACAACTTGCCGTGCAGGTGACTGAAATCGGAACGCTTGATCTTGGCATTGTCGAAAAATACGGATCGCGCACATGGAAATTGGCTTTTGATCTGCGTGCCGCGACGCGAACAGATATGACGTTTCATGATGGCGCCGCTGAACAAACCGGTATATTGGATGATGAACCGCTAAGACTGTCGGAAGCCGCTCTGCGGACTTATTTTGCCAAATCCGCGTCCATGCTCCAGCAACATGCCGTCATCACCCAACTGGAAACCATCACAGGGATCAAACGTGACGACTGGCCGGTATCATTCCTGCGCGCCATGTGGCAAGTGATGATGGAAATTTCTGAATTCCGCAAACTTTCTGCCGCACACGAACAGCGCTGGCTGAATCTAACCGGCTATTTTCTGCGCCCGGGATTCGGATATGCCATAGATGACTGGCGAATTACGGAAACGTGGCGGATACTACCGACTGGAATCCACCACCCCGCCAACGAAGCAGTTCGTGCAGAATGGTGGATCCTATGGCGACGAATTGCCGGCGGCCTTAATCAAGGACAACAATCCGCATTGGGTTTGCCGCTTGTCGCGGCATTTAGACAGTTGATGAAAGGAAAATCAAAAGTCCAGTTTTCCGGCGGCTGGGACATCCGTTTCGGAACACATGAAATGGTGGAGTTGATAAGGATGCTTTCCATGCTTGAAAGAATCGATAACTCCCATAAGGAAATCCTGGGTGACTGGTTCCTGCACCGGATAAAGTCCGGCAAACATAACACGGAAATAGCGGCGTGTATCTGGGGCCTGGCACATGCCGGCGCCCGATCCCTCGTCTATGGTCCCATGCAGAGTGTTCTGCATCCGGAAAAAGTCTCGGAATGGTTGACGTCGCTGTGTGACTTGGGCAGAACAACACGCGAAATGAATTTCACCCTGATGATGTTATCCAGACGGACTGGCGACCGTTACTGCGATATTGATGAAGAAGTGCGAAACCAGGTAATTGATGCACTAAAGGAGTCGGAGGCGGAGCCGCACTTCATCAAGCTTGTTAGCGAGGGCGGTATGTTGGACCGGGACGAATTGAATCAATCGTTGGGTGATTCCCTGCCGCGTGGCCTTGCATTGGGGCGCATCCGCGATTCATTGATTTAAGGCTTGTGCTTCGTGGTTGAGCATTCCGCTTGCCGCTCATGGAGCGGCTACTACAAAGGCCTAAAAACGGAAATCGTTGTAGTAGCGCCTCCGCGAGGCGCACCCTCGAGGCGCGCGACAAGTCGGAACCGCCATGCCAGCGGAAGTCCAAATCAAGCAGGTCAAGGAATCGCGGATGCGCCCCTTGCATTGGCGAATATGAAATAATAAAACGAGCAACTCAACGCCGCGGCAAAGCGCGACTGAAACCGTAAGGAACGACCAGGCCGTATTCATCGGAAAAGGCGCGAATTGCCTCCAGCCGCTCATCGGTATTGTCGCCCAGATAATCACCGATCATGTGATAAATTTTCTGCCATGCCCACTGATTACGTATGTTGGCTTCCGTCGGCGCAATGTGTTCACGATCAATGACAAACAGCATGTCGTGCCAGGACGTTCCCGATCTACCAACTATCTGGAAAGCGAATGAGTCCACCCCCGCCGGCAACTTGCCATAAATCACAAGCGGGCGATCGAGATACAAGTGTGTAAGTTGTTTTGGAAACACATCCGCTGACTCAACTTTTGAGAACCGGAAGGATAAATCCGTCAGAACCGGATGACGCAACTGTTTCGCCCACTCTTCCATGGCGTCGGCAATCTGCTCGTCATGACGGGCGATTACCGCCTCACCGCGATTCCGGTAACTGATCAGATCCAAAAAGAAACTGTTAACCCTGACACCACCACCCACGGAAAACATCGATATTCGCCCTTGATTATAACGGGTGATTTTCTCAATGATGGCAGAACTATCCGTAACACCTACCGTGGGTCGGCCATCTGTAATCAGCACCAACAACATGGTGCGAGCCGGGTCCGGCTCAATCATTAATGCCGATTGCATGGATTGAAACACATCGGTATTTCCCACCGCGCGCATGGAGTCAATAAACCGGAAAGCTTCACGACGGGATGATTCTGAATACTCCCGCCAGCCATTAAAACAAGCATACACATCATCACGAAATCCCATGACCTCAAAACGATCACCGGGGTTCATAAAGTCGAGCCAGCGTTTTAATCCGCGGCGGCATTCATCCAATTTAACCGGCGTCATGCTCGCGGAAGTATCCTGGATAAACAGGATATCGCGGGGTTGCGTCGGCAAGGCGTGTTCAGATGCTCTTTCGATATGAAGGGAGAAATAAAGCGAAGCGTCGCCAGCAGGCGACCGATACCCGGAAACCCTCACTTGAAGTAAATCCTCTATCGGCTGAAGCACACTGATTTCTTCAGGCCTTTCTTCCAGAAGGTCTTCTTTGTCAGGAATACGTTCACCAGGCTTGATCAATGTTCCCTGGGAGGAATCAATTCCACGACGCCCCATCACCTGCGCCCAATCCGGCGTTCCTGACTCCATATCCATGAAAAACTTGGGCAATGTTGCCATGTCTTCTGAACTGGATGGAATTTCGACGTCGCTGATATCGACGGGTAGTTGAATATCCGGAGCCTTATCGATTCGGGGAATATCCTGCTCCACCCAGCGGCGAGGTAGCGCTATTTCGCTGTCGGCAAATAAAGCATCCGGAATGGCCATTACCTCCTGACGAACTGCGGCAGGAAATGCATCCGCCGCCGGAGGCTCTGATTCAACTGGTTGAGCAACCGGCTCGGGAAGAGGCAACAACAGCGGCTCGGAAGCTTTAAGTTCCGTCCAGACATCAGACGGCAAATCATCCGGTGGCACGTCCGATCCCGGGGCATCGAGCGGGCGACGCTCCAAAACCTCTCGCATCGGCGGCGGTTCCAATTGGATGTCACGCATTTCGACCGATGCAAATCGCTTCACTTCCGATCTGACGACAGACGGCAAGAGCGGAAACGATTTGATGCCGGTTATTGCCATTACATGAAAGATCACGGATACGACCACGGCCACCACCCCGGCGACAAAATGCCGCTGGATAATGATCCGCTTGACGGGATCTTTCTGACCGGCGAACTGACCCATCGTCTATCAGCCCTGCAAAGCCATGAGAAACTCAATGTTGCTCTTGGTTTTCTTGAGCCGGTTGACCATAAGCTCCATGGCCTCCACCGCGGGCACGCCGTTAAGCGCCTTGCGAAGAATCCAGATTTTACTTAACTCGTCGGGATGCAATAGATTTTCCTCTTTTCGCGTACCCGATTTTTCCACATTGATGGCCGGGAATATCCGTTTGTCCACCAAGTGACGATCAAGGCAAATTTCCATGTTGCCGGTTCCTTTGAATTCTTCAAAGATTACTTCGTCCATTCGACTTCCGGTATCCACCAATGCCGTGGCAATAATGGTCAGACTTCCGCCACCCTCGATATTGCGGGCGGCACCAAAAAACCGTTTTGGTTTGTGCAAAGCATTGGCATCCACACCGCCGGAAAGAATTTTTCCGCTGTGCGGGGCGATGGTGTTGTAGGCGCGAGCCAGACGGGTAATACTGTCCAGCAGGATCACAACATCGCGCCCGCACTCTACCATGCGCTTGGCCATTTCAATCACGATTTCGGCGACCTGAACATGGCGTTCCGGCGGCTCGTCAAATGTAGAACTTAACACCTGCGCTTTGGTATTGCGTTGCATGTCCGTTACTTCTTCGGGACGTTCATCGATCAACAAGACAATCAAATGACATTCCGGGGCGTTTGCGGAAATGCTGTTGGCGATTTTCTGCATCAACACCGTCTTGCCGGTTCGAGGGGGTGCCACGATCAGTCCGCGCTGGCCCTTTCCAATCGGGGTAAGAATATCCATAACGCGCATGGATATTTCATCGGAGGTCGTCTCCAATACAAGGCGCTGATTCGGAAACAGCGGAGTCAAATCGCCGAAGGGAATTTTCGCCTTTGAATTTTCAGGCGCGGTTTTGTTTATGCTGTCGACTTTCAACAGCGCGAAAAAGCGCTCCTTGTCCTTGGGCGGGCGGATTTCACCCTCCACCAAATCGCCGGTTCGCAATGCAAAACGCCGGATCTGTGAAGGCGAAACATAAATATCCTCCGGACAGGCCAGGTAATTATAGAGTGGAGAACGGAGGAAACCGAAACCGTCGGGCAGGATTTCCAAAATGCCTTTGCCAAACATCGAGCCGCTGTAGCGGGCATTGGCCTTGAGGATTTCAAATATGAGTTCGTGTTTACGCAAGGCGCCCAGGTCGCGCAGTCCGTATTCATCGGCCATGGTGACAAGATCAGGAACGGTCAATTGTTGAAGCTCAAAAAGCTTCAGGACTTTCCCGTTGATTTTCACCGCGGGAGCGGTCTGTACGCCCTCGCCATTTTCTCCATTGCCGTTCGCGGGTACGGATTGCCCGTTATCATGAGAAGAAGGTTCGGCGTGGTGTGCGTCATTCATGGGCATTGAATCCTCATCTCTCGGGTACTGATGGCGGTCTCCGCCATGATGATCGCGCCGGGGACCACGACCGCGCGAATGACGACCTCTACGTTGCTGTTTATTGCCTGATTCTTCACTCATGTTTCATTTTCCTTTCCAAGAACGATTTTATTCCATGTGTCCCATGTGCGTTTGCGCAGGGACGACAAATCTTCGTTGTTCCAAATAACTCCGTCCGCACGGCGGATTTTCTCCTGCACGGGCAATTGCGACCTGATGCGCGCGGATATTTCGACATCGGTCCATCCGCGCTGACGCAGACGCGCATAGATCAGCGGATCATCAGCGGCGACCACCAGGCATTTATTCATTATTGCATCAGAGCCGGTTTCAAAAAGTAACGGCACCATGGCCACGGCATGAGCATGCCGCGTCAACTCATCGTTCAACCAAAGTTCCATATCCGCGAGAATCACCGGATGCATAATTCTATTAAGTTTTTCACGAGCCGCGTCATCTTCAAAGATATACCGGCCAAGCTTTCTCCGGTTAATTCCACCTTCTTCATTCATGTAATCCCGGCCAAATTCATGCACAATTTTCTCAAATACCCAATGCCCGGGCGCAAGCAATTCATGCGCCATGGCATCCGTATCCAGCACGGGGATGCCTCCTGCGCGAAGCATACCGGCCACTTCGGATTTACCGCACCCAAATCCACCGGTTAAACCTATGGCGCCGGACATCATCACGGATCACTATCAACAGGTTGATACCGAAAGCCCTGGCCGCGCAAACTTCCTACATGACGCAATACCTGCAGGGCCTGCTCCTGCATTCTATCGATGGACAGGCTTTCCCATGCCATCACCTCCGCCATATCAAGATTTCCATACTCCAAATTAAACAGAGCTTCCCCGGCATATTGATTCGCCCTGGATTCCTCCTCGCGCGTCATGGCTTTCCAAACCACATACTTGTGATTGCCCCAGAGCCGGGTGAAATACCGCATGGTCTCATCATCACGTTCGAAACGACGGGCGGGCACATCATCGGGCGGATCCATACGATTGACAAAATACCGCATTTGTAATTCTGGTTGTTCCCGCGAAAACTCGCCTTTGGCATAAACATAATAGGCCACACCGTGATCATCCATCCAATCCCGGAACGACTTTTCATCCGAACCAAAAAGTAAATCGCCATAAGTGAACAATCGGCGCCTGATTGAAGGATCCTCGAATTTCGGGTGAATCACGATAGGGCATTTCCCATAGGCGGCTATATAGGCACTTACGCCCATATTGGCTAAAACAGGGTTTGGGGCAACCTGATCCTGCAACCAAACCGCCAACTCTTTTAATTCATCATAATATACATTTGGCCGACCCATCATATGCTTCTGACGCATCGTGTGGGTTCCTTCGGCCATGATACCCAATAACATAAGTAAAACCGCTGGAGCTTGCCAACCTACGCCGACTTGCCGAAGCCGACCACAAGCCCAACCGGCCAGGACGGAAGCAGACAAGATGACAAACACGTGAAAGCGGACAAAAAACACGTAGGTGGCAACCGAGGCAATGAACAGTAAAACCCAATGATTGAAAAGGGAATCAAGCCGCTTGCGGGCTACCGCCCAAGAGGCAATGACAACGATGCCACTTATCCACAGAGTGGCTGGAAACAGCCATTTTGTCAACCCCCATGTGGCCGAATGGAGGGAAGGAACCCACATGATCCTTTGATAATAGGACAGGAGGGACGGATCGACAGGTTTCACATTCAAAAACTTGATTTTGGCAACCAACAGTTCAGCAAAGTGCCCGTACGAAGCACCATAAACGCCCCTCATTCCCAAGGCGCCCAATACAACCATCGGCAAGAACACGATCAAAACTGGAAATATCCAGCGATACAGGATGGAATCCTTGGCGGTTGTTCGGAAATACCAAATTGCTCCGAGAATACCGGCCAGCCAAAAAACCGTTGGCGAAAATATCAGGCCATGAAATCGGTGGTAGGGATGAAATATTCCCGTCAGCAAAATTGCCGTCAGTGTGACCGTGGAAAGAATGACTACTTTGGGGTCCAGATTTCGACCCTTGATTAAAACGTGGATGGAAAAACCGGCAATGCTGACACCAAGCAAAAACTGGCTCATGTCCCAGGCAATAAGAGAAAGTGAAATAAAAAGTCCGGTTAAAATGGCAAATAGCCATTGGTCCTTATGCTCTCTGGCGGCAAGCAGACGTGCGGCGAAAATATATGTGCTTACAATGAAAGGAAACGCGAAGTTTTCGCGGGATATTTCCTGCCCGGTTGTTCGAAGTACACTGGCGAGCGAAACCGCATAAAACAACCCCGCAATCCATCCGGCCATCCACGAGCCTGTCCACACCCGCAAAAAAACAACCACCAAAGGAATGGACAAGCAAAACCATCCTGATTCAATCCACCGGATACGTTCGGGGAACGATATGGATTCAGGAAACAATGAAGCGAGAAAAGCCTGCACAGGTTCCGATGAAACCGCATCGATCTCACGGATACGTATTCCTTCCGGATACTGAATCGCCTCATCCACCTCGGGGAGGAAGCCCCGATCATGCATCATTTTGACGCGACGATAATGCAAGGCGCTTTCCAAGGTAAACGGCATGACTTCGCCGATATACTGTCGCTGAATGGATAGCACATCGCGTCGAATATCCAAACCAATGGCATAGACTCCTAGCAAGCCTAACGCCAGTAGACCGACGGACCATAACCTGAATTTTTGCATGGGATCAGGAAGAAAGAAACGGTAATTGCCACACCCTATGGCGGCAACCATCGCTTCGCGACCCGCGCCGGGTCACCAAAAGACAAATCGATAAACTTCAGACAAATGGATTCATTTCGCTGAAATCACCACACTACCTGTAAGCATGCGGAGCAACCGCATGTTATCAAGGATTGGTTGTTTCAGGTCCATCAACACCGACCATCTGATCGCGTTGAATCGGCTTTCCATCCGGCCCGACCAAACGGGCAGTAACAAAGATCAAGAGATTCTTCTTCTGGCTATATTCACCTTTACTGCGGAACAAACGTCCGAGAAGTGGAATATCGCCAAGCAAAGGCACCTTGTCTTCATATTTCACCAAATCTTCACGAATCAGCCCGCCCATGACCACGGTTTGTCCGTCCCAGACAACGATGCTGGTCGTAACTTTGCGGCTGGCGAATACCGGTTGCGGAATATTGTAGGTGAAAGTCTGTCCGCCCGCGCTGATGGTAGAACCATACTGAATCCAGTCCACCAATTCGGCAACTTCAGGAACCATGGTCAAATCGATTGTGTATCCATCGGGACCTACTGTGGGGGTCACATTCAGAATAACGCCGACTTCGCGGGTTTGGAACGATCCGGGCGTGACGGTTGGAGGCGTTACCAAGCCGCCACCGGCGGCACTGCCATCCGACACAATGGTCGTAGACGAGGCTATCGTGGGTTCGGTCACTTCAAACTCTGTGGGGTATATAATTTCTGTTACCACCTGAATTTGAGCATTGATACCGCTACGAGTGGTGATTCGCGGGGCCGACAAGAGATCGGCATTCCCTTTTTGGGATAGCGCATGAATGACGACCTGCAATTCCGGATTCGTCAGGACGCTGGCAAAGCTCAAAATGCCGCCCAACGGAAATTGATTCGGGTTTTGTGTGACCGCGGAAACCGGTTGAATAGCGCCAGTGGTCAAGTCCGAACCGAAGAAGCGATTGCCTTTGGTAAAGCCTTTGGTATCGGCGCGCGCAATGATTTGTTCGTTTGCGCCGAGGGGTCCCCCGCCCTTCTTCTGGGCAATTTCCCAGTTATCCGTAAGTGCCCACTGGAAGCCCAACTCCTCAAGGTTGTTTTGATTCACCTCGACAAAACGCGCTTCAATTTCGACCTGATTGGGAATGACATTCAAGCGGGAGAGAATTCGTTCAAAGTTTTCCAGGTTTTCCACCGTATTTGCAACAATGAGCTGGCTGATGCTTTGATTGTAGGTAATCGATGTGCCGACCGGGAAAGGAACGCCGGCGCGTTCAAAAAAGTCCTTAACATCACTGCGTTTGATTGTGGCGGCCTGTCCCCCCATGCTGATGAAATCGCCGGAGCGGGATGAAGTATCCGTTTCCGTGCGTTCCACGATCACATCAAGAATGGACGGCTGAACAGGATACATGCGGGTAATCACGCGACCTGAAACAACGTTGGCTGGCGTAATAATGACCACGTTGTCTTCCAGGCGATAACGGAGATCCGCCACCTCGGTAATGTACTTGATGGCGTCAAGCAATGTGATTCTGCGGAGATTTAATGTAATGGTAGGTACTCCGGAAGCGCCTCCCGATGGGGCCGCGTCAAATCCCGGATCAGAGAATTCACCAAACCCAAATCCAAAATCATCGGAAAATGCCGGGGAAGCGGGAGCCGAGGGGGCTGATGGCGCGGCCGAGCCTTCTGTGGCGAGTTTCAGGATAATATTTACGCCTATTCCATCCGGGTCGCCCGCCACACTGGCATCCACCAGAAAATTGACCACATCGGTTATGTTGGCCTGGCGGAATCCGATGGAGGGAATGATGATCTGTTCCATTTTCCTCTGCAACTTCTGCTGGGCGGAGAGCGAGTCGATTTTAGTCTGCGTGGCGGGACCGGCGGGAACCGTTACATCCGTCCTGATGGGAGGGTTCCATGTATCACGGACCATGGCCATCATTTCGGATACCGTGGCTTCACGTTCGCGGGTTCTGATGTTATAACGAGTGTCTTCGATACGGCGTAGAAAGCGCATGGCTTCTATATTGTATTCATCCAATTGCAAAACGCGCTCAAAAGCGAGTTCTGCGTCATTATATTCCCGCGCGGAAAACAGATCGCGTCCTTCCCGCAGTAATTGATCAATGGAGCGGTACTTATCGGCATATTTAGCCTGTTCCGTCACTGAAACAGGGCGCGTTATCTGATCGGCCACACGTCGCTCGCGCGAGGAGATGCGTTTTTCCAACGCCTGGGCGCGGCGATTTTCCGGAGTTGTCTTGAGGGCGAGATCAATGTTTCGACGGGCAAATGACAGGTCAGTGTCCACATTTGCACGAGCCAATTCGGTGTAGGCATCGCCCAGGTTTATGCGAATCTGTTCACGAATCGCTTCATTTCCGGGACGAACGGGAATTCGTTGCGATGCGTCTTCAAGTAAACGAGCGGCTTGTTCATAACGGCCGGCTTGTATGGCGGCCAGGGCATCATCCATGCTCTTTCGGCCTTGCATTTCACTAGCTTGGCGGCGAACTTCTTCCTGTTGAGCCATCAAACGAGCTTCGGCGCGTGAAGCCGCATCCGGGCGGGCCGTTACAATTGGACGCACCGGAGCTTCCGGTTCCGCTTCTTCAACTTCATCCGCAACTTCGGCCGAATCTTCATCGCCGTCAAACGACCAATCCATTTCAGGTGATGATTCAGTGGTAAAAGACTCCGCGGCGGGAGCGACTACCTCGCGAGACCCGGGAGCAACATCGCCACCTACGTCAGCATCACCAAAGTCAAATCCGTCGTCCATATCATCCGTCAAGGGAACATCGGACGCGGTTGATGCCGGCTCGGTTTGTTGATCCGGCTCCTCGGGGCTAAATTCAGCTCCAAAACTTAATTCGCTCAACAGGTCATCAAAATTAATGTCCTGCGCCAGGGCGACGTTAAACATGCTAAATACGCCAATGGTGATCACTGTTGATGCGAATCGAATGCGTCTCATGCCATTACTCCTGATAAATGCTTCATCTCTCGATACAGTCTATTTAAAGTATATACGATCAATCGCGATACATTGACACTCGTACATTTACGGCCTCGCTCCGCCAGAAAGCTGACGGCGTTCATCTTCGCTAAGCAATCCGATGTCAACGTCCCGGCCCGCCTCTTCGTCGCGTATTACGACACGATCTTCACGTATGTCAATGACTTTATAATCACGATCAAGCAAAGTGATGGAATCCCCGACATTGACCCTGTATCGCTTGCCGTCGACCAGAAAAACCAGAATGGCGGAGTAAGCCTTGTCATCGATGACACGCCCCTGAACCAAACGCACGGTTTTGTCACCCTGTTGAAGCAATAATTCAGGTCGGCCTTCCTGACCCTGCTCGTTATAGCCGATCACCGTATAACCTTCCACTTCTTCGTTCATGCGCGGGAAATAGGTTCTCTCCAACGTGCGCAAGTTTAACTGAAAACGCACATCGGTATCCGTAATGCGAGATATATTCAAAAAGCGAAGTTTGAAGGGAGTGACGCGGGTCTGTACCAAGCGGAGTTTTGCCGAAGGCGGTGGAAAATCCGCGGGATCCGTGGGGTCCGTGCCGGCGAGGTATTCTTCCAGATTGGTGAAACCATCTCCATCGAGATCCTGGGCGGCATCACTTGGATCAAATGGATTCAGCCCGTAACGGCGTTCCCATGCATCAGGCATGCCGTCGCCATCGGTATCCAATTCGTCCACTACAGGTTGTTTGGCTCCGGTAAACGGACAGACCGCCGCATCAAACGGAATCGGCAATCCGTCGGGGATACTGCTGACGCGTAATTCTCCCACAAGCATTCGACGTTGCGCCGAAGAGATTTGATAAGGTGTATTAATTTTTTCCGCTATTTGTTGCAATGGCGTTACATCAACCGGCGCCACGGCGCGGGGATTTCTCGCCACCAGATCCTGTTGGGTAATCGCCATGGCAGAACTACCCTGATTAAGTTGCAAAATAAGCAGAAGCGTGCTTACCAGCAATGCGACCAAAACGACAACCATGACCACCTTGTCATAATTTACCTGAAGGAATCCGGAGGGTTTTTTCGCCTTGCTCATTGCGATACCTCCGAAGCCGTCGCATCAAGGAACCTGTACATATCCACCACTACCCTGGCTTTAATTATTTCGCGGCCACCGACAACGCGTTCATCGCGGGTTATTGACTCCAGGGTTGGCGTAGGTAACGCCACCGCAGGAGCGCCGGGCTGACCGGTTTGAGCCGCCCGGGCCTGGGCAAGCATGGAAGATAACTTCAGTCGCATATCTACGGGTTTTCCAAGGTCAGTGCGACTATTCTCAAAGGAAACATCAACGATGTTGTAGAAAACCCGTCGATTTACCAGCCGGTTAAGTACTTCCCACACTGCGCTTTCGCGCCCGGTGAATGAAAACGAAATTCGTTCCGTGGAATACAATTCACTTGAAGCAGGCATGGGTAGACCACCCACAATGGCGCGTGCGACGGGTGCGGGTTGACGTCCCGGAGCGGCGGCGGCGGCGCGACCACGACCCCGGACTTCCGGTTGAGCCTCCTGTATCGCATCGGGTCTCGCCTCAAACTCATCTCGTTGAATGGTGTCAATGGAATGCACTCTAGAATCAAGCATGAGCAAACAAACGTCTTCAATAGCTTTTACTTGCACGACCAAGCGGTCCATAATCCGGGGATCGTTGGGCGGCAACGTTCCGGCCGCATATTGTCGAAACCCGAGACCCGGTTCAGTAGGAAGTGTTATCCCCAATTCAGTCGCCCGTCCCCGAATCCGGCGGGAAGATTCTTCCAGCATCGGAGCAAACCGCGCCGGTTCGATTGGTTCGGAAACCAGCTGATCCCGACGAAGTGTTGTAATCGTTGAATGATAACTGTTTTTAATTTTCTCAAGGTTTTCAGCGGAGAGACGGATATTTTCCTGCGAAGGAAACGGATTCCGATTGTTTAAGCCATCAAGTCGGCTTTTAGCGGATTGCAGAGATCTGACATTATCGCGATATTTATTCTGGTTTGTGACCAGGAAAAACACCGCTACAACAAGCAATACCAAGGCAATTCCGCAACCGACGATCAATACACTGTGTTTTTTAAAGTTCATAGTGTGACCGGTTGCTCCAGCACAATGGAAAGAGTAAATTCGCGCGTATATTCACCAGCCGGAGGCGTCGGCAATGAAATGAATTCCGTGCGGGTTGAGAACATTTCGGATTGCCTCAAATTATCCCGGAACGTGCGAATGTAGTCGGGAGAATCAACCTTGTCGATGTACCCCATTCCACGCACCGTAACCCCCTTGATGGCACCCAATGCCAGCTCACGGTTCGCGGTTACATCCGCCTCCGTAACCCGATTCGGCGTAAATTGAACGATCCACAAGTCTGGCGGCAGGGCTTTTTGAATTTCTGAAATGATTTTCAACCATTCATTCCGGTTATTAACCACCACTTCGATAACGTTAAATCGATCCTGGTATGAAAGGGTATCCGCCTCGATGCTTTTAAGAGGCAGTTCAACTTGTTCCAGGGAGGAAACCTGTGCCTGCACAAGTTCGCGACTTTCATCCGCCTGGGCGGCCATTCGGGCAAAATACACCGCCCATAACCCGACCAGAGCGGCCAAGCCAAAAGCCGCGGCAACCAGAAGAGGCTGGCGACGGCGAAAGTCTTTTTCGGCAACGACCTTGGGTGGCAATAAATTGATCTCGATCGGGCACGTCAACGCCCGCCTCAAGGCAAGTCCGACAACCTGCGAAAGCTCATGGGCGTGTTTGCCGATATGGTCACTGGCAATCGATTGACTTACCGGCACATTGATAAACGGATTCAAATAATCCACATCCACTTTCAACTTTTCTTTCAAGAAAGTGTCGAGGTACGGAATCGTGGCACTGCCGCCGGTCAACAGAACAAGGGATGGTTGCATGCCGTTCTGTTGTGTGCGGTAAAATTTGATGGATCGGTCAATTTCCGCATGCATGCGGGTCATGACATTGCGTACGATTTTGGATACTTTTCCCGCGACCTCGCTCTTGGGGTCCTCATAGGCGCCGCCAAAGGCCACAAACGCATGAGCCTTTTTCATTTCCTCGGCATCTTCGTAGGACAATTCGAACTCACGCATGACTTGTTGCGTAATCGCATTGCCGGCGACGGGAACACTGCGGATAAAAACCCGACCTTGTTCCATAAAAATCAAATCCGTGGAGCGGGAACCGATGTCCACCACCAGCGTACATCCGGCGCTGTCGCTATAATTGTAGCGGACAGCGTTGTAAAGCGCCATGGGCGCCACATCGACCAAGTCCGTCTGAAGCCCGGCCTGTTCCACGGCATCGGTCAGCCCGACAATGATGTCAGCCTTGATTGCCGCGAGCATCACATCCAGTTCCCCTTCACCACGACCGATCAATTGATAATCCCAGACGACTTCATCAATAGGAAAAGGGACGTTCTGCTGGGCTTCGTAGAGAATTATCTGATAAACCTTTTCCTTGTCGACGGGAGGAAGTTTTACAAAACGTGAAAAAACGGATTGCCCTGACACGGACAAGAGAACCGGTCCGGGCTTGATCTGGCAATCATGCATCAGCTCCTTGATCGTGGCGGTGACGACGGCCGCACGTTCAGCATCGTTCGGTGCATCAGCTCCCAGCGAACTGACGCCGAATTTGATCAGCTCGATGTTTCCGCTCCGACTCGACCCAAATTCGGCAAGTTTAATACTGTTGGCGCCGATATCCAGAGCCAGAATCCGATGTCCATTCGACATAAATATTTTCCAGAAAAAGAAATGCTTATCTGCGTTTGATAATTTCGTAATCGTCGATATCAATCAAGGCAAAGGGTGTTTGAGAACGATCCAGCAGAACACCATCAACAGGAGACAATCTTTCCCACCAGGCTTCGGTAGGCGTCGGCTTTCCGGAGCGTTCCAGCAAGCGGCCGCCCTGTCGTATTTCAACGGCAACGCGTTCAACATCACCAAACCGGTTGATGATGTTTGGATGAATAAACATATCGGCCTGATGACGACGACCGGATGCAATGTGAATGTAAGATACTTCACCCTTAAAAAGCGTCATCGGTGGAGCGTCCCGGGTTTTTCCACGAACCAATACATAAAACGTGAAATTTAATTCATCAATCCAATCGGGTTCGCTGTCATACTCAACATAAATACGGAACCAGTCTTTTGTCCTACTGCTTTGAGCAGACGAGCCGCGAACGGCAAAGACCGGAGTTGAAGCTTTACTGCCATCCATTTTCCGGACGGTAATGGGAGAACGACCTGCCCCCGGAGCTTGGGAAAAGGTCGTTTGAATCGGTATCAAGAACAACACAGCTAATGCGAAACAGATACCTGGCGTCAACCTGCGTTGTTTCATTTTTTATCTCCAACCAACATGGAATGAACACTTTTAAAATACGAGATTGATGTGAGTATAGATAGGCGGGAATGACAGGTCAACCATGCAAAGTAAAAAAAGCGGGAAAAAAGGGGTTTAATAATCAGGGCGTGTCGAGGCGGGATTCTATGGTTCAGGGATACCGTGCCCGCAAGTTCATATTTCCACTGCAGGATCACCGGACCCCGCATGATCGCCAAAATTAACATCCCCCCTCCGATTTTTGTTGCGGATTTATCCTGAAACGGCATTATTCGCTTCCGTTGGTAGAGAGTAGTTAAGTGAACATGGTAGGTTGTCCATCGCCTGCGACTGCATGGTGGATGTCGATCTGAAACCCGAACGAGTCGGGAACAGTCACGAGCGTCTCCTCACAGCAGTTAATAAGGAAAAGTAAATATGGCAACCAAGCTCTATGTTGGGAACCTTTCGTTCGGAACCACTGAAGATGATCTTCGCCGTTTGTTTGAATCATGCGGCTCGGTCAGCAATTGCAGTATCATTACCGATAAATTCACCGGCAAATCCCGTGGATTCGGCTTTGTCGAAATGTCATCGTCAGATGACGCTTCGAAAGCTATCTCGGAATTGCACGGCAAGGACTTCGATGGTCGCGCGTTGACCGTCAACGAAGCCAAACCTCGTGAAGATCGTCCGCGTGGCGGCGGTTTTGGCGGTGGCGGTGGCGGCGGCGGCGGACGTGGCGGTTATGGTGGTGGCGGCGGAGAACGTCGTCGCGATCGTTACTAAGAGGTCGTAGATTCAATTAAGAAAGAGGAGCGGATTTCTTCCGCTCCTCTTTTTTTATGTTTCGCGTTTCCCGGTTTCCGAATTCGGACATCCCATATCTGAAGGTCCTGGATGGCTTGAAAATGACCGGTTCCGCGATTTTTCAGCCAGAAGGTCAGACGTCGGCGACAGGTTCGACCCGACGGCAACTTTTTACCTGGCGGAAATATTCGGCAAGGGTTGGGATAATTGCTCGATCCTGGTGTAATCAATCGGCGATTTTTTGTAGATGCGGGCGAGTATAGACTCCACCAGGCCATGTCGTCGTTCAGATTTCTCGGCGTCTTCCAACCCACTCAAGTCGATGAAGCCGGCGGCCATGCTGTCGTGTCCGCCCGACGAACCTTTTCTTCCTATCGCCGAACGCAGAAGTTGACTGCACCGTGCACCGCGCTGGCTACTGCGCATCGATACAAACAAACCGTCTTTCACATGGGCTGTGCAGAAGGACCAGCGCAACCCGTCCATCCGCAACAAAAGATCGGCAACTTCCGCCACGATTTCCGGTTGTTCAACGCCGGCGAGATGACTCCATCCGACCTTGTCATACTTGCGTGCGTTGGTTAACGCCTCCTGGAACAAAGCATAATAGCTACGCGGCAACGGTGCGTGACGGATTTTGCCTATCAGTCCCAAGTCGGCGCGCGCGGTCAGATCGAGATAGGCATCGACATCGGGTTTATCGTATTCGCGTGATAAATCCAATGTTTCAGAAATAATGGCATACGCCATAATCGCCGCCAACCAGCGGGGCGGCGTTATTCCTGCCGCTTTCAGATATTCATGCATTATTGTTGTAGTAGCGCCGGCGCCGGCTCGAATATCCGTGTAAAAATCCTTTACGATATGGGCACGCGAATGACGGTGATGATCAATTACGGCTATCGGGCGCGCATACGACGGAATGGTTACATTGGAGGACCAGGGCGCGGTATCAACCAAAATGCAATATACCTGCCGGCTTGGCGGCACCAGAGAGCTGGTGCGCACCCATTTGTAGCGCAATCGCTTTAGAAGTTCTTTGTTTTCCGCCCGGGATACGGTTCCGTTAAATGCAATCTGACTGTGAATACCGAATTTTTTATCGAGGAGCAAATGCATTGCCGCCGCTGACGCCAGGGCGTCGGGGTCGGGATAGTCATGTGGAATAATCAGTATTTTGCGCTTGTGGGGCAGTATCGCCGCCAATTGCTCCAGTCGCTTTTCGGTTTCACTTACAGTGGGCGAATTCATGAGACGATATCATCAACCTGGCGCAACTCGAAGATGCTTGAACCGATCAGTTCAGCGCCTTGAAGCAAAGAGTTGCGTTATGCCCGCCAAATCCGAGTGAGTTATTGAGGCAGGCTTTTACTTCAGTTTCCCGCGCCACATTGGGGACATAATCCAAGTCACACGCCGGGTCGGGATTTTCAAGGTTGATGGTAGGAGGTACGATTCCATGCTTGATGGTCAACGCGCAAGCCACCGATTCTATTCCACCGGCGGCGCCCAAGGTATGGCCGGTCATGGACTTGTTCGAGCTGATCATCAGTTTTCGGGCGTTATCTTCACCAAGCGCGGCTTTTATAGCCATGGTCTCACACTTGTCATTCAATTCCGTGCTGGTGCCATGCGCGTTGATGTAATCGATCTGATCGGGATTCAGTCCGGCATCCTCAACTGCCAGTTTCATTCCCCGGGCGGCGCCACGACCCAGTTCGTCCGGCGCGGTAATATGATAGGCATCACACGTGCGCCCGTAGCCGGCCAGTTCACAGTAAATTTCCGCGCCGCGTTTTTTCGCATGCTCGAAATCCTCCAAAATGAGGGCGGCGCCTCCTTCGGCGATTACGAAGCCATCGCGGTCGCGATCAAATGGACGCGAGGCCCTGGTTGGTTCATCGTTTCTTGTGCTCAACGCACGTAAAGCGCAGAAACCGCCGACGCCAAGCTCGCACAAACTGGCTTCGGATCCACCCGCGATAATGACATCAGCTTCCCCGTGCTGAATCATACGCAACCCCTCGCCTATACAGTGCGTTGCCGAGGCGCAAGCCGAGGTGATACAGAAATTCGGGCCGCGGAAACTGTACTCAATTGCGATATGCCCCGCGACAATATTGGTGATCATTTGCGGAATCATAAAAGGTGAAAAGCGGGACGGACCACGCTCCATCAGCACCTTGGTTTGTTCCTGCATGATCTGGAGGCCGCCGATACCCGAGGCATAAATAACGCCGGCGCGCTCCAAGTCGATTTTATCAAGGTCGAGACCGGAATTTTTTACCGCCAATTTTGCGGAAGCAATCCCGTACTGGGAAAAGGGGTCCATACGCCGACGTTCCTTGGCGGATATGAATTCGTCGGGATTAAACTCTATCAACTCACCGCCAATTTTGGATGTGTATTGGCTGGTGTCGAAATACGTCAATGGACGAATACCCGACACACCATTGGTCAGGCGCTCCCAGAACCTGGCCAGATCGCATCCCAGAGGGGAAACGAGCCCCAGCCCGGTTACCACAACACGTCGCTTGCTCATCTTAAAACCTCATTGCCGGCACAGGCGAAACTCGCCTGTGCCGGCCAATGAAAACCGTTTCCGGCCGGTTATATTAACCGTTGAAGCCTTTTTCCTTGAGGTAGCTGACGACCGCGCCAACGGTGGTCAATTTTTCGGCGTCTTCGTCGGGAATTTCCGCGCCGAATTCTTCTTCGAACGCCATAACCAATTCCACGGTGTCGAGCGAGTCAGCGCCAAGATCTTCAATGAATGAAGCTTCGTTGGTTACTTGCTCCGCGTTTACGCCGAGTTGTTCCACGATGATTTCTTTGACTTTATCTTCCAATGCCATGACCTGTCTCCTTATTCTACTTTATTAAGTTTTACTGCATTACCATACCGCCGCAGATTGATAAAACCTGGCCGGTTATATACGACGACCGGTCACCGGCGAGAAATACGGTGAGATCGGCCACATCTTCAGGCTTACCGTACCGTCCCAGCGGTATGGAATCCAACATCTTCTTTTGCAAATCTTCAGGAATCTTTTCCGTCATTTTCGTCGCGATAAAACCGGGGGCGATGGCATTTGCCCGGATGTTGCGCGATGCCAGCTCTCTGGCCACTGATTTTGTAAATGCAATGATGCCTCCCTTGGAGGCCGAATAATTACCCTGCCCGGGATTGCCGATCAAGCCAATGATGGATGCTATATTGATGATCGAGCCGGAACGTTGTTTCATCATGACGCGGGCAACCGCCTTGGAGAAAAAGAAAACGCTTTTCAAGTTCACGTCCATGACTTCATCCCAGTCCTGTTCCGACATACGGATGATTAATGCGTCACGCGTGATGCCGGCATTGTTGACCATGATGTCCACCCGGCCCCAATTTTTATGCACGTCGTCCACCGTTTGCTGAACCGACTCTGCTTGACTGACATTCATGGCGTAAGACAAAACCTTGCGCCCGGTTCCTGCCACCAGGTCACGGGTAGCGGCCAAACGCTCCTGATTCTGTCCGCAAATTGCGACATCCGCGCCGGCTTGGGCAAGCGCCAACGCAACGGATTGCCCGATTCCCCCGCTGGCGCCCGTTACAATTGCAGTTTTACCTGTTAAATCCGTCATGTTCACTCCCGCTGTCCGATCAAATCGAGGTCAGCGAATCCAATCCTGAAAGTTCCTGTATGCTATGCGTAGCCGCGCTCTTGTCAATACGCTTGACCAAGCCGCTTAAAACTTTTCCCGGGCCGCATTCAATATAGAGATTGACACCTTGCCCCTGCATATACTCGACACCCTGGTACCATCGCACGGATTTATAGACTTGTTTGACCATGGCGTCGCGAATGGCCCCGGCATCAGAAGCGTGCGGCGCGCCGGTAACATTGGCGAGTACCGGAAGCGATGGCGCGCTGAATTCAACGCCGGCCAGAAATTCCGCAAATTGATCTGCCGCAGGTTTCATCAACGAAGAATGGAACGCCCCGGCCACATTGAGCCGTATGGCTTTCCGGATTCCAAGTTCCTTGGCCTTTACTTCTGCGGCATCGATAGATTCGCGCGAGCCGCTAAGAACGGTTTGATCGCGCGAATTCAAATTGGCCATCTCCGCTCCGGTAGCTTCACACAATGCTTGAAGCTGTGCTTCATCAGCGCCGATGATGCTGACCATGGAACCAGGCGTCTGTTCGCAGGCCGCCTGCATGAAACGCCCGCGCGCTTCCAACACCCGCAACGTTGCGTCGTAAGACAAGACGCCGGCCAGATGCAAGGCCGTCCATTCGCCGGAACTTAAACCGGCCATGGAATGGGGACGAAGCCCGGGATGCCGTTCCCGCAAGGCGGTATACGAGGCCACGGATGCGACGAATATTGCCGGTTGTGCGTGCGCTGATACCGTGAGCTTCTCAATGGGACCTTCAAAAGAAAGCGCGGCGAGATCGTAACCAAGGACCTCCGAGGCACGATCATACAAAGCCCGACAAGTCGGATTCTTTTCGGCAAAATCCTTGCCCATTCCTACACTTTGGGCGCCCTGCCCCGGAAACAGTATTGCTGTTGTACTCATGATTTGCTCCACTCCAACAAACTGGCGCCCCAGACGAATCCACCGCCAAATGCCACCAACAAAGCCAAATCGCCTTTTTTCAATCGCCCCGAACGGTATGCCTCATCCAACGCGATGATCACCGAAGCGGCCGACGTATTTCCATAGCGGTCGAGATTAACGAAATACTGGGACTCCTCCCCTCCCAAACGGTCGCTTATCGCTTTGATGATTCGCATGTTGGCCTGATGCGGAATAATGAGTGAAAGGTCTTCCACCGCCAAACCGGTATCTTCCAGCGTCTGGCGTGCGGCGCTGATCATGCAGGTGACCGCATGCTTGAACACTTCCCGGCCATCCATCTTCATGAAATGAAGTCCCTGCTTGAGCGTTTCTTCGCTTGCGGGGTGGCGGCTTCCGCCACCAGGTAATTTCAGCAGGTCGGCCAGAGAGCCATCGGACTTCAACACGGAATGAATCATTCCGCGGCCTTCATCGCACGGACGAATCACAGCGGCGCCGGCGGCGTCCCCGAACAATACGCACAAAGAGCGGTCCGACCAATCGGTGATGGTGCTGATTTTTTCGGCACCGATGACCAGAACCGTATCGTATTTGCCGGTGGCAACAAATTGTTTGGCGACATCGATTGAATAAAGGAAACCGGAACAAGCCGCTTCCAAGTCAAAACAGACGGCATTTTTTGCCCCGATGGCATCCTGGACAAAACACGCAGTATTGGGGAATACCATGTCGGGCGTAATGGTCGCGACAATGATCATATCCACCTGTTCGGCAGTTACACCGGCGGTGGCCAGCGCCCGTTCGGCGGCTTTTGCGGCCATGACGGAAGTCGGTTCATCCGGTCCGGCGATCCGACGTTCACGTATCCCCGTGCGGTCCATGATCCATTGATCCGTGGTGTCGACCATTTTTTCGAGATCGGCATTGGTAAGCACACGTTCCGGCACATACGACCCGGTCCCTGCTATGCATACATTGCGAACCTCTTGTTGCGCAGGCATTTTGATTTTATCTGCCCAACCCATGTTACTCGGCCCCTTTCAGTTTCCGGACTTCATCAACGATTTGCTGGTTGATGTCGTATTTCACCGCTTCTGCGGCGGCACGAATTCCATTATATGCGGCATAAGCGGAAGAAGAACCGTGCCCGATACCACATATTCCGTTGATACCCAGCAACGGAGCGCCTCCATACGCTTCCGGATTGATTTTCTTCTTAAAGGATTTCAACGCGCCACGCAACAACATCGCACCGAGGATTCGAATCGGGTTTTGTGTAAATTCCTGTTTGATCCACGTGCTGATGGCATGACCAACGCTTTCACTGGTTTTCAAGATGACATTGCCGACAAAACCATCGCAGACCACCACGTCAATTTCGCCTTCAAATAAATCGTGCCCCTCGATGTTTCCGGCGAAATTCAAGTGACTTTTTTCAATGAGTCCAAACGTTTCCTTGGTCGTCTCGTTACCCTTGGCGTCTTCTTCACCAATGCTCATCAAACCGACGCGTGGTTTATCGACGCCCATGATTTTCTGGGAATACGCGGAACCCATAACCGCGAACTGCAGAAGTATCTCGGGAGTGCAATCAGGTGTGGCGCCGGCATCGATCAAAAGAAAAGGTTTGGTTGGCGAAGGGAAAACCGCCGCGATGGCCGGACGGATGACGCCCTCCAATGTGCGGAGTTTCAACTGACAGCTGGCTACTGCGGCGCCAGTGCTTCCGGCGGAAAAAACGGCATCGGCCTTTTTCTCCTTAACCAGATCGACACTGCGCGCGATGGAAGAATCCTTTTTCTTGCGAACTGCCGTAGCCGGTGATTCATCCATACCCACAACTTGAGAAGCGTGAACAATCTCAATGCTCGAAGGCGTCGGACCATGCTTGGCCAATTCAGCCTGAATGGCCGATGTATCGCCAACAAGAAACAGGGTCTCAATGTGCTTTAGATCCCGGGCGGCTTGAACCGCGCCAGCGACGATTTCACGGGGTGCGAAGTCGCCTCCCATGGCATCTACGGCAATGCGCATGGACTTATTCGTCAGCGTTAACGGTCAGCACTTGCCGACCATTGTACATGCCCGTTTCCGGGCAAACGCGGTGAGGCAAATGAAGGCCACCGGTCTTTTTGTCTTCAGAAGCGTTGGGATATGTTTTTTTATGGGATGCCTGGCGTTGGCGCCGTTTCATCCGCGATACTCGTCTTTTTGGTACTGCCATTTACTTACTCCCTCAATAAAACCCGATATCAATTTTTATGTGATGATGAACCGTCGAAGTTGTCCAGAATGCTCCATGGGCTATTTTCCGGCGGCATTTCCTCAATTTTCATCTCGTCGAGGTTAACGCCGGAATGCGGACACACGCCGCTTCCCTCCCACGAACAGGCTGGATAATTGGGGATTTCCAACAAAACATCCTCGCGAATGTCCTCGGATAAATCCACTTTATCCACCCCTTCGGTAATCGGGTAAGCGCGAAGGAAAGACGAAACGACGAGAAATGTCGAGAAAAATCCCGCGCACCGGCCACACAACAATTTGATGGGGGCTTTGATAGTTCCTTTTACAATCAATTCGTGGGATACAAGATACGCAAAAAGGTCACAGTGGACAGGTCCGTCCGCATGCGCGAATTTGTCCTGATCCAGATCCAGTATCTCCCCGGGCAATTCACCGATATATGAACTGCCATCGGGTGATAATTTGGCAATTTCAATAATCATGACGTTGCCGGTAACGTGTCGCGTTGTTCCATTTTTCGCCGTAAAGCAGTCTGGACGCCGGGTGGGACCAGTGCAGAAATATCCCCGCCCAGCTCCGCAACTTCCCGCACCACACTCGAACTTACGTAACTATATGTATCAGAAGTCATTAAAAACAATGTCTCCACGTCTGTAGCCAATTTCCGATTGCTCAAGGCCATTTGAAATTCGTATTCGAAGTCGGAGAATGCCCGCAATCCCCTGACCAGGACATATATGCCCTGACTTCGGGCAAATTCCACCAAAAGGCCATGAAATGACACGACCTCGATATTGGAGACTTGAGAAACTGCGTCCCGCACCATGGACATACGTTCGTTAAGATCAAACCACAGCTTCTTTTTCGGGCTTTCCGCCACGGCCACGACCAGCCGGTCGCATACATTGGCCGCCCGCTTCATGACATCGAGATGCCCCAGCGTGATTGGATCAAAAGTTCCGGGATATATGGCCGAACGCATCATGGACACACCTTTAGGTTAAGGTTCTTTTCTGCGGTAGTATACAAGCCTCGTTTCTCCGTATCTTGCTTCTTTTAATATATTCCATACCGGCTTGTCGATCACCGGTTGATCAATGTGTTGTTCAACAACCAGCAAACCATCACTTTTAAGTCTTTGTCCTTCGGCAACCAGATCCAACAAACGCTCTGCCCATGGCATATTATTTTCCGGTTCATAGGGCGGATCGGCAACCAATAAATCAAGCTCAAGCGGCGGGGACAGAGATTTGAGCCAGATCATGGCATCAGCGCGAACGCATGAATGCGGCTGAATGGATTCACCAAGTACGGTGGAAAGATTTTCACGAAGAATATCAAACGTATGCGAAGCCGCTTCCACCCATACTACCTCCGCCGCGCCCCGGCTGATTGCCTCCAGCCCGATGGCCCCGGTACCGGCAAATAAATCGCCGACCCGCTTGCCGACAATTGATTCACCTAGTGCGGAAAACAATGCCTGTCGAACCATGTCTTTGGTGGGGCGAACACCAGCGCGGGGTACTTTCAGTTTTCTCCCGCGGTATAATCCTCCGGTAATGCGAACCATGATCGTTAGAGCGTACGCGAATGCTGACGTAATGCGGCATCCAACAACACCATGGCCGCCATGGCTTCCACAATAGGTATGGCGCGCGGAACGACACAAGGATCGTGGCGTCCTTTTGCCTCGAGCACGGTTGGTTTGCCCTCGAAATCCGCCGTCGCTTGGGCTTTGCTTATGGTCGCCGGCGGTTTAAACGCGACACGGAATACAATGGGTTCCCCGTTGGAAATACCGCCCTGAATACCTCCGCTGTAATTGGTAGCCGTGCCAAGCCGATTTTCACGTTGCACAAAAGGATCGTTATGCGCGCTCCCCCTCATGCGTGTACCGGAAAAACCTGAACCGATTTCAAATGCCTTGGTCGCGGGAAGGGACATCATGGCGTGGGCAAGCTTGGCCTCCAGCTTGTCAAATACCGGCTCACCCAGTCCGGCTGGAATATTTCGACAAACACACGTAACGATGCCTCCAAGGGAATCACCTTCCGATTTAGCGTCAACAATGGCTTTTTCCATTTTTGCCGAAGCTTCGATATCAGGACAACGCACCGACGTTGCGTCAACCTGATCACGGGTAATGGTTGATTCATCAACCAAACCATCGATCTTTCCCACGGAACTGACCCATGCGACGATTTCCACACCATATTTCAGCGCCAAAACTTTTTCCGCAATAGCGCCGGCGGCAACGCGGCCAATGGTTTCGCGGGCGCTGGAACGTCCGCCACCGCTGGAGGCCCGAACGCCGTATTTCATCTGATAGGTGTAGTCGGCGTGGGAGGGACGGGGAATCTTGTTCATTTCAGCATAATCGCCGGGGCGTTGATCCTTGTTGGGCACAAACAGCCCGATCGGTGTGCCGAGGGTGACACCAAACTCCGTTCCCGACAGAATCGTGACGGTGTCCGACTCCTCACGCGCTGTAGCCACCTTGCTTTGACCGGGACGTCGCCGGTCCAATTGCGGTTGTATATCCGCTTCAGTCAGGGGAATGCGCGGCGGACAACCATCCACGATCGCCCCCACCCCGCGGCAATGCGATTCGCCAAACGTACTAACCCGATACAATGTTCCAAATGTGCTCGACATAATTTACTCCGGACAAAAAGTAACCGTTCAACCGGGTTTACGCAAGCAGGCAAGACGAACCGCAAAGATTTGCTCTGGTTGAACGTGCGGACTTGACAACAGACAGGATTCTTTTAATTTTGTGCCCTTTCGTTGACGACTCCGGTGTAGCTCAATGGTAGAGCAGGGCGCTGTTAACGCCAAGGTTGTAGGTTC
>DAOLDL010000028.1:0-36298 GCA_035327305.1 Kiritimatiellia bacterium | reverse complement strand
TTACGCAAGGAATTTCTTGTGGGGCTGATAAACGGCGCGGTGCTGGGCGCACAACTAAGCATCATCACCTACATTTGGCGTGGCAACATTTACCTTGGCCTGATTGCCATGGCGGCATTGTGGATCAACACCATCATCGCCGCCGTCGTGGGATCGTTCTTCCCGTTCATGATGCGTCGCCTCGGCTTCGACCCCGCCATGATGTCCGGCTCCATCGTAACAACCATCACCGACCTTACGGGGTTCTTTCTCTTCCTCGGCATGGCGACGGCATTTTTACATTTGATCTGATTCCTACGCACGCACGCGGTGAGGTCGCCGCGTCTCCATTGTTTAAACCCGAATGCAGAAATTGGAAATGACGCGGCCGACATGAAGCCCCGGCCCCTGCCGGAGGTGTAGTAGCGCCTCCGTGAGGTGCAGAATCTCATCACATGATACGACATAATCGAACCGGATGCCGCACACGGTGCGGCTACTACACCAGCTTCGGAACGCGGTGAGGTCGCCGCCCCTCCATCGCTTGAACCCGAATTCAGTAGTTGTATCGGTTTTCGGGTTAATACCACTCAAAGGTTGAAATAAAAAAGCCCTGCGACATGCAGGGCTTACCACGATGCAGACGATCGCGGATTATTGATTCGCGCGGGAACCTTTGTATTTGCCGCGAATTTCATTGCGGTAGTAAGCGCCTTGCGAATCGCTGGCGACCAGACCTTCGTACACTTCCGCCGGCACATCCGCATAAACATACGTGCCGCGATCAAACACGATGGTCAGATTCCTGGAATCCGCATCGTAAGAGATCTCGTTGATGGCTTGTGAGCGCGAAGCACGGACCGGAGCATCCGCGGCTGGCGCTTTCTTTTCGGCTTTTTCTACTTTTTTGGCTTTTTCAGCCTTCACTTCAGCTTTGGCTTCTGCTTTTGCCTCTACTGCCGTAGCCTCGACAGCCGCCGCATCAACCGGAGCTTGACCACCCTGTTGCGTGACACATGACGTTCCGACAGCCAAAACGGCCGCCCCCAACATATAGACAAACATATTCTTCATGGATTTCCCCTTATAAACTGGGTTGAGTATATGTGTTTTTTCAGCGAATTGCACGGTTTTTTTCGTTGAAAACGTCTCTTTTAATCCAATTGTAAATCAATTGCCTAATACATGTTATATTTGACATAATGGAGAGCTATGAATTTTAAGACCTATACTGCTGTCTGGGCGTTGCTTTCCCTGATTTTCAGCCCGATAACCGCGGCTTCCGCGCAAATGACAACCGGCGGCCTGCCCCTGGATGGTTATGCCGCCACGGTGAACAAACGCATCATTACCATCGGTGAAGTCAAAATCGCCATTCACGAAGCAGAGGAACGCCTGCGCATGATGCGCGGAAACACGGATGTCGAAGCCAAGCGGCAGGAACTTTTTACCGCCGGATTGGAACGCTTGATAGATCAGGCGCTCATCCTCGAGGAATTTACCAGCATGCAAGGCGTCATTCCAGATCGCGCGATTGATGATCGCGTGAATGAAATTATCCAGGAGCGATTCAACAACGACCGCGCCGCCCTGTTGGCCGCGCTGGCCGAAGACCAGATCACCCTGGAAGAATGGCGGGAAACCATTCGCGACCGGCTGATTGTCAGCATCATGCGGCGTCGCGAAGTCGGCGACCGGATCGTAATTTCCCCCCGGCAACTCATGGATGAATACGAGGCGCGTCAGGACCGGTACCAACAACCGGCACAATCCCGCTTCCGATTGATTTTTCTGCCTCAAGGACCGGATACCGATGTCGCCCGACAACTGATGATTGAAGCCCGCGACCGCATTCTGACCGGAACCCCTTTTGAAGAGGAAGCCAGGACGACTTCCAAAGACCCATCTGCGGCTCTCGGTGGCGACTGGGGCTGGATCGAA
This sequence comes from Kiritimatiellia bacterium, assembly GCA_035327305.1. Taxonomy (GTDB): domain Bacteria; phylum Verrucomicrobiota; class Kiritimatiellia; order CAIVKH01; family CAIVKH01; genus CALMUP01. Next base: position 34,378 of record DAOLDL010000028.1, on the reverse strand, counting down.
CCCGGAATGTTGCGCGATGAATTGCGCAACGCGCTTGAAGCAACGTCCGTCGGCGAAATAAGCGACATCGTGGCTACTCCGGAAGGCTATTATCTTATCAAAGTGGAAGAACGACGTGACGCTTACGTGAAAACATTCGAAGAGGTTCGCCGCGAAATTGAAACCGAATTGCGCGAGCGGGAATCCGAACGCCTGTACCGCGACTGGGTTGAACGGCTACGGAACAAATATTCCATTATTTACTACCTGCCGGTACTACCGCGGCAAACATGAGCAAACCTGTCAGGATCGGCATTACATCCGGCGACATCAATGGCATCGGACTTGAGGTCGCCCTCAAGGCTCTTCACGAACACCGTTGGCCGGCCAACCTTCAATTCGTGATTATTGGCGACGCCGCCATTACGGCCCGCCAGTGCAATAAATTCGGCATTCCCGCTCCGGTTCCGTGGAATGGGAAACAAACGATAAAACAACGCGGCCGCATCTCATTGTGGCATGTTGACGCTCCCGCCCCTCTTGAATGGGTCCCGGGAACCATGAGCGCTCCCGCGGCAATGGCCGCCGCGGAATGGATTCGCGCCGGTGTTCACGCCTGCCAGTCGGGATTATTGGATGCATTGGTAACCGCTCCCATTTCAAAGGCGGCATTTCATCACGCCGGCATTGATGTCCCTGGTCACACCGAAATGCTTGCGCAATTAACGGGGACACGCAATGTGGTCATGATGCTTGCCGGCGGCGCACTGCGTGTGGCGCTGGTTACCCGGCACGTCCCCATTTCCGAAGTGCCGTCGCGTATACGAGGTCCAATCCTTTCGCAAACCATCACGATCACCAGCCAGGCTTTGGCATGGATGGGACTCAAACGCCGGCGAATTGCGGTTTGCGGCTTGAATCCTCACGCGGGTGAAGGCGGCGATATCGGAAAAGAGGAAATTCGCGTCATTGCCCCGGCAATTGCCCGCCTTAAACGCAAGGGCCTGGATGTTCATGGACCACTGCCGGGCGACACGGTATTTCATTTTGCCGCCGCAGGACAATACGATGCCGTCGTGGCGATGTACCACGATCAGGGATTGGCCCCGCTTAAACTCGCGGCTTTTGATTCCGGTGTCAACATTACGCTTGGCCTTCCCATTGTGCGCACGTCGCCCGACCATGGCACGGCGTTTAATATCGCCGGAAAGAACAAAGCCAACCCGTCAAGCATGGTCGCGGCAATAACCGAGGCATACCATCTGGCCGGAAGGAAAAACCCGTGGGCCGCAAGGCGAAAATAACGGTATGGATGGCAAGCCAAAACTCACCCGCCCCAGCGAGGTCCGGGCCTGGATCGAACGGCAACAGTTCCTTCCCAGCAAAGTACTGGGGCAAAACTTTCTGATTGATGAAAACATTCTCAAGATCATGATCGATTCGGCGGAGATAGCGCCGGATGACGTCATCCTCGAAGTTGGACCCGGCCTGGGCATTTTGACCGAACCTCTTGCAGAACGCGCAAAGAAGGTCGTAGCGATTGAAAAAGACAAGCGCTTGGCATCGTACCTGGCGGAATCACTGATTGATCATGAAAACATCCGGCTCATCACCGCCGATGCCTTGTCATTGTCGCTTGAGGCCGTTAAGCATGAACACGGTGTCAACAAGCTGGTCGCAAACCTTCCCTATTCAGTCGGAAGTCGCGTGCTGGTCGATTGCTTCATGATGGTGGAAGGACTTGATCTTCTGGTGGTCACGGTTCAATTGGAGGTGGGCGAACGCCTGGCCGCCGGGGTAAACAGCGAACATTACGGCATGTTAAGCATCTGGGCGCAAATGGACTACAAGGTAAAGCTGGCAAAAAGAATTTCACCATCGTGCTTTTATCCTCGACCGCAAGTGACATCGGCCATTGTTATCCTCAAACGAACCGGCAACCACCGGGCGCAATTAAAAAATCCGGGCGTTTTTGACACGCTATTGCGTCACGCGTTCTCGCGACGGCGCAAGCAAATGGGAACCATTCTGACCGGTTTTACCGTGCCGGGCATGACACGGTCGGCCACGCAGGCATTGGATAAAGCAGGCGTGGAACCCACACGCCGACCGGAAACCTTATCGGTATTGGAGTGGTCGGCGCTGACTTCTGCATTGATCGATTAAGCCGGGCTATGGCGCTTGCTCTTTCAACCGCCGCACCACATGCAGATTAGCCAGCGCTTGCGGATGATCCGGCCTTCGTGTCAGCGCTGAAAGCAGAAGCGATTCCGCCAAATCCAGATTGCCTTCCTTTCCCAATAATATGGCACGATTGACCATGGGCGTCACGTCGCTGGGATTCAACCTTTCCGCGGCCAGATAGTAATCCATGGCGGAATCCGGATTTCCTTTCTGCTCTTCCAAAATGCCCAACCATGTATGCGCCCGGGCGCTGGCCGGTTCCACCAGCAGAGCGGAAGACCACAACGACAGATCGTTTTTCCAGTCCATCAGCCTGACCATCGTGACCGATAACAACATCACGGCCAGCGCAATGAATGGGTACATGGCACGGCGCGAAAAACGCAGGCACAAACCCGCCGCGACAATCGACAAAGCGGGAAGTATTCCATACGCATATCGATCCGCCGCCGGGTTCAACAATGGGACCACATTGCTGGCTGGCACAAATGCGACAACCGCCCACAATAACCCGAGTGAAATCACCGGCGTTCTCTTGCGCACCGAGAATGCCGCACAGATCATGACACTCATCGTTAATACACCGCAGAGAAATTTCACATTCAACGGACCATCAAGTGGCGTTAACCGATAGTCGATCGACAGCCAAAACGGGGCAAAGAACCGGGACAATGTCCAGGAAAGCAACCACGGCGCCGACCAAAGGCCCTCGCTCCCGCGAAATGAAACCCCGTTCCAACCGCCTCCCAACGCCTGAACCGGTCGTCCGGTAAATATCAACCATGCAACCGGAATGGTAACCACGGCAACAACCGCCAACCATCCCCACTGAAATGAACGCGACGGTTTTGTCGACGGAAACAACATCCACGTAGCGACCATAAGGACGGGAAATACAACCGCCGATTCCTTGGACAAAAGCGCCAGTGCATACGTTGAAGCTCCGACCGCCATCCATCCGATGGACGCCTCCCTGCGACAAGCCGACATCAGGAGAAACATTCCGCCGCAGACATAAAGTATATCTTCTCGAAATGAGGGCGACTGCACGGCTTCCACCAGAAGCGGATGCCAGGCAAACAACAGAACCGCACATGCCGACGCGGATCGACTCCCGGTTAATCGAACCAGAAATCCGCCCAACAACAGGATTACCAGGGAGTGAAAAAATAAATTGGTAATCCGATAACCCGGCGGCCATAAACCCCAAGCCATACGATCAACCAGGTACGTGGCAATCAATGCGGGACGTTGACCATCCACCACGTCGTGGCGGATCATGGTCTGAAGTGATACCACCTCCCGCCACGGGTTTTCCTCATGGAAAAACGGGTTTTCTACAATCACACCGTGATCGTCATAGACAAACTCATAATGTAGACCGGTCAGGTAAGGCGCCACAGCCAGCACAACCAACGCCGGCCAATAATATCCCGATTTAAGAAACATAGCCGAATTGTTTCAACAGCCAGAAATTGCGGCTCCAGTTTTTCTCCACTTTGACCCAAAGATCGAGCTTAACTTTATGTTCGTACAGTTCGGTCAATTCCGCTTCTGATGATCGACGTATTTTGCGAAGCATCCTGCCCTTTTCGCCGATCACAATTCCCTTTTGTGAATGCTTGTTGACGTAAATGACCACACGGACAGTCCAGGCATCGTCCGCCTCCTCGATTTTGTCCACCCATACGGCAATCGCATGCGGAAGTTCTTCGCGCAATTCATGAAACAACTTTTCGCGGATGACGTCAGCCATGTTCAGTTTTCGCGGATAATCCGACAACATGTCCTCCGGATACAAAAACGGCCCTGCAGGAAGTTGCGCGTAAAGAGTATCCACCAGCGCCTCAACACCAACACCGGTGGTTGCGGAAATTGGACACCAAATCGGAACGGGCGCGGTATCGGCGTCGCCGACAACCGTTTGCCAAAGAGCGTGGTATCCCGCCTCATGACGGCCACCGAGGTCCATTTTATTTAACGCTATGACAACCGGCGTTTCCTGACGCACCAGCCGGCGCATCCAACCTTCATCTTCATCAAAAGGCGGCGACGAAGCGTCAAGCACCAGCATGATCACATCGGTGCCTTCAATGGAGGAGCGGGCAACACGGTTCATGACTCTCCCCAGGTCACCGGGCGCTTTGTGCAGTCCCGGCGTATCCACCAGAACAAGTTGTCCCCGGGTATCGGTGAGGATTCCTCGAATAATTGACCGCGTGGTTTGCGCCACCGGACTGACAATGCTTAATTTTTCGCCAAGAATGGCATTCGTCAGCGAGGACTTTCCGACATTGGCCCGACCGACAAGCGCGGCCATGCCCGACTTCAGTGTGTGAGTGACATCATCGCTCATGACCCTATCTCCACCACATCACCGCGTTTGGGAAGCAGTACCTCCGCGCCGATTTCCCGGGTGAGTTCTCCGGCAAGGGCCTCACGCGCTTCTTTTTCACCATGAACAAGGAAGATTCTACCCGGATTTACCGCTTTGGCATACGTTACAAGGTCGTCGCGATCCGCATGAGCGCTGAATGCGTCAAGCGTCACCACCCCGGCCTTTCGTTCGAATGTATCGCCGAAGATTTTAACTTCCTTTTGCTGCTCAACGAGACGCCGCCCGAGCGTGTGCATTGCCTGGTAACCAACGATAACAATGGTGTTGTCGGGATTTTCAATACTATGCTTCAAGTGGTGGAGAATGCGGCCGTGTTCACACATACCGGAGGCCGCGACGACCACACACACTTCATCACTGCCGGTTACCGCCTTGGACTCCTCCACGGATGGCGTTGCCTTGACCCAGGGAGGGCACAACAGGCAACCCATTTCTTTTTTCATTTCGGCATAATCGTCATCCAGATAATCCGTGTGTTGATCAAAAACTTTTGTGACTTCCGCCGCCATGGGGCTATCCAGGTAAACCGAACGTTTTTCCAGTTTCCCATCCAGCATCAAACTGGAAATGTGATAGATTAACTCCTGTGCGCGCTCGAGGGCAAACGCAGGAATGATGACTCGCCCGCCTTTCTTCCAGGTTTTTGCGATGACCTCGCGCAATTGTTCGCGCGCGTTTTTGGCATCGCCATGTTTTCGATTGCCATAAGTGCTTTCCATGACCAGGACATCCACGGGTGGCATGGTCTCCGGATCACGGATAAGGGGAAGGTTGTGGCGACCAAGGTCCACCGCGAAACCGATTTTGTGGATGCGACCCTGCTCCTCAACTGTAATATACGAAAGTTCAGAACCAAGGATGTGGCCGGCTTCATACGCTTCAGACCGGATACCCGGAGCAAGTTCAACTGCTTCATGATAATGATGACCACGCAACCTGGAGATGGCGGACTCCGCATCCGCGATCGTGTAAAGAGGATCAATCGGTTGCATGCCTTTGCGGTTGGTCTTTTGATTCAGGTAAGCGGCATCCTGGGACTGGATATATGCCGAGTCACGTAGCATGATTTCGGTCAAGCGCGTCGTAGCCGTGGTGGCATGAATCGCACCGTTGAATCCCAGCTTGCAGATTGTGGGCAGATTCCCACAGTGATCGATATGCGCATGCGACAGCAAAATCGCGTCCAGCGTTCCAGCATCAAACCCGGGATTCTCGTTGATGCGTCTGGCCTCTTCGCGACGCCCCTGAAAGAGGCCGGCATCCCGAATGATCCGGGAACCGTTGGCTTCTATCATGTGCATGGAACCGGTGACCGTGTCCGCGCCGCCGTAAAAATGAAGCTTCATTGGGCGAGGCCTTTCCTGTCGTCATGTTTGGCATTTCTTCTTAACATGGTTACAAGGTAATCATTCACCATGACGAACGCAAAAACAAAGCCGCCGGCGCGGGATATTTACCGGTTGATTTCCCGGGCATGGGGACCACAGGAATGGTGGCCGGCGAAAACACGCTTTGAAATGATGGTTGGTGCAATTTTAACCCAGAATACGGCGTGGATAAATGTGGAAAAGGCCATACGCAACCTGGTAATGGCGCGTGTGCTCAACCCTTCCGCGATATATACGATTCGTCAACAGGAGCTGGCGGAACTGATCCATCCGTCCGGATATTACAATATCAAGGCTCATCGTTTAAAAAACCTGGCGGCCAACATTGTGGAACACCATGGCGGAAGTATTTCACGAATGTTGAAGGGAACGCCGCACGAAGTCAGATCGCGCCTGCTGGCCATTAACGGTATAGGGAAAGAAACGGCCGACAGCATTCTTTTATATGCGGGAAAGATGCCATTCTTCGTTGTGGACGCTTATACACGACGGTTTCTTGAACGCCACGGATGGGTGCAACCGAAAGCGTCATACGAAGACATCGCGGAATTGCTTTCCGAACCATTCAACAATCTGCCTGCGCCGAAGCGTACAAAACTGTTCAACGAGTTTCACGCATTGATTGTACTGCTCGCAAAAAAGAATTGCCGGAAAAAGCCGGATTGCAATTCCTGCCCGCTGAATCGATACGAAGTAGTGTAGTCCACAGACAAGAATGTCTGTGTCACATAACACAGCCCCCCCTCGCCCTGCTCTCAAATATAATCTTAACCCGAAAACCAGTCTCTGCTTATGAGTAAGATTATGACGGGAATGGAGAACAACCGCTGGTGTCACTTACTCCACTGGTGGTGGGTGCAATACACGGGCGAGGTCGTCAGGAAGCATAAATTCCGGGTCGTTTCGCTGTTGATCAAGGTATGTCTGTCGCGCAAGGTGAAGCTGATTGCTGTCAACGTATGCCGTGATCAGTCTATGCGTGATTTTTCGTTGTTCTTTTCGTGGCATGGAATCGGCGCGGTGACGGGCGCGGGATAGAATCTGCGCCGCCTCGCCCGGTCGTCCGGCCCGGATCAAGGTCAATCCCAGGGTGTCAAGATAGGCGGGGTTGGATGGTTCAATCGTCAAGGCCCGACGCACCAGACGCTCCGATTCCGCCAGACTGCCGTCGTTGGATAAAAGAATATACGCCAGATTATTTGCCGCCGTTGCGTTGAATTCACTGCGATCAAGTACCCGGCGGTATTGCACGATGGCGCCCAGCGTATCGCCCGATTCATACATGATTCTCGCCCGGGCCAGCATGATCTCCTCGTTTGACGGATCAAGTACGCCGGCCTTTTCGTAATCACGCAAAGCGATTTGCCAATCGCCTTTTTTCTCGCGGTAGCGGGCCAGGGTTATTTGTTCGAGCGTTCGTATTGGCCATGTGATTCGTTCCGGTGGACACGCCACTTTTACCCAATTCCTCACCGGTCTCCAGATTCTGCGAAATGCCTGGTATGTATAGACTCCGGGATAAGGACCACCCTCCATGGCGACCAGTTTTTCCGCATTGCGGTTGAAGCCAAACAAGATCATGTACCGACGCGAGTCCACATTCATGGGATTGTCCTGCACCATGACAAGAAGTGGAACTCCCGCTTCAAGCCGGGTTTCAGCCTCTTGTATGGTTCCATAAAAAGAAAACGTCCATAAGTCGCGTTCTTCCAGCAAGCGGGTCATGATTTCCTCCACCGGAACCAGAACAACACCCTCGACTTCCTCGATCAGGCGTTCGGCAGGATCAATGCCTGGCCGCTTCCAAAACTTGACGATGGGGTCAAGGGCGGCAACCCCGTTTTTTCGTCCGGAACGGTCAATGTCCGTCAACCCTTCAATAACGGTCCCGCCCTCGGGCATGAGGGCAAGCTCCGAGTAAAATTCCAGGGCGGGTTGTCGTGTGGCGCAGGAAACAAGAAGTAGAAATACCGGAAGGAGGCAGAAGACAGGGCACACGTGGGCGGATGAAACGCACAATCGAGGTTTCACCGCCGAAACTCTCCTTTAAAATTGAACTGTTTTATCAATCACCCCGCGCACTCCCGGAACACTCCTTGCGATTCCGATGGCGCGCATTCTTCTGGCCGCATTATCGATGCGGCCGGATATGGTAACAATACCGTCCGAGGATTCGATGCCAAGCCCGAGCCGGGATGTTGTAGGATCTTCGGATAAACGCAACTGCACCATGTTTACAATGTTGTTATCGTCAACGGATCCGGAGTCCGCCGAACCTGACGGCGCGGTTTGGGCGCAACCTGATATTAATCCGCATAAAAATATGGTTAGAATAAAAATTCTGCTCATTGACAGTCTCCAGACAACCCCAGCCACATGAACCGGGTCTACCACCAAAGAGTACCCCCAATCCGCCACAGGTCAAGCAGACACACATACATCCCATCCGGGAGAGCGTTCCATCCCTTTACCGTAATCCTGCTCCTCATCTTAAACTTAATCTTAATCCTGATCCTAATCCGCGATTAAGATTAGAATCAGGATTACGATGGCTACGAAACAAACGGTATTTCCTCCCCACCCTCTCTCAATCGCAATCTTGCCCCCGGTACTTCCTTACGCTTAATCGGTCAAGAGTAAGCGCCGGAAAATGGAACCCGGGCAATCTATCGTTATTTTTTTGCAAGCGCGGCACGAATCAGTTCTTCCACGCCAGCGGATGCGCCGACACCTGCCGCGGCATCGCGCGCCATTTTCAAAGCATCGATTTGCTTATATCCCAGCGCGACAAAAGCCATAACCGCATCGCGAATCCGTTGGTCTCCCGGCATGGAGTCATCGACCCCGGCGATTGCCTCCAAAGCTTCCCCGGCAGAAATCCGATCCTTCAACTCAACCACCATGCGCTCTGCGGTTTTCTTTCCGATGCCGGGAATGCCGCTTAACCGCTTGCTATCGCCTGCGATAATGGCGGATTTTATTTCACGAACGGAAAGTCCGCTCAAAACCGCCAGCGCCAGCTTGGGACCGATTCCATTTACATCCAACAGCCGGTTGAACATATTGCGCTCCGCATCCGTGACAAAGCCGAACAAAACCTGTGCATCTTCACGGACGTGGTGGTAGGTAAGCAGTTTGACGCCTGCATCCTCCGGCGGCAATCGATCATAACTGCTCAACGGGATCAACACCTCGTACCCCACACCGCCAACGTTTACCACGGCGCGCGCGGGGGACTTCTCCACCAATATACCCTGCAGAAACGTGATCATGCGAGAGTAGGATCACCCCATCTGGTAGTGCTTGCGCACCGGCTTTAACACATGCCATACGCAATGCATTCCAACCGGAAATGTCACAAAGTCGCCTTTTCCGAAGTGGTATTTTTCGCCATACGCTTCCACTTCCACTTCCCCATCCAGAAGGTAACAACGCTCCTGGTCATCATATGACCACTCGAACGTGGAAACTTCCTTTGACCAGACCGGCCAGGAGAAAACGCCAATGGCAATCAATTGATCATCCGTTTTTTGTTCTATTTGAATCTGCATAATCACCTCACGATACGGGGTCGGGCAACGCAACTCCGTCTTGTTTTAATTGATCTCGAAGCCAGCGATCCAAAGCCGCGCGACGCATGGCGCCTTCAAACATGGCCACCGCGCGGCCATTATTGAAAATCATCAGCGTTGGTATAGCCCGGATATTGTATTGCTCGGCAAGCGCTCGATTGTCATCCACATTAACTTTCACCACACCGACTGAACCACGGAACTCTTCCGCAATGTGCACGATTGTCGGCTCCATCGCGCGGCACGGCGCACACCACGGCGCCCAAAAATCCACCAACACGGGCGTTGTTGCGCGAACAACCATAAGGTCAAAGGATTCGGCCGATGTCACATTCTGTATATTGTCGTGCTTCGCGGGCACGAATCCGGAACCGTTAAAATAGGAGCAAGCCATCAATCCGACCAGGGCCATGCCGGTTACCATCAACCGGGTGAACCTGGATAAAGTATATGTAATGTTGAATTTCATAAATCGCTTGTGAGAAAGCGGGGGTGATTCAGGTTTTTGCCAGCGGCATAAGCCGACGGACCATGGACAGAGCTTCTTCAGGGTAAAAGGGCTTTTTAAGCACACCCACCACTCCGGGCAAGTCCTGCAATTCTTCGGCGGTGAAATCCGGCGATCCGGCCATTACGATGACAGGAACGCTGATTCCATCCGCGGCCAGCAACATGAGCAAGCCGGCGCCGTTAATTCCCGGCATCAGCATATCAAGAAGCATTCCCCGGCAGGATTTTTCCTTAAGGATGGTGTATGCATCCTCGCCATTGCCGGCAATACATACATCATACCCCTCACGCGAAAGCAGCTCCTTGAGCACCTGCGTGATGGCATGATCATCATCTACCAGCAAGATCATGAAAAACTCCGGTTCATGGTATGAGTATATGCCATGATCCCGGGCTTGTCACGACAAGACCGATATATATGAAATTGCATGCAACCGGACAGACCTCCGGACGTATCCTTACAATCAGGAATGCTCGCTAACGATTACATGCTGGCGCGCGGTCGATCAGGAGCTTTTGCCGGCCGCTTTGGTTTTGCGGGCTTCTGCTTTGCGCTTTTTAAGCCGTTTTACGCGGCGGAGGCGTGCTGCACGTTTTACTCGAACTCTAAGTTGTTGTCCCATGGGCGGTGGATGTATCAAATCTGACCCGCCCCCGTCAAGCTGTTGATTAAAGGACATTCAGGCCTTTTGAACCTAGCCAGCACAGGCAGAATTCCCTGCGTTACTCCGTATATCTTGTTTTCCCCGGCGTCGGGGTCGGCAACACGCTTGAAATTGATCACGAAGACTCTTCCCATAACCCGGTTGAATTCAGAAATGTAAAACAGACATTCTTGTCTGTGGAAATGGGGATCCGTGTCAACGCGACCAGCGGCGCCAGAGAACCAGGATCAACCCCACCAGGGTTGCCACCGGCAATGTACGCGGAAGCGGCAATGCGCAATACCAGCCGCAAGCCAATCCAATCAACAAGGCGAGCGGCACCGGCATGCGATTGGATGAAGCGGCCCAGTAGCCCAAAACACCACCGGCAAGAAATCCGAACAATCCAATCGTGAAGATGCTTACCACATCGACGAGAAGTCCCGCCAAAATCGGGTTGATTCCCGGGGGAATAATTGCCTCGGCAACTCCGGGACCGCCTTGCCCCGGCGGAATCACTTCAGGCTCCAACACTTCCGCTTCCGGTACAGATGTCATTACTTAATCGCCTTGATCGATCTTAAAAATTCGAGATCGCTTTCAGACAAGGATGAAAGATCGATTCTAACCTGGGAACCATCCGAGCGGCGCAACTCTATGTTATCTCCGATCCGTTGGCTGTAACTTGCCTCCAACGTGTTGCCTTGCGACGAGGTCCATACTCGCATGACATTCACGTCCACCGGACCCGGAGCCTCAACCACCTTTTTAACCTCGCCAAACTTTTCCGCATGGGGGGCAATCAACTTTTCAATATGCTGGATATAGGCTTCCGCGCCGCCGGGTTGGTATCCGGTCTGGGCAATTTTCGCCCCGCTTGGATCAAGTATCAGAATGGTGGGATATCCCCTCACGCCGAATTTCGTTTGCAACTCGCTGTTTTGTTTCTGCAAACGGCTGGAAAGTTTCTTGCGCATGGGAAAATCAATCATGACCGGCACGAGTTTTTCCTGCGCATATTTTTTGAATTCGCTTTTTGAAAAAACCTCTTTATCCAGTTTAATGCACCAACCGCACCAGTCGGATCCGGTAAAGTTTACCAACAGATATCGATTTTCCGCCTTTGCGGTTTTTAATGCCTGCTCCATATCATCGGTCCACATGGCAAGAACCGGAGCAGTTACGGAACATACGACCAATAGCATCACCAGAATACGTTTAAATATTTTCACGTTATACCTCCACAACCATCAATGCTTCTGCAAATTCCTTCACAACCTGGACGGCGCCGGATAATTCCTCGTCGTTTTCCGCCAACTTTATCGCGCGCACAACTTTCGAGCTCGCTTTACGAATCATTTTTTCGTGCGACGCATCGGTGATATTGTCCAGCACATCCGCAAGCTTGATCAACCTTGCTTCCCAGGGTCCTTCGGCCAACTGCCGATCGTAAGCGGTTTCGCGTTTATGGTCAGGTAAGCGCATATCCTTGGTCAGTGCTCCAACCAAATCTGCAACCCGCTCGCCAAACGCGTCGGCAATATCATCGTAATCCGTATCAGTGTCCTCGATGGTGTCGTGCAACAGCGCCGCGGCCAATACTTCTTCATCGTTCACGCCAAACAAGTCGCGCACGATCATCGCCACGCGAAAGGGGTGGGCTATGTAAGGAGTCTTACCATCTTTGCGAACCTGATTGCGGTGCTTATGCGCCGCGAACGAGGCCGCTTTCATCCATAATGTCGTCATGTCGCTGAACCTTGTATAATGAAACCGGTATCCCGCCGTTGGCAAATCGAGCCACACTATCACATGAAAGCCCCAACTGCCCCGTCCACCTGGGCGAGGACGTGATCTGGTAAATATGCCACAGATTTGCATGTTTACGCCAGACTGAACCCATGCGGGCATAAAGGTTTCGCAAGTCCGGCCCGCCTTTCACACGTTCGCCATACGGTGGATTGGTCACAATCCAGCCAGCTTCTGCGGGTAGCGACAAGTCGCTGATGCTTTGTTTTTGCCATGAGCACAATTTGCCAACACCCGCACGTTCCGCATTTGCTTCGGCGATCCGAACCGCTCCCGCATCCCTGTCTGAACCAAATAGTTGCGCGGATACCGCACAAACGGCATCGCGGGCGCCTTGTTTCATGTGTTCCCACGCTCCCCGGTCAAACCCCGGCCATTTTTCAAAGGCAAATGAACGATTTAATCCGGGGGGTATTCCCCCGGCCATCAATGCGGCCTCAATGGGTATGGTTCCCGACCCGCAAAATGGATCAACCAGCGGCGTGTTCATCGGCCACCCGGAAGCAAGAACCACGGCGGCGGCAAGCGTTTCCCTCAATGGCGCTTTTCCTGTTTCAAGCCGGTATCCGCGACGATGCAAATGATCACCCGAGCTATCGATGCTGATAGTGCAACGGTTGCGGAGAAAATGCACCACAACAAGTTGCGCCTCCGCAGGTCCATCATCATCACCGGCAACCACAGGTGAAGGCCGACCCAGCGCATCTCCCAACGCACCGGCCACCCGTTCGGCGATTCCTTTTTTATGGTACAGCGATGACAAGTTGGTGGTCACGCGCAGGCGCACCGACTGGCCAGGCGTTACATGGGATGACCACGGTAGACGCGACGCCTTTTTTCGCAATTCGCTGAATGCCGCCGCATGAAACGACCCCAATCGAACAACAACGCGGGATGCAGTGCGTACGTGCAAGTTAAGCAGTTGCACATTGCCAAGATCACCCGTGTATTCCAGCAACCCCGGTTCCAGTCTTCCAGGTGTGGCGCTCAATCCCGACAGCTTCAAGCGGGAGATTTCGGCACTGGTAATATGCTCGAGGCCCGGCGCGCATACCACCGCGATGGAAAGTTTTCCAGTCATGTTGAACGCGAATGCCACGCGCCGATCCACGAGGCCAACTCCGTCAAATTGCGCGGTGAGCAGGGGTCACGCAAGGAGGTGGTCCATGCGACATCGCACAACCGCCCATGTGTGCCGTCCACCTTTTTCGTATTCATACTGATCGAAGGCGGCGGCCAGCCGAAAAACAACTCACACGGATCAAAGCCCGGTTTGTTGTGGATGTCGATGTGCGTAGCGTAATCCGGCGCTTCGGAGGAATTCACCCACCACGGATAGGCAAACCAGGCGCCAGGTTCGGCTTGTAAAATCAATTCCCCACTGTTGGGATGATCAAGTCCAAGCGCGGCGGCTTCTTCACGTGTCCACACCTCCCCAACTCCGGGCAGTCCGAAAAATAATTCTCGAATAAACTCAATTTTCGCGGGATCGGAAATGTAAACGTGGGCGATTTCATGATCCACCATCGCAAAGGCTTCATAATGAAAAAAGTCAGGATACAGCATACCCTTCACCTCGCGCGCACGGAACAGACCCGCGTCGGCGAGACGCCGGTTGGGAAACACCGCGCCACGTCGAACCGGTGTGATTTCGTAATCACCAAAGATGACATAGTCGTAGTTGTTTTTTTCACAGGATTGTAAAAATCGCCTCAACATTTTGGCCAGCGCGGAGGCGGCGGAGCGGGCGTGACGACTTTCCGGACCGTAGCGCTGTAGATCATAGTCAAGGTGCGGCAGGTAGCCGAACAAAAGGTCGGGCGTTTCATGCGTCATCACATGATCGAATGAGTCCATGATCCATTCGCTGGATTTGTCCGAAGCCAGCGGCCCCCAATAATGCATGAGATTGAAACTTTTCCGGACAGTGGCGCTTATCTCGGCATACAGCGACTCCGGAATGGAGTGGCAATCCTGAATCATGCCGCCGCCGTGCTTGTGAATCGGGCGGGGCGACAGCACGAGGTCCAGTTGCTCACCCAGGCTTTGTTGCCAGAACATCATCCCCACTCTCGCGTGTTCCCGCTTGCGAATATTCTCCCAGATGCGAGGGCCTTCAACAAGCGAAGCGGCTTGTTCCCAAAACATCACTTTTTTCAAATCACGAAAAAACAAGCCATTGGCAATCATGCCATGCATGGAGGGTGGAGCGGCCGTCCGCATTGTCGCCTGGGTGGTACAGGTAACAGCGGGAAAAACGGATTTTGTTTTCTGGAAAATCGGCAACTTGCGGGATGCGACATGCTTGGAGCAAAAATCCCACCCCAGCGCCGCGACTTGTAACACCACCAGCTTTTTACGCAATTGCTTCATGGGGAATTCATAGCACAGCGCCGCCTTTGCCTCCACTGGTTTTCACATCGCTGGATATTCTTTATTCATGGCTTATGTTCTTTATACATGATTACAGAAGCGGTCATTGTATATCCACACCAGTTGTTTGATCCCCACCCCGCGATCAAACCCAATCGCCAGATGTGGTTGATTGAGGACTGTTTGTTTTATGGCGGCGACCCGCATCAGCCCTTTTTGTTTCATCGGCACAAACTGATTTTACACCGGGCGAGCATGAAGGCTTACGCCGATCGCCTTCTCGCAAAAGGAGTCTCGGTACATTACGTCGATCATCAACCCGGCCTGGCGACCCATGAACTACTGGATCGCATTCTTCCCGCATCCATTCAAACCATCATGGTGGCCGACCCGGTAGATTATCTGCTGGAGCGCAGGCTTCAGCGGTTTGCCCGGCAGAGAAACATCAAATTAACGATCATCGAAACCCCGATGTTTCTGACTCCGCCAGTATGGTACAATTCATGGTTTGATCAACGAAAACGCTATTTCATGGCTGATTTCTATGCGGCCCAGCGCCGTCGGCTCGATATTATGGTTGATGACGAAGGGCAACCACACGGGGGCAAGTGGAGCTACGACACCGAGAACCGTAAAAAATGGCCCGCCAACCAAACCCCGCCCGCAATATTTATTCCCACCCACGATCGACCGGTGCGGGAGGCAATAAAATACGTTGATCAACACTTCGCGCATAATCCTGGTGATTCGTCAAAATTCTGGTTTGCAACCACGCATGAGGAGGCGCGAAAAAGCCTCATGCATTTTCTTAAATCCCGCTTCCGGGGCTTTGGCGACTATGAAGACGCCATTTCAACGCGACATGCAATTTTGCATCATTCAGTATTAACCCCGGCGCTCAACACTGGACTCATCACCCCGCGCGAGGTGTTACATATAACATTGTCGTATGCGCGCGAGCACAACATACCGATAAATGACCTGGAGGGATTTATCCGCCAAATCATCGGTTGGCGTGAATTCATGCGTATCGTGTATGTACGCGAGGGTGTGCGCCAGAGAACATCCAATTTCTGGAATCATAAACGGAAAATCAATTCGCACTGGTATGACGGATCGACCGGGCTTTTGCCGCTTGACCATGTGATCAAGCGAGTGAATGAACATGCCTACGGCCATCACATCGAACGCCTCATGATCCTTGGAAATGCCATGTTGCTGTGCCGTTTGCGTCCGGACGACATTTATCGTTGGTTCATGGAATTGTTTATCGACGCCTACGATTGGGTCATGGTTCCGAATGTGTATGGCATGAGTCAATTCGCAGATGGCGGCCTCATCACTACGAAACCATACTTTTCCGGATCAAATTATATCCGTAAAATGAGTGATTTTCCGTCCGGCTCCTGGTGCGACGAATGGGATGCACTGTATTGGCGTTTTGTTGCGGATCATCGGGAATTTTTCGTCCGTCAACCGCGCCTTTCGATGATGGTCAGAACTTTCGACCGCATGACCCAGGAAAAAATTCAGAAAGTGAAAACCTTCTCCCAACAAGTTTTTGACCGGATCGATTCATAAGCATCGCGGCCAACTCTTTTTTTCAACTTGGCGAAAACTTTTTTGCAAACCATCGACTGATCGGCCAGCAAAGCAGAAGCAATAACGCGCAAAGCAACACCCATGGCTCATCGGAAAAAAGTATCAGCATTGCCGCCTGCATGGGAATAAGCGCAGATATCAAAATGCCAATCGCTGGCGGATAAAGCGAATCAGGATCATATTCCACCAGGCGACCGGAAGGTGTTTTCACACGAGTAGACATACCCAGCCTGACCGCCGCCTGATACGCCAACAATACCGCGAAGGCAATTCCAAATACGGCGCGGAAAAGCGATTGTGGATTTTGCTGTTCAGAAAACAACAGAATCGCCAATCCTCCGGCGACCAGAATTTGCAATGGCAACCATCGGACCCGTCCGAACGGACGACGCATGACTTCCTTCGCGGCTATCCACGTCACCGCGCCGATCATTGCGGTCCACCACAAAGCCACGTAATACAACTCCCACCCCGGCCACCCTGATGGCAATGCGGCGGCGGCGCCCAGCAGTACACTGCCCGAGCGGCATAAGCCCATGGTCACCGCACCGAAGAAACGATTGGCGCGGGCATACATGTTATACAAAAAAATGATGCCTCCCAACATAGCGCCGACCAATAAGGGTGGCACACCGATCGCGGCACACAACAAAAGTCCTCCTGCCAGCAAAACGAATACGGCATTTCGCGCCGCCTTGGGAGTAATGCGGCCATCGGCAATCGGGCGTCCCCGACGTTCACGCCGGTCTTTTTCCACATCAACCAGATCGTTCATCGCCAAACCGGCCATATAGAAGAAAAGCGCCGCAATCACGGCAAACACCAAGTCAAACAACCCGGCGGTGTGGCGGGGCATGACAATGACAAAACCGACCAGTACGTCACCCGGAACCGTAAACAGATTGGGCAGACGGAATAAAGCCAGCCATGGGTGAGAAAGGGCCTTCAAGAGGCCGTCCCCATGCTATTACGATAATTATCAATAAATATTACCTGTAAATTCATGCGGTACACATTACAGTATACAAGATGTTCTGCATAGAAGCCACCATCCAAAACGAACACGGGATACATTGCCGTCCCACCGCACTTATCATTAAATCAATCGGCGACTATTCCGGCACCATTGTCGTGCGTTGTGAAACCGGAGAAGCAAATCCACGATCCATGCTTAATTTAATGTCTCTGGGACTCGCTCAAGGAACGCAAATCGTCATTGCGGTAGATGGTCCGGATGAAGAAGCCATGGCGATTCGTTTGCGCGACATGTTTGAAACGAATTTTGACTTCCCGAGGGAATAACATGCCCTCCTCCCGCATTCTCCACATCCTTTTTTTGGTCGTGCTTTTCCTGGCCACATCCAACCATGCTGATGCTTTTCTGCTTTGGGAAGCAACACGCGGCGAACAAACCATTCATGTGCTTGCCGTGGTCCCGCTTACTTCGTCCGTGGTATTTTCCGACCTTGCCAATGAAATCAAGGATGCATACCACAACGCGGAACGGGTTGTGTTTGAATCCGATCAGGCGCCGGATAAACGCCGCGATCGCTTGCGTGCGCTTGTGGAAGCGGGAACCTATCCCACGGGAGAAACCATTCACCGGCAATTGCCGCGACGTGTGTTGTTGGAGTACGGTACATTTCATCGCGAAATGGGAACTGAGGGAAACGAAACCTATCGAATACGCCCCTGGCTCGCCGCGCAACAGGTGTTAAACATCGCCGCCATCAAGGCCGGAATCAAAATTCAAGACGATCTTGCAGGTATATTCCATGATCGGTGCCTGGCGGATGGAAAAGAGACCCACCCTTTGAGCACCAACGATGAAATTTTGGATTTCTACTCTGGAATGAGCCTCGAATTGCAGGTCCAGATGTTGCAAAAGGCATTAAAAGACGCCCGCACCATCAAAGATACCGTATTCGCCATGGAACAATACTGGACGGCGGGACGGTATGACCAATTCGAAAACTTCTTCCGAAAATCCTATGCCGGACATGACGCGTTACATGCCGGCCTTTTTGCATCGCGCAATCAAGGCTGGGTTGAAAGGCTGAAGCAATTTGAAGGCAAAAACATTCTGGTCTTGACTGGCGCCGCGCACCTCGCGGGCAAGGATAGTTTGTTGGAAAATCTGAAACAAAACGGATTCAGCATCCGGCAGTTTTCGCGATGACGGACCTGGAGGCACGGCGCCCTCACCGCATTCCGATATCCCCGGCTAAACCAGCGAAAACTCCGTTTGTTGAAACTTCCGCCGAGCCACGTATATTTCTGCCAGAAACGGAGAATCGTATGTCGAATTTAGAAGGCAAGAAAGCACCGGCCTTTGAATTGCCGGGAAGCGACGGAAAACGCCACAGGTTAAAAGATTACCAGGGGAAAATCCTGGTCGTTTATTTTTACCCGAAGGATGACACACCCGGATGCACCAGCGAGGCTTGTCAGTTCAGGGATGATTATTCGCAACTGGCAAAGGCGGGCGCCGTGGTGCTGGGCATAAGCAAAGACTCCGTGTCATCGCACGAAAAATTTATTGAAAAATACAAACTTCCCTTCGTTTTATTATCCGACGAGGACACCTCCGTCATGAAAGCTTATGGCGCATGGGGCAATAAGTTAATGTACGGAAAACCAGTGACCGGGACCATCCGCTCCACAGTTGTCATTAATGGAAAAGGTGTCGTGATCAGGCATTGGCCAACGGTAAAAAAAGCCGCAGAACACCCATCGGATGTACTTGATTTTATCAAGAGCCTTTCCGATAAATAAAAAAAGCTCTCCCGGGTGAAAACGCAATGACCGAAGTTAAAAAGCGATTCTTATTCAACCGCATCAAAGACAATATTCTTAAAGATGACGAGAACATTACCCTGATTGACAGCACTCCGCTGACTTTCATGCATCTGGCCGCGTTGCTGGTGTTTTTTGTGCCGTTCAGTTGGTTTGCCGTCGGCGTATGCGCTTTATTATATTTTCTTCGCGTATTTGCCCTGACCGGAGGTTACCACCGGTACTTTTCCCACAACTCCTATAAAACCGGACGGGTGTTCCAATTCGTTTTGGCCTTTGTCGGGGGCATGTCCGCCCAACTCGGCGCATTGTGGTGGGCCGCCCACCATCGCCATCACCACCTTCATTCCGACACCGATCAGGACATCCACTCGCCCGGTCGGCGGGGATTGTTCTGGTCGCATATCGGCTGGCTCTTATGCAGTAAATATGCAAAAACCGAATTGAGCCGGATTCCGGATTTCGCCAAGTATCCGGAGTTGCGCTTTCTCGATCGTTTCCATGTTATACCGCCCTTGATGCTGGCTTTCGGGCTTTATTTCCTCGGCAATTTTCTCGGCGCAACATATCCCGGCCTGAAAACATCCGGATGGCAACTGGTGGTGTGGGGATTTTTTGTCAGCACCGTGCTGGTTTACCACGCGACATTTTGCATCAATTCGCTTACCCACATGATCGGCACCAGGCGCTACAACACCACTGATCAAAGCCGCAACAGTTTGATTCTCGCCCTCATCACCATGGGTGAAGGCTGGCACAACAATCATCACCGATACCCGGTGGCCACACGCCAGGGATTCTACTGGTGGGAAATCGATGCGACCTACTACATACTAAGACTGCTTGGCTGGATGGGCGTGGTTTGGGATATCCGCCCACCGCTCGAAAAACTTTATCAGGAAGCCGAAGAAGTTCCGGTACTGCCGATTGAGCAGGCCATGGCGGCAGGCAAGCAGTAATAATCCGCCAATATGCTGGAGACGCGGCGCCCTCGCCGCGTTTCACCTCACTCCCCCGGACTCACGGGAGTTTCATCGGACGGAACATCATCGGCATCAACTTCCACCGGTGTGGCGGACACCACCTTGTCACCTTCATCCAGATTGATGACTCGCACACCCTGGGTATTTCGACTGATGACCCTCATGTCATCGACCGCAATACGGATCATTTGTCCGTTTGCCGTGATCATCATAAGCGCCTCGTGCTCGTGAACGGTATGCGCACTGACGATCAAGCCGTTGCGATCAGAGGTCTTCATCGTGATAACCCCTTTGCCTCCGCGATTCTGAACGGGATACTCATCAAAGGCGGTCCGTTTGCCATAGCCGTTTTCACTAATGCAAAGCAACGTGGCGCCATCCTCCACCACCTCAACGCTTTCAACCGCATCGTTTTCGCGACCCAGCGTGATACCCCGGACACCCATGGTGTCGCGACCCTGGTCGCGAAGCTGGGATTCATTAAACCGGATGCTCATACCCTGACGCGTAACCAACATGATTTCATTGTTGCCATTGGTTTGTCGCACACCGATCAACCGGTCGCCTTCCTCGATCGCAATAGCAATGATACCGCCGGCTCGTGGATTGCCGTAGGCGGAAAGATTGGTCTTCTTGACCGTTCCATTCGCCGTGGCAAACACGAGATATTGCGTGTCGGGAAATTCGCGGACCCTGATCAATGCCGCAACTTTTTCATCATTTTGAACTTCGAGAAGGTTTACGATGGCTTTGCCACGAGATGTTCGACTTCCCTCCGGAACTTCATAAACCTTCTTCCAATGAACACGTCCGGTCGAGGTGAAGAACAAAAGGTAATCATGCGTCGAGGCGCTGAATACGTGTTCAACGAAATCCTCGTCTTTGGTGTCCATTCCGGCCACGCCTTTGCCGCCGCGACGCTGTTCACGGAACGTATCGACGGGGACGCGCTTGATGTAACCGGCATGACTAAGCGTGATAACGCAACCCTTGTCGGCGATGAGATCCTCCATGTTGATCTCGCCTTCGTCCGGGACAATCCGGGTGCGCCGTTCGTCACCGTATGACTTGCGAATTTCCGAGAGATCTTCCTTGATGACTGCATAAATTTTTGCCGGCGTGGCCAAAAGATCCTTGAGGTATGCGATCAACGCCATCACTTCCTTGTATTCCGCCTCGATCTTGTCACGTTCGAGGCCGGTAAGCTGATAAAGCCTCATATCGAGAATGGCGTTCGCCTGAATTTCAGACAGGCCGAAGCGCGCGATCAACTCCACCCTCGCCTGATTGCGGTCGGCCGACTGGCGAATGATCTTTACCACATCCTCCATATTATCGATGGCGATGCGCAAGCCTTCAAGAATGTGGGCGCGGGCCAATGCCTTGTCCAAATCAAATTTGGTCCGGCGCGTAATGACTTCAAAGCGATGGTTGATAAAACACTGCAGGAGGTCGCGCAGGTTCATCACGCGAGGGCGACCATGATCAATCGCCAGCATGATGGCGCCAAACGTGGTTTCCATTTGAGTCTGGCGGAACAGATTGTTCAGCACCACATTTCCCATTACACCACGCTTCAGTTCCACAATGACGCGAATACCGTCCTTGCTGGACTCGTCACGAATATCGGATACGCCTTCGAGCTTCTTGTCGCGAACCAATTCCGCCATCTTTTCAATCAATGTCGCCTTGTTCACAGCGTACGGAATTTCCGTGATGATAATTTGCTCGCGTCCGCTTTTATCCTCTTCAATGGTCGCCACGCCGCGAACCTTGATCAGGCCGCGCCCCGTTTCGTACATGGAACGAATGGCGTTGAATCCGCAGATAACGCCGGAGGTCGGGAAATCCGGCCCCTTCACGAATTGCATCAGGTCGGCAACGGACGCCTTGGGGTTATCAATCAAGTGAATCGTGGCATCGACAATTTCGACCAGATTGTGGGGAGGGATATTGGTCGCCATACCGACGGCAATGCCGGTGCTTCCGTTGATCAGCAAGTTGGGAACCCGCGCCGGAAGAACCGTCGGTTCCTTGAGCGTGCCGTCGAAGTTTTCCTGCATATCGACGGTGTTTTTGTCGATATCGGCCAGCAAATCCTCGGCGAGTTTTTCCAGTTTGCACTCGGTATATCGGTAAGCGGCGGGAGGATCGCCATCGATACTCCCAAAATTACCCTGACCATGAATCAGCGGATTGCGCATGGAAAAATCCTGCGCCATGCGGACCAAGGTATCATAAACGGCGCTGTCGCCGTGCGGGTGGTAATTACCGATTACTTCGCCCACGACCTTGGCGCACTTGACAAAGGACTTGCTGTGCGTCCATCCGCGCTCTTTCATGGCGAAAAGTATGCGGCGATTGCCCGGCTTCAAGCCGTCCCGCACATCCGGTAATGCGCGCCCGATAATTACGCTCATCGAGTAATCGATATAGGCGCGCTGCATTTCCTCTTCAATGTTGATATTGTCAATCCGGTCTGTCACTTCGTACCCCAGCCTCTCTTAATCCATCTGCTTGATCGTAATCTTTCGACTCACCGGAAGGTTCGCCCTCCCGGGCCACGTTTATTAAATATCCAAATTGGTCACATTGAGCGCGTTCTTTTCGATAAAGGCGCGGCGAGGCTCCACTTCGTCGCCCATCAACACGGTGAATATTTCATCGGCTTTTACCGCGTCTTCCATCGCCACACGCAGAAGTTTCCGATTTTCCTTGTTGAGCGTGGTTTCCCACAATTGTTCCGGGTTCATTTCCCCCAACCCTTTGTAGCGCTGAATATCCACGCCTTTGCGCCCCATAAGCCTGACCTGTTCGAGCAGATCAAGTAGCGAGAACAAATCGACCTTGCGGTCATCCTTGTTGGATTTGTTGGCCAGCCAGGCAAACGGTTTTTGACCGGCGACCAGTTCCGAAGCGGAGAAGCCATGTTCCTCCAGCACCGCCACAATCCGGGCAATGGCCTGGCTGGAGTATATCTCCACCCAACGAACACCATACTCGGAAGCCTTTGACTCATCCGAGCCGTCGCTGATGATTTCCACGCCGGCTTTTTGCTCATACTCCTGGCAAAGTGCGCGAAGCTCCGGTTCAGTGTAAACGTATCGAATGTCTTCGCCATGCTCCGTCGTGATTGTGACCCGGTATTGCGGGAATAACCCTTCCGCAGATCGCATTTGAATATATTCATCAAACGAAATCGCCTTGCGCTTCAAGCGGTCCGCGTGCTGTTCAAGCTCGGTAAGTTTTTCAAGAACGAGCCGCAACCGATCCCCGGACAACCGATCCTCACCCGCCTCATTGACCACGCTCGCGTCGTCGATTGCCAACGTAATCAGCAACTTGTTCAGCGCGGCTTCGTTTTCGATATACTCCTCGCGGTTGCGCCGCTTGATTCTGAACAAAGGCGGCTGGGCGATGTAGATGTAGCCACGTTCGATCAACTCCGGCATCTTCCGGTAAAAGAACGTCAACAAAAGGGTGCGGATATGAGAACCGTCCACGTCGGCGTCGGTCATGATAATGATCCGGTGATACCGCAACTTCTCGATATTGAAATCATCGCGACCGAATCCCGTACCCAAAGCCGTGATCATGGTTCGAATTTCATTATTGTTAAGCATCTTGTCGTCGCGAGCCTTTTCCACATTCAGCACTTTGCCGCGCAACGGAAGAATGGCCTGGAACGTGCGGTCGCGCCCCTGCTTGGCGGAACCACCTGCGCTATCACCTTCGACGATGAACAACTCACTCTTGGCGGGATCACGTTCCGAGCAGTCGGCCAACTTGCCGGGCAGACCGCCGCCCTCCAGCGCGCCTTTGCGGCGCGTAAGTTCGCGGGCTTTACGCGCGGCTTCGCGGGCGCGAGCCGCCAGCACGCCTTTTTCCACAATCTTTCGCGCAACCGACGGGTTTTCCTCAAAAAACGTGCTCAACTCATCGTTAACGATCGAAGAAACGATACCCTCGACCTCGCCATTACCCAGCTTGGTTTTGGTCTGCCCCTCAAACTGCGGATCGGGAACCTTCACGCTGACCACCGCGGTAAGGCCCTCGCGGATGTCCTCGCCGCTCATGGTGTCGTTATCGTCTTTCAGCAATTTGTTCGCTTTGCCGTACTGATTGACGGTTCGGGTCAATGCGGAGCGAAAACCGCTCAAATGCGTTCCGCCCTCGATGGTGTTGATATTGTTCGTGTACGAAAAAATACTTTCCGTATACGCATCGCTGTACTGCATCGCGATTTCAACCTGAATGTTGTCGCGTTCTTTCTCAAAAACAATGACATCAGCGTGCAATGGATTTTTATTCTTGTTGAGGAGGCGGACAAACTCGGCGATACCGCCCTCGTACTTGAACAACTCCTCGCGGGCCGGTTCCTCCTGGCTCAACCTGATCTCGATACCCTTGTTAAGAAACGCCAGCTCGCGAAGACGGTTAGCCAGCGTATCCCAACTGAATTCCAGGGTCGAAAATATCTGGTGATCGGGAAAGAATGTGATCTTGGTGCCACGCCCACTGGTTTTGCCGATGGTTTCCAACGGCGTCACCGGGTTGCCGCGTTCATAACGCTGATGGTACACCTTGCCATCGCGCCGGACTTCGACTTCGAGCCACTCGCTCAAGGCGTTCACACAGGAAACCCCCACGCCGTGCAATCCGCCCGACACCTTGTAGGAAGAATGATCGAATTTACCCCCGGCATGAAGAACCGTAAGCACCACTTCCACCGCGGGACGATTCTCCTCCTTGTGGATGTCCACCGGAATACCGCGCCCGTCATCATTAACGGAAACGGAGCCGTCGGCATTCATTGCAACTTCAATCCGTTTGCAATAACCCGCCAGAGCTTCGTCTACACTGTTGTCGACGACTTCATAGACCAAATGATGAAGCCCCCGCGCCCCCGTATCGCCGATGTACATGGACGGGCGCTTGCGCACAGCCTCCAACCCGGCCAGCACCGTAATGTTTCCGGCTCCGTAACTGGAGTCTCCACCTGTTGCATCCACATTGCCGTCAACGACTTGCTCATCGCCCGGCGCCGGCGCCAACTCGTTTGTTTTATCGCTAGAAATACCTTCGTTCAACGTCATTTCCATCCATCAGAATTTAATAGTTTCAAAGACGAACAGTATAACCGGAATCGGCTGGGAAAAGCAACGACTCAAACGATAAAATAAGGGATATTTTCGGGGTGGAATCCGGCGCTTTCACCCGCTCCAGAACCAGTAGGCTCCGGCGTAAACTACATACCATCCCAAGAGGGCGTTGGTGAGGGCGTGGGCAAGCGCGGTTGCCCAGATGTCGCGGGTTTTCCAGTAGAGCCAACCATAAGCAATGCCGGCCAGCCAACCGGCCAACCACTCGCGGTGCTCCAAGCCGAACACAAACGCCACCGCAAAAAATGCAAAACGGTCAAAGGTGCCGGGATCGACCTTCAGGAAGTTACGCCCCAACATCCATCGATACAGCCAGCCCCGCCAAAAAAACTCTTCGATCA
Organism: Kiritimatiellia bacterium; assembly: GCA_035327305.1. Taxonomy (GTDB): domain Bacteria; phylum Verrucomicrobiota; class Kiritimatiellia; order CAIVKH01; family CAIVKH01; genus CALMUP01. The sequence continues at coordinate 8,637 of DAOLDL010000028.1, read as the reverse complement.
CCCCGATCACCAGCGCCGAACCGGCAATGCGCACCAGCGTCAACGGCCAACCCGTTTCCGATGGTGAATAAGCCAGCCCGATGCTGGTGTCGCGCAGTTCGCCAAAAGGCATGATCCCCCACTTGCCATAAACATTATACAACCATGGCAGATTATCTCGAACCCACGGCGATTCGCCAATAACCCAAATAATACAAACGGCAATGCCGACAACAATCGCCAATGGAACATTGCGGAAGTTGATCGCGGAATACCAGCGCCACGGCCTTAACCATACAAACAAACCAAGACACACCACACTGCGTACCGCATATTTCCAGCCATCCGGATCACCGAGCAAATGTGCGATGAACAGCCAGGCGACAAAGGGAACAATATGGGCAAGCGTCGGACGCTCCAGCGATTCGTTTTGCGGCTTCGTTGCGGTTTCCACATTCATCGGGCGTCAACGTAGCGGAACAACATAGAAATGACAATCCCCTGCGCCGAAGTTTTAAGAAATGGCACAACGTGACCGTCATTCGGATGCCGGATGGACACAGTGAGTTTGCATCCTCGAATGAAAGACCAAGGCCTGCATTCGCTTTATCTATCTCCAATTAGTGAATACCCGACATGGGGGGGGGCTTGTCATTGAGCCACTTCTGCGCCTCTACCAGCACTTCTTGTGGTAATTTTCTGACCGAAAGCTTTGCCATATCGATAGCATGATTTGTTGCCCAGCAACCGCCGTAAGAATCAGATGCCACGACTGTCAAAAGATCATTTGTCTGGAGTTTTACTTGAGCGGTATTGGTAATGCCGTCCGCCAGAGCGAAGCAATCCCTGATCAAACCTTTTGCCTTACGGGAATTCATGTAGATACCACCCCAACCTATATACAGAAATATCCTCAACGACCCGCATATCAAGTAGTACTGTATAGCATATGAGTTTACACCATGCCCGGAGTGCGCAAGTATTGCGTAGTCTTCCACAGGACGCTTGACCGCCTCTTCCAGAAAGTATTTCAATTCGTACGGAGACACATCTAGATTTCGAGTGGAATACAGCCACTCACCATGCTCCCGTAGATTCGACGCCAACTTTGCTGGCAGATGCGGAAACGCCAATCCAGACTTTTTGAATAGAAGCTTTGCCCGCTCAATATCGCTCATATAGGCAACAACTCGCGATCCATTTGTGGTTATTGCTGATATTCAGCCAATCAATAAAAACTGCTTCGCCACTTCCTGCATGGTGATAAATCGGGTTTCAATCCACTTAAACAATTCGCTTCTTTCAGGTGATTCCTCGTTAATTTTATCCTTATCGTATGGGCGGTATACGGCCACCCGGCTGGATTTAGCTTCTTCCATGCGCTCCCATGAAATCACGTCGCCGGGAAACATTTTTTCGATGGTTTCTTTACGAGAAAAAAGCAAATCAAACACATCCTTTTCTTCATCGCGGTAAATATATATCTCAACACGAATTCTGGATCCAGACGCCATCGACACACCCGCTCCAACACCGCCCCTGCCTATTGAAGTGGTTATATATGATTCTCTTGGCGCCTTACGGCCTTCGGCCCACCCGTGACCTTGCGCGGCAAAATATGCCAATAGTCCCGACCAGAATGATCTATTGAAAACATGCCTTGGATTATCCCCGTTACTAATCACATCAGCAAGCGACCTCCCAAATTCACTGGGACCGGCCTCCAAATAGAACCATACCGCAGGTCTTGAATAGTCAATTTTTATAACTTCCGCACGGATCAGATAGAACGATACATCCTCTCGAACAATTCGATTTAGCCATTCAATTGCGGCTCGATGTTCGTCTGTAATAATTGGCGCAACCCAAATGATGACCACGGCATCCAAACCAGCAGCGTATGTCATGATCTGACCCAAGTGCTTGTGATCGGTAACCTCCAATTGATTTTCAATAATCACACGTTTTTCACTGCCATCAATGTGTGCATATATATCAAGCTCAAAACAACCTACACGCTTCTCAACTTCTACAGGAACTATGGGAAAGCCGATAACCTTCGAAATTTCAGCAAGATTATTTGCCAGCCAGGGAGTAAAATCACGCTCTTCATGCTTCCAAACCTCCCGGGGATTGATTATTTGCAATGCTCCAAGTTGAGTTTCGCTCATGGCTACCTTTCAGGCTCGATGCCAAGCTGGAAATTGTGAGCGCAGTGCACAAATCAGCTCTAAATCGAGATTATTATATTCTATCGACAGTGCATCTATACAATCATTTGTAACCGATAAAGGCGCGTTGGTGAATTTGAATAATCAACATTTATACGCTCCAATCCGAGTAGCGAGAGCAGGGGCGATTCCGCCATAATTTACCAGTGCCCAATTACCCATATTCGCGTTATAGTGATGACATGGCCAGAAATCCCGATATACCCATACTTGAAACGGCAACGCTCCCGGCATGGATGCAGGCGGCGCGACGGCCCTTTCACGCCGACATGTTTGCCATGTTCAGCAGTGAATACGGAGGAATTGTAACCGACCCCCTGCTTATGAACGTCCCGGTGGACGACCACCTTGTACATCGCGGCGACGGCGTTTTTGAGACCCTGAAATGTGTGCAAGGACGGCTTTACTGTTATCGGGAACACCTCGAACGTTTGTATTTTTCGGCGGAGAAAATCGACCTGACCCCGCCGTATTCACCCGAGGAAACCAGCCGACGCATCATGGCAACCATCCGGGCGGGCAACCGTCGCGACGCGCTGATACGCGTAATATTTTCCCGCGGCCCCGGTAGCATGGGTATCAATCCCTATGATTGTCCGCTAGCATATTTGTATGTGCTGGTTCACGCCCCCGCCAAACCATTCATGGAAACACATCCGGGCGGCGCTCGTCTGGTTACAAGCGGCATCCCGGTAAAGTCCGGCGTCTTTGCCAACATAAAGACCTGCAATTATCTGCCCAATGCGCTCCTGAAAAAAGAAGCCGTGGATAACCATGCCGACTTTGCCGTGAATTTCGACGAAAATGGCAATCTGGCCGAGGGCGCCACCGAAAATATCGGAATCGTCACCCCGGACAACCTGCTGATGATACCGGACCCGGCGCGAATTCTCGCCGGCACCACCATGAAACGCGTCTTTGATTTGGCGGATGCCGGAATCACAAATGGCTGGCTGGCTGGAAAACGAACGACCTCAATCACGCGCTCCATGCTTTTGAACGCGGCGGAAATTCTGATTTTCGGAACCACAACCAATGTCACATCGGTAACCAACCTCGACGGAAAATCCGTCGGCACTGGAGAACCGGGTCCGATTTTCCGCGAATTGAATCGCCTGATCCAGCGCGATCTTTCATCGGATGGACCGCAGAACATCCATGCTTTCGCTTGACGTACGGCACGGCAAGGCACAGCATTAATCGAACAACTTATCAACCCGGAGACTACATAATGAAAAAAACAGTCCTATCACTCGCCGCTCTCGCACTGGCCTCCCAGGTATCCGCCGCGCCGCTGGCTCTTGGCACACAGGAAATTCGTTTCGATGGCATGATAGACTTCGACTCCGTGGCGGGAACCGATATCTCCATAAATGTCGGTTATGGTTATTTCATTATGGACTATCTTGAGGTCGGCGGCATTGGCGGTATCACCGACAACGACATTGTGACAACATTCAGCGTCGGGGGTTTTGCCGAATACAACATCGATACCGCAACCGAATTGATTCCATTCCTCGGCTCCCAGCTTCGCCTTGTTTACGCGGACATTGATGTTGGCGCCACCAGCGAAAGCCAAACCGCACTGGCGTTGGGCCTCTACGCCGGCGCAAAATTCTTCCTGACCGAAGGACTTGCAATCTCCGGTCGCTTCATGATTGAAGTGGCAAGCGATGATATTTTTCCCGAAGAAAAGAAAGTCAATGACGTCAATTTCGGCATTGATTTTGGACTGCGCTACTTTTTCTAACCGGAACACCGCGCGCCATGACCCATGTCGTTACCGAGCCATGCATAAACTGCAAAAATACGGCATGTGTAACCGTCTGTCCGGTTAATTGTTTTCATGAGGATGACACCATGCTGGTTATTGATCCCGTGGAATGCATCGATTGCGGCGCCTGCGTACCGGAATGCCCGACCAAGGCAATTTTCCCGGCGGGACGCGTACCGCCGCAATGGAAAAGTTATATTAAACTAAACGCGGAGAAGGCCGCGGTTCTCCCTCTGATCACCGAACAAAAAGAGCCGCTAAGTTGACATCATGAATACGACGGCCAGGCGAGTTAAACGAGGAAATGGATGTCTGTACGCATTGCTGATCATCATTGTGTTGCTTCTGGCATCCATTCTCTTTTCCATGTGGTGGCTGAAACGGAACATATACGCCTCTGAATTCAAACCCGTTGAATTGGATGAAAAAGCCCAACTGGTCCTTGATGAAAAACTGAATGCCGTCGACCCCACCACCAGATCCTTTGGATCCGGCTCCTTGATGAATGTTCCGGATGTCTATAGCGAAGACGACGGCAAAAGAAAGCTGGTATTCAGCCAAAAAGAATTGAATGCCGTGCTGGCCAAGGACCCGGATTTTGCCCGCTTCCTCCAATTCCGATTATCCGATGATCTGGTTACCATTCAAATACTGGCGCCCATGGATGAGTCGCTACCCGTGGTCGGCGGCAAAACACTTCGGTTTGACATGGGGATTCAACTGCGAATGACCAGGGACAAACCCGACGTCACCATCAAGGGGGTGAGCCTCGGCGGAATTCCCATGCCCAGCGCATGGTGGGGAAACATCAAAGGCGTCAATTTGGCCGGCCAATTCGGATCGGATGAAGGTTTCTGGGAGTTGTTCACGCGCGGGGTTGAGAAAATGGAAGTCCGGGAAGGCCAATTCATCCTTCATCTGAAAGAGTAACCATCGCCTGACGTCATGTTTACGATTTGAATTTCCCCCCGCCCCGTTTTGTGTTATGTTTTCCACATGAGGCATGAGCATCACGACTTGACCATGGCCCGTCGGTGCATGGTTGCCCTGTTACTGGCCATGATCGTATCAGGTTGCGCGACAGTTGATCCGGTTACAGGTCGCCGGGTCAACAACATGTATTCCATCGAGGATGACATTAAACTTGGCGAAGGCGTTCAGCGGGATATTCGCAAGGCCATGGCGGAACAAGGCGTGGCTCGCAATGCCGACCGCGCGCGCGTCGCGCAACTCAATGAGATGGTCCGAAGAATAGCCGCCGTTTCCCATCTACCCAACCTCCCTTACGAAGTGGATTTATTTCACACCAACATTGTAAACGCGGCGGCCGCGCCGGGAGGAAAGTTGTTTGTTTTTTCCGGTTTGTATGATCCGGAAACCGGCCTGGCCCGCAATGAGAACGAACTGGCGGCCGTAATGGCCCACGAAATCGCCCATGTCACATGCCGCCACACCACGGAATCGCTCACCCGGCAGGCTCCGATCAATATTTTACTTTTAGCCGGCGCGGCGGTGGCAAGCGCCAAGGAACGCGACGATATTGCCTTGGCCATGGGCGTGGCATTTGTCGCTTACCAAGGGTTCTACCTTCCCAAGTATTCGCGCAAGGATGAATCCGAGGCGGATGCCGTCGGCCTGATGTACATGGCAAAGGCCGGCTACGACCCGCGGGCGGCTCCGGAAATTTGGAGGCGTGTAAACGAGCAATCCGGACGATCTCCATCGCTGGTGCGTTGGATGTCGAGCCACCCATCCCATGCCGACCGGCATCGAAGATTGGAACGCTTGCTCCCGCAAGCATTGGTCGAATACGAAAAAGCCATTGGTAACCGGTAGTCATGAAAAAAAATCCGCCCATGATCATGGCGGGCGCGTTGTTAATGAGCATGGTTGTATGCTGTCAACATCGCAGTGCCGTCCGGGATTCTGATGAATCCATCTACCGCCGCCCTCCCGCCCCCGCCAAAATCATGTTGTTTGAGAACCCCAAACACATGCATGAAACCTACAGCTACCCGATGAGTGAAACCCAGCAGGCGTTTTACTGGAAAGGCCAGTCCGCGGAGTGGCGACTCAAATTGCCGACGCGTGGATACTCGCACGCCGGATTCCGTTTCGCGCGCGCTCACAACCTGGAACCTCAACGAAACGAATACACCCTGGTTTTTGAAATTTCCCCTCCGGTCATGACCCGATATCTTTGGATCGGACTCGTTGACGGTGACGACCTCCATCCACAGTTAATGACCGATGTTGCGCTTTCCAATTACGTGTTTTCCGCGCGCGGATCAGGAAGTCGAGAAGTCAAAATTCCATTAAAGGATTTTCCCGATGTCGGCGCTCCCATCTATACCGACAAACCCGTTGAAAACAGCGAGCGAATGGAGTTTGACTGGCAGGATGTCCGGGGAATCCGATTCATTCATAATGGCGGACGCCTTCCCGCACGGGAAATCATCATTCACAACCTGCGTTTTGTCCGATAATACGCGGTACACACTCCGCGTATGGATATTAAAAGAAACAGCGGCAAGTTGTCATCTGACTATAATTTGGACGATGACCTCGACTTACCCGAACTCGTACCCCTGCTCGATGATTGCCTCACCCGGTCCTCGGCAGGTATGAGAAATTCAACCTTGCCGCACAGGACGCAACCACGCCGACCCGGAATACATGCAACGTTCAACTTGCGGCATGAATCCGTATCCATCTCAAAATGTTTACAGAAAAAACTCACGTTGCCAGCATATCCATCAGGGCGGAAATTCGTGAAGCCGCTTCTGACTTCAAACAGAAGGACTCAATATCTTCGATACGCTTTCCTTCGTATCGTTCAGCCAAACTTCCGCGGTATTTTTTGATCAATTCAGGAATGCCTTCATCGCGGCGGCGACGATGTCCAATGGGATAATGAACCTCAACACGCTCGGTATTTGAGCCATCCTTAAAGAACACCTGCACCGCATTGGCGATGGAACGCTTGTCCGGATCAAGATAATCCCGACTGTAACTGACATCCTCCGTCACCACCATTTTGTCCCGCAACGCATCAATTCGGGGATCTGCGGCGACCTTGTCCTCATAGTGCGCGGCGGTCAATTCACCGAAAATCAATCCGATGGCGGCCATGTATTGCAGGCAGTGATCGCGGTCAGCCGGGTTATGCAGAGGGCCGCGCTTGTCGATGATTCGTATGGCGGACTCGTGCGTTGTCATTTCCACGCGATCAATGTTATCAAGCCGGTCCTTCACAATCGGATGCAAGGTCATGGATGCCTCCACCGCGGTTTGAGCATGGAATTCCGCCGGAAACGAAATTTTGAACAAGACATGCTCCATGACATAGGACCCCAGCGGACGGGCCAGCACAATGGACTTTCCACGGAACAAGGCGTCCTGAAATCCCCACGTCTTCGTGGTCAGCACGCCCTCGTAGCCCATCTCGTTCCGCATGGCATTAAACGCATGCCAAACACCGCGACTGGTGGCGTCGCCGGCCGCCCACGATTTGCGTGATCCCGTGTTTGGCGCGTGGCGGTAAACACGCAAAGCGCCGCCATCCGCCCATGCATTGGACACCGCATTGATAACTTGAGCGCGGTTGGCGCCCAACATGCCGGCGACCACCGCCGTGGTGGCGATGCGCACAAGAATCACATGATCCATGCCTGCGCGATTAAAGCTGTTTTCCAGCGCAAGCACCCCTTGAATTTCGTGGGCTTTTATGGCCGCAACAAGAACTTCATCAAGACTCACCGCGCGAACATTGCGGTCAAGGTAATCGGCTACGGCGAGAATGCCGCCGAGGTTGTCGGAAGGATGCCCCCACTCCGCCGCCAGCCAGGTGTCATTAAAATCCAGCCAACGAATCAACGCTCCGAGATTAAAAGCGGCGCGTACCGGATCGAGCTTTTCTTTTACACCGGGAACCGGCGTTCCACGCTCCAGAACGGCGCCCGGGACCACCGGCCCCAGCATCTTCATGCAAGCGGGATAATCCAAGGCCTGAATGGCACATCCCAGGCTGTCGAGCAGGCAATGGCGGGCGGTCTGGATCGCCTCGGCGCTGGTGATTTTTGTATTTAAGATGTAGTCGGCAATTTGCACGAGAACATCATCCGCCGGGGGGCGTACATTGGATATGGGTGCGCTCATAATAAGTCCTTTTTTTTACAACCCTGCCCAACCAGTCCCACCAAGTCAACCGCACAACCGCGCCAATTCACACTTTAATCAGGACGTTGGAATCAACCATAAAACAGATTGAGGCTGTCTGTCATTCGTATGATGATTCCATACATGATCAACGTTGACCGCATTCTGGATACCCTGAACCGCAGGGAAGTGGAGTACATCCTGATCGGAGGAATGAACTTCCTCTTGCGTCACAAGCCGGTCCTCACCTTCGATGTGGATATTTGGATCAACGATAATGAATCGAATCGAACAAAATGCGCGTGGATTGACTGACTGGAACACATCCCGGCAAAAGGCCGATAAACGGCTTACCGCCGGGGGCATTGAGTTCTGGAGCCTGTCCGACGAAGACATGTTCAGTGCCAGGAGGCACTGGATGAGGAATCAAGAAAATGGGACCGGATTAAGTACCTTAAGTCCATTGGCGGGCATCATGAATGAGAACATCGTCAT
>DAOLDL010000027.1:0-36962 GCA_035327305.1 Kiritimatiellia bacterium | reverse complement strand
ATTGGGTGTGGCTTCTAATTCTTTATCGGGTTTAACGCCCGTCCTTGATTCCGACAATGTAGGCTAGCCACCCGTCTTCGTTTTCGTAGTGCTTGCGAAGTCTCCAGGTGTTGTCGGACTGTCCCTCGCTGTCCCATCCATGCGTGTAGATTTCCACGCGGTCAAACCCGGCTTCGAATAAAATTTCACGCACTTCAGGCAGTGTCCACAAGCGCCAATTGTAGGTGAAAGCGCGATCCAGCCGTGTGCCGTCATTCAGTTCGAAATGAATATGGCAATCCAGATTATGGGTAAGCACATCAAAGTGCGCATGTTCCCACTCGTATATGAAGGTGGCCATGGGGTTGCCAAATGCATCGCGGGCGTCGGGTATGCTTCGCACATCCTTGTTGGTGGTCATGGCCTGCAATCCGCCAAAGGCATCCATAAACAGCATGCCGTCTTTCTGCAGGGATTTTCGGGCCGAAGCAAAATAAGCGCGCAAGTTTTCGCGGGTTTTGAAAAGGAAATAAGAGAAGTTGAACGCGCAGATGGCTTCCGCCGCCGGACGTCGACACATCAGCGCGTCGGCTCGCACAAGCTTCAGGCGTTTTCCGGCCTCTCCAGCCTGATGAACATGATGCCGCAAACCCCAATCCAGCGGTTCGGGGTCGATATCGACACCCATCGCCCTATGTTCCGGGTGCATGGAAACCCACCGAGCGGACAACTTTGCCGTTCCGCAAAAATCCTCACGAAGAAATCGCAGTGGGCGTGCGCGATGGCGTTTGAATGTCCTGCGCATGAAGTTTATATCATCATCCACCTCTTGTACCGCCGCTTCGTATAGAGCATGTTTGTCGTGGCAAATGGGTGGAGCGTTTAAACGATTCTTTGAATTTCCTTTTGGCATGCGCATACTAATAACGGGAGAATGTGCAACTGACCAGCATCGTGATGAAAAATGATGAAAATAAATGCATGCCGTGGCGGCAGTGGGGCGATCAGATCGATTCCGCCGCGATTGAGCAGATGGAGAATGCCTGCCGGTTGCCGGTTTCAGTTCGCGGTGCATTGATGCCGGATGCGCATGTCGGGTATGGACTGCCGATCGGCGGTGTTCTGGCTACGCGTGGTGCGGTCATTCCGTATGCCGTGGGGGTGGATATCGCCTGCCGGATGAAATTGTCCGTACTCGACATAACAGCGGATGCTTTGGAGAAACAATCCGACCGCTTGATCAAGGCCATTGAATCGGAGACCCGTTTCGGGGTGGGGGCGACATTTAAACAACGTCGCCACCACGCCGTGATGGATGAAGACTGGGCGATAACCGCCTTGACCGCATCATTGAAAGACAAGGCGTGGGCGCAATTGGGAACCAGCGGTAGTGGCAATCATTTTGTCGAATTCGGAACGTTGACCGTTGATCGCGACGATCTCGGTTTGTCACCCGGGATTTATCTGGCTCTGTTGAGTCACAGCGGGAGTCGTGGCTCCGGCGCGGCGGTTTGTGCGCACTATTCGAAATTGGCGCAACAACTGAACCCCGGCCTGCCTTCGCAAAGCCGGCATTTGGCGTGGTTGACGTTGGATTCCGCTGAAGGAATGGAATATTGGGCGGCCATGGAATTGATGGGAAAATATGCGGCGGCCAATCATGCGTTGATTCACCGGCATGTCGTAAAAAATCTGGGCGCGGAAGTTCTGGCGGACATCGAGAATCACCACAATTTCGCGTGGAAGGAAATCCACGATGGCGAGGAAGTGGTGGTGCATCGGAAAGGCGCTACGCCCGCCGGCGAAGGTGTGTTGGGAGTGATCCCTGGTTCCATGGCCTCGCCGGGATTTGTCGTGCGGGGGTGCGGCGTGGAAGCATCACTTAATTCCGCGGCGCACGGGGCGGGGCGCGCCATGAGTCGGACCGCAGCCAAAAAGCAATTTCACTGGAATGACCTGAAATCTGTTTTGCGCCAACACCAGGTGCGTTTGTTATCCGCCGGGATCGATGAAGCGCCGATGGCTTACAAGGACATCCATGCCGTCATGAAAGCTCAAGAGGATTTGGTGACTACAGTGGCTCGATTTGATCCGGCAATTGTAAAGATGGCGCCGTCCGGCGAACCGCCCGAAGATTAAACCTGAAAAACCAGATCATTTTAACCGCAGATTGCGCCGATAGCGCAGATAAAAAATCATTTCGGAGCGATCTGTGGTTACAGCGCATGTTCTAAGAATTAAATATCCAAAACTGGCGCAGTGAGACAAAATGCGCGACAAGTGCGCCATAATGTCGCGCCAAGGGTGTTTCCTCGAGTGTCGTGAACCTTTCGTTATTTATCGCATTTCATTTATAGTAAACAACTTATCTGGTGTTGTCCATCATTTTCCGTCCGATTTGGCACAGGGAATGCTTAACAAACAGATGAACGTACGATTGATTCATAATTAAGGAAGCAGTCATGTCAAAAGTTTTAGGTATAGATTTAGGAACAACCAATTCATGTATGTCGGTCATGGAGGGCGGTGAGCCCGTCGTCATACCGAATGCCGAGGGCGGTCGCACTACGCCGTCCATCGTTGCTTTCACCAAATCCGGTGAGCGTTTGGTCGGGCAGGCCGCCAAGCGGCAGGCGGTAACCAACCCCAGGCAAACAGTTTTCTCCGTGAAACGTTTCATGGGGCGCAAGTTCGATGAAGTCGGCAGTGAGAAACAACGGGTGCCGTACGAAGTGGTACGCGCCGGCAATGGGGACGTCCACGTTCAGATTGGCGACAAAGTTTATTCGCCGCCGGAAATTTCCGCGATGATTCTGCAAAAGTTGAAGGCCGACGCGGAAGCGTATCTCGGTGAAAAAATCACCCAGGCCATCATCACCGTTCCCGCGTATTTCAATGATAGCCAACGCCAGGCCACCAAGGATGCCGGACGCATTGCCGGTCTCGAAGTCCTCCGCATCATCAACGAGCCGACCGCTTCGTCGCTGGCTTACGGCCTCGATAAGAAGAAGGAAGAAAAAATCGCCGTGTACGATCTCGGCGGCGGAACGTTTGATATTTCCGTTCTTGAAATCGGCGACGGTGTTTTTGAAGTAAAAGCCACCAACGGTGATACGCATTTGGGCGGCGACGATTTCGATCAGCGCATTATCGATTGGTTGATCGCGGAATTCAAAAAAGAGAGCGGTATCGATTTGTCCAAAGACGCGATGGCCTTGCAACGTCTGAAGGAAGCGGCTGAAAAAGCCAAGTGCGAACTATCCAGCTCCCAGCAGACGGAGATCAATCTGCCGTTCATCACCGCTGACGCCAGCGGGCCGAAGCATCTGACCGTTACGCTTTCCCGCGCTAAATTGGAACAGTTGGTGGACGATCTGATTGCCCGTTCGTTGAAGCCGGTGGAGGCTTGTCTGCGTGATGCCGGTTTGTCCGCCGCGCAAATTGACGAAGTGATTCTTGTTGGCGGAATGACCCGCATGCCCAAGGTGCAGGAAGTTGTGAAGAAGTTCTTCAGCAAGGAACCGCACAAGGGCGTGAATCCCGACGAAGTCGTCGCCGTCGGCGCCGGCATTCAAGGCGGCGTGCTCAAGGGTGAAGTCAAGGACGTATTGTTGCTCGACGTCACCCCGTTGACCCTCGGCATTGAAACCCTCGGCGGCATTTTCACCCCGTTGATCGAACGCAACACCACAATCCCGACGAAAAAGAGCGAAATTTTCAGTACGGCGGCCGATAGCCAGCCCCAGGTGGAAATTCATGTCCTTCAAGGCGAACGCAAGATGGCTGGCGACAACAAAACCATCGGGCGTTTCAACCTTGCCGGCATTGCTCCGGCGCCGCGTGGCGTGCCGCAGATCGAAGTCACATTCGACATCGACGCCAACGGCATTCTGCATGTCAGCGCCAAGGACCTCGGCACCGGCAAGGAACAGAAGATTACCATCACCGCCAACAGCGGATTGTCCGATGATGAAATTAAAAAGATGGTGAAAGATGCCGAAGCCCATGCTTCCGAAGATCAACAGAAACGCGATGCGATCGAATCCCGCAACCGCGCCGATGCCATGACGTACGAAGCGGAGAAATTCCTGAAGGAAAACGGCGACAAGATATCTGCCGATAACAAGTCCAAGGTCGAATCCGCCGCGGCGAAGCTAAAAGAAACCATCAAGACGGACAATGCTGAATTGATCAAGACCGATCTCGAAGCGTTGACCACCGCATTGCAGGCGGCCGGCGGCGAGCTTTACAGCAAACAGCAGACTCCGCCGCCCGGCGCCGGCCCGCAAAATGGAACACAAGCCGATCCAGGTAGCTCTGCGGGTTCGCAGGGCTCGACGGGCGGCAAGGATGAAAACGTCATTGATGCCGACTTTGAAATGGTCGATGACGACAAGAAAAACAATTAACAACTTTAACGCGCGACGGGGCGGGTGCCCCCGCGCGTTTTTTAATGGCGTTACAACAACATAAGGAGAAATGAGCAGTATGAAGATACAACCGTTAGGCGATCGCGTGCTGGTAGAGCCGCTGAAGGAAGGCGAACAGAACAAGGGAGGGATCATCATTCCCGACACCGCCAAGGAAAAACCCCAGCAGGGCACAGTCATAGCGATTGGCACCGGCAAGTTGGACGACAAGGGTAACAAAATCCCTTTCAACGTCAAAAAAGGTGACAAGGTTCTGATGCCGAAATATGGCGGAACCGAAGTCAAGTTGGACGGCAAGGAATACCAGATCGTTCGCGAGGAAGACATCCTCGGCATTTTGGGTTAATCAGAACAATCACACGGGTGGTGGGGCATGCCTCACCACAAACCCGCGGGATTAAACAACAATTAAACAGGAGTAATAGAATATGGCAGCTAAGCAATTGAAGTATAACCAGGAAGCGCGTCAGCTTGTCCTGGCCGGCGTCGAGAAATTGAGCCGGGCAGTCAAAGTGACGCTCGGTCCCCGTGGCCGCAATGTCGTTCTCGACAAGAAATTCGGTTCCCCGACCGTCACCAAAGACGGTGTGACCGTAGCCAAGGAAATCGAGCTCGAGAATCCGTTCGAAAACATGGGCGCCCAGATGGTGCGTGAAGTGGCCAGCAAGACCAGCGACATCGCGGGTGACGGCACCACCACCGCCACGCTTTTAACCGAAGCGATTTATCGCGAAGGTCTGAAGAACGTGACCGCCGGCGCAAATCCGATGAGCCTCAAGCGCGGCATTGATCTCGCGGTTTCCCGCATCGTTGACCAGTTGCAAAAGATCAGCAAGAAAGTCAAGGATCGCTCCGAAATCGCCCAGGTTGCCACCATTTCCGCCAACGGCGACACCACGATCGGCGACATCATTGCCGACGCGATGGACAAAGTCGGCAAGGACGGCACCATCACGGTTGAGGAAGCCAAAGGTATTGAGACCACCCTCGACGTGGTTGAAGGCATGCAGTTCGACAAGGGATATCTGTCCCCATACTTTGTGACCAATCCGGACACGATGGAAACGGTCATGGAAGACGCCCACATCCTGATCTTCGAAAAGAAGGTTTCCAGTTTGCAGGATCTTCTGCCCTTGCTCCAAAACGTGGCCAAAGCGGGTCGTCCGCTCTTGATCATCGCGGAAGATGTCGAAGGCGAAGCGTTGGCCACCCTCGTGGTGAACAAGTTGCGCGGCACCTTGCAGGTGTGCGCAGTCAAGGCTCCTGGCTTTGGCGATCGTCGCAAAGCCATGCTCGAAGACATTGCCATCCTCACCGGCGGCAAATTCATCAGCGATGATCTCGGCATCAAGCTCGAGAGCGTCACCATTGCCGACCTCGGCAAAGCCAAGCGTGTCACGATCGACAAGGAAAACACCACGATCGTGGAAGGAACCGGCAAGTCCGCCGACATCCAGGGCCGCATCAGCCAGATTCGCCGTCAGATCGAGGAAACCACTTCCGACTACGATCGCGAGAAACTCCAGGAACGTCTGGCCAAGCTCGCCGGCGGTGTTGCCGTGATCAACGTCGGTGCCTCCACCGAATCGGAAATGAAGGAAAAGAAAGCCCGTGTCGAAGACGCCTTGCATGCGACCCGTGCGGCGGTTGAAGAAGGCATTGTTCCCGGCGGTGGTGTTGCATTGTTGCGCGCCCAAACCGCTCTTGATGACGTCAAGGCCTCCGGCGATGAAGCCATCGGCGTGGACATCATCCGTCGCGCTTGCGATGCCCCGCTTCGCCAGCTCGTGGACAACGCCGGACTCGAAGGCGCGGTTATCGTGCAGGAAGTCAAGAAGCAGAAGGGCGCCAATGGTTACAACGTGGCAACCGGTGAATATGTCGACATGTTCAAGGCCGGTGTCATTGACCCGACCAAGGTGACCCGCTCCGCGTTGCAAAACGCCTCGAGCATCGCTTCGTTGTTGCTCACGACCGAATGCATGATCACGGAAATTCCTGAGAAGAAGGAAGCCCCGGCCATGCCTCCGGGCGGCGGAATGGGTGACATGTACTAATCGAACACGGTAAATCCGTTTAGATCACCGGCCGGTTTCCAGTTATTGGAAAACCGGCCGGTTTGTTTTTCCAGTCAGTGGAAAACCGGCGTGCCGGATTTACGCCGCACCTTGCCGGTTAATCCGCATACATCCGGTCAAAGTAGTCCCATTCGGGTAAATCATCTTGGAGAAAAGCGCAGAGTTCGCGGTTGCTTTCCGTGAACATGGAGCGAAGCTTTTCCAGCGCATCCCGGTATTGCGATGCTTTGTAATCAATGTTTCCATAACGAAAACCTTCGCCATGCAATTTGGCCCGGTTTATAAATTCACCGTCGTAATCCGGCAAACCGAGATGTTGAAAAAGTTTATTCATCTCTACACGTTTGTTTTGAACCATCCGCTCCTGGACAACAAAATAAAGTTGTTCACGCGGATAATGGGGCAGGACATTTTCCCGGATGTGTTTCATGTAGCAGTAGTGGTGAGCGCTGAATTCGTGTACTTCCAAGTCATTGAGTATGATGTCCTCGAAATGGAATTTCCCGGGATCAATTCCTTTCGGGATATGGCGCTGATGCTCAAATACCCGGAAATTGTAAAATGAATGGATGGCTTGTATGGGGTGCCGAATGCATAGGATTATTGTCGCGTGAGGAATCAGGTCGGCCATGTGTTGCATCGCGGCATGGCGGAGCACATAAAGCGGGGTCTTTTCGACGTTGTATTTTATGCCCGGGAGGAAAAGCGCGCTGTATTCCTCAAGCGTTCGATCCGGATTGCCGAAAAAGTCGGCCTCGAGTTGGTGGTGATGAACATCCGGGTGACGACCTAAATTGAAAAGCAAACCGGATGTGCCGCACTTTGGAAATCCGGCAATGATCACGTTGGGTAGCAGGCTGTCCTTAACTTCCTGTTGCATGGCGCATGCATGGTAACCATGCGCGAATTTCTCCGCAACGCCGCAATTGCTTGCCGCCAATGCGGATCAGGTATAGTGTGCATCAAGAGGAACATGCGTATGAGTTGGAATCCCGCCATGGAACCGGTTTGTCCTGACGCGACAAACATCGATGCAATCGAAACGTTGATTATTCCCCGTTCTCGTGACCTGGGAGGTTTTGAGGTCCGGCGGGCGCTACCCGCGCCGAAGCGGCAGATGGTCGGACCGTTTATATTCTTCGATCAAGTCGGACCGGCGGAATTTCTGACCAACGCCGGGATCGATGTCCGTCCGCATCCGCATATCGGACTTTCAACGGTCACCTATCTGTTCAAGGGCGAGTTTCAGCATCGTGATTCGCTGGGCACGAATCAGATTATTTATCCCGGTGAAGTGAACTGGATGACGGCTGGACGGGGTGTGACGCATTCGGAGCGAACCAGCGCGGAAACCCGAGCCCACCCGCACGGACTTTACGGTATTCAGACATGGGTCGCCTTGCCGGAGGACAAGGAAGATAATCTCCCTGATTTTGAACATCGCGACAAGGCCGACTTGCCGTATCTCGAAGCGGAAGGGAAAAGGATCAGGCTTATTCTCGGCAACGCTTACGGACAACAATCACCGGTCAAGACCTCATCCGAGATGTTTTACATCGATGTTGCGCTGGATACTGGAGCGATCATACCTCTGCCCGATAACCACGAAGACCGGGGTGTTTATGTGCTCGAAGGGTCGATTCATGTGGCGGGTGTGGAGTATGTTGCGGGGCGCATGATGGTATTTCGCCCCGGCGATCGCGTCGGCTTGCGGGCCGGAGAACAAGGCGCCCGCTTGATGATGCTGGGCGGCGCGACCATGAACGGTCCGCGATTCATCTGGTGGAATTTTGTTTCCTCATCACGAGACAAAATTGAGGTCGCCAAGGAGGCGTGGCGGCGAGGCGACTGGCACAACGGTCTGTTTCAACTCCCGCCGGATGATGATCGTGAGTTCGCCCGAGCGCCGGACGATTGAAAGTATTTCCGGTTTCCCCGCCCAATTGATTTACATTGCTTGTTATAGTATATGTAACCGTGTATTTTTGAACCACGAGGAGCTGTTGGTTAACGATGTCTAATCACGGCAGTGAAAACAAGGATGCCGTCCCGGCCGCCAGGTCGGTATCAACCCCTGCATCGCTGGATGCCGCCTTGCGGTTAAGCGAAGAGCGTCTCCGTGCCTGCATCGAGAATACACCGTGTGTAGCCATCCAATGGTTTGATCGCGATGGGCGTGTTGTGTACTGGAACAAGGCATCGGAGGATATGTTCGGGTGGTCCCGTGAAGAAGCAATGGGAAAAACCCTTGATCTGCTGATGCATACTCCGGATGAAACCGGGGCATTTTTGGAAACCCTGCGTAAAATCGAAAAAACCGGAATGCCGATTGGTCCGGCTGAATTTAATTTCATCAAACGAAACAAGGAATCCGGATGTTGTTTGTCCACTTTGTTTTCCATTCCGGCGCCTCAAGGCGGCCAGTGGTTCGTCTGCATGGATGTGGATATCAATGATCGTAAAAAAGCGGAGCTGGCGCTCAAGGAAAGTGAAGAACTGTTCCGCATAGCGATTTCAACCGCCAAGATGGGTGTTTGGCAATGGCATGTCAAAACCGGGGCCGTCATCTGGTCGGATGATGTCGAGCCAATCCTCGGGCTTCCCCATGGATCGTTCAAAGGTACTTACGAATCATATATTGAGCTTATTCACCCCGAGGATCGCGCTCATTTTCTGAATGACATTGATACGGTACTCAACGGGCCGGATGTCGAATACGAAAACGATCACCGCGTGGTGGGGCCAGGCGGGAGTTTTGTGTGGATACATGCCAAGGGGCGCCTGTATCGGGATGAACAAGGCCAGCCGGTTCGCATGGTGGGAACTGTTCTGAATGTGACAGATCACTTCGCTCGGGAAGCGATGAGGAAAAAGGCAGATGATGAATTGCGCGTCAGCGAAGACCGGTTGCGATCGCTCATGCGTGATTCTCCAATCGGGACGGCAATAGTCGCGCCCGATGGCCGGTGGCTGGAGGTAAATCCCATGATGTGCGAAATTCTCGGTTACGCCAGGGAGGAATTACTGACCAGCAGTATTCAAGTCGTCACGCACCCGGAGGATCTGCCCGGTGACATGGAAAATGTCCAACGTTTATTGGATGGAAAAATAACCAAATATCAAATGGAGAAGCGCTACATCCACAAAAATGGAAAGCTCATATGGGCGCAATTGAATGTTTCACTGGTGCGAAATGCGGACGGTACGCCGCGACATTTTATCTCTCATGTACAGGATATTACCGCCCGGCGTCAAATGGAGGAGCAATATCGCCAAAGCCAGAAAATGGAAAGTATCGGCTTGCTTGCCGGAGGCGTTGCGCACGATTTTAATAATATCGTCGGTACCATCATGATGCAGGCGGAGCTGGCCATGAATTCCGGTGACTTGCCTCAAACACTTTCCGATTTATTGCAGGACATTATTGTTTCCAGTCGATCCGCCGCCGATTTGACCCGCCAATTGTTGCTGTTCAGCCGGAAGCAGGTCATGCATTCCAAGCACCTTGAATTGAATCAGTTGGTGAACAACCTCCTGAAAATGTTGCAACGGTTGGTGAGGGAAGACATTCACATTCGCGTAAATCTGCATCCCGAACCTTTGCCCATCATGGCTGATTCCGGCATGATCGACCAGATATTGCTTAATCTTTCGGTTAATGCCCGCGATGCCATGCCCAATGGCGGCGATCTGACCATTGAAACCTTCATGCAGTTGATTCAAGGTAATCAGTTGGCCGATGCCGGTTTAACACCGGGAAAATATGCCGGAATCAGGGTTTATGACAGCGGTCCGGGAATATCTGCGGATATCATGCCGCATATTTTTGATCCCTTTTTCACCACCAAGGAACCGGGGCAGGGGACCGGGTTGGGTCTGGCCACCGTTTTCGGAATCGTAAAACAACACCGGGGCGCCATTCGCGCTTCCAACCGACCGGGTGGAGGCGCATGTTTTGAAATATTGATTCCTCTTCTTCAACATCAGGCGGAGGGCGTGGACGATTCGCCGGTCGCCAATATAATTCCTTCCGGCGGAAAGGAAAAAATTCTGTTGGTGGAGGATAATGATGACATACGCAGATTGACCTGTATGATTCTGCGGCGCGAAGGATATACGATTATTGAGGCGGAAAGCGGAATCAAGGCGCTTGCATTGATTGAGAAAAACGCGCCTTTTCATGTAAATATGCTTATCACCGACCTTGTGATGCCCGGAGGCGTCAATGGTTTTGAGCTGGCGCGTCATCTCGACAAGACAATCCAGGATATCAAGGTGTTGTTCACCAGTGGCTATAGTGAAGATTTGGCTGGTCGGGAATTGGAGCTGGAAAAACAGCATTATTTTCTGGCCAAGCCCTATGGCGCCCGGGAATTGCTCCATACCGTGAGAAAATGCCTCGATATGGCCTGAAGCCGCGGCCAAATATTCCTCCACGTATTACTTGTGAAGTTGGGGAATGTGGCGGATAATTCCGGATGTATACGCATTCCATGTCACTCGCGCGATTCATAGGCATCTGCTCGGCAATTTGTTCACTTACGCTTGCGACACATTCAGACCAGCCTTTCATGCAAAAGCTGTTGTCCCTCGATGATTGCCTCAAAATCGGGATTGAGCGGAATTCCACCCTTCAGATCATGGAAATCAATCTCGCCTCCTCGTTGGCGGACATTCAAATTGCCTCGTCAATTTATGACAGCCGGCTTCAATTAAATGGAACCTGGCAGGACTCGGAACTTCCTCCCGGATCCTTTCCCTCGGATGGCGGCGTTGAGAGAGGTCAGTTTGGCGGACGCTTGTACCGGGGACTCCCCATTGGCGTTCAGGTAGGATTGGAAGTGGATGTCCAGCGAAACCTTTTTGAAGGCATGGGTTTTCCTGCAAATCCCGCCTGGCGAACCGCAGTGGGAATTACCCTGAAAGTTCCCGTGTGGAAAAATGCATTTGGCGCAACCGACCGGGCCTTCATTGAAAGCTTTCGCCGTCGTCAATTATCCCGGCAATTTGAATTCGCGCGGTCGCGTGAATTGGTCGGCGCACAGATCGTACAACAATACTGGAACGCCGCGGCCGCCCGAAAAGTTGCTGAATCACAGGGACTGTTGGTCGAGCGCCTGTCGTTGTTGCTGGATGATAATCGCAAAAAAGCCGAAGAAGGTTTGTTGGATGAAAGCGCCGTGTTGGCCGTTGATGCCGCGCTTGCATTGGCGGAAGTAGACCGCGTCACGCTATTGAACGACGTTGCCTTTCAGGACGAAAAGCTCAAAGACCTGATCAATATTCCGGCGAGGGATTGGGATGTCGTTTTCATTGATTACGGTTTTGAACCTTCATTGCCAGGTATATCCCATGACCTGGGGTTTATGGATGTATATGAGCAGGCGTTGCGTGATCGCGCCGATCTTGAAGCCATAAAATCGGAAATCGCCCGTTTGGATACATTGATTCGCATGAGACGCCTCGATAACCGGGCCGATGTCGAATTGTCGGGATCGATCGGGCGGGGCGATTCGGATACCCGGTGGAACGAAACTCTGGATTTTGACAAGAATTTGTGGTCGTTGGGTGTCGCGGTGGATTTGTCGTTGGATCGCTCCGATACAGCCGGTCGATTGGCCCAGGCATATCTTGAACGCGAAGCCTTGCGCGTGGAGATGGAATCGCTGGAGCGCACCATTGCTCTGGAGTGCCGGTCCTCGGTTCGTGAAGTGGATATTTCCCGCCGTCTACTACAGGCAACCCGCCGCGCCCTCGACGCGCAGGAACGAAAACTTGCGTTGGAAACCCAACGCTTTGATCGTGGTCAATCCGCCATACAAGTGCTGATCGATTATGAAAATGATCGCGATCTCGCCGCCCGCGATCATCAGCGCGCATGGACCACGTACAAGCAAGCTGAAGCTTTATTACGGCTTGCCCTCGGCGAGGGGTTGCGAATGGGGGGATCCCCGTGAATCTGCCGGCTTTTTCCGTGCGCCATTCGGTGTTTGCCCACATGCTGACCATTTTTGTGATCGTGGCCGGCAGTTATGTCACGTTCAACACCATGAACCGGGAAGTGTTTCCAACAACGGATCTCAATCTGGTGATCGTTCGCACATCCTACCCCGACGCATCGGCGATGGAAGTTGAGGATTTGATCACCAACCCGCTTGAAGAAGCCATCCGCGAAGTGGAAGACATCGATGAATATTCATCCAGCTCGCCGGAGGGCGGCTCCTACATTGTTGTGAAAATCAATCCGGAAGCCCGCCATATTGATCGTGTCATCAACGACATCCAGCGCAAAGTGGATCTTGTGCGTGACCTCCCGGGAGATGCCGAGGATCCGGTTGTGGAATCTCTGACCACCGCGCAACCGATTATCCGTGTGGCGGTGCATGGTCGTGCGAATGAATCAACAATCCGCCAATATGCCGATGGTTTGAAAACACGCCTGGAGCGCATACCCGGAGTCGGATCGGTGGAAAGATCCGGGTGGCGCGACGAAGAATTTAACGTTGTCCTTGATCCGGCAAAAATGGAGGACCTCGAAGTCTCATTCGATGAAGTAGTCGACGCCCTTGCGCGCCGGAACATCAATATGCCGGGCGGTAAAATACCGGTCGGCAACCGGGAATTGCTGGTACGAACCATCGGCAAGTTTTATGACGCGGAAGCGATCGCTGATGTGGTGGTTCGATCCAACCCCGACGGACGTCGCATCAAAATCCGCGATATGGGCCATGTTGTCCGGCAATTTGCGGAGGACGATTCCTATGTGCGGGCGAATGGAACCCGCTCCGTGGTGCTGGGTGTTAAAAAACGCGACCGTGGCGACGTGATAAAAATCGTGGACGAGGTGCGCGCGTTGGTTGCGTCCGAAATATCCCTGCGCCCGCAGGATGTTGAAATCACGCTGGTGGATGATGCATCCTTTTACGTGAAGCGCCGATTAACCGTTTTGTTGAATAACGGATGGGTGGGCATGACGCTGGTTGTACTTTTCCTGTTTGCCTTTCTCAATGCGCGTGTCGCGTTCTTTACGGCATTCGGAATACCTTTTGCCTTCATGGCCACGTTGTTGGCGATGTCGTATTTTGGCGTTACCATTAACTTGATGACCATGTTTGGCATGATCATTGTGCTGGGAATGGTTGTCGACGATGCCATCATTGTGGGGGAAAATGTTGCCCGCCATCTTGAGCTTGGCGAAGACCCGGTGAAGGCCGCATCTGATGGCGCGTACGAAGTCATGTATCCCGTGGTTTCGACGGTGCTGACATCCATCGCCGCATTTTTACCTCTACTTTTCGCACCTGACCTTTATGGGAAATATCTGCAATGGCTGGTGTATGTCGTGGTGCTCGCGCTGGCGGCATCGTTGATTGAATGTCTGGTCATCCTGCCCGCACACCTTGCCGTCGCCATGAAAGCGTTGGAGAAAAAAGGCGGATATCACGAGCGTCAGCATCGCGTCATGCGCGTACTGCAGAAAGTGTACGCAGGCAGTATGAGGCGCATTTTGCGACGGCGTTATGTTTTCCTCTTCATAACGGGTCTCGTTTTCAGCGGTTTGGTCGGTTTATCCATCAAACACACCCGCATCGATATATTTCCGGAAGATATGATTGATATTTTCTATTTGAAAATAAAAGCGCCGCAAGGAACAAATCTGGCGCATACCGACGAACTGGCCCGCAAAGCTTTGGAGAAAGTAAATCTACTTTCCACCAACGAGCTTCAGCATGTGATGACTTATGTCGGACGCCATGTATCGTTTGACAATACCGGGCAAAATATAGGCACACATCTGGCCCAGCTAATCGTATACCTGACACCGCAGGAAACCCGCGAACGATTGACCCAGCGCATCATGGAGCAAATCCGGGGCGAGGTGCAGGCGATCGATGGCATTGAACGGATTGAAGTGGAATCCATCAAGCCCGGTCCGCCAACCGGTCGCCCCCTGGAAGTCAGAATTTCCGGACCCGATCTGGAGGTGGCCGCCCGTATTTCCGATGAAATCCAGACGTTTTTAGCCGGTATCCGTGGCGTGGAGGATATTCAGGATGATCTCGAGGATGGCAAGGAGGAGATTCGATTAATCGTGGATGAAAAGGAGGCAACCCGTCTCGGGTTGCGTGTGGATCAAATTGCGCACACGGTTTTTACTGCCTTTCGCGGAGTGGAAGCGACCATGATCCGGGAGGGTCGTGAAGAAGTGAAGGTTCGCGTGCGTTTGCCGGAATCAATGCGCACGGAGGAACAGTTGGCGAATTTGCAGATCCGCAACGATATGGGTCGCCTCATTCGTCTTGATCGAGTGGCTCGAATGGAACACCAACGCGGACTTCCGGCAATTTATCATTTCAATGGCGACCGGGTCGTTACGGTCGGCGCTTCACTTGATACGACCGTGAACACCTCTACGGAAGTCAATCTTGCGCTTGAGCGCGAGTTCCGTGATATCGGCATGCGGTATCCTGGTTATTCCCTCGTTCCCAGCGGAGAGTGGAAAGAAACAAAAAAAATCATGGATTTCATGAAGGTGGCGTTTGTGGTGGCGGTCCTTCTTATTTATTCGATCATGGTTGTTCAGTTCTCTTCATTCACACAACCATTTTATGTATTGGTGGCTATTCCGCTGGGACTGATTGGCGTTGCTCTCGCCCTGGCACTGCACGACAAACCGGTAAGCATGATGGCGTTGATGGGTGTCGTCGGGTTGGGTGGGGTGGTGGTTAATGACGCCATTGTCCTGGTAACATTCATCAACAATAAAATCCGTTCCGGCATGTCGGTATTCGATGCGGTACTGGAAGGCGGCGTCACTCGTTTGCGCCCGATACTCATGACATCCGTCACGACTATTGCCGGTTTGATGCCCACGATATACGGGTGGGGTGGGTATGAACCCTTCATCGTGCCTGCGGCGATTGCGTTGGCGTATGGGTTGCTGTTCGCCACGTTTCTGACCTTGGCGGTTGTGCCTTCGCTTTATCTGGTTGGTGAAGATTTGAAAAATATCGTGGGGCGTTTGCGAGGGCGTTGAGTATTTTTATTTACCACAGACAGGAATGTCTGTGATACCTCGATTCTGAAGGTGTAGTAGCGCCTCCGTGAGGCGCATGATGTAACACGGACATACCTACCGGCGATTACTGGAAAACCACAGACAAGAATGTCTGTGGTACCTTGTTCAGGTAGTGTAGTAGCGCCACCGTGTGGCGCATGATGTAACACGGAATACATGCCGGCGATTGCTGGAAAACCCCAGACACGTATGTCTGTGGCGCATATTCTGCATGCTCAAATGGGCATGCAGGACCGCGGGCGATCGTCGATGATTCGTTCGGCAATTTTCAGTCCGCTCAAAAAAGCTCCTTGAATGCGGGCGCTATGGCACCAGTCGCCGCACACACCAACGCCGTCATTTGCATGCCACAAGCATCCTACTTGAAGGGGAATTTCCGGAGAGGCAAAGCGCCACCGGTGGGCACGGAGTTGTTTGGGTTTAACCGGTGGAATGCCGGACGTTTCAAAAAATGCCTTTAGCAGAAGTTCCGCCACGACATCCGAATGATCATCCAGATGATCGCGCGTCCATGCGGGTGAAGCGTGCAGAACCCAGCATTCATTTCCGGCGCGCCCCGGCTTGCTTCCATCGTTTGCCGCCCAGACGAGAGGGCTGGAAATAAAGTGTGCCGCGTCGAAAGGAGCATCAATGTCGAAATCGAACACGGCCATAACCGACCAGCAGGGTTGCATGGCGACATTCTCCACTTCCGTGGCAAGCGATGTCGCGCCACGTAGTAAACCAGCGGCCTGTTCGGAAGGAATGGCCACAACGAGAATTTCAAACTGACGATCGGTTGATTGCGGCTCGCAAGTCAACCGCCAGCCGCGATCATTTTTAGAAATGCCCGTAACATGCACTCCTTGCCGTACGTCGAGGCCGTTGGCCAGGTGTTGCGCGATGGCGTTCATTCCCGGTACGCCGACATACCGTGTGACATCATCGGTAACCAGAGTGGTGGAACCACGGATACAGGAAGCGCGCCGCGCCGGCCATATGCTGATAATATTCCGGTCCATCCATGATTCCACATAACGGCGGAATGTTTCATCCCGCGCGGTAAAATACTGACAACCGTGATCAAAGGCATAAGCGCCTTCCATCCGGGTTGAGGCCCGCCCGCCGGGACGAAAACCCTTGTCAAAAACCGTGATGGGGTAACCGCGTTCAGCCAAGAGCCGGGCGGCGGTCAGGCCGGCAATGCCCGCGCCAATCACGGCAACGGATGGTCGAATTTCAATTAACGCGGTTTCACCCGGATTCGGCAACTCGCGGTATGGATCAAGTTCAAGCATCAGTACCGTGAGCGACGCCTTTCATCAGGTGCCGTGGATCAATCTCCGCCTTCGAGAAAACCTTCGAGTTTGCGAATACGGGTAGGGTGACGCATCTTGCGCAGGGCTTTGGCTTCGATTTGGCGAATGCGTTCACGGGTAACCGTAAACTTGCGTCCGACTTCCTCGAGCGTGCGCGAGTATCCATCGGCCAGACCGAAACGAAGCGTTAACACTTCCTGTTCGCGCTCGGTCAATGTGGAAAGCACATCCTGCAGGCGGTCTTTGAGCAAGGCATATGCCGTCATTTCGGACGGGTTTTCCGCGCTCTTGTCCTCGATGAAATCCCCGAAGTGCGTATCATCGCTGTCGCCCACCGGGCTTTGGAGCGAAATGGGTTGTTGGGCCATTTTCAGCACGGCACGGACACGCTCCACGGGGAGGTGCATTTCTTCCGCAACTTCTTCCGGGGTCGGTTCGCGTCCGAGTTCCTGAACCAGGGCTTTTTGCACCCGCATCAATTTGTTGATCGTCTCGATCATGTGAACGGGGATGCGGATGGTGCGGGCCTGGTCGGCAATCGATCGTGTGATGGCCTGGCGAATCCACCAAGTGGCGTAGGTGCTGAACTTGTATCCGCGGCGGTACTCGAATTTTTCCACGGCCTTCATCAGGCCCATGTTGCCTTCCTGAATAAGATCGAGGAAAGACAACCCGCGGTTGGTATATTTTTTCGCGATACTGATCACAAGCCGCAAGTTGGCTTCGACCATTTCCGTCTTGGCGCGCAGGCCTTTCCGCAACCACATTTTCAAGTCGCGGTACTGGGTGTCGAATTCCTCAAGCGTCATGCGCTCGTCGTCTTCAAAGTGGGTTAATTTCTTTTTGATATCCCGCGCAATTTCGCCGGCGTTTTTTGCCTTTGAAGATTCCGCCTTGGCCAGGGCCGTGCGGTACTGGCGCAAAAGCTGATAGCGCTCATCGGCGCTGGTGACAAAATCCTCGATGGCTTTTTGCTTGAAGCAAAGCTCATCCAGCAGATCCGCCAATTTTGAACGCGTCTGTTCAAATGCCTTGCGTTTGCGGTCCCGGGCGGCTTTCGGTGTGGTGGTCTTACGCCATTCCTGAAACTTTTTTCCGACTGCGGCGTGTTCTTTTTCTATGGCTTTGCGCAACTTCGGCAACATCTTCATGTAGCGTTCGCGTGAATCCACATGTTTGTCGCTGATGATGCGGTCAAAACGTTCCTTTGATTCCTCGAGGCGGGAAAGCACGGCAAGGAAAGCGTGCGTGGAAAAACCGAAAAGTCCGAACAGGTGGCGGGCGTTGATTTCCGCCTCCTCGATACGCATGGAAATTTCGACTTCCTGCTCACGGGTCAATAGTGGAACCTGTCCCATCTGCTTGAGGTACATGCGAACCGGATCGTCAAGCACGTCTACTTTGGTGCCGGGCTTGGCGCGTTCTTCTTTTTCTTCCTTGGCGGCATCATCCGGAGCGTTTTCCGTGACTTCGATGTCCATGCCTTTCAGCAGGATTAAAATGCCTTCAAATTCTTCCGGGCTGACCACGCTTTCCGGCATGGTTTCATTGATGTCATCGTAGGTGAGGTATCCCTGTTCACGGGCAAGGCGCACCAATTCATTGATTTTGGCATTGCGCTCCGTGCGGTTGACTTCGATTTTGACGTCATCTCCGCCGGTGGCCGCCGGCGCATCTTTGGCGCCCTTTGCGGTAGCTTTGGCTTTGATTTCCTTTGCTTCCGCCTTGGAGGCTTTGGCCGGTTTCAATTCGGCCTTTTTGGCCTTGGGTTCCGGTTTGGTCTTTTTCGCGGATTTCTTGAGGTTTTTAGCTTTTTTAACCATGTTCCCTGCTGTAAAAAGATAGACTTCTTCTAATGATATGTACGAAGGGCAAGGACTATTATGCATGAAACGTTTTCCGTCAAGTAATTCTTGGCGTTACATCCTGCCCGACAACGTCGGGTCGGGGTTTTTGTAAACCCTTCCATTTGGAGAGGATAGGGGGCTGAACAGGTCATGTTCCCCTCATAATCATAGTCATAATCCTGCTCCTATTCTTCGTCGAAGTGATTACGAGCAGGAGTAAGATTATGATTGGGAATTATGAGAGAGGGGGCTACATGCCTGATAAACTGCGGTGTACATCCAGCATTTTGCGGGCATTTTCCCAGCCGGTGCGGAGTGTGTGTTGGTGCATGGTGATCTCATATATTTCGAGATCAAGTTGTTTGGCTTCCTCGCCGGATGCGTTTCGGCGCCGGGAATCCAATTGTCTTCGTTGCCCCTCGAAATCCCGTTTTCGGATCGCAATGATCAAATCCTGCGCCGCTTTATCGGTGTCAAATTCCGTGCCGGCAAAACGATTTTCGGCGGCAAGCAGTGCGGCGAGTCGGCGTTCTTCTTCTCCGGCGGTCAGCAATTCCGCCATCAGGTCGAAGTGTTCTTCCAGGCCATGTTCCATCAAGACGCCGTAGATGCGCCGGCATGTCGGGCTTGTCAAGTGACCGGGTTCGATATAGTGCGCGATCACATCGCCGCTTTCCGGATGGTGAATGAGCAGTCGGATAAGTTCCATCTCTTCACGGGGATGGTTTGGTTGCCCGGATGGTGATGTGTTTTGTTCCTCCGGTTCCTTTTCCGCGCGCATGCGCCGCCGCATGAACTGTCGCAGTTCGGAGGCAAGGATATCCGGTCGAATGCCAAGTCGTGTTGAAGCGCGTTGCAGAAGCTGTTCGCGTTGCAGGTCGGATGAAACCCTTGAAATTGTTTCCATCACCGCGCGGGCGACGCGCAACATCGCGGCATCGTCCTGTTTTGCTTCGCGGGACAACAGGGTGTCAATTTGGAATTCAAGCGCGGGCAACGCCTGAACCGTGGCGGCAATAAACGCTTCGGATCCTTCCCGGCGAATCAGGGAGTCCGGATCGTCACCCGGAGGAAGGCTTGCGATGTGGACATTAAGGCCTGCGGCCAACAACACTTCCGCGGATCGCATGGCGGCATTTTTCCCCGCGTCATCCGAATCAAGCACCAGCCGCACGGCGTCGGTAAAACGGCGAAGTATGCGGGCGTGATCTTCCGTGATGGCTGTCCCCTGGGCGGCAACCGCGTTTTTTATTCCGGCGGTATGACATCGAATCACGTCGATCTGGCCTTCACAAACGATGGCTTCCTTTTGGTTCAGTATTTCCCGTTTGGCCAAATGAAGCGCATAAAAAATTTTACTTTTGGTAAAGAGCGGCGTTTCCGGGCTATTGACATATTTGCCGGTTTCTCGTGTGTCCCCCGGAAGTACACGTCCGCTAAAGCCGATCACGCGCCCTGATTCATCGTGAATGGGAAACATCAGGCGGTCGGCGAAACGGTCATACCAGCCGCCGGTATCCTTGCGGATCACGACGCCGGCGGTAATCAGAAGCTCCATATCAAAGGATCGTTTGTCCGCCCAGGACTTCCAGTTCATGTCGCGGGCGGGGGCGTAGCCGATACCGAATGCTTCGGCGGTGGCATCGTCGATATCGCGTTCGCTCAAGTAAGTCCGAGCCGTGGCGGCCTGTCCGCTTTCGCGCAGGCACCGTTGATACCATTCGGCGAGTTGAGCGTGCAGGCGAATCAAGTCCCCCTTTATGGACGACGGTTCGTTTTTGGCGCCTGACGATTCACGATCAAAATCAAGCGGTAGATTTGCCCGTTCAGCCAGGCTTCGGGCCGCTTGTATGAAGTCGACGTTTTCGTAACGCATCACAAAATTAAACACATCGCCGCCGGCGCCGCACCCAAAGCAGTGAAATGACTGGCGCGATGGATTGACATGAAAGGATGGTGTTTTCTCCTTGTGAAAAGGGCAAAGCCCCTTCAATGAATTGCCGGCCCGTTTCAGTTGAACATACGAGCCGATCACATCGGAAATTTCGTTGTGATCGCGTATGGTTTCTATCGCGGTTTTGAAATCAGGGGGCGGCATGATGTGGTCCTTCGCTTATTCATCATCCGGCGCAATTAATGGTCCCAGAAATTGTTCCCAGTCCGGCGGCGTGATGCCACGCTCCTTAATTTTTTCGCGATCAGGCAATTTGAAGTCCGGGTTTTTGGACGCCCAGTCGTCATAGATGGGGCGGATGTTATCATGTACGAAATTCGCCGCGCGTGATTTCGATAAAAGGGACTCCAAACCTTCGTGTTTGATCAGCGCCACCAGTAAAAGGACAACGATACATAACGCTGTTGCGCGAAGCAGTCCGAACAAAGCGCCGCCCAGCAATTCGATTTTCCCCTTGAATGAAAAGTCGATAAAAAGGCGAAAACCCATGCGGATCAAGGTCAATATCACGTATACAGCGATGATGATGCCGAAAAATGCCAGAACCCGGAGATCGTCATCCGGCCATTTCAGCGGCTTGGAGAGCCAGTCTGCCGCTTGGGCGTTCATGCGCCAGGCCACAACGATCGCCAGCACCGCAGTAATTACTTTCATCAGTTCACCGGCAAGGCCGCGTCGTGCGCCTCCCAGGATGCCGAGCACAAGAATGACCAGCACACTGATGTCGGTGATGTTAAGCCAAGGTTGAATGTGATCCATATTGCTCCACTGTTCGCCAATAAGAATCGCGAACTGGTTGGATTATCTATGGGACAGGATGGCAGAACAAGGGATAATTTTTATTTTTGGCGTGGCGAGGGGACGGCGGGGTTGATTGCTCTGCGGATACCCATACAGTCCAACGCAAAACAACACTGGGACGCACCGATGAGTGCATCCCAGTGCCGATCAATGATGGGAAAGCCGTAAGATTAACCGACTTTGATGTTTTGCTTGGCCAGCAATTCGTCGATTTCCTTTTCGGCGGCGATCCAATTGGCGTGTGGATCGACCTGAAAACCGCTCTTTTCCGCACGGTAGTACGCCGCTTCGTCGATCATGTGGTAGCGCTCCTGCGCGGAAATGATCTTGGATGTGGACTTGGCAATCGCGGCCGGGGCTTTGGCCTTCGGTGCGGCTTTGGCTTTCGGCGCTTTTTCCACGGCGACCGGTTTGGCGGCGACGGTGGCTTTCTTCACGGTCTTGGTAGTCTTTGCAGTTGTTGACTTGGCCATTTTAAATACTCCTCAATAATAATGACATTTTGACATGGAGGCACTAATTGTGCCTAATAATTTAAACCGCGCACTTTACACGTACGAGGTTTGATTTCAAGCCTTTATCATAATGTATTTTCAAACAAATGTAAGGCTAAAACAATTAGAAATTTGTTTCCAATTCGTGCATAAAATGCGTGATTATTGAAGGTTATAACATGAAGCTTACAGTGGAACAGGAATTGAGCGCATGGGCGAGGGATGAGTTTTTCCGGCTTTTCCCCGATTTGACCGTGGGAAACACCGTGGAAGTGGTCGCCGCCACCGATGATGGGTTCGGCGATTACCAATGCAATGCGCCGATGGCTTTGGCGCGAGTACTCAAAAAATCGCCGCGATCCATTGCCGACCAGTTTGCCGCCGGGGCCAAGCGCCCGGATTCAATCGCCTCCATTGATGTCGCTGGTCCCGGCTTCATCAATATTCGACTTGAGGATTCCTGGCTGGCTTCGCTCCTGGATTCCATTGACAACGATCCCCGGGTTGGCATTCCGAAAGTATCGCCGGCGGAAACCATCGTCATCGATTATTCCAGTCCGAATATTGCCAAACCCATGCACATCGCCCACATCCGGTCAACCGTGATCGGCAATGCCCTGGATCGCATGTTGCGATTTCTCGGACACAAGGTGCTGTCCGATAATCACCTCGGCGATTGGGGAACCCAGTTTGGTATCCTGATCATGGGTTACCGTCATTTCAAAAACGACGACGCGCTGGCCGCCGATCCCATCGCCGAGCTGGAGCGTGTTTATGTCTTGAGCAATGAAAAAGCGAAAAGTGATGAAGCATGGATGGATGAAGCGCGGCGTGAATTGGTCAAATTACAGCAGGGCGACAAGGATAACCGCTCACTGTGGCGCACTTTTGTCGAGTTGAGCCTGCGTGAATTCAACCGGATCTACGACCGTCTCGGCGTGAATTTCGATCTCGTGCGCGGGGAAAGTTTTTACCATGACCAGTTGCCGGTGATTCTGGAATTGCTGGACGAAAAAAAGATGCTCAAGGAAAGCGAAGGCGCGTTGGTCGTCGATCTCGAGGATGAAAAACTTCCGGTGTGTATCGTGCGCAAGTCGGATGGCGGCTTTAACTACGCGACGACCGACATTGCAACGGTTTTCAGCCGGATCGATGAATTCAATCCCGACCGCGTCTTATACATCACCGATGAACGCCAGCAATTGCACTTCAGGCAGTTTTTCTCCGTGTGCCGCCGGCTGGGTGTCACAACATCTCTGGTACATATCTGGTTCGGGTTGATGCGGCTTCCGGAGGGAACCATCTCGACGCGGCAGGGTAATGTAATCAAGTTGGAGCGGTTGCTGGACGAGGCGGAATCGCGCGCGTTGGACTTGGTGCGTCAATCAAGTCCGGACATGGCGTTTGACCAGCAACAGGATGTCGCCCGGGCCATCGGTATCGGCGCGGTAAAATATGCCGACATCAGTCAGAATCCGCAAAGCGTGGTGACCTTCACCTGGGAAAAAGCGTTGGCCATGGAAGGTAATTCCGCGCCGTACCTGCAATATGCATGTGCGCGTATGGCCAGTGTGCGCGACAAATACCGCGAGCGATTTCCCGATGTAAAGCTGGAAGCTTTTCCCATACTATTGACCGAGCCGGTGGAGCGACTGCTTGCCGTTCGACTCATCCGTTTTCCCGATGCGTTAAACCGCGCCGCAAACCAGTACCGACCGAATTTGCTGGCGGATTATCTGTTTGATCTTGCGCAACTGTACAGTCGGTTTTACCAGAATGTCCCGTTCTTGAAAGCTGATGAAGGCGTGCGTGAAAGCCGCGTTCGGCTTTGCGGCCTGGTGTACCGGACCTTGAAAACCGGATTGAACCTCCTGGGAATCGACACCCCGGATCGCATCTAGGCATTACACGTCGATACATTTCCGGCTTCCGTTTCCCGTTGATTGCAGATTAGATTACAACATGCGTTTTTTGCGATCATTGGGATATGGCGTGGTGTCGAAATGGAACGGTATCGGTTATATTGTTTCCGTTGCCGTCAGTTTGATATGGATATCGATTTTTCCCCGCCATTGGAAACGGACAGTGCGGAATGTGCTGGCCCGTCAGGTTCTATTCACCGGATTTCAAGCATCGCGTTTTGTTGCCACGGTATCCTTGTTGGTCGGCGTTTCGGTAGTGATCCAGGTGCAACTATGGACCGCGGCGTTGGGGCAATCCGCCTTGCTCGGACCCATTCTGGTAACCGTAATTTTCCGCGAGGTCGGTCCTTTGCTCACCAACTTCATCGTGATTGCCCGAAGCGGAACCGCGATGGCCACCGAGATGGCCTCCATGAGGGTTCTCGGTGAAACCCATGTGCTGGATGCCCAGGGCATTGATCCGTTTGTTTACCTCGTTCTTCCTCGTGCGGTCGGGGCGGCGGTTTCGGTATTTTGCCTGACCGTAATTTTTATCGGTGTGTCCATCCTCGGTGGGTTTTTAAGTGGATTGGCTCTGGGAATTAACACCGGCGGACCCTGGCGGTTTATCGAAAGCGTGTTCGGTGCGCTGGCTCCGGCGGATGTTTTTAATCTGCTCGCCAAGACGCTGATTCCCGGATTGCTGATGGGTACCATCTGCTGTGTCGAGGGTTTGAAGATCAAAGGTTATGCCACGGAGGCGCCGCAAGCCGCATCACGCGCCGTGGTGAAATCCATCATGGCATTGTTTATCACGTTCGCGCTGGTTTCCCTGTTGACCTATTTATGAAGACAATCGATTTCAACGAAGTGGCATGTCCGGTAAATAACGTGGTTGAGTTTGACGGCGTCAATCTCCCTCTGCTTGAGGAATACGATGCGGGAATGGATAATGTTTCGTTTACCCTGCGGCGCGGAGAATTGGCGATGATTTTGCTCGAACATGGCGCGTGGAATCATCCGCTCGCCGATGTCGTATCCGGGTTGACCTGCCCGGAAAGCGGAACCGTACGGGTCTTCGGGGAAAGCTGGCAGGACCACGGTCCGGATTTTCAAGCCATGGCACGATGGAAAATCGGCCGCGTATTCGAGGGTCACGGCTGGTTGAGTAATTTGGACATTGATGAAAACGTCACGTTGTCCGAACGGCATCACACCTTGCGGGACGTCGTGGATATCGAAAGCGAAATGCACGACTTGGTCAAGTTGGTTGGTCTGCCGGAATTTCCGCATGGACGACCCTCGGTCGCGGATCGCGAGGCGCTTCGGCGGGTCGAGTGGGTGCGCGCCGCTCTTGGTTCACCCTGGCTGGTAATACTTGAGCGTCCCGGCCGGGACCTCGGCGAAGGATGGGTCAAAGACCTCGCCGGATTGGTGGAACATGTGCTGGGTCGTGGCGCCGCCGTGATCTGGCTGGTTGAAGATCCGGCTGAAATAGCGCAAGTTTCACTTAGCCCGACCTTGAAATTTATCGTAAAAGAAAACACACTGGCACGGGTTGGCAATTCATGAAAACAAAACCATTTCACTTCAGATACGTGAATGAAATTGTCGGCGGATTCGTTCTGCTTGTGATTCTTCTCATGGTCACGGCGGTGATCCTGGCCGGTCGCGCCCAAGGGTGGTTTGAGCCGGTCATTAAAATTCCCATCGATTTCCCCCCGCAAGGGTCGCTTGGGCTTCAGGTCGGTTCTCCGGTTGAAATCCTCGGCACAACGGTCGGGCGGGTAGAAAACATCAGTGTGGATGAAGACGGGTTTATGGTCGGCATGATCAGCATCAAGGGGGACTTCATTCAGTTTGTCCGTTCCGACTCGCGGGCGGTTGTGAAGAAAAAATTCGGCATTGCCGGCGATGCGTTTATTGATCTGACGAAGGGGTTGGGGCCAGAATTGCCGGTCGGCGCGGGACTGGTCGCAACCAAGGATACGGACCTGAATGAATTGCTGGAGCAATTGCTTAATCAGGTTCGCGAAGCGGTGGTGCCCTTGCTGGAAAGCGTCAAGCGGGCCGCCGACGAATACGGAAATATTGCCGCCGACTTGCGGGCGGATGGCGGTCCGGTTCAAAAAATCCTGTCCAATGTGGAAAGTATCATTCAGAAAATCGATCAAGGCGAAGGTCCGGCGGGACGACTGATCAGCGACCCTGAATTGGCGGACACCATTCAGTCCATGGTAAACCAGCTCAACGAGGCCGTGAGGCATGTCGACCAGATTCTCGCGGATGTGCGGAAGGCAACCGCCGAACTGCCGGACATGGCGAGAACCATTGGCGGCGAAGTGAGGGATATTCCCGGAACGGTGGCGATGTCCCAGGAGGCGATTCGTGAAGCGGAACGATTGATTTCCGGGCTTCAGCGCCACTGGCTGATTCGCCGTCACATTCCTCAAACTGAACCGACGCCTTTGATTCCCCTGCATGACGTACGTCGGAATCCCGGTGCGACCCCGCCGGATGAACTACTAGTTGAAGGTGAACAGCCATGAAAAAAATCTCGTGCGTACTTTTTCTGCTTGTCGGGCTTGTTGCCGGCTGTGCGACGGCGCCAAAGGAAAATCCCGTGCCCGATTTTCGCGACAGCGATCCAATGATTGCCCAGCTTTCCGCCACGGCGCGAAAAGCATACGATATGGGCGAGGTTCCCCGCGCCGTGGTGATGTATCGCCGTGCATTGGAACGCGCCCGCGCCATGGATAACAGTCGGGAGATCGGGCGCAATGCCCATAATCTTGCCGTCTGTCTGGTATCGCTCGATGAATACGACGAGGCGGCAAAGTTATTGGTTGAGGCCGAGCGCGAAACGATCAGGGCCGGTGATGATGCCGGCCCGATTTTTTTGTTGTCGGCGGAAGTTGCGCGGCACCGCAAGGATTATCGAACCGCGGATGCGATTATTGATCGCTTGGAACGGCTCCCGGTGGGTGACCGGACCAGGGGGCTGGCTTATGTGTTGCGCGCACATCTGGCTTGTGATCGGCAGGATGCTTCAAGAGCAGAGGGTTTTCTCTATCGGGCGATTGGTCATTTGCGGAGAATTGACGATCCCGGATTGGCGGCTTCAATTTCCGAAGTGGCAGGAAGAATAGCCATACTAAAGGGAAATTGGCTGGAAGCGGCGCGAGAATTTGATCGGGAAGCGGCCTGGTTGCATCGGGCCGGAAGATCCATGGAGATGGCCGCGGCGTTGGAACGGGCCGGACAGAATTACATGAAAATACCGCAAATTGACCTGGCGGCTGATCGTTTCTATCGATCCGCCCGCAGTTTAATGGCCCAGGGGGCTTATCTTGACGCCTTGCGGGTCATTGAGCAGGCGGTCCAGTCGACCGACGAAAAACATTCGGACTCGGAAACGGCGGAGGCCATAGCCAGACTTTTTGAAGATATTCGGCAATCGGTGGAAAAATCCAGTCGCGTCGGTCTCGGATCACCTTGATCGAGGCAAAAACGGAGGCTTTGTTCCGATCTTAGTTGAATTGAGGCGGGAAATTTTGAATTATTCGGAATACCGTTCGTCTAATCCGATCAAGTGAGGCGTTCCAAATGAAACTCATAACATGGTTTGCAATGGTGTGTATATGGCTTGCCGGCGTCTCTGCCGCGTGGGCGCGTAACACGGAAATGTCGGTTCAAATACAAACCGGTCATTTAAGGGAAACCCCCAATTTCCTTGGTCGTGTGGTGACCGCTGTTTCCTATGGTGACCGCGTATCCATCCTGTCGCGTCAGGCTCCCTGGTCGCAGGTGTCCACTTCCGAAGGCAAGAGCGGTTGGATTCATGATTCGGCGTTGACCCGTGATCGCATTGTCATGAAGGCGGGCGCGGAGGATGTCAACCGCACGGCTTCCGGCGAAGAGCTGGCGCTGGCCGGCAAAGGATTCAACTCCCAGGTCGAGGCGGATTTCAAGGAGCGGAACAAGGAAGTTGATTTTACATGGATTGACCGTATGGAGGAATTCACGGTCAGCGAACAGGAAATCGTGAAGTTTCTCAAGGAAGGCGGGTTGCAGAAATGATCAGGGATACAAAAGCCGGCCGGTTGTTTTTTTCGTTCATGGCGGTTGGATTTTTAGCCGCTTCGTTGTTGTCAAGCGGTTGTGCCTCGATTGCCAAGGTGGGCGCGTCTGTCGGGCAGGCCACCGGTGTTATCACACCACAACAAGCCGACTCGATTGTCAAAAGTGCCGAGGCCGTTGAAAAAACTTTTGCCGATATCACGCCGGAGCAGGAGTATTTCATCGGCCGGGCGGTCGGCGCCACCATCATCAGCGAATACAGTGTATTTGATAACGATGAGGCGAATAAATACATCAACCGGTTGGGCAAGTCCGTCGCGCGTTTTTCCGATGTTCCGGAGACGTTTCGTGGTTATCACTTCCTGATACTGGACACGGATGAAATCAGCGCGTTTGCCGCGCCGGGTGGTTTTATCTTTGTTTCACGGGGCATGATTCGCCTCTGCAAAACCGAAGATGACTTGGCCGCCATCATTGCCCATGAAGTTGGGCATATTCAGCATAAGCATGCCATCAAGGCGATTAAGTCCAGCCGCCTCACGTCGGCGCTTACGATTATCGGGTTGTCGGCGGCCAAGGAACTGGTCGGTCCTGATCTCGCCAAGGTAACGGAAGCATTCGAAGGCAGTATAACGGACATTACCAAAACCATGACTCAAGGCGGATATGCGCGGGGGCAGGAACGCGAAGCCGATCGCGCGGCCATCGCCATCCTCAAGCGAATGGGATACCGCCAGGGGGCTTTGATCGATGTCCTCGCGCGCATGGATGAAGTGTTAAAAACCGACAAACGTGGTTTCGGATCCACGCATCCGCCGGCATCGGACCGGATCAAGGATTTGCGCGCCCTTGTGGATGATACGGGAACGCCAGTCCCGACAAATGTACGCCAGAAACGATTTGATCAGTTGCTGAAGCTTATTTAATGCTATCAACCTGGATCAAGCAGGGATGGTTTCATGGCGTGTTGGTCGGTCTTGGATCGGCAATATTCGCCCTGGTGTTGTGGGCAACACCCGTGCTCCAGTCATGGGAATATATTACCTGGGGTTGGCGTGTCACGACGTTTGCCAAACCAAGCCCGGCCACTGATCAAATCAAACTGATCCTGATTGATCAATACAGCCTCGACTGGGGCGCTTCCGTAAGCGGCTGGCCCTGGCCATGGCCCCGCCAGGTTTATGAGGCCGTCATTAATTTCTGTCGACGGGGCGGAGCCAGGGTCATCGCATTCGACATGCTTTATTCCGAGCCATCGATGTATTTTGTCTCCGATGATGTCATGTTTGGCGAAGCGATCGGGCAGTCGAACGACTTTGTGCTGGCGTTTTTCATGGGTCATCAAGCGGGCCAGACCGATGTCTGGCCGGACCACTTGGCGCCGAATCCGGTTGTTATCAATGGATTATCCTCCTGGTTGATCCCTCGACCCCACGCGGAATTGGAGGAACCGCGCGCAACGTTTCCGGTTTCCGAGATCGCGCGTAACGTGACGTTGCTGGCCAATGTAAAGGATGTTCCGGACACCGATGGTACTTTCCGCCGGGTCGCCCCGTTCCGCGTTTTTGACGGCACACCGGTTCCTTTTCTCGGGCTGGGTGCGTACCTGGTGGCTTATACCAATCCGCCCTACCTCATGGATCTGAAGGACAATGAGTTGAATGTCGGACAACTGCGGGTTCCGCTGGATGATTTGGGCCGGGCAATTTTGAATTTCCGTGGCCGGTCCGGCACCCATGAATCGTTCAGTGCGGCGGCGATCATACAGTCCGAAATTCGATTGCTCGAAGGCGGGACGCCGGTTGTCGACCCGTCAGAATTGGCAGGAAAATACGTTCTGTTTGGCGTCAGCGCCCCGGCGCTGAAGGATTTGCGACCCGTGCCGATCAGCGGCGATTATCCGGGGGTCGAAATTCACGCCACGTTCCTGGACAATTTGCTGGCGCAGGATTTCATGCGAGATGCGCATCGTGGTCTTGTGATCTTATCCACGCTTATTCTCGCAATTTTGGCCGGTGTCCTGATCGTCAAAAGCCACACGGTTAAAGTAAGCGTCCTGTGGGCGGCTTTGTTTCTCGCTATACCCATGCTGTTGGGTTATTTGCTCTACCTTTATCAGTGGTGGTGGCCGATCATGGTTCAGGAGATCGCGATCCTGCTGGCTGTCGGTCTTGGGGAAATCATCAACTACGCCACCGAAGGCCGCCAAAAACGGTTCATAAAATCCGCATTCAAACAATACTTGAGCGGCGATGTGATCGAGCAGATTCTTCATGACCCGACGCAGTTGAAGCTTGGCGGCGAAAAGCGCGAGTTGTCGATTTTCTTTTCCGACCTTCAAGGTTTCTCGGGAATTTCCGAGAAACTCGGGCCGGTTGCCCTTACGGCATTGCTCAACGACTACCTGACCGATATGAGCGACATCATCATGGAGGAGGGCGGTACGGTGGATAAATACGAGGGTGATGCCATCATAGCATTTTGGAATGCGCCGTTGGCACAGGCGGACCACGCCATTCGGGCATGCCGAGCCTCGTTGCGGTGCCAGCGCAAATTGGCGGAACGACGAAGGGAATTTCTTGATCGCACCGGCGCCGAGCTGTTCATGCGGATTGGAATTCACACCGGCGAAGTCGTTGTGGGAAACATGGGATCCAAGGATCGTTTCAATTACACGGTGCTGGGCGATGCCGCCAATCTAGCCGCCCGCCTTGAGGGGGCCAACAAGCAGTTCGGCACCTATCTGATGGTGTCGGAAGTGACATGGAATCTGGCAAAAGAACATTTTCACGCACGGGAAATCGGAGCCATCACAGTGGTCGGCAGAAAAGCGCCTGTACGCGTGTATGATGTGTTGGCCATGGCTGACGAACCGGAACCGCCAAACCTTGAATCATGGCGTATGGCCATGATCTGCATATCCGCCGGGCAATGGGAAAAAGCGCTTTCCCATGTTATGGAATGGGGGGATGATATCCTGGCCGGGAAATACCGCCGTCAATTGGAAAAGTTGATATCAGGTGAACTGAAGGAATGGAATGGTATTTGGAGTTTGTCGGAGAAGTGACAACATGAAACTAACCATTGGCGGCGTTCGTGGCTCAAGTCCGGTGGCTCAACCGGAATTTATGAAATACGGTGGCGAAACCACATCGTTCTTAATCGAAGGTGCTGGCGGCGAACGAATCCTGGTGGATGGCGGCACCGGAATTCGTCATTTGGGCCGTTATCTCATGCAGACACCGGGAAGTAAATCCGTCTGGCTTTTCATGACCCATTATCATCTCGATCATGTGGCCGGTCTGCCTATGTTGCCGCTTCTTTACAGTCCGGATTGGGATGTCATCATGGCCGCGCCCGATCACAAGGACGTCACGATGCGGGAAATTATGGCCAAAATTCTCGACACGCCTTTCTGGCCATTGCAGGTTGAGGATTTGAAATCAGGCAATCAATACCTGCAATTGGATGGCATTGCATCAGCCAGTCCGTTTATTTGCGGTGGCATTGAAGTGCGATGGTGTCCCCTGCATCATCCCGGCGAGTGTACGGCATACCGGTTTGACGAACCATCCACCGGCGCTTCCGTAGTGATTGCGACGGATGTGGAGTGGGGGCTTTCCGCGCCGGGCGAACGAGGGTATCTCGAGCAGTTGTTGTCGAACCCGAATCCCGCGGAACTGTTAATTATGGATGGCCAATACGAGCAGGCCATGCTGGAGAAGTTCCGGGGGTGGGGGCACAGTTCCTGGCAGGAAGCCGTGGAGCTTGCCGTTCAAACGAGAGTCCGTAACTTGTTGATTTCCCATCACGATCCCTATGCGGACGACGACAAGCTTGATGCCGTGCGCGAACAGGTGAAAATAGTTGCACCGTTCGCGGATCTCGCCCGCGTCGGCATGTCGCTGGATTTGCCTGTTTCCAATACGGCCCAGCAGTAGGGCCGCGGTAGTTGTGTCGTTAAATGACCGGGCCGGTCTGACTATCCGGTCTCTCAAACGGAAGCAGTTCACCGCCAATTGCTGAAGCGCCGCCGTCGACATAAATCACCTGTCCGGTAATTTTCTTCGAGTAGGGGCCGAGCAGGAACAACACCGCATGCGCTACTTCATCCTTGTCATTAATCGTGTCCCACGGAAGCGCGCTTTGCTTGTTCCATGTCTGTGAAAGTTCGGCGAAACCGGGGATTGAACTGGCCGCTTTGGTGGTTAGCGGGCCTGCCGATATCGCGTTGACGCGAATCAAATCCTTGCCGTGCCGCCGGGCCAGACCGCGGACCAGCGCCTCGAGCGCGGCTTTGTTCACGCCCATCCAGTTGTAATAGGCGAATGCCTTGGATGCCTCAAACGACAAGGTGACAATCGATCCGCCGCTTTTCATGTAAGGAAATGCGTGGCGGGTTACGGTGGCCAGTGACACGCAACTGATATGAAAAGACGTTTTCAGGTCCTCAATCGCATCGGTATGAAATTCCTGTCCCAGCGCGGTTTTGGGGTTGGCATAGCCAATGGAGTGCACCACCCCGGCAATGGGGCCGATCTTGGCGAAAAGGTCGCGGACTTCTTCTTCCTTCGTTACATCACAATACTCGATGCGCAGGTCATCCGCTTCGCCTTCCTTGAGTTTTTTACTGCGATCGAAGAAAATCGACTTCAGGCGTTCATTTTGAGCGGTAAAAATCACATTTCCGCCAAGTGCCTTGATATCGCGACCAACGGAATATGCAATGGAATCAGGGTCCAGCAGTCCCATCACGACATATGTTTCGCCTTTTTTAATCATAGTAGTCCTCTCTTGGTTCTAAACTAATGAGACGGTACAATAATGAATCATGAAACCGATGGCAATGCCTGTATTGGCGCGTGGAACGGGAAGGGAGTTTCGTCATGAAGCGAAAAATCAGTCTGGTGTTCGGAGGTGTGGCAATGGCAACGCTGGCATTATCAACAGCTTGTCATGCTCAAACGGTGGATGAGGCTTTTCTCATGAAAACCCGCGATCTGATGATTGAATACCATTTGAAAGGGCGGGGCATTTCCGATTCCCGGGTTCTGGAGGCCATGGCCACTACGCCACGTCACAAATTCGTGCCGGAAAACCTTCAGGTTTTTTCCTATGCCGATCAACCGTTGCCGATCGGCCTCGGACAGACCATATCGCAACCATATATCGTGGCCATCATGACCGAACTGCTGAAACCGGAGCCGGAACACGTGGTTTTTGAAGTCGGAACCGGCAGTGGCTATCAGGCGGCGGTGCTTTCACCTTTGGTAAAAGAGGTTTATACGGTGGAAATCGTTCCCGAATTGGGGGAAATGTCCGCCAAAAGATTGCGTGAGCTTGGCTACGATAATGTTCATGTACGGATAGGCGACGGTTATGCCGGCTGGCCGGAACGTGCGCCATTCGACAGGATCATTGTCACATGCGGCGCCGAGGAAATCCCGCCACCGCTCATTGAACAGCTTAAACCGTCCGGCATCATGGTAATTCCAGTCGGGCCGTTCAACCAGGTTCAGGAATTGATGGTTATTGAAAAGGCGGAGGATGGCGAAATCACCACCCGGGCCGTGATGCCGGTCCGTTTTGTGCCCCTTACCGGCGAACGCTGATCGATTCGCATCAAAAAAAACCGCGTTTGGGCATAAATATTTATTGTACTGCGCCGGTGGTCATTTATGCTCCCGCACCATGACGGATAGGTGTATGTTTCCGGGACCAAACAATACCGAGGCCGATAAGGAAAACTAACAGGAATGAAACCACAAGTGTTATCTCGCTGGACTGCGGAAAATACCGCGGAACTTTATGGCATCCGCAACTGGGGTGCGGGCTATTTTGATGTATCCGAGAAGGGTGAACTTCTGGTCAAGCCCAACGGAGTCGGCAGTTCGGAATCCATCAGCATGATGGATATCGTGGACGGCCTGAATGCTCGTGGTATCAGCATGCCGGTGCTTTTGCGGTTTGGCGACATCCTCGCTTCGCGTATTGCATCCATCAACAACAGTTTCAAGAAAGCCATGCAGGATGTCGGATATCAAGGACGTTTTCGCGGCGTATATCCGATCAAGGTCAATCAGCAACAGCAGGTCATCGAAGACGTCGCGGCTTTCGGCAAGCCGTTTAACCACGGCCTGGAAGCGGGCAGTAAGGCTGAATTAATCACCGCACTGGCTTATTGCAACAATCCCGAAGCCTTGATTGTTTGTAACGGATACAAGGATGAAGAGTTCATCGATCTTGCGCTTTACGCCCTGAAAATGGGCATGCAGACCGTCATGGTTATTGAAATGCCCAGTGAGTTACCAATGATTCTCGATCGCGCCAAACACCTTGGCGTAAAACCCCGCATCGGCGTCCGCGCCAAGCTGGCCGCCAAAGGCGGCGGACATTGGAACGAGTCGGGCGGCGACCGTAGTCAATTTGGTTTGAATGCTTCGCAAATCATCGATCTGGTGGATTATCTCCGCCAGAACAACGCGCTGGATTGCCTGGAAATGCTTCACTACCACCTCGGTTCGCAAATCCCGAACATTCGCAACGTGCGTTCAGGCGCCATCGAAGCCGGACGCATGTACGTTAATCTGGTCAAGGAAGGCGCCCGTATGGGCTTGATGAACGTCGGCGGCGGTCTTGCCGTCGATTACGATGGTTCGCACTCGAACTTTGCCAGCAGTGCGAATTATCGCATTGATGAATACGCGGCCGACATTGTCGAAACCATCCAGCAAATTGCTGATCAGGCGGGCGTTTCTCATCCGGACATTGTCAGCGAATCGGGACGTGCCACCGTGGCCCATCACTCCGTGCTGTTGTTCGATATATTTGATGTCAGCCGCATGAATCTTGAAAAAGATGAGCCGTTGTCGATTCCCGAAGGCGCGAATGAAAACCTTGTCCGTCTGGATGAAGTGCTGAAAAGCCTCAATGCCAAAAATGTGCAGGAGTGCTACCATGACTCGGTATTTCATCGCGATGAAATCCGGTCGCTTTTCAATCAAGGCCTGGTGACCTTGCGTGATCGCGCGCTGGCGGAAAAGATATTCTGGCAAACCATCATGCGCATCGCCGAAGAAGTGCGCGAACGCAAATACATACCCGACGAATTGCAGGACCTCGAAACCGTGTTGGCGGATGTTTATTTCGGAAATTTCAGCGTGTTTCAATCGTTGCCGGATTCGTGGGCAATTGAACAATTGTTCCCGATAGTTCCGATTCATCGGTTGGCCGAACCTCCCACTCGCAAAGCCGTGCTGGCGGATATCACATGCGATTGCGACGGGAAAATCGATCGCTTTATCGATCTGCATGATGTTCGGCGCACCCTGCCGTTGCACGAAATGAACGGGAAGGATTACATTCTCGGCGTTTTTCTGGTGGGCGCCTATCAGGAAACCCTGGGCGATTTGCACAACCTTCTGGGCGACACCAACGTCGTCAGCGTTCGATTGGGAAGTAACGGCCAACCCGAATACGTGAAGGAAATTGCCGGCGACACCGTGGCCGATGTGCTTTCCTATGTGGAATACGATCC
Source organism: Kiritimatiellia bacterium (assembly GCA_035327305.1). Lineage (GTDB taxonomy): Bacteria > Verrucomicrobiota > Kiritimatiellia > CAIVKH01 > CAIVKH01 > CALMUP01. The sequence continues at coordinate 1,484 of DAOLDL010000027.1, read as the reverse complement.
AAACGACATGATTCACCAGATGCGTCAAACCGCCGAACAAGCCGTGCGCAGTGGTCGCATTACTCCGGAAGAGCGGCGCGAAATCATGGCCGCCTACGAAACCGGCCTGCGCGGATATACGTATTTCGAGAAGTAACCCGGGGATTTTGGTCCGTTTTGGGTGAAATTCCACAGACCGGAACGTCTGTATTACTTTTTGTCGTAATCGTAATCATCAACCCGACCTTAATCCCGCTCCCTTGCGGGGTTGCTTTTTTCACATAAAAACGCTATCATTCCACCATAAGAGGTGGGCATGGAACATGCGATACATCGCGATGCTTCGGTATCGCCGGCGCGCTATTGGGAAAAAATCGATGGCGGTAAAATCCAGTGCAATGTCTGCCCCAACCACTGCCGGCTGTCTGAAGGTCAACGCGGCGCTTGTTTTGTGCGTGGTTGCCTGGACGGCGAACTGGTGCTTACAACCTACGGACGTTCAAGTGGTTTCTGTATCGACCCGATCGAAAAGAAGCCGCTTAATCATTTTCTTCCGGGTACGCCGGTGCTTTCCTTTGGCACGGCGGGTTGCAATTTGACGTGTCGGTTTTGCCAGAACTGGAGCATAAGCAAATCCCGCGAAGTCGACACATTATCGGACCGGGCCACGCCACCGACCATCGCATCCGCCGCGCGTAAACTGGGCTGTCCAAGCGTGGCATTTACCTACAACGACCCGGTCATTTTCATGGAGTATGCCATCGACATTGCCAAAGCCTGCCATGCCCTCGGGGTTAAAACCGTGGCGGTGACCGCCGGGTACATGTGCGATGAACCACGCCGCGAATTCTACCGGCACATGGATGCCGCCAATGTCGATTTGAAGGGATTCACACAGGAGTTCTACCACAAAATTTGCGGTGCGGATTTGGATAATGTGTTGGATACGCTTCTTTATTTAAAACACGAAACGAATGTCTGGTTTGAAATTACCACCCTGCTCATTCCGGATGAAAACGACAGTGATAAGGAGCTGGATGATCTCACCCGGTGGGTCGCGAGTGAGTTGGGCGCCGATGTCCCCATTCACTTCACCGCCTTCCATCCCGATTACAAAATGATCGATAAACCGGCAACACCGCCCCGGACGCTTTCGCGGGCACGCGAAATCGCCATGCGTAATGGATTGCGGTATGTGTACACCGGAAATGTCCACGACGAGGAAGGCGGAAGCACATACTGCGCGTCATGCGGGTCAAAAGTCATCGGCCGGGACTGGTATATAATTACGGAATGGAGTCTGGACGAGGCTGGGCGATGCCGGCGATGCGGCCATTATTGCCCGGGTGTATTTTCCGGACCACCCGGCACATGGGGCGCGAAACGACTTCCGGTTCAACTGCGACGGTTTTCCGGGTTAACCCCGGCCGGTTGAGTTGTGTCAATTTAGCCCGAAAACCGAAGTTGCTGGCGGCGCCGAGCCGCAGTCATTTCGGCTACAAGGC
>DAOLDL010000026.1:0-37741 GCA_035327305.1 Kiritimatiellia bacterium | reverse complement strand
TCGATATGACAATGCATTCCAGTTTTAAGTCGGCATCCAAAATCGCCGTAAAGCGCAACGTATTAAAGCGTTACGAGCGCATCAATGTTTTGACCAAGTCCGGAAAATGGAAAAAAGGCGACCGCGCGTTTGGTCTTCCTAAAACCAAATCTGAATAAGGGCTTCTGGTATTTGAAACAAAAAACCCCGCGTTTCCGCGGGGTTTTTTATTGCCCTGATTATGTTGAGGCCGGTTATTTTTTGTACTTGATACTGCAACCATAAGGTTGCGTCTGGGATGTGGCCACCGGCTCGCCCGCCATGGCCTGATCCAAAGCCGACCGCACATAATTTTCCGAATGAGCTATATCCGCAGGATCGGTGGAGCGTTTGCTGTCGATCGCCCCTTGATATATCAACACGCCTTCGGGATTGATGACGTACATGTGAGGTGTCGTACGAGCGCCGTACTTGCGCCCAACAGTGCCGTCTTCATCAATCAGCACCGCCGCTACAGCTGTTCCATTTTTTTCATTGGTTGCGTTCCAGTCATCGTTGCTCATATGTCCCTGTTCGCCGGTGGCCGATGAGCAAATGGCCAGCCAAACCACATCTTTTTCAGCATATTCGCGCTGTAGGGCCTGCATGTGGCCTTCCTTGTAATGTTTGACCACAAACGGACAACCGTGATTGATCCACTCAAGGACAACAAATCTTCCTTTGAAGTCACTCAAGTTGTGGGTGTTGCCATGTGTGTCGGTTAATGAAAAGTCCGGCGCCGGCTCGTTCACGGTGACCGCCGCATTCACGGAATACGAAAAGAATGTCGCCATTGCCGCCATTGTCCATAATGTTTTCTTCATTTGCTGTTCCTCCAGTTTGGATGGTTTATATGCTACGGTTTGTTAGACCGATACCCTACAATACCGCTCAATTTAATGTATTCAAGGCATCGAGCACGATTCTGCGGGTCAAAAGTTCCGGCAATATTTGCGGGGATTCCGTTGAATTTGCCGGATACAGGACGTATAGCGGTACGGACTGGCGACCATGGGAAGCCAATTCCGCGGCGATCACTTCATTTTCATCCGTCCAGTCTGCGTATAACAATGTCACGCCGCGATCGCGGAATGCCTGCATGATTTCAGAAGTCCGCAGTACCGTCAGTTTATTGACCTGACAGGTCAGACACCACTTGGCCGTGAAATCGATGAATACAGGTCTGCCTTCCTTGCGTAATTCCGCGAGTCGTTCGGGTGAAAAGGCCTCCCATTCACCGTCGGATGTTGATGAGGCGGCATCCAGGCGATAAATATTCTGCAACCCTGCGTAGACTCCCAAAGCGATAACCGCGATCCCGATTATTCGCGCCCGCCGGCGAGCACCGGATGTGCGGCTGATGGTATCCCATTTTCCAAGAATCCATGCACCTATTGCGACCAGTAAAAGAGCCAGCAACAAGGCTACCAATGTGACGGGTTGCGCCAACGAAGTCATAACCCAGAACAACCATATCACCGTCGCCAGCAGGAAAAACCCCATGACTTGCTTCATGGTTTCCATCCAAGCGCCGGGTTTCGGAAGTTTTTTCAGTAATGCCGGATAGCGCGAAAGCAAGAGATATGGAAATGCCATACCCAACGCCAATGATGTGAACACGGTCAATCCGACCACCGGCGGTTGTGTGAGGGCATATCCCAACGCGACGCCCATGAACGGGGCGGTGCATGGCGTGGCGATCACGGTGGCGAGAAATCCGCTGAAAAATGATCCCGCCCAACCTTGCTTGCCGGCGAGGTTGCTTCCGGCGCCGGTGAGGGACAATCCAATTTCGAAAACACCGAACAAATTGAGCGCCAAAGCAAAAAACAAAAGGCAAAGGACAATCAATACTTCCGGTGATTGAAGCTGAAAGCCCCAACCAATCCCCGCGCCGCCGGCCCGCAATGCCATAAGAATGCCGGCAAGTATCCAGAAACTTACAATAACTCCCGCGGCAAATATCAATCCATGATGCCAGACTTTTTTCGGGTTTTCACCAGCCTGTTGCACAAAACCCAATATTTTCAAGGAGATGACCGGGAACACACAGGGCATCAAATTCAGAATCAGGCCGCCGATAAAGGCAAACAAACTTATGGTCAGTAATCCTAATTGAGGCTGTTCCACAAACGATGAGAATTCTGATGCCATTCGTCCTGCCGAAAAAGGAACGTTAATCTGAATGGACGGAATATTCGCATCCCTCGATAAAGTCGGAGTGGCAACCAGCACGGCATTGAATGTTTCCGGCAACAGATTCAGTGTGTTTTCCCGGGCTATCGACAGCCGGTAACCATCGGTAACTTTTTCCAATATCTGTTCCGCACTGCTGGCGATCACGTCTTTGTCGATGGGGAATAACTCAATTTTCTCAATGATCCGTGCGGCATCAGGATGACTCATATACAAATGGACCGTGGTGTCGGTTGCCTCGACATAAAAATTCCAATCGGTTTGTTTGCCGGGAATTCTTGTCCGGGCTTTGGAAAATGCCTCTGCATGGAGCGGATCCGTCATGACGGATTCTCCAACGGCCAGTTTCAGCGAAAAGTTGGCGCGTCCGGGGATACAGATTTCTTTGCACATCAGCCACGTGACGCGAGCCTTTAATTCCACGGTAGCATTCGCAAGCTGATCGGGAGGCGTTATTTCAACAAGTAGCCATGCAGAGTTTTCATATCCGAAACTGACCAGCGGCGGCATTTCCAGTCGTTGAGGATAAGGCCACACGATCTCACCAGCCTTAAACCCTTCCGGGAGTGTCCATGTGATGGACGTGGGCAAGCCTGAATCGCCATCGTTGATCCAATAGGTGTGCCAGTGCTCGTCGTGGACGAGTTTAAGCGCGACCCAGAACGGTTTACCGGCTTGAATGGTTGTTACTTCTGATAAAAGTTCAGCGGTAACATGTTTGTCGCGAACCGGCGCGGCCAAGGTTGCTTGTGCCAAAAGAAAAAGTGACAATAAAAAGTGCTTCATGGGTGTAATCTACACCCAATAGACCACAATTTCACCTTATTTACTCAAAAGCAGGCAGGGTTAATCATCCGCCACTGGAGCTTGGTTCAGGTATCAGCATGCCGAAACCGCCGGCATCCGAACGGCGGAATCCTGATTGTTTGAACGAGACCTGGAATGTGTCTTCGGGAAAACGGAACAGTTCCACATTGGGGTCGCGCAGGGCGACGCCGTAAATATTGCCGAAGTTTTCCTTGCGCAAGTCGCGGAAGTAGGCGCGAAGGTCGAGCGTTGGCTTATCTTCCGCTGAAGGTACCATACAGATGATTTGCTGAATGCCGTTGCGCCGCAGGGTGTCGGCGGAAGGAAGTATCGAGTCGTCGAGGTAATACCGGTTGTCAAACTCCCGGACTTTCCCGGCGCGGTTTCCCAGGCGTCCGCGATCACAAACCCATAGCGGTGGAGAATTGACGGTAAGGTATTTTCGAAAGTCGCTCATGAATGCGGCGTATCGCAAAAGTTGAGCGAGGATGATTTCCGGTTTCAGAATGCCTTCCCGGTGCGGCCAGTGATCAAATGTGCACACCGGTTGGAAGCCGGCGGCGATCATGCGAACCGCCACGGGCACGGAGGTGGCGCCGGGTATGTCGAGAATGACCCAGGATTTTTGATCGGCCCATGTTTTGCCCAGCGGTTGACGCATCAGCTCATTGGTGAGGTGACCATTTCCTTCTATTTCACGCACCATGTCCGGATGGGTTGGCCCGATCCGATCCTTGGGTAAGGAGGCAATCGCGGCAAAAAGCGGAACGCAATGATAAGGCTCCCATTCACTTACCGGGACCGGTCCCCAAATGTCAAATAACTTTCGAGTGTCAAGGTATTCGCGCCAGTAGGTGGAGTCCATTGCATCCCGCTCGTTGGGATTGCCGACGGTCAAGTCGACGCGTGATGGTCCGTATGAAATCCGGATTTTTCCGATCAGATCAAACAGTTTCGACAAGGGTTGCCACATGGTATGCCTCATGGTTGATGAATGGATGATGTGCGGCGCGGCTGTAGTAGCCGGCGAATTTATGATTTACGAGATATACGCCAAGTCCGGGATAAATGGGTTTTCCGCCGTCTTGAAGTTTGGCGACATCAAATCGTTCCTGAAGCAACCACTCGCCCGGCTTTTTGCGCGCTTCAGTTAAAGCGTCCGCCCAATCCTTGTCGTTGGCGAGATTGCCCATGATCACGGTATCGCCCATACGTCCGAACGCATTCTTCAGCACCCAACGCGATCGATCGTTAATGGGCGCATTCGGATCAAAGGCCAAGGTCGCGGGCGTATGGTCGGCTAAAAATTCACGATCCTTCCGGTCCAGCAGGTCGGGGTGATTCCAAATGGCATAGAGGCGTTTGGATTGGCGTATCAGTCTACGCAACGGATTCATCATGGGGAGGCGCGATACGACTTTGCGCCAGTCTTTCAGGTTGTCGAGCCACTGGAACCATTCGCCGGGATAGAATCGAAATGCCGCGTCGCATTTGCGGCCGAAAATTTCAGGACCACGCCATCCGGCACGGATATGAGAAGGTGATGCAAGTTCCGTGGTGTGTCCTTCGTCCTCCAGCCACTTTTTAACAATCAGCATGTGTTGAAGATCTTCCGCGTATCCCGTGGCATACAATAACGGCACGTGCTCGAACGGGCGCAATGCTTCGACAATGGCATCGCGCAAGTTGCCATGAAACGCGGTGCCGCGCAAGTGAGGCCCGAGTAGTTCAGGAACACCGTGCGCTTCGTTGAATCCTCCGGGCACATCTTCGTTGAACTCGCTCAACATCCAGCGTCCATCCATGGTTTGGAAGACATCATAGCGGGCCAGTTGCAATTGCTCCGGTTGGTCCATTTGCAGAAGCGGGATGATGTCGGGAGGGATGCCCAGTTGATTTAGAAAGTGAGGTTGAGCGAGAATGGCCTTTTCGAGTTTTTCCAGCAACCGGCTGAATCTCTCGCAAATCGCGACGACGCGTTCGTGTTCATGGCGGGTGAGCACAACGGACTCGGACAACACAAGTCTTCGACCGCAGGCATCGACATCCCACTTGAAGTAGTCGAAGCACAGATCATTCATCATAGCTGAAATGTCCCGCTCGGCGAGCGGCCAGCGTTCGGCTCTCATAATTGAATGCCCCAGGAAGGTAACACGTATCGATTCACCACGGAGAAACCAACACCCCACGCAATATATGAAATGACTTCAATGCCCGTCATGGCGCGCGGTTTCACCGCTTCATTCCGACTGAAAATCATGCCGATGACTTCGTGGGTCACCAGCATGCCGCCGATTGCGCCCACCGTGGTGAGGCCCTGTTTCCAGCCATAAAAGTCGCCAGCGACAGCTTCGCAAAGAATCCAGCCGGAGCTCAACAGGTATAGAGCAAATCCCAGCGCTTCACGGGGATTGCGCATCTGGCGGATCCGGCGTGTGATGCTGGACGTTTCCCGGCGGCGGAATAGTACGGTGGCAATGCACAGGCTGATCCAACCGGAAATGAAAAATCCCATGGGAATCCACCATCCGCCTTCGCCGTCGCCATCGGGATCTGCTTCACCCCAAAGTGAGCCGCCGTAAATCATGCCGGTGGCCAAGACAAACGCGGCGATCAAGACACCCGCGGCCGGATTGTTGCGCTCCATCACATCCACGCCGTTGCGCATTCCGGTGCGACCGGCGCCGCCAAGACCGAAAATAAAAATCACGGCAAGACCCAGTAGGATGTAAAACATGCGATAGGCGCCGACGACACTTGGGTCGGCATGATTATAGAGTACATAGACCACCCAGCCCATGGACAACAGGACGCTCAACCGGACCAATCCCGAGGCCGATGTATTGCGCAGGTAGAGGCGGGGTTTGCCGGTAAGAAGCTGTCCGAGAAAACCAAAAAAAACAATGATGCCGGAAATTATAAAAACAACCCACTCGTCTTCGGAAAACATCATATCCAGAAACTCCTTCGCTGGAGGGCGATTCTTTTAACTTATTCGCAGGACGTCAATCTTCCTTTTCGGAAATTATTCGGGACGGGCGGTCCATGGGATTTCCTTCCCGGCCATATATGGAACAACCTCCCCGATTTTATCCGGAACGCGCCACGATTGACGGGTTAATGAAACGCGTTTGGCTGGAGGGTTAATGCCGTAAATTTTCCGGGCATGGTCGGATACGAATTTTTGCAGGAGTTCCGGTTTGCCGCGGCGGTCAAAGAAATCCGCCAGCACGGGCAAGGCGGTTGGCGCCGAGAAAACACCGGCGGCGCATCCGCAACATTCCTTCTGGTGAATGGGGTGGGGCGCTGAATCACTGCCGAACATGATTTTCGAATGACCGCTTAAAACGGCATTTTGTAATGCCTCCCGGTCGTGCGGGTATTTCAGTATTGGCTTGCAGAAAAGATGCGGGTCAAGTTTGCCGCCGGCCATGTCGTCCAGCGTCAGCAACAAGTGATGAAGCGTGACGGTGGCGAAAAGGTTGTCGTGCCGGTCCAGCAGGGCGACCGCCTCGCGGGTGGTGATGTGCTCCATGATGATTTTCAGCCGGGGATGCCGTTGCGCCATATCTTGATACGTGTCCATGAACTCGCGTTCGCGATCCATGACGAAGCCATGTGTTTCGCCATGCACCAGCAATGGTATGGACAATTCCTCCATGATGGACAGCACGTGATCGTAGGCGCGCCAGTCGGTGATGCCTGATTCGCTGTTGGTGGTGACGCCGTCCGGATACAATTTGATTCCGATGATGTGTTTGCGGGCGGCAATGAGTTCCGCTTCGGAATAATCGCGGAAAAACAATGTCATGTAAGGTGTGAAGCGATCATCATTGCCGGAGCGAAGAATTTCCTCGCGGTACTTTACGACCATCTCGACGGAGGTTACCGGCGGAACGAGGTTGGGCATGATGACGGCGCCGGCGAAACATTTTGCGCTCCACGGTGCGACCACATCGAGCATGTGACCCTGACGCAGGTGCAGGTGCATATCGAGAGGCGAATCGATCAACCACGTGTTATTCATGAACGGCGTCCTTAACATTGAAGTGATCGGATTGCGCCATGAAGCTGAAGGGATTACTCCAAACCATGCGTTGAATGGCAATGTTGTCGTAGCCGCGAATGCTCATTTCCCGCGTGGCCTTGGGCACGGCAAGCGGATCACTGACGCCCCAGTCGCACGCGCTGTTCATCCACAAGCGATCCATGCCGAAGCAATCAATCATGTCCACGGCGCGGGATAGCGAGCATTTCGATTTCGGGTACAGGGTCATGCCGGCCCAGAATCCGGCGTCAAGCACATGGCGAATGGTATGTTCCTCGACATGATCGATGATGACGCGTGAAGGAAGAATGCCCGCATGTTCCCGCAAGGCATCGATGATCAAGCGTGTGCCTTTTAACTTATCTTCAAGATGAGGCGTGTGGACCAGAATCAACTGATTGTGTTTTTCCGCGAGTTCCACATGCCAATGAAATACCTTCAATTCGTTCCGGCTGTTTTTGTTGAGGCCGATTTCGCCAATGCCCAGGACGTTGGGCGAGTGTAAAAGCGGCGGAATCATATCAATGACTTCGCGGGCCAGTCCGGTGTCTTCCGCTTCCTTGGGGTTTATGCAGAGCCAGCAAAAATGGCGAAGTCCGAACTGCGCGGCCCGGGCCGGTTCGTATTTGGTCAGTTGGAGGAAATAATCGTAGAAGCCTTGTGCGGAGGAGCGGTCGAAGCCGGCCCAGAACGCGGGCTCGCACACCACGCGACATCCGGCCAGTGCCAGGCGTTCGTAGTCGTCGGTGGTTCGACTTACCATGTGAGCGTGAGGTTCGATATAGTTCATCGGGAGTCCTTGAAGCCGGGCCAAGCTCCGGAAGCGCCTTTGCCCGGCGCGGTATCCAGCGGGGTGAGTGTGGGGTCGCTGAAGTTTTCGAGAATGCGGCGGGTCTTTTCCGGTCTGTCATCGTTCAGCAAATGAAGTGCGGCGAGAAAGCTGTGCCAACGGAAATCATCCGCACCGCCACTGCGGTCCATCCGATCCATCATCGCCGCAATGTCGAGTATTTTTGAACGGGCATCCATAAAGTACTCGTCTAAAATTTCGATTTTATTCATAAAAACTCCCGTGAAAATTCTCACGCAACATGATACATTAGCAGATAATAGATCGGAAGTTTGAACTTGAGGTTTCTCCTGTACAATATCAGATATGCCACTGCCGCGAAACAACCGAGGTTTCCGTGGAGCGGATATTTCAACCGCACCTCCGGTCATCTGGATGAAATCATCCGGTTTATCAAGCCGTTGCAACCCGACATCATCGGGCTGGTTGAAGTGGATGGAGGATCCTATCGTACGCGCAAACTGAACCAGGCGGAATCCATTGCCAACGAGCTTGGTCACTATCATGCTTACCGCACCAAATACAGCGAACAGGGGCGGCTGACCCGCCGCCTTCCGGTGATGAATATGCAGGGCAATGCGTTTATCACCCGCGACTCCATTCCCAACGCCCGTTACCACTACTTTGAAAAAGGATTCAAACGTCTGGTGATCGAGCTTGAAATGGAAAATCTGGTGATATTTCTGGTGCACCTTTCGCTTGGATTCCGCATTCGACACCAGCAACTGTCCATGCTTTACCAGCTTGTTAAAAAGACGGAAAAGCCCCACATTGTGGCCGGGGATTTTAACGCCTTGTGGGGGGAACGTGAAATTGACTTGTTTTTGGCCGCAACCCAGCTCCGGAACGTGAATATTGAAGGGAAGCCTTCGTTTCCCAGTTGGGCGCCCAAGCGGCACCTGGATTTCATCCTGTGCAGTCCGGGTATTGAAACGGAGCGGTTTTGGATGCCTGATGTGACGTTGTCCGACCATTTGCCCTTGGTACTTGATTTTAAAATTCCTTCATAACCAATGGGTTGTGTTGAATTTGCGCGGGTTGGGCATTGTCTGGCTTATCCGGGCGCCAGCGCAACCTGTTTTCATGCGGGTTTTCCGGGATTATCTTTCTGATATTTTTTATCGAATTTGGTTGCTAAGCCCCCTGCCGGTAAGTACTTTCCGCGTTTCCCTTGCGCCTGTTTGCGCAGGGGAGTGAAAAGCGCATCTGGTATTTGTACTGTGTGCAAAGGGTAGCGCTTTGAGAATGGAGAAGTTAATTGTGGCTAAATCAACCAAAACCGACAGCACATCTTCGATGGCTGTCATGTACGAAGCAACGTTAAAGAACATCACCGAGGGATCCATTGTCCCCGGTAAAATCATCGCGATTCGCGACAACGAAGTCCTAGTGGACATTGGATACAAGTCCGAAGGCATTATTCCCGCCTCTGAATTCAAAGATATCGAGACCCTTAAACCGGGTGATCAAATCGAAGTATATCTGGAAGTGTTGGAAGACGACATGGGTATGGTGGTGCTTAGCAAGCGCCGTGCCGAACAGCAACGCAACTGGGATCGCGTCCTTGCCAATTTTGTTGAAGGCAGTGTTATCATGGGTGTCATCAAAGGTCGTGTCAAAGGCGGCATGATTGTTGACGTAGGTGTGGATGCCTTTTTGCCCGGCTCTCAAGTGGATGTCATGCCCATGCGCGGGCCTGATGATTTGATGGAGCGCGAACTGGAATTCAAGATCATCAAGATCAATCGCGAGCGCCGCAATATTGTGGTTTCGCGCCGCGAGTTGATGGAAGAACGCCGTCGCGAGCAAAAGAAGGAACTGCTTTCCGAAATCAAGATCGGCGAAACTCGCCGCGGAGTAGTCAAGAACATCACCGATTTCGGCGCCTTTGTGGACCTCAACGGCATGGACGGTTTGTTGCATATCACCGACATGAGCTGGGGCCGCGTCAATCATCCTTCCGAGGTCGTCAAGGTTGGCCAGGAAGTGGAAGTGATGATTCTCGATGTCGACCGCGACAAGGATCGCATCTCGCTTGGTCTCAAGCAAAGCATGCCGAATCCGTGGGATGATATTGAACGGAAGTATCCGGTCGGCACCCGCATCAGTGGCAAGGTGGTCAACCTGGTGCCTTACGGCGCGTTCATCGAAATTGAAGAAGGCGTGGAAGGCATGGTGCACGTTTCGGAAATTTCATGGACCAAACGTGTGGCGAAAGCTTCCGATGCCCTGGCGCTTGGTCAGGCCGTCGACGCGGTTATCCTGAACATCAACAAGGACGAGCAGAAGATTTCGCTCGGCATCCGCCAAACCGAAGCCAACCCCTGGCAACGCGTGCAGGATCGTTATCCGATCGGCTCGAAGGTCAAGGGTGCGGTTCGCAACTTCACCTCTTATGGTGCGTTTGTGGAACTTGAACCCGGCATTGACGGCATGATTCACGTTTCCGACATGTCCTGGACCCGCAAGGTCAATCATCCTTCCGAATTGCTCAAGAAGGGCGATGAAGTGGAGGCGATTGTGCTGGAAGTCGATCCCGCGCAACAACGGATCAGCCTTGGCCTCAAACAGGCCCAGAACGATCCGTGGTCGAGCATTGCCGGTCGTTACCAGGTCGGTCAGATGGTCAAGGGCAAGGTATCGAAACTTGCTTCGTTTGGCGCGTTCATCGAAATCGAAGAAGGCATTGATGGTTTGGTGCATATCAGCCAGATCAGCGAAGAGCGCGTACAGAAGGTCCGTGACGCCTTGCAACCCGGCCAGGAAGTGGAAGCCCGAGTGATCAAGATCGATCCGGTTGAACGCCGCATTGGTTTGAGCATCAAGGCGGCCAAACTTTCCGACGAGGAATTCAAGGTCGATGAATCCATGCTTGAAGGCTTGCGTCCCGGCGAAGATCTCGTGGATCTGGCCGGCGCGTTTGACGAGGCGTTGGGATCCGGCGCAACGGAAACCGAGGAATGGCATCCCGGCAAGAAGTAATCGCCATAATTAACTCGTGTAAGCAACACCCCGGCCTGTGCCGGGGTGTTTTTTTGTCCCTGTCGGGCTGTAATTAAGTCGTGAAATTTTTTGTGTGTTCTCTACACTTGTGACCATGACCAAATCGATTTCTGAACAGATGGCGCTTCTGAAGGCGCGTACGGTGGATTTTTTCAGCGAGGAAGAGCTGTCGAAAAAGCTGGAAGCGGCCCACCGCGAAAAACGACCGTTGCGTATCAAGTACGGTGCAGACCCCTCTGCCCCCGATATTCACCTGGGCCATGTCGTGGGATTGAACAAGCTCCGCGAGTTTCAGGAATGTGGCCACACCGTGGTTTTTATTGTCGGTGACTTTACCGGAATGATCGGTGATCCCTCCGGTCGATCGCAGACCCGCAAGCCATTGACGAGAGAGCAGGTCCAGGCCAATGCCGTATCGTATCAGGAGCAGATTTTCAAAATACTCAACCGCGAACAAACGGAAATAAGGTTTAATTCAAACTGGCTTTCGCCTTTGGGATTTGAAGATGTAATCCGCTTGTCCGCCCATGTAACCGTTGCGCAGATGCTTGCCCGCGACGATTTTTCCAAGCGATATGCCGCCAACCAGCCGATATCACTGGTGGAGTTTCTTTACCCCCTGGTGCAGGCCTATGATTCCGTGGTGGTGAAGGCGGATGTGGAAATCGGAGGCACCGACCAGTTGTTTAATTTACTGCTGGGCCGCGAACTTCAAAAGCTCATGGGGCAGGAACCCCAGGTGGTGCTGACGCTTCCCTTGTTGGAAGGTCTGGACGGCGTAAATAAAATGAGTAAAAGCCTGGGGAATTACATCGGGGTTACCGAGCCGCCCAAGGAAATCTTCGGCAAGAGCATGTCCATCAGCGACGAGTTGATGTGGCGATACTTCTCGCTGGTTTTGAGATGGCCGGAAGAAAAGATCAACGAATTAAAAAACCGGATGACTTCAGGCGGAATCCATCCGCGCGATGTGAAGGATCAGCTTGGTCAGGCATTGGTCGCAACGTTTTTCAGTGAAGATGATGCGCGGGCGGCGTCCGACGAATTTCGCCGCGTGTTCAGCGCCGGGCAAGTACCGGATGACATACCCGTTTTTCAGGTCGGCAAGGATTTGCTGGATGCAGATGGAATGGCCGGATTGGTGCAGGTTATGACCGCATCAGGCCTGTGTGCCAGCAACGGCGAAGCCCGACGCCTGGTGCAACAAGGCGCGGTCAAGATCAACGACATGAAGATCACAGATGTTCACCATCGGTTCCGACCCGAGTCGGAGATGATCATCAAATCCGGCAAACGTGGATTTGTAAGAATAAGTGTGTAGAACCTGAAGTAACCGGGAGCAAGTCATGGCGCTTTACATGATGTTGGGTAAATATTCACACGGCGCAGTGCGCGAAATCAATGCCGCACGCACCAAGGAAGCGGTAGGCGTCATTGAAAAAATGAATGGCCAGGTCGTTTCCATGTACGCCATGCTCGGAATGTATGATGTGGTCATGGTGGTGAACTTGCCGGGAAACCGGGAAGCCATGGAAGTGTCGGTGGGTGTTTCCCGGATTACCGGCATTCAATTTGTGACCGGCCCGGTTATACCTGTTGATCGGTTTGATGAAATGGTCGAGTCTCAAAAAGTTGCGGATGCGTTGAATCAATTGCCGGAAATCGAAGACGAAAACGTGTAATCATGAGCAACGTCAAGGTAACCATTGCCGGTCAGGATCAGTCAGAGCTATTTCGCAACGAAGTAGATGCCCGCTATGATGCCCTGATCAACGATTCTCGGGTCGGAGTCCGACCCGGCTCCCTGGATGTGGGTTTGTTGTCGGATCAGCCCAATCCGGAGGCAATGGACCGGGCATTTGTGGAGCTGTTACGTCACCGATCGCAAATTGATACGCTTCCTTTTGATTTTCCGCGCAAGCCGGGACGCCTCGGCAAACTGATGTTCACAATACGCGCATTTTTGTGGAAGCTTTTGCGGTATCAACATGACCGGATGTCTTCACGTCAAAACCGGGTGAATGCCTGGATCATTAATCATCTGGAAGCACAAATTAACGCGCAAAACGAAAAAATCGAAGAACTTCGGAAGCAAATAGAGCGGCTGTCGGGTGGATCAACCGGGCGGGGGAATTAAACATGCCTCTGCGGATTGATCAATTATTGGCCGGTTTTGCCGATGGCGATGCAATTTCGCATGAAGCCTTGCAAATTCGAAACGTACTGCGCCAACAGGGCCATGCGTCCGATATCTATGCGGATCGCAAGCACACCAGTCCATCCATGATCGAGGAATGCCTGGATGCGAAAACACTCAAACCGGGTGACGTGCTGATTCATCATTATTCCATCGGTTCACCTGTTCTTGATCAGTTCGCCGGTGCGGAAAGTAAAAAAGTTCTTATTTATCACAACATTACACCTGCGCACTACTTCCGGCCGTATGAGACAAGGATTACCCGCCAACTTGAACTCGCGCGTGGAATATTACCGGGCATTGCCGCCGGTGTTGATTCCGTCTGGGCTGACTCCGAATACAACGCGGCGGAGTTGCGGCAGATGAAGGTGGAAAATGTAAAAGTTTTCCCCCTGCTGTTTGACGCGGCATCGGGATCGGAACCGGACGATCCGGTGGCGCTATCGCGTTTGGCCGGTCCGTTGAAAACAATTCTCTCCGTAGGACGTATCATACCGAACAAGCGGCTTGATGTTTTGCTGAAGGCGTTTTTTTATTATGTCAAGGTGATCAATCCTTATGCGCGGCTTGTCATCATCGGGTCGCCGAGAAGCTGTCCGCGTTATTTTGATTTGTTGCAGATGATGACCATGGACCTGGATATCCCCAATGTTTGCTTTGAGGGGTTTGCGGCGCCGGGCAGTATAGCCACTTATTACCGTCATGCTGATTTATTCGTTTCCGCCAGCGATCATGAGGGTTATTGCCTGCCGCTGGTGGAAGCCATGCACTTCAATGTGCCGGTATTGGCGCATCGAATCGGTGGTATGCCGGAGGCCATGGATGGGGCCGGCGTCTTGTATGAAAATGCCGATCCCGCCCAAATCGCCTTGTTGATGGACATGATTTTGAAGCGTGATGACATTCGGCAAAACATTCTGTCCTCTCAAGCCGAACGCATACAGCGAATCCGTGAGCGCAAGGTAGATGAAGAGCTGAAGATACTGCTGGCCGATTTAATTGGTTCCCGGTGAGGTGTGGTCGGAAAAGCCGATACTTCCGCGTTTGCCTGTGATGACGCCAATCATTCGTTTAAGCTTACGCCACGGATTTCGTTTTAGTTTCCGATGAAGCGTCTGAATGATTTCATTGCATTCCTGAACGCCGGTTGCGCCGCCCCAGCATGGAGGTGGAGGCGTTGATTGATCTGGATGTTGCGCCCATTCGATCCAGCTGGAAAAAGGCGCGGTATTTTTAACTTTTCCGTGCAATTCCCGGTAGAGAAGGGAGTCATGATGCAAGGGAAAGGGATAAATGGATAGTGATGGATAACCCATGCTTCGAATGTGTTGGAGCAAGCGGGATACTTCGCCTCCGGCCTCGCCGGGGCCATGAACCCAATACTTGATTTGCGGGTTGATATTCAATTTTTTCAGGGAGGCAAACATCGCCATTAATTCACGGTCCGTCAGTTCAATACCCAATTTTTTACACAACTCGTCATTGCAGGACGGAATGATGAATTCGATGCGGCGGCAGGCGTTTCCTGCTAATTCACTCATCAATTCAACCGGAATGTGACGGGGCATCATTTGAAAGGCCCATGGTTGCGTATTGCGCAGAGTTTTCAGGTGGCGATTCCACGATGTCAGCGCTTCGGTGGTCCAACAACCGGGCGGATCGGTAAAAAATATTTCTGAAATACCATGTCCCGAACATTTCTGCATCAATTGGGCCAACGGTTGGAGCGGCCAGATTCGAAACGGTTCGTCCGGCGATGGCCAGGGGAAATCCTGCCGGGTTCCGGGGTGACCACGGGAAATTCTGGCTTCCACCCGTATGCCTCTGATATTGTGTGCATTCAAGTAGGGGTGCCAGTCTATCCTGTACCACTCGGGCAGGCTTAACGAAGACAAATCTTTGACCCAGTGCGGTCCCTTGGAAATTTTGCCGGGAATAATCAGGCCGGGCACCAATTTTAACCGGTGTTCGATGTCGAGAAACTCCAGCAGGTTTCGCAAAATAACTTCCGAATCCCCGGCCAGGCCAAAATCAAAGTCAGGCAGGTAACCGATCACTTCGGGAAAAGATGTCGATAACGGACCACACATGATAGTGATGACATGGGGGTATTGTTTTTTGATGATGGCGGCGATGCCGGCCGCCGACTCCATGGTATTCTGCGTGGCGTGAATTACCGCCACTTGCGTTGCTCGCGGATCCGGCGGCTCGTTTAGTTGGTTGAGTGCGGCGTCAATGGTTTCGTAGCAACGCGTATCAATCAATCGGCAGGTGTGCCCCGTTCGTTCCAGCAGGAATTCCTGCATGCACAACAGATCCCACGCCGGTGAAAAACGCACGGAAGCGCCGCCGGCGGCGTCGACGGGGGTCACCTGCGGCGGAGGCGGCGCTGATTGTATGATCCATGCGTGCTTGAAAAGTGAACTTCGTATGGGCATGGCGGTAACGATTAGATTTTATCCATGGGTTCGTCGTGTACGGTAAGTTTCGTTTTGGATTTTTTGGAACGCTTGCCATTGTCGTTCTCAAGATGATTTATGTGCTGAATGGTCAGTACCACCGTAAAAAGAATGTACAACAAGGCGGGAAGCCACAACATAACCTGCCAGACCACATTTTCCGGAAGTATACGTGACGTTTCCGTGATGGTAAGTCCGATAATGATGCGAACGAGAAATATAGTGAACAGCACATGCCAGATGCCGCGAAGCAGTTCACCCCGCACCTGATATTTAATCGGAGCATACATCGACAGTCGGGATGCATTATATCGGCGCAATGGAATCATCAATGCGAGAACGACCAGCAATGTGTCGACATATGCCGGAACATCAAAGGCCAGCGATGTGAAGCTGAACCAGATAAACATGACAATCAGCGATGCTATGGTGCTTTGAACCACAACGAAAAAGTAGGGGAACCATTCATCCGAACGCGCAACCAATTCCCGGCTGATTTTCGTGAGTCGAATCGGCGCCTTGTGAAGGCGTACCACGCTGTAAAGTACAAGCGCGATGGACAATCCGACACCGCAAGTACCCCATAACCAAGGGTTCCACCAACCGAGAACTTGAAAATATACCAAGGCGCATGTCGGGGCGATCATGGACATGAGATAAGCACTGCGCACATGTTCACGAAACCGGTGATGCCCTATGCGATACTCATGAAAAAGCGGTAACATGGACTATCATTCTCGCCTTAACTGTCCGGGGTGCAACAAAAATCCTTCCCCGTGTTGTGCGGGCAATAGTGCTGGCAACCTGACGATTGTACCGCTATAAAAACCCCATGCCAAATTCATCCGATATTTATATACCGGTCGGAGGTCCTCCGCAAGGAATCGCCCCGAGCCGGGAAATTTACAGCGTTATGGGGGAGGAAAATATCTTTCGAATGTGCGCCGACTTTTATCAGGAAATCGGCCATTCCGCCATTCGATTCATGTTTCCCGATGATTTACCCAAGGCTTCAAGGAAAATCGCGGCGTTTCTCGTGGGTTTGTTGGGGGGGCCGCCTCTATATCACGAGCGATACGGTGAACCGATGATGCGCGCCCGCCATATGAAATTTCCCATTCGTGAAGAAGATCGACAAGAGTGGCTTCGTTGTTTCAAAGTCGTGTTGGCGAACGCAACGGAGCAGTATCAATTTCCCGCACAACACCTGCCGGGCTTCATTGCCTTTTTAGAGGGATTTTCGGCGTGGATGGTCAACCGGAAGCCCTGATTTCCAACTGTGAAAACCGTTGTTACACGTGTGCCTTCCAGCGCGGCCGCCACCTTGATCCGGGGCGGCCTTGTGGCTTTTCCAACTGAAACGGTTTATGGATTGGGCGCCAATGCGCTGTCTGCGCGGTCGGTACAGAAAATTTTCCGGGCAAAAGGTCGCCCGGCCGACAATCCGCTTATAGTGCATGTGGGGGAATTTGCTGATATCGAACGCGTCGTCCGGCGCATTCCTCCCAGCGCTGAAAAGCTGATGGCGGCATTTTTCCCGGGGCCTTTGACATTAATTATGCCCAAGCATAACGACATTCCGACTGAAGTCAGCGCCGGATTGGACACTGTCGGTGTCCGTATGCCTTTGCATCCGATAGCGATTAAATTTCTACGGGAATGTGGCGTTCCCGTGGCGGCGCCATCGGCCAACCGTTCCGGTCGGCCCAGTCCGACAACGTGGCAGGCGGTGCATGATGAAATGGACGGTCGCATCGATTGTATTTTGAAAGGGGGGCCATCCAAGGTCGGCCTTGAATCAACCGTTGTCGACTGCAGTGGAAGTCGTCCGATATTATTGCGACAAGGCGCCATTTCCCTGGAGGCGCTTCGCGAGGTGGTGGACCGCATATCAACCGCAAAACAACATGTGGACGGCAAGGTGAAAAGTCCGGGAATGAAATACCGGCATTATGCGCCGACGGCCAAGGTGATTCTTGTTGATGGACCTCACGACGTGCCGATTGCGTATAAAAAGCGAACCGCCTATATCGGTTTAACCGCGCGAGGGTTTAAGAAGAAACCGTTTCTGGTAACGACATGCCGGGAAGTTCCGGCATACGCTCAAAAGCTTTTTCATTTTTTCCGCGTTTGCGAGAAGCGCGACGTCGACGTGATTTACTGTCAGCGGGTTCCCCGTCTCGAACTTGGACGGGCGTTAATGGATCGACTTCAGCGGGCGGCGGACGATCACCCCATCGCTCCATGATGTGCAAATAGAGTTCGCGACTCACCCAGGCATCCGTGGCCGCGTAGATAATTTGAGACCGACTAAGGTTGGCTCTCGCCCAATTGGACCGTTGTTCTTTTTTGGAAATCCGGAATCCGAGAAGCAGTCCCGCGAGGGAACGTAATCCCGTTTGTTTCAGACCAAGTACTTTGGCCATGGTCCCGATTTCAATGAACTGGCGTGGGGTGAATTTCCAGCAATCATTCAGTTGTTTGATATCATCGGATAAAGCGACTCCAGCCTTGATGATATCCGGATTTTCAAGAATGGAGCGAAGGGCGCCAAGTCCGCCCAATGCTTGAAACTGAAAGACAAATACTTCCGTGCTGGTTGCAAGTTGCAACAACGCCGGGGGGTAGGAGACGCCTCGTTCAAAGGAAGGCCTGGTTTCCGTATCGAAGCCGATGATTTTTTCCTGGGCGAGAATTTTTATGCAGGACGCCACTTGTTCGCGATCGTTAATGACGCGTATCGGTCCCTCATAAGCCCTTATGGGAAGCTTATTTAATGCGTCTTTTGATATGGAGTCGATCGGTTGATCTTCTGCCATTACGGCTTCTTCCTTGTCGATGGACTTGGCTATGATCATGAAAAATTGACGTATTTAAGTGATGTTTGTTCATTGCGAATTACGCAATTCATCAAACAGTACCCGCTCAATGCGGAACCAGATGTATCTTCACATATTAAGCAAATTGGTCAAGCAGGCGGATTTGTTGGCGCAAAATTAGTCGCTATCCGTTTACAGTCAAAGGGATGCACTAACTGGTCGTGCGGTGTGCATTCGTTTTAACACTGGCCAGGTACTGATAAGTGTAAATGGATGCAAACAATGCAATGCCAACGAGATACCAATTGAATTTTCCGAGCGGGTACAATTTGTCCATCAGCCAAGGACACATAATCACCGGGATTACCATGATGAGTAAAATCGTATCCAGTAAATTGTTTTTTCGCCGGAAATAACCTTGGGTGGCGGCCGCAAATGCAAACATGGCAACCATTCCGGTGATGAAAATTGCCAGGATATGCCAAGGATTATCAATACCGATCAACAGCAGGTCGGTATTAAAAATAAACAGGAATGGCAGTATCGCCGTTCTCATGTCGTATATGAATCCCTGTATTCCGGTACGGATTGGATCTGCCTGGGATATCGCGGATGCCGCGTAAGCGGAAAGGCCGACCGGTGGTGTGTCGTCGGATAATATTCCAAAGTAGAACACAAACAGATGAGCGGCCAGCACAGGGATCATCAATCCCGCATTGTGGGAAAGGAGCATGATGGCTGGAGCTGTAAGAGACGCCATAACAATATAATTTGCCGTTGTCGGCAGACCCATGCCGAGGATCAAGCTTACCACAGCGGTGATGACAAGCATGGCAACGAGGTTGCCACCGGACATCCAGTCAATCAGTTCCGTCATGACGTTTCCAAGGCCCAACGTTACGATGCCCACGATAATACCCGCCGCGGCCACAGCTACACCGATCCCCATCATGTTTCTCGCGCCGGCGATCAAACTGCCGATTAATTCACGGGAAATTTCCTTGCCGGCGTCTTGCCATGTGGATGTTCCGCGCAAGGCGCGCATGACGTGACGAAGTATCATCAAAACCCCAAGCGCGAGGATGGCGTGATAGGCGGCAAGCGCGGCGGAATGCCGAAGTATGACCAATTGATAAACCAGGAAGAACAATGGAATCAGGAAATGAATGCCTTTCCAGAATACGCCATGAAATGAAGGCAGTTCCTCGCGCGGAATGCGTTTCAATCCCAGCTTGCATGCTTCGAGGTGCACGATGTAGATCAACGCAAGATACGATATCATGGCCGGTATAAACGCGGCCCTCACCACTTCCAGATAACTGACATTGCAGTATTCCGCTATGATAAAAGCGGCCGCGCCCATGATCGGCGGCATAAGTTGTCCGTTCGTGCTTGCCGCTACTTCTATGGCGCCGGCTTTGATGGCTGGATATCCGGATTTTTTCATCAGCGGAATGGTAAACGTTCCGGTGGTGACGGTATTTGCGATACTCGAACCGTTGACCATTCCGGTGAGGCCGCTGGCCAGAACGGCGGCCTTGGCGGGACCACCGCGAAATCCCCCAAGTAAACTGCAGGCGAGATCAATAAAATATCGTCCGCCTCCGGCGCGATCCAGCATTGCGCCAAACAACACAAAGAGAAATACAATCGACGCGGCGACATCGAGCGGAATGCCATAAATTCCTTCGGTGGTCAGCGTCAGTTTGCTTACGACTTTGCTCAAGCTGGAATTTTTGAATGCGATGATGTCCGGCATGTATTCGCTGATGAAACTGTATGTGATAAACAGCGTGGCAATGATCGGAAGCGCGAGTCCCAAGGCCCTTCTGGCCGCCTCCAACAGTAGTACCACCAGAATCACACCCGCCACCATATCCCTGGGTTCAGGCCGACCCATGCGACCGGCAATTCCCTCGTAGTCTATAACGATGTAAAGAGCCGCCGCCGCCGCAACAAGAGCCGTCACGATATCAAACCACGTGACCGAATCGCGTGATGTCAGAAACGAGAATCGTGATCCGCTTTTTTCAAGTCGCGCCTTGATTTTCGGTCCGCGAATGGCCGGGTAACAAAGGAAAACCATCATCAATGCAAATGCAAGATGGACACTGCGAACTATTTCAGAACCAAGCAGGACAAAACTCGGCAGTGAAAGCTGAAAAAGCGACCAGCCGACAGCGACCGACGCAATCAACCATCCGGTTTTCCCTTTCATGACTCGATAACCGGATTCGCGATCCAGGACTTCGTTGATGGTGTTTTTTTCGTTCATCAGCTTCCGTGTTCAGGCAATGCACGATAAGCGCCTAATTTGTGCATAATGCATGAATAAAACCATATATTTATATTGTTCGGAAAACTTTTTCGTTCTACACTCCTCAAGAGAGAGGGGCACATGAAGTGCGAACAAACCGTTTGGCAGGCGGAAAAAGGCTGGATGCCTGGTCCACCCGGCCATTCCGGCGTTTCCGCTGATTTGGTTTTTCTGTTTGGCGGTAGGGGGCAATTTGAAGACGCGGTATTTCTCGGATCCATCGTCGGCACGTTCCCAAATGCCGTTTTGATGGGGTGCACCACCGCAGGTGAAATTTGTGACACGGAGGTCCTGGACCGTTCACTGGTATGCACCGCCATTTCTTTTAGAACGACCAGGTGCAGGTCACATTGCGTTCCCATTGCCGACTCCTCTGACGGTTATCAGGTCGGCCGCGAATTGGCGCAAAAACTGAATGCTTCCGATCTCCGCCATGTGTTTGTTTTCTCCGATGGCTTAAACATCAACGGCACGGAGTTGGCGCATGGATTGACGGATAACCTTGATTCCTGTGTTTCATTGACCGGTGGCCTGGCCGCCGACGATGATCGATTTGCACAAACGTATATTCTGTGTGGAGGAGAACCCCGAAGCCGGTTTGTCTCGGCGGCGGGAATCTATGGCACAGACATCCGGATCGGTTGCGGTTCCCTTGGCGGATGGGATCCATTTGGCCCGGAGCGATTGATAACTCGAGCTTCCGGAAAGGTGCTATACGAACTTGATGGCATGTCTGCGCTGGATTTGTATCGGCGTTATCTCGGAGTGCATGCGGCCGGACTGCCCGCTACCGGATTGCTGTTTCCACTCGCCATAAGGATTCGACCAGATGCGCCCGAGCTGGTGCGCACAATTCTTCAAATCAATGAGCAGGAAAATAGTGTGACGTTTGCCGGCGATATTCCTGAAGGAGGTTATGCGCGACTCATGAAGGCAAACGTCGATCGCCTCATTGACGGCGCGGTGGGAGCGGCGGATCAATGCCGTCAAGCATTATCGGGTGTCGAGGCGGAATTCGCGTTGCTGATCAGTTGTGTCGGTCGCCGCATGCTGTTGAAGCAAAGGGTGGAGGAGGAGGTTGAAGGTGTGAAAGACGTGATTGGCAGATCCGCAGTTGTCACGGGGTTTTATTCGTACGGGGAAATCGCGCCCGGCAACTTGCCCGGCTCATGCGAGCTTCACAACCAGACCATGACCATAACAACGCTTAACGAGATCTGATATGCGGCCATATCACAGCCTGCTGAATCGCCAATTGCGCAAGGTGTTTGACGGAAAGGAAAACATTCCTGAAAATGTCATACCGCTTGTCGAATTGGTGGATGAAGCGTACCGACAGTTTGATGAAGAACGCCACATGCTGGAGCGTTCTCTCGATTTAAGTGCGCAGGAATTGCTTCACGCAAATTCCGACATACGTTCCGCCCTGGAAAGCCTGCTGGATATCTACTTCCGGGTGGACCAGGCGGGAACCATTCTTTTTTATCGACGAGGACACAACGAAACAATGTTCAACCCCGCAACCGATCTTACCGGTAAAAAACTTCTGGATTTGCCGAATAAAAAAATGGGGGCGTTTCTTCAAAATGCGGCCGGTGAGGTCAACCGCGACAAGAAAACAATATTCCTGGAGTTCGATGTGCGACTCGGCGAACAGGATTGCTTTTATGAGGCATGGCTGGTGCCGATCCATAATCATCAAGTCAACATCATGATCCGGAACGTATCCGAAGTGAAGCGCGCGCGAGCCAACGAACAGGAGTTGCAGGCGCGGTTGGCGCGATCGGAGCGCATGGAATCGCTCGGTTTGCTGGCCGGCGGGGTTGCCCATGATTTGAATAATATCTTGAGTCCTCTCGTCGCGTACCCCGAGTTGATCCTTGCGGACTTGGAAAAAGGGAGTCCGGCGCGACGTATGGTCATGCAAATTCAAAACTCCGCGCTCCGGGCCTCGGCGATTATTCGCGACTTGCTGACCCTGGCCCGCCGCGGAAGTTTCAACCCCGAATTGGTGAACATCAACCAGGTCATTAAAATTTACACCCAATCGGCCGACTTCATCGCATTGCGCAACCGTTACCCATGCATCGAATTCAAAACCCGCCTGACTCCTGATTGTGCATATGTCGAAACCGCGGCGCACCACATCGGTCAAACCGTGATGAATCTGGTTATCAATGCCTTTGAAGCTATCGTGGGAGTCGGCGAAGTAACAATTGCCACGGAAGTGTTAAACGTGGAAAAACCGTGTGGAAAGTATGAGACCGTGGCGCCGGGTCAATATGTTTGCCTTCGCGTTTCAGATACGGGCGCTGGCATGACACCGGATATTATCGAGCATATCTTTGAGCCGTTTTATACCCGGAAAAAAATGGGGATTAGCGGTTCCGGTCTCGGTTTGACGGTGGTGTATGGCACGGTGAAGGATTCTGACGGATATATCGACATTCATTCGGAAAAGGATAAGGGGACGACGTTTAGTCTATATTTCCCGACCAGAGGTTTAACCCCAACCAAGAGTGTGCAATCCGGATTAAATGAACTCCGGGGAAGCGGCTCAATACTGGTGGTCGATGATATGCCGCAACAACGCGAACTTGCGGTTTATTTGCTCGGTTATCTCGGATATGAAACAAAATCCGCCGCCAATCATGACGAAGCAGTCGCCTTGGCCTCCAGTCGGAAATTCGATATTGTGCTTCTCGATATGATTCTTGAAGACAAAAAAGACGGGCTGGACGTTTTCATGAGTCTACGCAACATGGATCCCGAACTCCGGTGTCTTATTATCAGCGGTTTCGCCGAAAGCGAGCGCGTCGAAAAAGCCATTGAACTTGGCGCGCTTGGTTTCATGAGCAAACCTTATACACTCGAAACACTCGGAAGAAGGATCAAAGAGGCCATGAAGGCATGAAGTGTGTCGCGTCGGTATCAGAAACGTTTTCCAATGTTTGGAAAAAGCGCGGAAGAAATTTTCCAGTGATTGGAAAAATTCATGGCTGATGAACCGACCATTTTTAATCCGCACGATGCCACGCTTTGGGATCAACGATTCAGTCACCCCGAGCCGGCTTACGGCGACCAGCCAAGTTTGTTTCTTGTCGAACATGCTCATTTGTTCAAACCCGATCAACGCGTTTTTGTGCCCGCCGACGGAGAGGGGAGAAACGGTTTGTGGCTGGCGCGCCGGGGACTCGACGTCACGTGCGTGGATTTGTCCGCCATCGGTCTGAACAAGATTCAATCAACCGCCGATCGCGAGCAACTTCGCGTGCAGACCCTGCGGAAGGATTTGTTCACCTGGGATTGGCCAAAAGCGCGCTATGACCATATCGTCGCGGTGTATTTTCATATGACACCTGAACATCGGAAACGCATTCACCGGGCCATGTGTGACGCATTGGTTCCCGGCGGATACATTTTTCTGGAAGCATTCCACAAGGATCAATTCGGGTTGAAGTCTGGCGGACCGCGCGATCCCTCGATGTTGTTTGATCAAGAAATGTTGCGTGACGATTTCGGCCAAATGAAAATAGAGGTTTTACAACGCGTTGAAATCAGGCTCAAGGAAGGCCGTTTGCATCAGGGACCGGCGGTGCTCATGCGCATGCTGGCCCGAGCGGACGTTACGAAATAAACTTTCCGTTTTTCTGGAAAAGCTTGCCATCGACATATATCGCGCCGCCTTTGCGGAGGTCCTTGATCATGTCCCAGTGCAAGGCCGATTTGTTTACGCCGCCGGTTTCCGGATAAGATTCGCCCAGCGCCAGATGCACCGAGCCGCCTATTTTTTCATCGAACAGTATATTTTTAATGAATCGCTGAATGCCGTAGTTGGTACCGATGCCGAGTTCACCAAGGCGACGCGCGCCGGGGTCCATGTCCAGCATGGCGAGAAAATATTTTTCATTTTTGGTTGCGCTTGCATCCACCACGCGACCGCCACGGAAGACCAGACGGATTCCATCGATTTCGCGGCCGCCTTCGCACACGGGAAAGTCATACTTAATATGACCTTCAACGGATTCCTCCACCGGTCCGGTAAAAATTTCACCGCTAGGCACATTATGTGTGGCTACCGAGCTGATGAAGATGCGTTTCTTGACCGACATTTTGAGGTCGGTCTCGTCGCCGACAATACGAATTTCATCCGCGCCTTTGAGCCGTGCGATTAATTTTTGATGCTGTTTTTCAAGCTTGTTCCATTCGGCGACCGGATTGGCGCGATCGAGAAAATTAGCCATGATGACAAAGTTCTCGAAATCCTTCAGGCTCATTTCCGCGTCTTGCGCATAGGCTTCGGTTGGGTAAAGCGTAAGCGCCCATTTTTTGGCGAGCATGATTTTCCGGATATCGCGCCGCGCTTTTGCCAGGCGTGTTTGTTTTTGCGGGTTCACCGAAGAAAGAGCGCGTGTATTCGTGCTGGACATGATGCGAATGGAACCATCCACTGCTTTTGCCAAAACTTTTTCAAACGGCGCCATGGTGTCGAGATGAATGTCCCTGGCGTGTGCGAAAAAGCCGGTCAGCGCATCTCTGGGTGACATTCGCACGAGAGGATAAGCGCCGACTTTTAATAATTCCTCGTACACAGATTCAATCAAGGGTTCGGCCACGGAAGTTCCATCAACCAGAATGGACTCGCCTTTTTTCGCATAAATTGAATAACCGACCAATAAACGCGCAAATTTTCTGACAAAATCACTATCCATCTCATGATCCCTTCCTGAAATACATCCGAACTTCAGCACAGTAGGGGAATGACATCACCCAAACAACAAAAATGGATCATTGGTAAAATTTTTTACCCATCTGATTTTGCGACACAGGAAAGAGTTATATCCACTGTTCACAGGTTATTAACAAGTTAGGGGTTTTACTCGATTTTAACTGTGGGGGAAAAAGCTCATTTTACTTGATGATGAACGGGAAAAGAAACCAGGCAAAAAACAACTTGTAACACCCTTGTGGAAAGGAGTTTGTAAAAATCGCAAAAATTTTAGTAAAACAGAGTTGACTCGTTGTGGGTGATGGTGGGATAAAGTGGGGGCGAGGTCATGTAAGTGGAAGAGAAAAACATAACGATGGGGAATGAGGCTTTTGCCGGCATACAAAATGTCTTTGTTGACACGTATGTCCACGGCATGGATGCCAAGAAGCGTTTAACGATTCCATCGGAATGGCGGGCGTTGGTTGGCATGCCGGAACGGCTGTTTGTTTTGCCCAGCGCCATTGAGCGATGCCTTTGTGTTTATCCAGCCCGGGTCATGGCAAGGCGCTTACAGAAGCTTTATGAGACATCCGAAGTGGATGCTGAAGCACAGAGTGAGATGCGCGAATTGTCCGCTAATGCCAATTTAGTGCCATGGGATGCCCAGGGTCGCATTCGCATCAAGGACAATTTACTCGATTATGCTGGATTGGTGAATGAGGTGGTGTTGGTGGGTGTTTTTACACGGTTTGAATTATGGAGTCCGGAATTATGGAAACAGAAGCAACCGGTTATCGATCAACAGAAACTTGGAAAAGCAGCACGGTCCGTTGGTTTGTAAGCCACTTGGGCGCTGGACGCGATAAGTTGGCCGCCAAGGTGGGGGCAACCTTCGACAGGGCGCACGCGTGGCCGGAAGCCAATATGGCTGGATCAACCGTCGTCAAGCGCAAGCGCCGTCAAACGTGGATGGAGCAGTCGGAATTCTGGCCGGAAGTCTCCGGCGATACTAAAACGGATATGCCAGCCGAGGCGGCATCTACACGGCGGGCAAGCCGTGAAGAAAGCGCAAAAACCGCCGATGAATCCCTGGATTTTGTAAAAATCGCACCATTGCGTTCACCCGAAGTTGTTGTGGCGCGGGTGGAGCGCATGGCCAGGGTAAGCGGCGGCGTCAAGAAAGCTGAAACGCATCGGCATATCACGGCGCGTCCGGTTTTGCCCAAACACAATTCGATTGCCCGATTTTTGAATGTTAACGGAGCGATTGAGGGAATGAAAACCGATGCCATACGGTTTGATCTCCCGGGTCGCGGGTTGCCTCAAGCGCTCCGGTTATGGTCTGGTTCATCAAACATGGATTCGTACAACGTTGTGCGGTTTTAACGGATAATCAAAGGAAAAGGTCCGGTGCGTGAAACGTGAAATGACACATCAACCGGTCTTGCTGAAGGAGACGTTGGAGCTACTTGCCGTTCGGCCGGGTGGCCGATACATCGACGGCACGGTCGGACTGGGTGGTCACACGGAAGCATTGCTCGAGCAATCCACACCCGATGGACGGGTTCTTGGCATAGACCGCGACCCGGAAGCGTTGCGCATGGCGGGTGCGCGCCTGCACGAGCATGGACATCGCCTGGTGCTGGTTCACGGCAACTATGCGGATGTCGTTGATGTTGCAGAAAAAGCAAATTTTACGGGGGTGGATGGCATTTTGGTGGATGCGGGTGTTTCATCGATGCAATTGGATGACGCGGATCGGGGGTTTAGCTTCATGCGCGATGGTCCACTGGACATGCGGATGAACACGACTCAACGGGTAACCGCGGCGGATCTGGTGAACGGTTTGAGTGAACAGGCGCTGGCCGAAATTATTTTCCGGCTGGGCGAAGAACCGGCATCCCGGCGGATCGCCGCCTCGATAGTCCGCGAACGCACGGCGGAGCGCATCACGACAACGGGTCGGCTGGCCGCAATCGTCGTGAAGGCCAAGGGCGGACGGATCGGGAAAATTCATCCCGCAACACAGACATTTCAGGCGTTGCGGATGGCGGTAAATGACGAGATTGAAAGTTTGCGCAAGGGATTGGATGGGGCGCTACTCCTGTTGCGTCCGGGAGGTCGACTCGCGGTGATCACGTTTCACAGTCTGGAAGACCGGGAAGTGAAGCAATGTTTTAAGGAACATGTGGCAAGGGAGGAATCATTGCCACAAGGCGGTTCGCGCAAAGTTGGGCGGGCGCCTTATATCGTTTGGGTAAATAAAAAAGCAATATCCGCCGATTCAACGGAAATTCGAAAAAACCCCCGGGCGCGTTCAGCGAAATTACGCGTGGTGGAGAGGACAAACTAACATGGCCAGGAGAAGGAAAAAGAATAAATTGCGGGTGCAAACCCGGAAGACCGGCATCAAGGGAATTTTTCCCGGCACATTGTTTGGTGTGTTGCTGGCGTTGATGCTTTTTTCGTTCAGCTACCTGTACATTTGCGGCCGTTGCGACGATCTCGGCAAGAAAATCAACCAACTTGAGAAAAAACGTGACGAACTTCGCCGTGAAATCGTTAACGAGGAATTTAAATGGTCCAACATGACGTCTCCAAAAAACATGGAGGCTTTGCTCAAAAAGCATCAGTTGAACATGATTTGGCCGTCGGAGGATTCCGTTGTGCGTCTGCGCCGGAATCCTCTGCCCCAACAATTTGCCCAGGGGAAAAATACCGGAGCCATGGCGCATGACTGAAAAACGTCAGAGGCGACGCATCATCCTGGTTTGCCTCGCCCTTGGCCTGGCGTGGACCGGATTAAGCATCCGGCTCATTTATCTCCATCTTGGCGATAATGGTGATCTGCGCGACCGGGTCGCCCGCATCCGCACCGTGGAGAAAGATATCCTGGTCGGGCGTGGACGAATTCTGGATCGCAATGGCAACATCATGGCGCTGGATTTGGCGCTCAAGCATGTATTTGTTGATCCCAAAATTGTTTTGGACAGCGGTCACAGCCGATTTGTAATTCGGCAACTCGCCCGACTTCTTGAATTGGATCCGGCGATGGTTGCGTCCAAGGTCAACCGTCCTGAACGCCGTTTTGAATTCGTCAAAACGTTCGTGCATGAAGATCTGGCCCAGCAAATTCGCAGTATGGGCATGCATGGTGTACACTTTGAGGACGTTTCGGCGCGCCACTATCCTCAAGGAATGCTGATGGGGCACATCCTCGGTTTTTCGAATATCGAAGGCGTGGGCAGTGCCGGTGTGGAACAGCGTTATGATCGTTATCTGCGCGGCGTGCGGGGGCTTCGGGTGACGGAAGTTGATGGCCGCCGTCGCGAAGTGTATGATCGCAGGGGAATCGATATCCAGCCGCAGGAAGGCGCGGATGTCGTGCTGACCGTCGATCAGAATCTTCAACACTTTGTCGAGCGGGCGCTTGACCGCGCCATGACCGATCACAATGCCAAAGGCGCCTGGGCCATTGTACAGCATGTGCGCACCGGGGATATTCTGGCCATGGCCAGCCGCCCGGCCTTCGATTTAAACGAATACCGGCACTCCCGCGAAGATGAACGCCTCAACCGCGCCATCGGTTTTGTCTACGAACCCGGATCGACATTCAAAGTTGCGGTATACGCCGCCGCGTTTAACGAAGGTTTGATTCGTCCCGACCAGATTATCGATTGCGAAAACGGACGGTGGATTCATAACGGTCGCCCGTTGCGTGATTTTCATCCTTATGGACGCCTCACCATTGCGGATGCATTGAAAAAATCAAGTAACATCGCCGCCGCAAAAGTTGCATTGCAGTTGGGCGAAGCGCGGCTTTACCAGTACTTGCGTGAATTTGGCGTCGGACGGCATACCGGCGTCGGACTGCCCGGTGAAGAGGCCGGTATCTTGAATCCTCGAAACCGTTGGACCTCGTTAAGTGTTTCCCGCATTGCGATGGGGCATGAAGTTGCGGTAACCGGATTGCAAATGGTCAACATGCAAACCGCGCTTGGCAATGGCGGTTTCCTGATGCGCCCCCGCATCGTGCAACGTGTTGTCAATAACCGCGGCGACACGGTCATGGAATTCAAGGAGGAAGTTTTGAGCCGTCCGGTAAATGCCGATGCCGCCCGCCTCATGTGCCGGCTTCTCTCATTAATTACCGAGCCGGGGGGAACCGGTGTGCGCGCGAAAATTGACGGCTACCGGGTCGCCGGCAAAACCGGTACCGCGCAAAAACCAATTCCCGGCGGTTATTCGGACGATGACAATATTGCTTCCTTCATGGGGCTGATTCCTGCCGAGGAACCGCAATTGAGCATCATCGTCGTGGTCGATGAACCGCAACCCGAACACACGGGTGGTCGGGTTGCCGCACCTGTTTTCAAGGAAATTGCCGAGCAAGCGGTCCGGTATCTTGACATACCGCCGGTGTCCGCCGATACGGCAAATCGATTCAAGGCCCTGTATGTCGAACGACCCATGTAAAGGAGGACACGATGATTCTGGGAAAATTGTGTCTTGAAACTATGCGACTGGAGGATATCACCAAGTTAATACAGCCCATTCTCGTGAGGGGGCCGGTGTCCGCGGATATTGAGGGAATCGCCTACGACTCCCGGCAAGTCCGCCCCAATTATTTGTTTGTCGCCATTCGCGGAGAAAAAGTTAATGGCGAGGATTATATTGACGATGCAATCCGCCGAGGCGCGGTTGCCGTCGTTTCTGAAGTGGATGCATGGCATAAGCGAACCGTGGCGCACATACATGTGGATGATGCCCGCCTGGCGCTTGCCGAAATTTCCAGCGCGTATTACGGGCATCCCTCCCAACGTTTGGAATTGTTTGGCATTACCGGAACCAATGGAAAAACCACCACATCGTTTATGATCCGCCACATTCTTGAAATGGCTGGTCGCGCCTCCGGTTTGATCGGCACGGTACGTTATGAAATCGGCCCCCGCGTGATTCCGGCAACCCGGACCACACCGGAAGCGCCGGACATTCATTTCATGTTTGATCAAATGCTTCGCACCGGATGCGAAAGCGCAGTCATGGAAGTTTCCTCTCATGCCCTGGATCAGAAGCGTGTTTGGGGTATTGCATTTGATGTCGGCATTTTCACCAACCTCTCGCACGACCATTTGGATTATCACGGTTCCATGCAGTCGTACTTTAATACCAAATGCCAGTTGTTCCGAAGCCTCGGCCAGTTGGGTAAATCGGCCACGGCGGTAATCAATATGGACGATCCCTGGGGCATGCAGATCGCATCAATCAACGGGTTGAATGCCAGACTGCTTACCTATGGCGAACATCCAGGCGCCATGGTGCAGGCAAGCAACGTCGAACTTTCATCAACAGGATCCCGCTTCGATCTGGAATCTCCGTGGGGATCATGCCCTGTTTCATTGAACATGCCCGGACGTCACAACATCAGCAATGCCCTTGCCGCAATCGCCGCCGCCGCGGTCCGGAACATCCCGTTGTCCACGATTGTCGCGGCGCTGGCCGACATGCCCCAGGTGCCCGGACGCCTGCAAATGTTCAAAGGCGCAAAGGATGTCAATGTTTATGTCGACTATGCACACACTGCCGATGCGCTGGGGCGAGTGCTTCAAACTTTGCGCGAATTCACGCGCGGTCGCGTCATTGTCGCTTTTGGTTGCGGCGGAAACCGCGACAAGGGCAAGCGGCCGGTGATGGGCGCCATCGCTTCCCAGTACGCTGACCATGTCATCCTGACCAACGATAATCCACGCGGCGAAGACCCCCGTGTAATTATCCGGGAGATCGAAAGCGGTATCCGGCCCGGCGCATCCTATGAAGTCCAGCCGGATCGCGAGCTGGCCATTGCCCGTGCCATCGCGTGCGCAAAACCGGGCGATACGGTTCTTGTGGCCGGAAAAGGACACGAGAACTACCAGGAATTTTCCGGGGCCATCATGCCGTTTGATGATGGACAGGTCGTTCAGAAATACTTGATTTGAGTTGCAAAAGTATTCAAGAAAGGCGGAACAGGTTGCCATGCATGCCAGAAACCTGCTGGATATGGACGTCAAACCGAGTTTCGATCCGACCGATGTAGCCCGTTGGTCCGGTGGGGTATGGAAGCATATTCCTGCCCGACCGGTCCGCGGCGTTTCCATTGATACCCGGAACATCAAGGATGGCGATATGTTTGTCGCCATCCGGGGGGAGAATTCCGACGGGCATGATTTTCTGGACGTGGCCATGGCGCGTGGCGCTTCCTGTGTCATGGTCGATGATGCCGAACGGGTGAATCTATCCAAACTACCCGCATTGGTGGTTTCCTCCACACGGAACGCGCTCACAAGTTTCGCCCGAGGTTATCGCAATACCTGGTCCTGCCGCGTTGTCGCAGTAACCGGAAGCGTCGGTAAAACCACGGTTAAGGAATTGATTGCCGACATGTTGCATCATGTCGGAATTACCGCGCGCACACGAGGCAATTGGAATAATGACCTCGGCGTGCCGTTGAGCATTCTGTCGGCGCCGCCGGATGTTCAATACGGAGTATTTGAAGTCGGCATGAATCATCCCGGCGAATTGGAGCCGCTGTGCGATATCCTGCGGCCCGACATCGGGGTGGTCACATGCATTGGCCCGGTTCACATCGAGAACTTTCAGGATGAGGAAGCTATAGCCAGGGAGAAAGCCGCGGTGTACCGCGCGCTGGCTCCGGATGGAGTGGCCGTGGTTAATCTTGATGATCGCTTTTCCCGGGTGTTGATCGAATACGCGGGTGACAGGAAGGTTGTCGGCGTTTCCGCGAAACGTGGAGCCGACATCGTCTATCGAAGAACGGATCCCGTTCACGGAAGATTCCAATTAGAAGAAAAATCTTCCGGTGAGTGCATGGATTGTGAAGCGGCGCTTCCCGGTGAATATTTTGTGATTGATTCCGCACTTGCCGCCGCAACAGCAAGGGCGATGGGAATAGGGTGGCCCGGCATACGCACGGCCATCCAACGATTTCGTCCATTGTCCATGCGCTGGAATCGCGAGGTAATAAAGGGTATTCACATTATTAATGATGCCTACAATGCCAATCCGGTCAGTATGCGTGCCGCAGTCCATGCCTTGCTGGAGGAACCGACCGGCGGTAATCGCTGGGTGGCGCTGGGTGGCATGCTGGAACTTGGCCGGAATGAACGGGAATTACACATTGCGCTTGGCGAGGAAATTGCCGGAATACCCGGATTGCGACTGCTGACGCTGGGTGAACGCGGGAAATGGATCGCCGACGGCGCCGGTGCGGCCGGCATGGATGCCACGCACATTTATCCTGCCGCAAATGCCGAC
This sequence comes from Kiritimatiellia bacterium, assembly GCA_035327305.1. Classification (GTDB taxonomy): domain Bacteria; phylum Verrucomicrobiota; class Kiritimatiellia; order CAIVKH01; family CAIVKH01; genus CALMUP01. Next base: position 5,002 of record DAOLDL010000026.1, on the reverse strand, counting down.
CACGCCGCGAACTTTTTGTTTAACCAGCTTAAAAATGGCGATACGGTGTTGTTCAAGGGATCACGAGGCGAAGCTGTGGATGTGATCTTGAACAAGTTGATGGCTTTGTGGAAGTAATCACGAGTTGATCAAACGAATTACATGTACATGAAATATAGAACCATGGATTTTGAGGAAATTCGCAGATGAAGAATCGGCACACAAGCAATGATCAGGAATAATGAGTTCCAGATAGATTGCGTCAATTTACTTGTTTTATTCTTTGTCAGCGTTATCAGCTTAATCTGCGGTCAATATCATCCAGGTTATTGGATTAAGGATTTTGAATTATGCTCTACTATCTTCATGAGTTGATGGAGGTTTTTTCTCCACTTCGGATTTTTCGATATATCACGTTTCGTTCTTTGTGTGGCGCCGCCACGGCGTTTCTCTTGTCGCTGATGTTCGGGAAAACGCTGATTCGATGGTTGTATCAACTCAAGATCGGACAGCAAGTGCGTGTGACAGATTCGGAAACCCTTTTCAAAATCCACGGGAAAAAAGCCGGCACACCCACCATGGGCGGCTTGATGATTATCGGAACCGTAACCGTATCCACGCTGTTGTGGGCGAATCCCGCGAATGGTTATGTGTTGTTGACGCTGGTCACCATGCTCGTAATGGGTGGCATCGGATTTTTGGATGATTACCTCAAGGTGACAAGGAAACAGTCCAAGGGTTTGGGCGCCCGTGCCAAATTGCTTTATCAATTTCTCTGGGCCTTTATCGCCGTCGGAATTCTGTATGCCATGCCGCAAAGCCGTGAGCATATCGGTAAGTTGATGTTGCCGTTTCTCAAGGATCCGGTAATCCAGAATTTAAGTGTCATCGGCACGCTCATATTTTGTTCGCTGGTAATGACCGGCGCCACCAATGCCGTAAACCTGACCGACGGCCTTGACGGGCTGGCGATAGGTTGCACAAACGCTTCCGCCATCGCTTATCTTGTTCTGGCCTATGTTGCCGGTAACGCGGTTTTTGCAAATTACCTGCAAGTTCCTTTTATTGCCGGGAGCGGTGAATTGGCGGTTTTTTGTGGATGTCTGCTGGGGGCCGGCATGGGTTTTCTATGGTTTAACTGTCATCCGGCCAAAGTGTTCATGGGCGATACCGGAAGCCTTGCTCTCGGCGGCGCCATCGCCATGGTCGCCATATGTGTAAAACAGGAATTGCTTCTGATCATTGTCGGCGGCGTTTTTGTCATGGAAGCGTTGAGCGTGATCATTCAGGTCGCCTCGGTAAAATTGACAGGACGCCGCGTTTTCCTGTGCGCGCCGCTTCATCACCACTTTGAATTCAAGGAAAAAGCCAAGGCGGAAAAAGAGGGTCGTGACCTTGAAGTTGTTGAGACCATGATTACAACCCGCTTTTGGATTCTGTCCATGATTTGTGCATTGCTGGGTATCGCAACATTAAAAATTCGATGAACAACAAACGCCAGAATCATTGCCTGGTATTGGGCTATGGGGCGAGCGGCAAAGCCGCCGCACGTTTGTTGATCCGGCAAGGTGAACGTGTGTTGGTGACGGATGAAGGCGCTGGTAATGCCGGACTGATGGATGGTGTGATGCTTTCACCGGATTTGACGGATGAAATGTTGCCTGACTGCAAATTTGCCGTTGTAAGTCCCGGGATTCCCGCCGGACATGCCTGGTTGACAAAACTTTCGACTGCCGGTGTGCCGGTGGTTCCCGAATTTGAATTTGGATTATCATACATACAGGGCGTTCGCATTGTTGCAGTGACCGGAAGCAACGGTAAAAGTTCGCTGGTGAAGTGGCTGGCCGACACCTTGAACATGTGTGGTAAATCCGCTGTTCCCGCAGGTAATTATGGCACACCTGTGTCTGAAATTGCCGCGCAGGATCAAAAGCCTGACTACCTGGTGCTTGAGTTAAGTTCGTTTCAACTGGAGCAGGCGAAAGGAACTTTTCATCCTCATGCCGCCATACTTTTAAATATCGTTCCCAATCATCTTGACCGACACGAAACCATGGTAAACTACATCAAGGCGAAATCGGCTATTTTTAATTCTCTGGCTCCGGGCGGAATGGCGGTCGCGCATGCTCCGGCGTGGTCCGTTATCAACGCCCATGTTTCCCCCGGCGTATCCCCGGTGCTGTTTGAAAACGGCATTTCCTCCAAGTTTGGCTTCAAGGACGGCTGGATAATCCGGGACGGTAAACCGGTGGTCGACTTGTCGGAAACATGGTGGGGGAGGTATCCTTTGGGGGTAAACGTCGCGGCAGGTGTGGCCGTACTGCTCCAAGAGGGTGTCGATCCCCATGAAATTCGCCGGTCTGCGGCAAATTTCCGTGCTTTACCGCATCGCCTGGAGGTGGTGGCTGAACATGAGGGAGTAAAATTTGTCAATGATTCCAAAGCTTCAACTTTGTCGGCCATGGCGGCGGCGCTGTCCACCGGGGGCGAAAAAAAACACTTGATTGCCGGTGGAATCCTCAAGGAAACGGATGTCAGTTTTGTTAAAGAATTGCTGGTGAAAAATTGTCTGGGTGTATATGCTATTGGGTCATGTGCGGAAAAGCTTGTCTCTTCGTGGCACGATACCGTGCCGTGCGTGAACTGTGGTGATTTGGCGACAGCGTTCAAATCCGCGGTTTGCCGGGTGCGAGCAGGCGAAATGGTTTTACTTTCGCCGGGTTGTTCGAGCTTCGATCAGTTTGCAGGCTTTTTTCAGCGCGGAGATAAATTTAAGGAATTGGTTTCGGATTATGTCCGATGCCGTAAAAAAATTGAAACAACAACGCAGGGAGTTTGTACATGAAAGTCATGGGTGAAAAGGGTGTCCGTTCGTATCGTCCGTCATTTTTAATGTTGGTCGTTTTGGGTATACATGTCGCAGGAGTCGGATCATTTATGATGATGTCCGGTTGCGCTACCAAGAAACCCGCATCTGTGGAGCCGCCGCCCGCGCCAATTTTAGCTCCAGGCGCCCAACAACCTGTGGCGCCTTCGGAAACGGTAATGCCGCGTCCGGTTATTCGTCCTCCCGTAGCGGTCGAAAGAGTTCCTGACAGCATTGACTCGGCGGGTGCCTCCACCTATACCGTTCAAAAAGGCGATTCGCTTTCGAAGATCGCCGCAAAGGCCGGTGTATCTGTTCGTGAAATCGCGGAGCTGAACAAATTAGCTGATCAAAATCAAATCCGGATCGGTCAGCGTTTGTTGTTGCCTTCGCATGCAAAATCAATTTCGCAAGCTCCTGTTGCTGACAAACCCCAGGAACGCCCGGCTCCGCGTACGACCACATCGCCTGCCGCCCCGGCAAAAGCCTCGGGCAATACGCATGTTGTGGCATCTGGTGATACACTTGGAAAATTGGCGGTAAGATATTCCACCACGGTGGCCGCCTTCAAAGAAGTCAACAATCTGAAAAGCGATACCATTCGCATCGGGCAGAAGTTGGCGATTCCCGCGTCCGGCTCGTCCGCTTCAACGTCCGCTCGCACTTCGGCCCCGGCAACAGCGACTCCGGCTCCGGCGGTTTCAGCTCCCGCTCCGGCTCCGGCCGCGGCGATTCCTGTGCCCGCGCCAGTGGTAGCTCCAGCCGTTGTTGATTCAGCGGTTGCCGATGATTCTGATTCTTCCAGCGAAGTTCCCTTTCCGTATATTGTAAAAGAAGGCGATACGCTCGACAGCATCGCATTGCGATTCAGCGTCCGGAAGGATGTCATTATGCGTTTGAATGATTTGACATCTGAAAGTGTTCGTGCCGGACAGCGTTTGCTGATTCCTTGGAACTAATTTTAGAGGCTTTTGAATTTGCCGGATATGTTCTGAAAATCCGGCATTTCCGGACCGGAGGTCATGCGCACATCCGCGACAGCCATCATTGCGATTGTATTGATTCTGGTGGCCCTTGGCTTGATCATGCTGGCCAGCACCAGTTATGTGCAGGCTGATGCATCATATCGTGATTCAGCCTACTTCGTGAAACGCCAGTTGGTTGCGCTGGTTGTCGGTCTTGTCGCTTTTTTTACGTGTCTTCGAATTCCCTACCATCACTGGAAAGTGTTGGCGCCATTTATCGCGGTTTCCGTGATCATTCTTTTGGTGATGGCGGTGACCCCGGGAGTGGGAATAACGGTCAAGGGCAGTAGCCGGTGGTTAAAGCTTGGCCCGGTTACGATTCAACCCTCGGAGTTGGCTAAATTTGCGGTCATTATCACGCTGTCAGTCTGGCTTTGCCTGGTTCAGCGAACCGTCGGCACATTCAAGAACGGTTTGTTGATTCCCGGGGGCATATTGGCGATTTTTGCCGGTCTGATATTCATCGAACCGGACTTCGGAACCACCATGCTTATTGGCATGGTGGGATTGTCCATCATGTTTGTCGCCGGGGCGCGGATCAGTTATTTGTCCATAGTCACAGTGCTCGGGCTTAGCGGATTTATTTTTGCCGTATTTAAAAATGAAGTGCGTATGCGGCGAATTCTGGCATTTTTGAATCCGGAGAAGTATGCGCAAAACGAGGCATTTCAATTATTGCACGCAATCTATGCATTTGTTTTGGGAGGCTTCAGCGGGGCCGGGTTTGGGGAGAGTCTTCAGAAAAGATTTTACTTACCGGAGGCGCATACCGATTTTATTTTTGCCATTATGGGTGAAGAATTGGGAATATTGGCTTCGTTGGGTGTGGTGCTTTTATTCGCGGCGTTTTTCGGATTTGGATTGTTTATCAGTTTCCGTACGTCGGATATATTCGGTCGCCTGGTTGCATTCGGAATTACGTTGATGATCAGCCTTCAGGCCGCCATCAATATCGCGGTAGTTACCGGTTGTATGCCCACCAAGGGCTTGCCATTGCCGTTTATAAGTTATGGCGGCACCAGCCTGGTCGTGACGCTGGCTATGGTGGGTGTATTGGTCAATGTGGCCTTTCATGCCAGTGAAGACCTGGTATCACGTCACGCAACCAAAAACCGCCCGATACGTATCTAGC
>DAOLDL010000025.1:21676-38064 GCA_035327305.1 Kiritimatiellia bacterium | reverse complement strand
TCGTTATCCTGATGCGCCTCATGGAGGCGCTACTACAACTGCACCGACTCAATGCCGCAATAAGTGTCGTGAACGAATACGGGCGAGAAGGCCGTAGCGCGGACTAATCACAAAGCCGACCAGGAACAGTGCCGCAAACATGATGACCATGGAGGGTCCGGTTTGAATGTTAAGGTAATTTGTTAAAAACACCGATCCGGCGGCAATGGTCATTCCCATGATTCCCCCGCCCCACAATATCCGTCTCGGTGAATTAAAAAACAGATACATCGTGGCGGCGGGAGCAACCAGCAAACCCAACGCAAGCAAAGCGCCTACAGCCTGCAACGAGGTTACCATTGTGATGACGACCAATGCCGCGAGCAAATAGTCGAGATTGCGCACCGATATTCCATGCGACGCGGCCAGATCACGGGAAAAGATAAACACCAGCAACGGTCGCTGAAATAAAATTACCACCGTAAGCACAACAAATCCCGCAATGAACATAAACCATAAATCCCAGTTGGATATGCGCAGGATGTTTCCGAAAAGATAATCCTCCACCCGGACAAAAGTCCCGATTCGCTGAAGTATCAGCAAGCCGCCGGCCGTCGCCGCCGTATACAAAATGGCCATGGCCGCCTCGCGGTCGACACGCGAGTTCGAGGCGATGCCTTGACTTCCAAGCCCCACAATCAATGCCATGACAAAAGCTCCCACCAATGCGCTGTAGGGATTCAGCCCGGCAATCAACGCGCCAATCGCAACCCCCGGGAACAACGTGTGCGACAATGCCCCGGCAAATAGCGAACCTTTCCGCAGAACGACATAGCCGCCAGTGTAGCCGTTCAGAAATCCAATCATCAACGCGGCGAGCAACGCACGCTGATTAAACTGATAGGATAATATTTCCTGGATACTCTCGATCATTCAGCGACTCCAAACGCACGCGTCAGATTATCTCCGGTCATGATCTCGGAACTCGGCCCCATGGCAATCAAGGTTCCGTTGATCAACATGGCCACATCAAAAATATTACCCACGGTTTTCAAGTCGTGGTGCGAAGCGACCACCAGATGACCACTCGCCACCAAATCACGCAACAAGTGAGCCAGCAATTCCTGCGATGGTTGATCGAGTCCGGCAAATGGTTCATCCAACAACAGCACATGCGCCTCCTGGGCAAGCGCACGGGCAATCATCGCTCGTTGTTGCTGTCCGCCGGACAATTCACCGATCTGCCGCTCGGACAAATCTTCGATCCGCATGAGTTTCATTGCCCGCTGAACGGCATCGTGATCGGTGTTGCCAAAATTCCGCCAGGGACCGAGCAGGGGGTAACGCCCCATTTCAACCAGCCCGCGCACGGTCAGGGGAAATTTCCAGTCGATATCAGTGCGTTGCGGCAAATATGCGATTTCATGCGTGCTTTTGGCGATGGGTTCTCCGCGCCAGATGACTTGACCTGACGTCGGCGGGATCAGCCCGACCACACGTTTCATAAGCGTGCTTTTCCCGGCACCATTACCGCCGATCAAAGCGACCGCCGTTCCGCAGGTCAGCTGAAACGATACATCATGCAACGCGCAAATCGGACCGTAGTGCACATGCAATCCCTGCACCTGAAGCACGTGATGACGATGTTCCTCCACGCGGTTATTCATTTCGACCCCACGAGAATCGAAACGGGTCATCAACAGGTCCCTCGACCCAAAGCGTACGGAAACGGCGAGGCAAACCATCGGGTTCGACTGAAACTTCCACAGCGGACTCTTCATCGGACAGTTTCGCCACCAAACGTATTTCCAACCCGAAAGCATCTTTCAAAAGCTCTACCTGTCGTTCAAATACACGCCCATCGGGATTTTCTTCTTCCCAGACAAGGGCATTTTCTTGATAGACCGATAAAGATTGCGGCGGTGTGGAGAACCGAACCGTCAGCCAAACGGGAATCTTTTCTGATGGCCTACGGATTGTTTCCTCCCGTGATACAGCGGATGATCCGGCGATTCGTGATATGGGAATCAGCAATAACAGCCAAAACGCTGAAAATACCAGCCACTGAATGAAAGGTTTGCCACGCATAAGATACCCTACAACTGACCGCGCAGACCTCTCGATATGATGCCGATGTTATGTCGCATCATATCGACGTATGTCGGGTGTTCACTGCACGGCATGTCGCCATGCAGATATTCACCGATGGCGACACCGGCTTCACGTGCAATACTTTCCAGAACTTTCGGATTGGCATTCATTTCCGGAAATACCGCTTTTACACGATATTGCCGCAAGGTTTGAATCACCTCTTTCAAATAACCCGGCTCGGCTTCCTGTTCGGTGGTCAGGCCGAGAACCGTGATTGATCGCAAACCCAATTCACGGCAGAGATAACCGAACGCGGCATGAGCGGTGGTCAACTTTCGATCGGATCGCGGAATCAAGGAGATTTCCCGTTGCGCCCATCGGTAAAGTTCATCCAGTTCCCTGACATAGCGGCTGTGATTGGCGCGAATTTCATCCCGGCGCTCCGGGCGCATGCGGATAAACTCATCGGACAACGCTCCAGCCGCCCGCCGAACATTCCGGATACTGTGCCACCAATGCGGATCAATCGCGCCGTGAGCATGAGCTGGACAACACAGGAAAACTTCATCCGCCTCGACACGCAATGAAGGAACCGCGCGCCCCACCTCAAACACCCTGACCTGACCGCCCAGCGACTCGCGGAAATCATCAAGGTAGGTTTCCAATCCTTTTCCAGCGGCAATAACGATATCCGCGTTGGAAGCTTCCTTCAGATTGGCCGGGGTTGGATAAAATGTGTGCGGATTGGAGTCGAACGGCATCAGATCCAGAACCTCCACAACATCGCCACCGACCTGGCGGGCCAGATCGCTGACGATGGGGTGAAGCGATGCAATACGTATCGGTGCGGCAAAACAGGAATATGCCGGCAACAAACCGAACACCATGATGCAAAGCGCGATTGCGCCATGGCGTGACTGTTGTCCGTTCACAAGCTTAACGAACTTCCGGTCCGCCGAAGGACAGGCCGAACTGCAACCATATGGAGTGTGCGTCTTCACCGTGTGCCAAATCATCATAATTGTACTGTAGCCGCAACAATGCCCGCCGATAGGGATCCAAATATGTGGTAACCGCAGGACTTATACGAAATCGTTCTTCCGTTCCCAGATTCTTGTTTCCTTCGACATAACCGATGCGGGCGCCAACATCAAGTTTCTGATTCAAGGTATAGGTTGCCTTCGAATAAAAGCCGAACTCTCCGCCGCCGGGCAATATATCGTGGTCATGATCATCATGGTCTTCTTCATCATCGTGATGTCCATGTGATTTCTTCTCCACATCCCGGTAGAGAAATTCGGTCGCCCAGTTAAAGGCGCGACCGCCGGGTTGAAGACCGTTTTCACGCCAGCGGTATGCGAAATCCAATCCATAAACGGAAACCTTGCGTCCTTCCTCCTCGTCGCCCATTGCAAGAGAAAAACCCGCTTCGTAGGTGTTAAAATCATCAGGCCGGAACTGGCCGAAGATTCGACCGGTGAACACATCATGATCAAATGCGATATCGCCGGTGTGATCATGGTCATCATCGTGGTGACCATGATCATGACCATGAGAATGAGCATCACCAAAACCAAGTGTGACACCGAAAATGCGGTCAATGCCCTGATGCAACCAGGTAACGTCACCGCCATCCAACGTCAATCCGTCTTCACCGAGAAAGCGCCCCAGTACGAGCGGTGTATCGACAAAATCCCAGGCATGCACATGGCGGGCATTGTGCTGGCCAAACCGGGAAAGCATACGTCCGCCGCGTAATTCAAACCCGCCGGGAAGGTCTTTGATTTTCAAAAATGCCTCTTCCCATCCGTTTTCCCATTCTTCATCGGCGCCATAAGAAAAGGAGTGAACGGCAAAACCCTCAACCATTTCCAAACGCAACGACAAACCCAGTTCCAAACCTTGAACGGTTCCATTTTCGCGGGAGGGATCATGATGTCCGACGGCAAGTTCTTCTGCGTCACCCGACGAGTCACCAACTGCGCCAAACAAATGGATGCTGGGACTCAATGGCCCCCACTGCGGAGCCAACCATGACGGTTCGCTTTCAGCAAACGCCAAACTACCGGCAAGAAATAGTGATCCGAAAATTTTAATGTTTAATCGACTCATGTTACATCGCGCTCCTGATTAATAATGATTCGTCGTTATTAATAATGGCGACACAACCCCAAGTCAACACTTTTATTGATAATATATTATTGATAATGATTATCGAAATCAGTATGGCGGCAGATAATCGGTTTGGATGAACAAAAACTCCCGGGGGATATTGAAAAACAAGTGTCTTATCCTCTCACCATTACAGTGGACGTAAGCACTCGGTTTCATTATACTTTCCCGCTTTAACAAAATGAGCAGAACATGAACGAGCAGAAAAAAATTGTTTTGGGTTTGCCGAAAGGCAGTCTTCAGGAATCCACTTTTTCCATGATGAAGAAAGCAGGCTTTACTCTCCGCACCGGCTCGCGCTCTTACATTCCATCGGTTGATGATCCGGAAATTGACGCCCGCTTGATTCGCGCCCAGGAAATCAGCCGCTATGTGGAGCAAGGCGTTTTGGATGCGGGACTTACGGGCCACGATTGGGTTGTGGAAAACAAGTCGGATGTCCATGAAGTCGCCAATCTGGTCTATGCCAAAGTCGGTTTGAAACCAGTCCGCTGGGTGGTAGCTGTACCGAACGACTCCCCCATCAAAACCGCCAAAGATCTTGAAGGCAAACGAATCGCGACGGAAGCCGTAGGACTAACCCGCCAATACCTTGAAAAACACGGTGTCAAAGCCGAAGTCGAATTTTCCTGGGGTGCGACCGAGGTAAAAGCCCCGGAATTGGTCGATGCCATTGTGGAAATCACGGAAACCGGCTCATCGCTCCGCGCCAACAACCTGAAAATTATCGATACGGTACTGGAGTCCACCACCCGGTTTATTGCCAACAAAAAGAGTTGGGCGGACGACTGGAAACGCCGGAAAATCGAAAAGATTTCTCTTTTATTGCAAGGCGCTTTGGCGGCCGAAACCAAAGTGTTGATTAAATTGAATGTCCAAAAGGAAAATCTGGGTAAGGTAAACAAGCTGTTGCCCGGACTTCATGCCCCCACCGTCAATCAATTGGCCGACGAAGGATGGTTTTCCATCGAGTCGGTTGTCGATGAATCCGTCGTTCGGGATGTTATCCCGCAGTTGAAAGAAGCCGGCGCTGAAGGTATTATCGAAATAGCTTTGAACAAAGTCGTCCCGTAAAGAGACCAACGAGAGGAAGCAGAAAACCTATGGGTTCTGTTAAGAAAAAACGTCGCAAGAAGATGGCCAAGCACAAGAGGAAAAAACGTTCCTCCGCTGACCGCCATAAGAAGAGATAGTCGTGAGCGGGAGACACCCGCTCATACAATTGAATAATTGATGAAAACTACCGACATCCCCGCCGGGTTGTACGGGCTGGTTCTATTGCTGTTGACCTCCGGTTGCGGCACCTTGGTCTTTCCCCTGCAACAGGAGCGAAATATCACGCCAGGTCCGGAACACGGAGCAGGCAATCTGCCTTTGGCCGAGGCATTGGCCCAATACAGCATGGGTGTGATTGAAGGGCTTGCCGGTTCGGATGAAGAATCACTTCTCCGATTTGAACGCGCCATCGAAAATGACCCGGAAAATATTGCCCTGCGCATGGAAATCGCAGTGGCTTATCTTCATCGCCAGCTCTACCCGAAAATGGATGCCATGCTGGACGAGGTGATCCTGCGCGATCCCAAACTTGTCCGCGCCTATCAATTGCGCGCTCTAGGTTTTCGTCTGCGAGGTATGCACGATGAAGCGGTGGCGGCTCTGTATAAAGCCATCGAACTTGAGCCGACCCAGGAACTTCATTACCTCGAAATCGCTTCGATCATTTCACGAAAGGGAAATCTCGAAGTCGCAATGAGCTTGCTCGAACAAAACCTGGGAAAAGTCGGCGATCGCCTCCCCGTTTTCCAGGCCATGGGCGAATTGTACATTCGTCAAGCCGCCGAGAAATTGGCGGCCAATCGTCGCGCAACCTTACCCAAAGCTCCGCTGGAATGGATGAAATCCGGCGCGGAGGAATTCCCCGGCAATGCGTACTTGCTGACGTTGTATGGCGAGTTGTTGCTTCACCATCAGATGATCGAGGAAGCCATTGCGGTTTTCGAAGAAATAGAAAAGCTGAACCCCACCGATCTGGCCATACGCCAAAAACTTGCCATGAGTTTGCTCGCGGTTGGAAATCATGAGCGAGCCATCGAACTGTTGGAGGAAATCGCCAATTCGCGCCCACGCAATCAACGATTATGGTATTATCTGGCGGAATTATACGAGCAGGCCGACAACACCAACCAGGCGCTTCGCGCCTACCAAAAAGCTATCGATGCCCAACCCACCATGGCCGAGGCGTATCTCAAAAAAGTTTTCATCCAACTAAACTCTTCCGACACGGCAGGCGCGTTGGAAACGCTATCCGCCGCCGAAAAAGCAATCCCCGGCGATTTGCGCATGATGGAAATGCTGGCCTATGTGTATCTAACTGAATCCGACTACACCAATGCGATTGCTTACTTCGTCAAGGTGGAATCCGAAATGCTGGAGAACAATAAACGCCCTTTGCTTACCAATTTTTATCTGAATTACGCCATAACCAGACAAATGATGGACGATATACCGTCAGCTGTCGATTTGCTGAAAAAAGGCATGGAGGATCGACAGGATATTGTTGAGGTATTTATTGGCGTCACCTACCGGGATCGCGGCAACAAACCTCGCATGAAAAGCGCCATGATGATCCTGGAGTCATTCCAGGAACAGCTTCCGGAAGATACCGGCATTTACACCTTGTACGCCATGATCGCATTCAACGCCGGAGAATATGCCGTCGCGCAATCCCTGCTGGAACGGGCGGAATCATTCGCGTTGGACAAGGAATACGAAGACGAATTGACCGCCCAGTTTTATTTTTGGATGGGTGCCGCCGCGGAAAGAAACAAAAACTACGACGAGGCTGAAGAATATTTTCTGACCGCCATTCGTATGCAACCGGATCATGCCGACGCGCACAACTATCTGGCTTATATGCACGCGGAAAGAGGCGTGAAGCTCGAAATGGCATACGACCACGTCGGCGTCGCGTTGGCTATTGAACCGGATAATGGCGCTTACATCGACACCCGCGGCTGGATCTACTATCAGCTAGGAAAATATGAGGAAGCTTTGGCCGACATCAAGGAAGCGGCGCGCCTGATCCCGGATGATCCAACCATCCTTGATCACCTGGGCGACATTTATCTGGCTCTGGGTGATGAAGCTCTGGCCATTGAGTATTGGAAAAAGTCCTACGAGATCGATTCCGAAAACAAGGAGGTCCTGGAAAAATTGACCTCGCGGGGAATCACCCTTGATGAGGTAGACGTCGAGCCGGCGGAAGGTTCAAGCGCAAGCGACGAACCGACGAATTAGCGCAGGAGTAGTTTTGGAGGAGCGAGCTACTGCGCGCCAGTTACGTCGCAAGAACGCTTGCCTCACCACGCCCGACGATTACAAGCCGTCCCGGAACAAACGAATGCACATACGCTTTATCTTTTACTCCCGATTCATCCAGATACCCCTCCAACTCGTTCACTCGAAAGCCCCGTCGAATGGAACGCTTCCCATCTTCAAAGGCAAAGCTGTCGCGAAAAAACCGACCTAACAACTGGAATCCGGCATAACTCCATGCTGATCGCTTCAAATCACTGACCAGCCAGCAACGTATGGCTGTCTGGTGCATCATCCGTAACAACCCGGGAATTACACGGTCGGGAAGATGATGCAACACATGATTTGTAAACAGGTAATCCACCGGACCAAATCGATTCATCGCCATGATGTCCGCGTGTTGGATATCAAGCCCGGCCATGCCGCCGTGTCGTTCTTTTGCAAACGCTATGGCGCGCGAATCGCCGTCCAATGCGGTAACGCGCAATCGCAATCCCTTTTTTTCCGCCTCGCGCAAAAGCCACACCGGAATATCACACCCCCCGGATCCGAGATCGACAAGGTGATATTCACGCCCGGGATCTTTTCCCATATCGCTCAACACCCATCGGGTTAATATGGCGCGATAACGGCTGACCAGTCGATTCATCCACCGAAACTGTTCAAGTGTGCGGATCAGCAGTGCTTCGTCACAATTTGGATCATCCATCAACTCCACGCCATCCCAGCGCGCACGGAAGTCGAGTGGCGCCCGGACTTGCTCGTTTACTCCCGAAGCTTGCGACAGATCATCCATTCCAACATGCCTCCAAAATAGGCTCTTGAATTTATCACCGGCAAGCCGTTGTCGGCCATCATTGAACGTAACTTCTGGCGGTCTGGATAGCGAGCCAATGACTCGGCAATATATCCGTAAACATCGGAATTACGATGCAACAAACGTCCCCAGAGTCCGCCCCATATTTTCAACATCCGATAGCTCATCGTTTGCCCGATGCGATGGCCTGGTTTACTAAAATCCAGAAACGCCGCGATGCCACCCGGCTTGAGGACACGATATAATTCCTGAAGCACAACCTGCAAGTCCGGCGCATTGCGCAAGGCGTAGCCACCGGTTATCACATCCACGGAATTATTCTCGAGCCGTAATTTACTCATGTCGCCGACTTCGAAGCCAACCCCAACTCCGCCGATGCGGTCAGACGCCAACTTGATCATGGCCGGGGTTAAATCGATTCCGATTATACGGGCATACGGATACTTTTTATGCAATGCCGCTACTATATCCCCTGTTCCGCAGGCAATATCCACACATACATCAGGATCAACCGGCGGCAAACCGCTCAACATGGCTTTTTTCCACGCTGGATCGCGTCCGAATGACAGCAAACGTGTGATGAGATCGTATCGTGGCGCGACCTCGGTAAAGAGTTGCTCGTTGTAAAACCGCTTTCTATCGGGCTGATCAATATAATCCCGCGATTGAAGAGTGAATGTTTTCATAGTTGTTGTGCCTGTTGTCGGGGATCCGGCAAACTTCGCATCGTGAACCATTCAACGACACGCCTTCTCGCCGCCGGCAAAGAAAGCAGGAACCTTATGAGCTGTCGCCGGAAATAAGAGGTCAACGGGCTTTTAGCAATTCCCAGTTGCATGCCCAACGCCGCGCGGGCCGCGGCGATACGGAATGCCGATCGACGTACACGATGATAATGCCGGAAATATTTTTCCGGATGATCCCCCGACTCAAGCGCTTTATTCATCGCATGCGCCAAGACAAATGCATCGCTAAATCCGGTATTCATCCCCTGCCCTCCGATCGGACTCATCACATGAGCCGCATCGCCGCACAAGGCAATACGTCCGCGGTAAAAACTCCTGGCGAGTGAGCGGCCCGGCTGAAATTCACTTTCGCTTATTCGATCGGCGCCATCTAACGTGACGCCAGTCAACCGCTCAACGACTTGTTCAAATGAATCATCCAGATCATATCGATCATGCCAACCACAGCGCACAATCCAACGACGCGCGCCTCCCGGCAGAGGAAAAGATTCCACCGGTCTCTCGTGATTAAAAAACAGGCATGCATCGTCGCCCAATTCTCCGCGATCAACATAATCCATCATGCAAAACTTCGGTGCGTACTTACGGGTCGATTTTTTAATTCCAGCCCATGCGGCCATCAGGCCCTTCGCCCCATCGCATCCTGCCGCCATGCATGCGAAAAATGACCGACTGATGCCCGTAGCGTCATGATGAGCGGTTATTTCCACATAGCTGTTGTGATGCGTAATGCTGGTGGCGCACCAACCATCCGATATGGAAACATCCTGCCACTTTTTCAGATTTTCCCGCAACAAGGCCATGGTCATGGACTGCGGTAATGATAAAATGAACGGATAGGCATCGTGATGGCGCTCAAGCAGTAATTCACCAACCAACGCGCGATTTTCATGCACCTTCGCACGTCGAATTGGCCGTCCGTTTTCAATACATGCGCGATCCAGCCCAATTCCGGCCAGAATATCCAGCGACGGAGGTGTAATCCCGATGGCCATGGAACAGGTGGGCGGAAAACTGCGGGTTTCCAACAGCACCACGGTGCGACTCGCTTTTCCCAGCAGATTGGCCAAAAGCAAACCAACCGGTCCCCCGCCAACAATCAATACGTCGGCGTCCAGCGCCTTTATGTCGGGCGGAATCATGGACAGTTTACTCCTCAATCGAGGCACCCAAAAAGGAACTCTTTTCTTATACGCATGGAATGCCTCGCCATAAAACCTCGCAAACCTTTGTTCCTTTAGGGAGGAACCTACCACACAATAAGCCGACCACAAAACCGCAAGCATGACTTTTTCCAATGTAAACGAAGGCGCGAACCATAGGATTAATGCGAACGATGCATAGATGGGTTGTCGTATCACCTTGTGTAGAGGGCCGTTGGGCATGCCCGGATAATCAGGTTTCCGATTTTTCCAAATGGACAACCACCCGAGGCTTCCCGTCTGCAATCGCAAACCTGCTTCATGCATGGATTTTCCCAACAAGACCCATGCACCCGCATACATAACAGACATCGCGGCCTGTAATGAGAGACCGGGTCGAAATATCATCCGCCCGGAAGGTGACCAGCACAAAAAACAAATTATAAGTTGCAGAGATGAAATCGCGGCAAATGATGTCGTGGCCAGCGGACGTCCAAGGTTTGCCGGAGCAAGGCGGGCAAGAAAACCACGACCGCGAGGCGTCAACAACCAGGAATGAATCACGGGAAATTGAATCATCAACAAAAAATTACCCGTAACGGCCGCCCCCCCCTGCAATCGGCCCCGCCCCAGTTTCATACCGGTATACAATCCGATTGCCATGCTGGCCACGGCTATCAAAAACAAGCCATGCGTGGTGATTCCATAGACCAGGGCGATCCATCTATGGTGACGGGAATACCTAACGGCTTCATGGGTTTTCATTTAGCCATTCCGCCAGATCACGCTTTTCTTCCGGACGTAGTAAAGCATCAATTTTAGCGATGAAGTCCCGCCGCGAAATGCCCGCGCTATCCTCCAGAATCAATGCGGCATTGCGAATAACATACGCGCGAGGTGGCATCCAGCGGTCGATCAACGCCGCATTGGTTTGCTCTAATCGGCCATTTGCATTTTTTGAGATATCCCCCGAATACCAGGACACGTCCGCGGCTTCTGAATCAATTAAAAACACGATGACCAGCGATTCCCTGGACTTTCCCTTGTCGATCACACGCACGGCGCTTCGGGCATCACTCAACTTCCGGATATACGTCGCGGCATCGGGATGTTGTTGCGTCCAATTGCGCACCTCCTTCTCTTTGATCGCGTTGACAACACGATCAAGGAAGCGTGAATGTAAAAACACCTGAACACGGCATGATTCGTCATCCACCATCCATTGAACCTGCCCTTGCGGAAGGAAAGCGGATGGTACCCATGCCTTGGCAATCATATTTCCATGTGAGGCGATCGAATTTATGAAAAATACGAAACCGCACATCATAACCATGAATGTCTGATGTTTCATGGGAATCAGGCAACCGACTCCATGCTCGCGGCAATGGATGCAATCCGATTTTGTTTGATCATCCGCAACATTCCAAATTCCACAGTCAATCCCGGACCGAATGCCAACGCACCGATGCGATCACTGTGTTTAAACTCACCCTCCTCCATCATGGCTTTCAGGACGAAAAGCACCGTGACACTGCTCATATTTCCGTATTCACGCAGAATCCGATATGACAAAGCCAATTCCCGCTCCGGAGTCCAACCCATTTCCTGCTCCAGGGCGGTCAAAATCGCCTTCCCGCCGGGATGCACGGCCCAACCGGCAACATCCGGCCATGAAACGCCAGCGTCCTCAACAAACCCGGACAAAATCCTGCGTGCATGCAATCCCAGGATACGTGGCACATAACTGCTTAACACCATGTCGAAACCCCGATTTCCTATTGTCCACGCCATATCCTTTTCACCGTCGGAAATCAGCTTGGTCCCAAAATGTTCCAGAGCAAATCCGGAAAAGCCGGGCGACGGATCGCGATCGCTCACAAGCACCGCCGCCGCGCCGTCGGCAAACAAGGCATTGGCAAGCAGGGAATCGGCCGTGGGCTTGATTTGCAGATGCAGACTGCACAACTCAATGCATAGGATAAGAACCACGGAGCCAGGTCGGGCGCGGCAAAACTGATCCGCCATACGCAGGGCGGGAAACGCCGCATAACACCCCATGAATCCGATGTGGTAGCGCTCCACGTTTTCAGACAAACCAAACTCCCGGGTGATGAATAAATCCGGGCCGGGATTACAAAATCCCGTACACGACACGGTGATCACATGGGTTATGTCGGATGGTTTCAACCAAGGCGTGTTATTAAAAACTTTTGTTACCGCTTCACGGGCCAGCGCGGGATACGACTGTTCGTATACGTGATTGCGATCGCCCGTGGAAGGCTCCTGCAAGGTTCCATCAGCATTCTCGCGAAAATATTCAGCCTCCATTCCGGGTTGGAAATCCGGTAACACGCTATATCTGCGCTCAATCCCAGATTGACGGTAAATCGCATGAACCATCCTCTGAAGCACCTTGTCGGAAACCCATCGCTTCATGCACGTCATAGCGTAATCCTGATGGTAAACATACGAGGGCACGGCGGTTTCAATGGCATGAATGTAGCGTTTCATGGGTTCATCATCCTTTTTGTTTCGACAGCATGATTCTTTTTGCCATCAGTCACCGGCAATTTGGACTGCTCCAGCCAGGGCAGTATAACCTCAACATGAACACGATCCTCCACGCGCATGATGCCCATGACGGATGGCGGCTCCAATTCGAACTGCTTTAATGATACATCCATATCCAACATCAGATAGTATACACCATTTTCGCCGGGTAATAAGCGGCAAGTGGCCGGATTGGTTTGCGTGAGATCCCCAATGGTCAACTCGATCGGCGCAGTTGATCCGTCGCTTGCATCACGAAGGTGGCTTAACGCCGCCCGGCCGTAAATATAGGGAAAACGTTCGGCCCCGAGCATGTGGTACATCGAGCGATCACGCATTCGATTATCCGTTTTCATCGTTTTTACCGGAACACTGATAAAAACTCCTCCGGTTTCGACAAGCAGTGAATCAGGGATGGCAGTTCCGGAAAATCGGTGAAGGGTGGAACTGCCAGAAAACTTGATTGATGCTCCGGTATCGGTTTTCAAATCATCAGCAAGCAGATTGGAAAGCGTCATAAGTGACAGCAATATAATCACATTGAACATAATTTTCGGGGTCGACGTCATAGATTTACCTGTTGCGTAGAATGCGACCATGACGCAGAATTACACGGTAAACAAATGAGAACACCTTACATTTGATTAAGGATTCAAGGTGTCAAACTACAACGAGCAAATACTGCTAATCGAAGATGATCCCGTGTTAACGCGAAGCATTAAGCGCGGGTTGACCGATCTCGGCTACAAAGTGGAAACGGCAAATACGCTATCCAGCGCCAACGATAAATCAGCAGTAAACTTGTTTGATCTCATCCTGCTGGACCTGGGCCTTCCCGACGGCAGTGGATTTGACTTTTTGGCTGACTTGCGAAAGCGGCATGCCGGACCTCCGGTCATTGTACTTACCGCCCGGGAAACCGTGCCGGATAAAATTCGCGGACTCGATCTTGGCGCCGATGACTATCTGGTCAAACCATTTGATTTTCAGGAGTTGACGGCCCGCATCCGTGTCATTCTTCGACGCACCGCCGGCCAGCACAATCCGGTCCTTAAGCTTGGCGACCTGTTCATCGATCTGATGCGACGTGAAATTCGGCGTGGAGAAAGGATCATCGAGTGCACACCGCGGGAATTTGACGTACTTGCCTATCTTGCCCGCACTCCGGGACAGGCGATATCCCGCCAACTATTAACCTCGGACGTCTGGAAAGTGAAATCACGCATGACATCCATGGATAACGTGATCGATGTGCTGATGTCCCGACTGCGGGAAAAAGTTGATGGCGACGACCCAGTGCGATTGCTCCATACCGTGCGCGGCCTGGGCTACATGCTCAAGGTGAACGAATGAAACCTTCTTTACGCAGTAAGTATTTTGGCTGGCTGGTGATTCTGATGCTGCTTGTGTACGCGCTGATCACTGCAGTATTTGCCGTTATAGAGTTTCGTGAAGCACGAGAAGCCGGCGAGCCATTCAGCAAGGAGTTTCCGGAGATACTCGCGCTCATTACCATCATGCTTTTCACGGTTCCGGCCGTGATAATTGTTGCCTGGAATATTGCAGGACACTTGCTCCGTCCTCTCGACCAGATGCTGACCACCGCCGAGCATATCCGGCTTGGCGCCCTGGAGGAACGCATACCGGAACTTCCGCAAGATGACGAGTTGTCAAAACTTGCAACCACCATCAACGATGCGTTCGACCGGTATGCCATGGCAGTAAGACGTCTGGAGGAATTCAGCGCATTT
Source organism: Kiritimatiellia bacterium (assembly GCA_035327305.1). Taxonomy (GTDB): domain Bacteria; phylum Verrucomicrobiota; class Kiritimatiellia; order CAIVKH01; family CAIVKH01; genus CALMUP01. Next base: position 23,501 of record DAOLDL010000025.1, on the reverse strand, counting down.
GCCTCTCATCAACTGCGCACGCCACTGGCCGCCATCAAAACATCTGCGGAGGTGACCTTGAGATCAACCCATGATGAAGCACATACGGTGGAAGTTTTGGGCGACATTCTCGAACAAACCGAAAAATTGTGTCATACGTTGGACCAACTGCTTTTACTGGCTAAAATGGATCCTCTGTCACAAAAAGATTTTCAGCCGGTTGATCTTGATGCGGCGCTCAATAAATGGTCTGACGAGGCCAATGCCATGATGGATCGAAAGATGGTTGTTTATTCCGGCCCGGGCATGTCAAAACTGGAATGGTTTCGCGGAAATGAAACCTTATTGAAGCAATGTTTCGACAACCTCTTGAACAACGCGATTGCGGCCATTGATGAGGATGGCACGATTGCCGTCACATTATCCGCGCCGCAGTATCGGCACTTGATCTGGACCTTTGAGGATTCAGGGACGGGAATCGCAAAAGAAGACCTCCTGCACATTTTTGACCGATTTTATCAAGGTCGCAATCCTACGCCCGGCGGCTCCGGGTTGGGGTTGGCGATTGTTCGGGAAATCGTGGTATTGCATGGCGGAAGTATAACCGCGGCAAAAAGCGCCGAACTCGGCGGCGCGATGTTTACAATTCGCTTTCCCGCTTGATCAGCAACCAAACCAACCGTTTGTTGCCCATCCGGAATCGATGCGTCTCGTGCCCTTCCCCTACTACGGATACAATATCCGGAAGTTCACGATCCAACGCCAGAATCATGTGATTTTTCTGGCTGGCTTGGTTGATAAAGGAGGCCAATTCAGTTTGCGAATACAGCATGATGCCTTTGCGCTCTGCATACAGGGAAAATATTTCACCATGCTGTTTGTACATGATGATGCGGTCGGTCGGCGCAAGGTTGTCATGGGCGACATGTATGATTTCATCAGGGATTTTGAACGCATTGAATTCGGGATAAACAAACAATCCAATGCTTGCAAAATTGATCATGACGATCGATGACATGGCGGCAAGCCAGCCCGGCGCTTCCTTTCGCGCCTGAAACAAGTCGTATGTCCACCAGCATCCGGCAAGCATGGTCAATCCGCCTGGCAGTAACATCACGGTATTGATTGGCACGTTGTGAACAAAAACGCTTGCGGCCATCGCCAGACCGATCAGCAGGAGCAGAACCCACAAGGACCAGAACGTAGCCCGGATCATACTCCGGGAAACAAAACTCCAATGATCAATACCGGCGGCCACCATGATAGCCGCCGCCGGATAAACACTTAATATGTATAGGTTGCGTTTGCTTGAGCTTAGCGAGAAAAACAGAATTACAAACACCATCCACGCCAATAGCGCCAGTCTGCCCGAGCGGGTTTGCCGATCTTGACCCAAAGCCCGCCAAGATAAAGGAAGAACTAATGTCCAAGGCAGAAAATCGAGGGGAAAATAATACAGGAAATAATAAAATGGCTTCACATGCCCGCCAAATTCTCCGGATAGCCGTCCCACATTCTGCTTGAAAAGCAACTCATGAAAGAAGCCCTCCGGGGCGCCGCTCCACCACGCGGCAAGCAACCACAGTCCGGGAAAAATCAAAGCCAGAACCGGCCCCCAAACAAAATGAGAACGCGGACGGGCTATCGGTTTTTTGGTCGTCAATGAAACCGCTATGTAAATGCCGAGCGGTATGATCAAACCGACCGGACCCTTGGCCAGTATTCCCAACCCCATGAAAGAATACGCGGCCATCAACCTTGATCTGTTCGGGGATATGTTTGCCGTAAACAGCAAATACAATGCCATCATTTCCAGGCCGCACAACAGCATGTCAATTTGACCAAA
>DAOLDL010000025.1:0-21576 GCA_035327305.1 Kiritimatiellia bacterium | reverse complement strand
GGGACCAACCAGTGCCCGTCACGCATTTCGCGCGCAACCAGGGCGAATCGCGCCTCATCAGGCTCCCACAAATCACGGCGGATGTATTCACCACCCCATAGCAAGGCGGCCAGAGCGACCATAATGTAAGCGGGAACAGGTTTTGTAAGCATTGTGATAATCAATTGATCAACTGAATAATTCCCGCTGGAGACCGCCATCACAAACGTTTAATTCTTACGATTATGTAAGGTTTACGACATTGTCGGTCGCTATACGCCATCTATATTCAGGGTATGCAACTAGCGCCTGACAATACCATGGAAGCAATCGCGTATTCCGTGATTCTGCCCGTATTCAACGAATGCGAAAACTTGGAGCCTCTTATCCGTGAAATAGAACAGGCACTGCAGGCGCTCTCAACCAGCAGTTACGAAATCATTCCCGTGGATGACAAAAGCACGGATGGAAGCCGGGAAAAATTGCGGGAGCTTGCGAAAAACAATCTTCGCATCAAACCTTTGTTCCACCATCGTAATGCGGGACAAAGCGCGGCTCTCGCCTCCGGCATGCACATTGCGCGGGGAGAGGTACTGATCACATTGGATGCGGACGGACAAAATGATCCTGCTGATATTGTAACGCTCATCAACGCGTTAAGCCCGGAAATTGATACGGTTTGCGGCATTCGTCAGGGTCGCAAGGACACGTTGGTCAGACGATGGTCATCGATAATTGCCAATGGTTTCCGAAATTGGATTACCGGGGATCATGTACATGATGCAGGATGCACTTTTCGAGTCATGCGCAGAACTGCATTAAAGGAACTTCCCGTGTTCAATGGCCTGCATCGATTCATACCCACGATTCTTCGTTTTCAGGGATATACGGTGCGAGAGATTCCTATTCGCCACCGTCCGCGCATATGGGGAACTTCCAAGTATGGAATTGGCAATCGCATGTTTCGTGGCTTTGTCGATTGCTTTGCAATACGATGGTGGAGGAAACGAATGATTCCCGCGCGGAGAGTTGGTGATGACTATAGTCGACCATCAGGAACGCCCATCACAAGCTAAATTTCAAAACCGCGAATGGATATGGTTGCTGGCGACATCCATCGGGCTGTTAGCCGTTTATTTGTCGCCGCTAAGCAAACATTTAACCGATTTGCAGAAAATGCATGCCGAATTAAATCAATTCGGCCGGGGCGCGCCTGTGGTATTTTTTTGCGTCATGTCTCTGCTGACGGCAATGGGAATTCCCCGAATGTTGTTTTATCCTGTGGCGGGATTGGCGTTTGGTTTCTGGACGGGATTTGTATGGAGCATTGCCGGCACCATCATGGGCGCTTACAGCGCATTTATATATGCGCGTTGGGCTGGAAGGGGATTTGTGGAAAAAACAATTCCCGGATTGATCAGTGTCACCGATTTGATCAAAGATCAAACATTCGCCACGGTCGCACTGATGCGTCAGATTCCCGCGCCGGGTCATATTCTCAATTTGCTATTCGGCATATCACCCGTAGAGCACAAGCATTTCCTGCTTGGCACAATCATTGGAAGCCTCCCCGCCGCAATTCCCGCCCTGTTGATCGGGAGCAGTGTCATGCAACCTGATGATAATTTGCGCATACTCAAAATAGTCTTGAGCGCCACATTGTTGATGATCATGTGGTTGGGATTTGCGTGGCACTTTCGAAAATCCGAACGATACAATGAAATGAATCTTGCCCTGAAGGCATTGGTATCGCGCCGCTAAAATATTCACCAATCCGCCATCAACCACGCGCCCGGCATAAATCATCCACTGTCAGGTCCTGCCATGCCGGCTGACGCAACAAATGGGATAGTAACACCGCGCAGGCGGCGGCATCATAAAGTGCATCATGCACATCGCGACCCGGAACCAATTCCCTGACTTGCGGCTCCAACCCGGTATGCCGGATCACTTCTCCCAACTCGTACATTTCAAGTCCCGGGTAAGCCATACGGCTTAACTTTAAGGTGTCAATCCATGGGCCGGGACGATGAAGCGGCCAGTGTTTTCTGAAAAACTTTTTTTCCGTGGAGGCGTTATGCGCCACCAACGGCACACCCAGCACGAGAGCGCCAAATGTCGGGACCATTTCCGCCAGCGGCAAGGCCGCGGCGATTTCCGCCCTTACCTTCCGCCAGCTCCCTGGCGCGCAAGGATTAAAGGGTCGATCAAAGGCTACCTGGATGTATCGCTCGTGAACACCGGACGGATCCGGCTTCCCACCCGTAATGGGTACAATCCCGATTTGCCACGGTTCATCCGGATAACCGGGAACGGTGCCGGTGGATTCAAAATCCACGGCGACCAGATGTGCTTCACGTGCCAGCATGCCGACTCAACGTGAGGCGGCATCCTGCCTGGCCAGCTTGACCACGGCCGAAATCGCTATGTCGATCGCGCCCTGGATGTTCTGATCGAGCGACATCGCATCCTGACCCGGCGAAGACCAGGGCGTGCGGTCGGAAACCGTGCAGATGGTTCCGGCCCGCAATCCGAACAGATTGGCGAGCGTGAAAATCGTACCCGACTCCATTTCCACATTCAGCACACGTGCCCGCTTCCAGTCCCGGGCGTATTGATTCATCCACGATTGATCGTAGCCGCCATGCGCCATGGTCAGCAATGACTGGTCGGGGCCGTAAACCTTGTTGCGTGAATAGAAACCGTCGATTGAAACCACAATTCCGGTATGAAATGTCGCTTTATGAGCTTTGGCCGACTCGACCAGCGCGTTGACCACTTCATAACTGGCCACGGCGGGATATTCCGGCGCAACGTAGCTTTTGGATGTGCCTTCGTCGCGAACCGCGCCGGTTGATACGACATAATCGCCCAATTGCACATGATCCGCGATCGCTCCGCTGTTGCCGACGCGGATAAAGGTGTGAACACCGATGTTGGCCAATTCTTCCATGATGATGGCCGTGGAAGGCGCGCCAATTCCGGTGGATGCCGCCGTCATTTGCACGCCATCCTTTTCACCCACATGCACGACGTATTCGCGAACGCGAATGACTTCCGTAAACTTGTCCCACTTGGCGGATATTTTCGGGACGCGACCGGGATCACCCGGCATAAAAACGTAAGGGGCAACATCGCCATCACCGAGTCCCGAAATGATCTGGGCATTTTTCTTCGACATAATCTTATCTCCCCGAGGGTCGCTCTTGACCCGCGCACCTTTTGTATTACAGTGATCGCACTATGACAACACCTGAAGATGAAACACCGGTTATGGAACAATGGGTCTGCACCTGCTGTGGTTATGTTTACGATCCGGAAATGGGCGACCCGGAAGGCGGAATTCCTGCGGGAACCCCCTTTAGCTCACTGCCGGACACCTGGATGTGCCCTCTGTGTCAGGCATTGAAAAAGGCTTTTGAGCCTTTGTAATGCAAACCTGAAACCTGGAATTTCAAGATCCCACATCAACTATGCTCGGATCGTATTCGCCGGGCGGCTCGTAGCCCAGAAGCTTCAAGCATGTCGCGGCCAGACTGCTGATGCCCAGATTTTTATGTTCGGACAACCGGACGTTGGATTTCCCGGACGGGTCCCAAATAAAACACGGAACCGGATTTAATGAGTGACTGGTTTTCGGCTTGGGTTTGCCATTGGCGTCCAGCACCACCTGCCCCTTCTTGATTTCAAACATTTCGTCGGCATTCCCATGATCGGCGGTGGCAATCAAAATGCCACCGGCTTTTTTAATCGCAATCATCAAGCGTCCGATCGAAAGATCCGTGGCTTCCACGGATATCTCCACAGCCAGCGGATCGCCGGTGTGGCCGACCATGTCGCCGTTGGGGTAATTGATACGGATGAACTTGTGCTTGTTATTGGCGATGGAATCGAGCGCGACATCGGTAATTTCCGCCGCCTTCATCCAGGGACGCTCCTCAAACGGCACGCGGTCGGATTTGATTTCGACATATTCCTCCAGGCCGTCGCTGAATTTACCGGAGCGGTTGCCGTTGAAGAAATACGTGACGTGACCGTATTTCTGGGTCTCGCTGACCGCGAGCAGATTGATTTCGTTTTTGACCATGTACTCGCCCAGCGTGGCGTCGATGACCGGCGGCGAAACAAGGTATTTCTTCGGCGTGTGCGTGTCGCCATCGTACTCCATCATGCCGGCGAACTTGACGTGAGGTTTCGGTCCGCGATCGAACTTGTCGAAATCGTCGTGCTCGAATGTCTTGCACAACTCGAGCGCGCGGTCTCCCCGGAAATTGTAAAGAATCACGCTGTCATTGGTGTGCAGAGGTCCGAGCGCCTTGCCCTTGCGTTCGATTACAAACGGAGGCAAGTCCTGATCAATCACAATCGGATTTTCCTCGCGAAGTTTTTCAACCGCTTCCCTGGCGGATGCAAACATGCGGCCTTCACCCTTGAAGTGGGTCTGCCAGCCAAGCTTGACCATGTTCCAGTCCGCGTCGTAACGATCCATCGTGATCTTCTGCCGACCACCGCCGGAGGCGATGGCAAAGTCGCAACCATCCGTGGAAAGCTCTGCGAGAACGGCTTCCAGTTGCTCGATGTAAATCAGGGCGGACGTCGGCGGCACATCGCGTCCGTCGAGCAGTGTATGAACACGTACCCGCTTCACACCGACGGAGCGCGCTTCCTTGAGCATGGCGATGAGGTGGCGAATATGGCTGTGCACGTTTCCATCGGACAACAACCCGATGAAATGCAATTGCGTGTTGTGCTTGAGAACATTGTCGATCATTTCCTTCCAGGTTTCTCCCTCAAACAGTGCGCGGCTGTTAATCGCATTTTCGACCAGGCTCGCGCCTTGCGCAAATACTCGCCCCGCCCCGATGGCGTTGTGACCGACTTCGCTGTTCCCCATGTCTTCATCGCTGGGCATACCGACTGCGGTGCCATGCGCTTTCAGTTGGGTGTAAACCGCATGTTCCATCAACCAGTCAAGATGCGGCTTGGTGGCCTTGGCGACCATATCGCCTTCCGGATATTTTCCGATGCCGACGCCGTCCATGATGGCGAGAACGACGGGGCCGGCGGGTGCTGTGTAATTCTGTATCTTCTTTAATTTCATTTTGGGTTCTATCCGATGGCGGGAGGGTTAAGGGTTAAACGTTATGGGTACTGGCCGGGCCGATCCAGTCCGGTTTGTTCCGGGAAACCCATGATCAGGTTCATGTTCTGCAGAGCACTGCCGGCCTGACCTTTCATCAGGTTGTCGATGTGCGAAATCACCCGCAGTTTCCGCGTCCGTTCGTCGACATCAACAACGAGATTGCAGTAGTTACTGCCCCGGACGTTGGCGGTTCCGATATTGGCGGTCCGATCGTAGATTCGCACAAATCGATTGCCGGCGTGGTAAGACCGATAGGCTTCAAGGACCTGGGCATAGGTGATGCCGTCCTTCAACTGTCCATAAAGACAGGAAAGGATGCCCCGGCACATGGGAACGACTTGCGTGGTGAACGTGATGGCGGTTGGCTTTCCGGAAATCCGCGTGAGCGCCTGTTCAACTTCGACGACATGCTGGTGACCGGTCAATCGATAGGCATTCATGTTATCGTACCGCGCGGGAAAATGAAATCCGGGCGCGGGCTTTTTGCCGGCGCCGGAAACCGCGCTTTTGCAGTCGCAAATGATGCTGTTTTCTTCCACCAGTTGATGTTTGGCGGCGGGGGCAAGGCCGATGATTACGCCAACCGCAAAACAGCCTGGATTGCCGACCAACTGCCTCGACTTGTCAATTTTCTCCCGTTGAATTTCAGGCACGCCGTAAATGGTTTTGGCCAGAAGGTCGGGAGATTTGTGAATGGGGTCCTTCCCGATCCGCCGGGCATACTCGGCATAATCTTCGACCGACGCAAAACGGAAATCGCCGCTGTAATCGATGACTTTAGCGCCTTTTTCCAATTCGGCTCGGGCCTGCGCCATACCAACGCCATCCGGAGTGGAAAAGAACACGACATCGGCGGGCTCCTGGGCGGCGGGATCGTCGGGTTTCAGGATTGGCAAATCACAGAAACCTTCGAGGTGAGGATATAGCTCACTCATCTTCATTCCGGTTTCCGTTGCGGCCACCAGCGTTTGTATTTTTGCTTCCGGATGGTTTAACAGCAACTCGGTGATGCCCACACCACCATAACCGCCCGCGCCGACTATTTTGACCTTGATCATGACGTGTCCCTTAAAATTGCGTGGCATGATAATGATTCAAAGGTTCAATGCGAATAAAATAATCATGCAAGGGACCGGAACTTGTCATTGAACCCGTGGATTGGAACCAGGCCATCGCACCCATGCTTTAGATTGCACACCAAACATTTACACTATTCGTAATCATCTGTTTGACAATTAAAAATTACTTCGCTAAAATTCAACTTACAAGGTTGATTGGTACACTCGTTTACCGGGAGGTTCGCATGAAGGCTCGTTTCTGTCCGCCGTTATGGTCGTTTCTTTTTCTTTTGGCCATGCCATTGGCCGTTCATTCCGAGTTGGATTACCAGGGAAAAATTCTTCTGAATGACATTCCGTACACGGGAGACGGTTTGTTCAAGTTTGCGATTTCAGACGCCGGCAACACGATCAATTATTGGGCGAATGATGGCACGGGAGCCGGTGAACCAACCGCAGTGATCACAAACCCGGTGTGGAACGGATTATTCAGCATCATTCTCGGATCGTCACCCATGACACCGATTGATCCCGCCACGTTCAGCACGACCAGCGGGCGTTATCTTCGTGTCTGGTTCAGCAGTGGTTCCGGCTTCAGTGAATTGTTGCCGTCCCAGAAAATTGTCGGGAGTCCGACGGCCATGAATTCCCTGCTTCTGAATGGCCTGTCGGCTTCGTCGATTCAGTCCAACGCCGTTTCGCAGGCCACCAATGCCATCACGTTGGCCGGCGATATTATTGGCGCTCCTCATGCCAACAGCATTGCGCCGGGTGTCATTGTGGATGCCGATGTCAATGTGGCGGCGGCGATTGCCGGCACAAAGATTGTGCAAGCCACCACACTGGTGCGCGGCACCGTTCAACTTGCCTCCGGATCAACGGGAACGGCCGCCATTGCAACCGGACATCCATCACTTAATGGGTTCAGCCAGGTTAATTCGATTTCCGCCGGAGCGCCCAACAGCGGGTTTGGCATTGTGGGCGGCGCCGGCGTCACGGTCGTGGATGCGGGAACCAACATCATCATTAGCTCATCGTCCATTCCCAATCTCGACAATACCATCTGGGTCGCCATGAATGGCACACCCGTTGGGCCTGGCACCATCGAGGCTCCTTACGACACACCACAGGCGGGTTACAGCGCCGCGGTCGGCGCGTTTCCGGGAGTTCCATCGACGCTGATCATTGCTTCGGGCGACTACGCCGCGGGCGGACACTCGCTTGAAATGACCAATTCACGCGTTCATGTACTGGGTCTGCACCGTCCGCGAATTGTTGTTTTACGGGATTTGGCGGCAGGCGATATGACGGCGCTTGGCGGATACAAACAAGTGGAAGGAATTGTGATCGACGGTTTCACGCACATAACGGCGACGGGTGGAAACATTCGTTTTCACAATTGCCGCCTTAACTCGCCGGTGCTGGTTGATGCAGATCGGGTTATCTTCCAGGATTGTCGCATCGAAAATAATTTCGACGGAGGACCAGCCATTCACCTTGGATTACCCGGCACCTTTGCAAGCCGTGTAGGTATATATCAAACTTCGATTCGCAACCATGATCCGGCCTTTGGCGCGATTGAAATTGGCTATGCCGGCATGCCTTCTCCCAATGTCCAAAACCTCGATGTGATCGGTTGCGAAATCATCAATACACACGGCCCCGCCAATGGACCGGGCGCACCCGGTCCGGCCATCAGGGATCATAGCCCCTTCCACGGAATCGGGTTTCCGGTGAAACACTTTAGCCACAATTACATTAAAGGCCCCGGACCCATTCCCGGCGGACCGCCCGCAATAGAAGATCCCGGCGTGATCGTGCCCTATCCCCCGGGAACCGGACCCTTCCTTGGATTCTATAACAACACCATTTGGGGACATGTCGGCTCCGCTCCCGGCGGCGTGCCGCACGCCCAATTTTTCGGCAATAACATGGTCTATGGCATCATCAATCACCCCGGCGCGGGAACTGTGGGCTGGTTGCAAGCCGGAGCCGGAACCGGAATCGACGCGTCCGGCAATGTGGAACATGAACTGGTGTTTCCCCTGCCGCTTTCCGACGCTTGGGACGATTAATTTTCCAATCTGTGGAAGCCAATCATGAAAATATTTCCAATCATTGGAACTTTGTTTGCGGCGATGTTGATCGCGGCCTCAATGTCGTACGGCGTTGGTGACCGGGTTGGTGGAAACGCCGACATCCTATATGAGAGCGTCAATAGCGGCGGCACAAGTTTTTCCACAAGCGGTGTGGTTAAACTCGGCGGCACGCTGGGTCAATTCGGTCTCATGCGCGTAACGACCAATACCGGCGTACAATTCCAGAACGGATTCTGGAAAGGCGAAGACAACTGCGAGTTTTATCAGGCGGCATTCAGCGAGGTCGCGTATGCCTCGAGCAACATCGTCATGACATTCAACACCATGTTGAGCAATGTTTACACGGTGGCATCCATCACCCACGAAGGTGGCGGCCCCATGGCCGGAACGCATGCATGGACAAATATTGTCATAACTTTTACCGGAGAAGGCGGCTTCGGAAGTTCAACCACGATATTTCACAATGTCAGCGCACTGACCAATATCGCGACATTTTACCATGTGCGATGTGAATGAAGATTCAGCGCAAAACTACAACGTGCGAACGGTGCCGGCATTAGTAAAGACCAGCTTCAACGCGACCTTTTTCGGCGACAGATTGATCAACCGGCAGAGCACGTCGCGGTAGGATTCGAGCTGCGGCTGATAGTGTTTGGTTAACTCTTCGATCTGTTCTGGCTTCTCCAACCGATTGGTTTTGTAATCGATGATCTGTGCCCTGATCGCCCCTCCATCGCTCCCCCGCTCAATTACCACGCGATCAAAAACGCCCGATGTCCATTTGCCGTCCATCATGATCTCGAACGACTGTTCCCGCCATACATCGACACGACCATCCGGACGCTTAAACAATGCCGCCAGTTCGGGTTTTTCGATACAGTCCCGCACATGCCGCACAACATCCAACGAAGCATCCCTGTCGATGATTTCATCAACCTGCGCCGGATTGTCCAACCATTCGATCTTTTCAAAGATCGCGTGGACGGCGGAACCGATTTCCCGGCGTTCACGCATGGAGGACGTGAAGACCCGTCCGGCATCGCGCTCGAACTCCGCGCCTTGCGACGGCAGGGCGCGATCTTCACCCTTGAAGGCAAACGTACAAGTTGGTGTCGGCTCCTGTTCCCCCGTCACGACTGGCGCGGACGCCGGCATTACAGAGCCAAACCAATCGGGGTCACCCGAATCGTAAAGTATTTTTGCGTCAAGATTGCAACCATTCACCACACACGGACGCCCGGAGTCATCGCCGGCCAACGCGTCTTTGATGAACCGGGCATGATTGGCAGACACGCTGTCTTCGCCCTGATCGGTGGTCACCAGATACAAGGCACGGGCCGCGCGGGTCATCGCAACATACAGCACGCACAGGTCCTCGACGCCGTCGCGGATCGCCTCCTTCTCCATGCAGGCGGAGAGCCGGCTGTCGAGTCCGACCAGATGTTTCCGCATGTAGTGAAGAATCCATTCAGGAACGGTGCGATCTTCCGACCAAGATATCATGGCGTCGTTTGATCCACCGCCCCGACCCTGCAAATCCGGCAAGACCACCACATCAAAATCAAGACCCTTGGATTTGTGAATGGTCATGATGCGTACGGCTTGCCGGCTGGCCGAATCCTCCACCGCCGCCTCCCGGGCCATTTCAACAAAACGATCGATACTTTGCCCGGTATCGCGATCGCGTTGAGCCGCCAACTCGAGAAATTGCCCCACGCGCATGCGTTCAAAAGGTGTGAGCGGCGACACGGCCTCCAACTTTTCAACCCAGTCCGCCAAGGTTTGATGAATGCCATACTGCAGAACCGAAGCAAGAATTTCGCAGGGCGCGGAAGGCAGGGATGCGGACAGCGGACTCATCTGCAAATGCCGCCAGGCAAACATGTCCCCGGGGTGTTCCGCCCACTGGAGGAGGCTCAAAAGAAGCGACACCGCCGGATTGTCGGTAATGAACGACTTGCCCTCCAGCGCAACGGGGATATGCGGGTGGTACTGGCGCAACGTATCGGCCATGGCTTTTGCGGTGGAATTGCCGCGACACAACAGGGCGGCGGTAATCCCCCTGGCCACCGGATCAATGGCCGCGATGATATCCGCGGCGGCCTTGAGGCGTTCTTCATCAGCGTTCAGCCCGGAGTCACGTTCAAGCCGTGCCTTCTCCACCAACGCGACATAGCCTTTAGCGGGCACAATTCCATCGGCGCAATCGTGCCGGTGCCAGATGGAGTTCCACACCTGCCTTACGTTTTCATCAACCAACGGCGACAGCGAACCAAACACCCGGTTCACCGATTCAATGATCGGACGGCCGGATCGGAAGGATTTGTCCAGGGGGCGACATTCGATGACCGGCGGCGAGCCATGGTTGTACTGTTTAAGTATCTGATCAAACAGAGCCGCGTTGCCGCCGCGCCAACCATAGATGGCCTGCTTCACATCGCCGACATAAAAAAAGGTCCGCCGCTTTTCCGCGTCCTGCACCACTTCGTCGATCAGGTTATGCAACACCTGCCACTGCACCGTGCTGGTGTCCTGAAATTCATCCAGCAACCAGTGGTCCAACTTTCCGTCGAGTCGGTAATCGATGGAAAGTCGACCGGCCCCCGGCTCCATCGCGATATTTTCATTACGCAGGGCATACAGGGCATCTTCAAAAGTCAGAAAACCGCGGCGCCGAATCTGTTGGTCGTAGACGGTTTCGCATCGGGAGATCAAATGGTACATGCCCTTGGAGCGAATGCTGTGCAATCGAATCGCCTCATCGCCCATGTAGTGAAGAATGGGTAGCAATGCATGGCCGGCTTTTTTCGATAAAATAAATTCGCTCCGATTGAATTTCAGGGGGATATCCGACGCGCCAAGATCTTTCAGCAAAGGAATAATTCGCGCGCACACGTAGCTGATGCGGTTGGTGAAATCTTTCTCCGGACGCCAGTCCGGCAACTCATCGCAAAATTCCGCCCAATAACTCGTCACCCCCGCCGGCCAGTTTTGCGCAATAACAAGCAGGCGGAAGCGTTCAATGGCTTCCAGCCATGCGGCGTGATCGGCGCAGGACGGTCGCGTGGTATCGACCGCCAATCCCCAGCTCCGCTCATCCGGTTGGAGGCGGAACAGGGATTGGTAATCAATCATCATTTCGTTGAGCAACCGCGTGGAGGACTTTTCCTCATGGCCGAATGTGGCGAATTTATACGCCTCGAAAAACTGTGTCCGCTCCCGGGAATTGGTCGCGGCGCTTTGCAGTACCACCCGCAAGGCATCGCTTCGACACCATTTTGCCTCAACACCGCCGTTGTCGAAAACCTTGAAATCAGGTTCCAGTCCGAGTTCATAAGGAAACGCACGGACCACACCGACGGTAAAACTGTCGATGGTTCCGACACGTGAACGCGGCAATTTTTCCAACAGCCGTCGCAACGCCTGTTGGTAGTCCAGCGTGGACTTGTCCCCCGCCCTAACATGCTCATTGGCGGCACGGGCCTTTTCTGCCGACAAACTTGCCTCGGCCAGGATTCGGATGACCCGGTCAAAGATTTCCCGGGCCGCCTTGCGGGAAAACGTCAGGGCAATGATGCGCTCGGGGGATTCCCCCAACATCAGAAGCTGAACAAACCGGTGGGCAAGCTGGAATGTTTTGCCGGTTCCGGCGGAGGCGGAAATGGCGAGATGACCGGGGAATGCGGTCATGGCGCCGCCTCCAGAACAGGCGGTTTGACCTGCGCCAGAAAATCCGGCCACCAACGCTCATCGAATGTGTCGCGGACCGAAGTGATCAGCGGCGGACCGAAAACGCCCGCCGTGGCATCCTGCAAAACACCTTTGGCGCACGTCACGGCCGACTCCACCAGTCGATCATCCAGTCCTTCCCAAAGGGAAATTTTGATATCCGAGACGGCTTTGGTCAACTGCACGTATCCGGTTTCCACCACCTGCCCGCGTCCCATCGTTTCCATGATGTAGTGGGTATAAAGCGGAAGCTGGAGATCGGACCAGTGGCGCAGTGATTCGGCTTTGCGGTTTTTCCCCTTGTAGAAAACCTCCACGTAGGGGCGCGTATCAATCGCACGCGGCGCAACCAGGTGCATGGCATCCGGCGTTTTGTTCGCGTTGTCCGAGGTCTTGTAATCCAGCACCCGGTAGCGGCCGTCGGCATGACGGTCAATGCGATCGATGATTCCCCGCACTTCGATGTCACCAAGCGTGATGACGAATCGTTTCTCAACATCCACAATTTGCCAGCCCTCCTCGACGCCGGCAACATGAAGGGCGGCAAAAACCTTCAAGCGCTGAATGACCGACTGCTCCTGCAATTCCACCACCAGCGGTGGGTTCGGACCGTAGACACGTCGAACCCGGTCACGCACGTGCGACTCAAGAATATCGCCGACTTTCCCGGCGTCGCGAAGCATGCGGGCGGCTTCGTCCCTGCCAAATGCCTCCAGGGCATCGTGGGCAAACGAACCGAAATCACGCGCATCCATTTCCTCTTTGGCATCGTTCATTTCCTCCATTTGCAGGACGCGCTGGAGATAGAACCGGAACGGACATTTCAGGTAGGCGGAGAAGTCGGTCACATTCCATGCCTTGCGATTCAAGCGAACCTTTGCCGACTCATCCGGCGGTTGTGTGTTCAGTTGGATTGAAAACGTTCGCTCCGGCACGATGGTGACCTGTTCCGCAACGGTGAAAAAACGACGCGCGCGCTCGACCATGACATCATCCGGGCAACGCCAGAATAGACGCGACGGTTTCAACACATCGCCCTGGTCGGACTGCCGTCCGGCAATCAGCACCAGGTGGCCGTGTTCGCGGCGGCTTTCAGTCAAAGCGCACAGCAGATAAGAATCGCGTGCGAACCGTGATGCATCGCATCGCACGCCGAGTTTTTCCCGGACACTGTCCGGCAGGAACAGATCGTCGAATCCGCTGTCCGGCACACTTCCCTCGTTCATCCCGGTGACAATCAACAGCGGGGAATGATTCCATGTCAGTTCCAACCAACCTTCCAATTCAAGCGCATCCTGCCGGGTGTCGCGATAGAAGGAGCGCGATTCCGAAGCCTCCAGCAGAAGATCAATCCAGTCGGCATCCGTTAGCCCGGTGTGTGTCGCGCCAAGCTTTCTAATCAATTCACAGGCATCCACCAACTCGCGTGCCACCTCGATAAAGATATCGTCCTCGGGGCGTCCAGGCACCAGCGTGTTGTGTTGATAAAAACCGGCCAATTGTTCCAGAAGATACGCAGGCGAGAGGACATCGTTCCGCGCCAGCGCCTTGGACAACCATGAAAGACAGGCCGAGAGCGAGGGGAAATTTTTTCGGTTTTTCGCCACATAGGTTGCGACGTGATCGAATGTCGAAGGCAGGCAGTCATTCTGGGCCTTATCCAGCTCGATCAGCAATTGACGGTCGTCGATGGATTCCACGCGTTTGAAATAGTGTAATACAGCCGCAATTCGGACAAATGCGCGGAGGCTCGCGTAGGTGCGGAGATCGGCGAGATCACGCCAGGCCTTCACCAGACGAATGATGGGATGCTGTCGGTGCGTCACCCCGGCCGGGTCATAACACGGACAACCGATATCCTCTAGCATACGCACCACAAACGCGGTGACGGTTTCATCCGGTACACCGACCGCGAACTGGCCGGATGCGGCCAGATCAGGATGCGCAACCACGGCAGAGCGCACCGCCCTCGCCTGCTCCCGGGGCGTGTCCACGACCTGATAACGAACGCGATCGTGCTCCAGATCAATATTCGCTTCCGTCGTCCAATACGAAAGTGACGGGCATCCCCACATATCAAACGCGGCGGCCATCGTGTCGGGCGCATGAATCAGAACCTCGACGCTGATCGTTTGCGACCAGCGTCCCAGCAATTGGCGGAGAAGCGGCGCGAGTTCGGGGCATGAGGCAAGCACGACGCGACGTATGCCTTCAGGCGGATTTGCAGACCCTGCGGCGGCAAGCTGTTGTTCGACGGGTTCAATCAGTCCCCGTTCCATAAAATGTGCTGTAACGATGGACTCGAGCGCGGTGATATCCTGCCATCGCTGACGCTCCGACGCGTGAATGTGTTCGGACTTCGCCACATCTGCCGCGGTCAGCCCGGCCTCTGCCAACTGGTTGCGCAACTGCATCAGCAGGCGGACCGATTTGCGACGCCAGGCGAAGTCCAGTTCGTCCGGCAAACGGGGAAACAGCGCCTTGAGCTGGCGAATGCGTACCGCGGTGAGCACATCGAGCCAGATCGCCGTGGCTTCAAACGGAGCAACCGTTTTCTGCTCCGGTTTCCCCAGTGTTAAAAGTCGAAACGGCGTGACCACCGGCCCCATCAACACCCCGGAACCGGATTGATCCGCCCGATGGGCCAGCGCGAGCCGAAGACGGCGACCCGCCTGCGTGGTGGGAACCACCACAATCGTATCATGCAATGAAAACGGCATCGGACTGCCGGCTGGCAACAGGTATTCACCCACGGTATTGGCAAGAGAAGGTGTCCAACCGATATAATGCAGTTTTTGATGCATGACGTGATGGATATTGATACTGTCTGCGAGAGTGCGCAAGACATGATTGGAATGAAAATGAGGTTTCGGGTTTCAGGCTACAGATATCAGGATGCGATCATCCTGTCCTGTTTATTTTGTATGCTTTCCATCCATACCGGCGCCGACAGCACGGCTTGGTCATTGCTTCCCGCCCGCAGTGATGACACGCCGGGATTTGTCTATCACCCCTCCCCCGACGATTGGCGCAATCACACAATCTACCAGATCATCACCGATCGCTTTTACGACGGAGATCCGTCCAACAACACGGCAAATCCGGGCGGTGTGTACAATCCGTTAAGCATGGATAGTATCCACGGCGGCGACTTTGCCGGCATCACCACGCATCTGGATTACATCAAGGATCTTGGCTTTGACACGATCTGGATTTCCCCGGTGTTCCTTAATCATCGCGGCGCCTATCACGGCTACCACATCATGGACTTCAACAAAATTGATCCGCACTGGGGAACGTTGGAAGAATTGCGGGAAATGATCGATCAGGCCCACACCCGCGGGATGTACGTAATTATCGATGTCGTTTTCAACCACATGGCGCGGATACTGCGATCGGAAGATCCCGGCTTTCCCAGATTTTCAGAAAAGCCGTACACCATGCAATGGTCAAACCCCAACACTAAATTCGCCCCGCCATTTGACGATTTGAGTTACTTTCACGCTCACGGCTCCATCAACGACTGGGAGGATTATCAGCAGAATATACTGGGCGATTTGCAGGGATTGGCGGATTTACGCACGGAGGATCCGCAAATTCGCCGCTGGTTGCTGGAGAGCCACCTCGCCCTGATTGCCGCGACGGATTGCGACGGCTTTCGAATAGACACCACACATCATGTAGAACTCGACTTCTGGCAGGAAGTCATGCCGCAAATCAGCGCGTATGCGGCAACGCTGGGCAAAACCAATTTCCTGATGTTTGGCGAAGCCCTGCGCGGACGCGATGAAGATGTGTCGATCTTTTCCCGCGAAGGCGGCTACCCCTCCATGCTTTACTATCCGTATTACTTTACCCTGAAAGATGTCTGGGGATCGCGCCACCCGACCCGATTGATTACCGAGCGATGGGAAAAACGACATACCTACGGTAAACATGCCATGGACCACCTGGTGGCATTTGCCGACAACCATGACCGCGAACGCCTGTTGAACAGCGCCTATCTGGATGGCGACACAAACCGTCTCGCGGCAATCCTGACCATGCTGTTTGCCAGCCCGGCCATTCCTTGCGTTTATTATGGCACCGAACAGGGATTCTCCGGAAGCAAGGGCCACCGCGCCCGCGAACCGATGTTTGATCCGACAAAACCCGGCATGCCGGATCACTTCGACCCCGATCACGACGTGGCCGCGCACATTCGAGAACTCAACCATGTCCGCCGTCTTTATCCCGCGCTCATGTTCGGTGACGTTGAGGTACTTCAAGACTCCCGCCACGCCGGCGTATTTGCGTTTCGCCGCCATTGGGAAAACCAATCGGTCACGATAGTCGCCAACAACTCCACGGAAGTAAAAAAGTACGATACGGATGACCAGTTGATCGACGCGATACGTGGAGAACCTTTTGACGGACGGATTCCCGGCGATTCCACGATCATTCTTGTCAACGAGGCGGACTTCATCCCGCTGGAGATCAATCGCACTCATTCGCGCGGCGAGAAAAACCGGACCGCGGATTCTGATCATTATTTCGTGTTTAAATCCGATGGTTATGCCGATGAACAAGCGACGCTTGTTGCATCCAACAGTCATTCCAGGCTGTTGGCGGCATTTGATCGCACCACCCGCATGGTATACCTGGCCGCGTCACCCGCCCGACAGGGTTATGACCGGTTCATCTTGGTGGCTTATTCAAACCATACGACACGTGTTGATGCTCCGTGGCAAAAACAGGGACACGTGCCGCGATACGATGTTTTGATCAGTGACGAAGGCGATTCCGATTACACCAGCATTCGGGGAATCAACGATGGTATTTATTGGAGCAATGCAAAACCGGATGGCGTACTGGAAGCCGTGTTTCAAATTCCACTGCACGTTGATCGAATCCATATATGGACGGCGGAGTATGGTACGGAAGATCGAGGCGCATTGAACGAGAAAAGCATCTTGCCGGCAGGCGCACGAAATACGCCTTGGCTGGCGATTCCACTGGAAGCGATTACGATTCGCTGATGTTGTCCGGCATCATTTTTATTTTGCGGCAGGCGACACCCAAACAGAAGAAAAGACTGGTTACAACTTCCAATGCCTCCTCAAAGACATGGAACTTGTAGCCGGCGAAATCAAAGCTGATCGACATCTGAATTTGATCAATATAAAGCAACATGAAGGCAAACACCGCCGCCTTCTGCGCCGGACGGTCAAGCCGGTCATAGGCATGGACAATAAAAAAGCAGAATGTGATGACCACCATGACCTTGCTCATCCAACTGGAAAAGGAAACCGTCTGCTCCTCCGATGCCAGTCCGGTGGGAAGCACCCAATGAATATCGATGGTATCGCCGATGGAAAAAGCGATGCATGACAATCCCAATCCAGCTACGGCCCACAACGCCCTCTTAAAGCGCGACTGCCACAACAAAAGCAATCCCGCCACCATGAAAATTGACGGACCGATGATGTCATCCAAATACCAAACAAAATCGAGGTAATATGGACCCGATGGCGGCACAAGCGAAATGGAGTCCTCGTAGGGCTGGGTAAAAACGTTAATCACCATAAGCCCGGCCAGAATGGCCAGCCACAGAAACCAGGGAAATCGTATCCGGTCGTTCGAATCGCTTATTTGTTGCATGCATAAATTGATAGGTTTCGAAAGGTAAAAATCAATTCAATTATCTGCGTTTCACGATTTTGACGAAATGTAATCGTTCATGAATCCACCGGTTTTGGTTGTGTACGGTTCATTGAGGTATTAAGGTCGAACCATGGCGGCATATAACAAACGCATGCTGTTGGTCGCAATTGTGGGGATTGTGATCGCAACCGATGATGGTTTTGCCCAGAGACGCTGGCGAACGATTGAAAACTGCGAATGGGTGGAACACGCTTCCAATGACGGTGACAGCTTTCACGTCCGGGCCAATCGGCGACGCTATATCTATCGTCTTTACTGGGTTGATGCACCCGAGACCGACATGGGCTTTCCCGATCGTGTAGCCGCGCAGGCGGAGTATTTCGGAGTTACCCCCCAGGAAGTCATCCGCTTCGGCAAGGAAGCAACCCGTTTCGCGCGAAATTTCATGAAGAATGGCTTTACCATTCACACCAAAGGCGCTGATGCCGGAGGCCGGAGCGCCCGTGGTCGTCAATATGCCATTGTGGAAGTCAATGGTGAGTACCTCCACATCGAACTGGTCCGGGCCGGCCTGGCCCGCATCCACGGGTTCCAGGAAGTCGGGCCCAACATGCCGAACTTGACCACCATGCGATTGCGCATCAAAGCGGCGGAGGCGGAAGCCCGACGCGAAAAACGCGGCGCGTGGGCAATAGGAAAAGGCATGGGCGACAGCCTTTCCGGCACTCATATCCTAACCCGCACCGTCACGGTACTTGATCCGGACAATCCATCGCGTTCCATGGGACTGTTACGTGCCGGCGCGGAAATCGAAATCATTGGCGTGGAAACCCCCACCCTGATCCGGATTCAATTCAAAGCCGGCGACGAGGACATGGAAGGCCTTTGCAATCGCGCCGATTTGGGCATCTGATTTACAACCCTCGAACATAAAGCCGAATCATACTTCTTCCCCGGCTTTATTCCTTGCTGAACATGCGCCGAAGGTGAGGAACCCAAAGTGATTGGCATTGATTCCCATTCCATCAGAAAGTTTTCAACTTGAGCAGTTGTTAATCTTTTTTTCGTTCAGCTACAACCAGGATGTTCACCATCTCAAACGATAGTAAAGAAGGAGCATGACGTTTCGCCTTGCCGGTAGAAATCTGCGGGATGGTTTCACCTGCAAAAGTGTAGTAGCGCCTCCGTGAGGCGCATCGGTTTTCTTATGCCGCACACGGTGCGGCTACTACATCTTCGGAAGTCAGATAAACCCGAAAACCGGAGTTGAAGGTGGATGCAGAGTCGCAGTCATTTCGACTGCGGCTCGGCGCCGCCAGCAACTTCGGTTTTCGGGATAAATACTCTTCGCGAACTTGGTGATCTTTTGCTTAATCAAGCCAGCGGATCGCGGTAGCGGTAGATGCGGCCTTCGTAGTTTTGCAAGACGAGGTCCTCTCCTTCCCGCCCCGCACGGTAATCGGGACTCAATGGAACCTTACCCCCGCCGCCCGGCGCATCGATCATGTAATGGGGCACCGCGTATCCAGTCGTGTGTCCGTGAAGGGATCGAATCAAATCCAAGCCGGTCTGAATCGGCGTCCGGAAATGCATCGACCCCATGATCGCATCGCATTGATGCAGGTAGTACGGCTTTATCCGGGCGCGAAGCTGGGACAACACCAGATTCTTCATGACTGCCGGATCGTCATTCACCCCTTTCAACAAAACCATCTGACCGCCCAGCGGAATGCCCGCAGACGCCAGCCGGGCGCAGGCTGATACCGATTCAGGCGCGAGTTCATCGGGATGAATGACGTGAATGCTCATGAAAAGTGGATGATATTTTTTCAGCATTCGCACCAGCGACGGCGTAATGCGTTGCGGTAGCACCATCGGAACCTTCGTGCCGATGCGAAGAAACTCCACGTGTGGAATTTCCCGCAGGCGCGACAATAAATACTCGAGCCGATCATCAGCCAGGATCAGCGGGTCGCCACCCGACAGCAACACGTCTCGAACTTCCGGATGTCCTCGCAGATACTCAAACGCCTTGTCCCACATCGCTTGATCAGGAAGAAACGTGCCCTGCCCCACAAGGCGGGACCGCATGCAATACCGGCAATACGTTGCGCAAAAATCCGTCACGAGAAACAAAACCTTGTCAGGATAGGTATGTACAATTCCAGGAACCGGGTTGTGCGCATCTTCGCCGAGCGGATCCTTGTACTCACCTGCGGAGTGAATAAACTCCTCCGTCGAAGGAATCACTGTCTTACGCAACGGATGATGATCCGGATCGGCCAACAAACGGCTTGCGTAGTAAGGTGACAATCCGACCGGGAGTCGGTTACCCAACTTGTCCAGCGCGACTTTTTCATCATCGGTCAGTGCAAATACTTTTTCGAGCGAGTCACGATCGCGCATCCTGCGTTTGATCTGCCATCGCCAATCGTTCCAATCGGAAACTGAAGCCTCGGGGTAAAATTGCTTGAGGAATTGGCGGCTCAACGCATCCATCTTGTTTCTGAAACGCGTCATGTGTTATGCGCTTTCAAGCCAAACTGTTTGCCAGCCAGTCCTGCGATGGTTTCACCGATGCTTAACGAAGAAGTCGCGGCGGGCGATGGCGCATTCAGGACATGAATCATGCCTTCGCTTGTTTCGATGCGGAAATCATCCACCAGCGATCCATCCGGAGTTACCGCCTGGGCACGAACTCCCGCACCACCGGGCGCGAGATCGGATTCTTTCAGTGAAGGCAGAAGTCGTTGTAGCGCCCGCACAAAAGCGGCTTTGCTGAAAGAGCGATGCACCTCGCCCATGCCGGTTTTCCAATATTTTCCGGCCATACGCCAGAATCCGGCATAGCCCGCCATTTCCAACGTATCGCGAGGCGAAAACGACAAGCGGTTGTAACCCTCGCGGCGAAACGCCAGTACGGCATTAGGTCCGGCTTCAACACCGCCATGCACCATCCGGGTAAAGTGTACCCCCAGAAACGGGAACCGGGGATCCGGCACCGGATAAATCAGATTACGCACAAGCTGTGTGCTCGACGCGCGCAATTGATAATACTCGCCGCGAAACGGAATGATCCGCACTCCGGGATCGATTCCGCACATACGCGCGATCCGGTCCGACTGCAATCCGCCACAGTTGATGATGAACTTCGCGTGGTGCTCCTTGCCGTCGCTGGACATCAAGACGGCCTCACCGCCTTTGCGCACGACGTTTTTGACCCGGAAGCCGGTAATGATTTGTCCGCCCCGTATCGGAATCAACTCCGCCAACGTTGCCGCGACATCCTTGAAATCGATGATTCCGGTTTGCGGGACCCACAGACCGGCAACACCGGCCACATTCGGTTCGATATCCTTCATTTCCCCTGGATTCAACCGGCGTATACCGGACAGACCATTGGCGAGACCCCGTTCTTCCAGCGTCTTCAAAGATGTCAGTTCATCCTCGCGGGTGGCTACGACGATTTTGCCGCAGATCTCATGCGCGATGCCATGTTCGCGACAGAAATCCAACAACAGCGAATAACCCCGGGTGCAATTCCGCGCCTTAAGAGAACCCGGCTTGTAATAAAGCCCCGAATGTATGACGCCGCTGTTGTTGCCGGTCTGATGCCGGGCGATTTCCGACTCCCCCTCAAGCACGGTCACGCGCACGGAAAAAGAGCGCGACAAGGTCCATGCGGTGGCAAGCCCGACGATTCCTCCGCCAATAATGGCTATTTCCATATTATTAGACATGGGACCGGTAATCTCACGAACCAACGAGCGCTTGTCAATCGCGACCTCATGGAACCGGTGCGGAAAGAGGATGAACGATCAAATTTAACCCGAAAACCGAAGTTGAAGGTGGATGCCGAGCCGCAGTCATTTCGGGGGCAAGCTATTTCGAGCGCTATGCCGTGCCATTTTGACAAGATGGAAGT
>DAOLDL010000024.1:12977-38860 GCA_035327305.1 Kiritimatiellia bacterium | reverse complement strand
AACCGATGACCGCCTGATTACAAATCAAGTGCTCTACCAACTGAGCTATGCTGGCCCAATAAGTTGCTTACCTTAACCGTACGGGGCGGCTGTAGTCAATTTCGTCTTTGATGGCCGGTGTTTTCTCGGCTGGAGTGACCGGCGCTTCAGGTTCCGGCACCGGTTCCGACGCTGGAGCAGAGTCCGCGCCGGTGGCTTCCATTTCCGGCTCCATTTCCATGTCCGCTGATGAATATTCCATTTCCGCATCAACAACCGGTTCGGAAATTTCAGGATCGATTTCCATTGCAACAGGCTCAACAACAGGCGGTTCAACGGAGTCGTCTGCGGGTTCCTCTACGGCGGACTCCACGGCATCTTGCACGGCTTCCGGTTCATAAGCCTCTTCAACATCCTCAACAACTTCTTCGGTAATAACCGGCGAATCATCCAACGTTTCGATTAATTCAAGTTCCGGTATTTCCTCTTCAACAATATCCATTACGGGTTGTTCCGGTTCGGGTGCTGGATCGGGTTCAGGCACAATATCTGCTTCCGGTTCGGCTTCCGGCTCGGACTGGATGTCCCACGATTCAGGCGTGATGTCATCACCCCAAGGCAACGCGTAGGGAATTTCTCCGGCATCATTATCCGGGTTGAAAGCGTCATCCGGGGTCACGGGCGGCGCGGGTTCAACATAGCCATACTGTAACGCCAGCATGGAAATAATAACGCTGATAAAAAATTCCTGGCTGGTTGTTTTGGATTTCTCCTCAAACCGGCGCAGGGCGGTGCGTGCGCTGGCCGCGATTTTATCCCGGTGTTCACTGCCTTCAAAAATCTGGGGTAATGTAAGATTGTTTGCGGTGGCATACCCGAAAAGATCCTTGTGGATATCCGTCATTACAATATTGAGGACGGAAAAAACGCGATTAAATTGATTGGTGGATCCATCCAACTTGATGGCGGACATCAATTCGGGGATATTTTCGGTTTGCTGTTCATACGCGGAAACATTTCGTATAATGGCGTAATAACGCCGTCCGCGTTGACCTACGGTACCGGAAAACAGGTACTCGACGCCGATTTCGAGTTTCTGCAACTGCTCCACCGCGTCTGGTTCGGCGTATATCTCCCCCAGCTCTTTGGTTCCAAACCGGGTCACGACCCGGTCATCAATTCGAAGCGTCCGGCGCGTTTGCGGCAATTCGGTAAGCACATCGCGAAAAACCACGCCCCGCGCCCAGTAATTTTGCGGCCGACGTTTGATATCAAGCACATCCGCGGCAAAATAATCCTGTGCCAACAGCACACCGGGTTGCAATAACATGCCAGTTATCAGAAACCATGCCCAATTTTTGGCTCGAAACAAACCCGTCATTTAAATTCTCCTGTAGGATTGACCTAACATTAAAGATTAATCACAGCGTGTCAACGCTGGTTGAATCGCACGTCAAACGGATCGGGTCAGGAATCCTCCTTTTCAACCGGGGTTCAAACGCCTATTCTTTTGGGTTAACGACAAGGGCGTCATGCAATGAAATTTTGGAAACACGCATCGGACCACAACATTTCCACACGCGATACACTACATGTGGTGGTGGTATCACTTTTGGCCATCACCCTGCCGTTGGAATCGTTCACGCAATCCGGCTCGCCCTTGCACACGTTGTTTTTCATCATACGCTGGTTTGGTTATATTTACTTTGCCATCGACCTGTGTCTTCGCTATCGCTCTGCCGAATACCAACCGGGACAGCCGGGCCGAATCTGGTTATTACCTGATGTCTTTTCAGCCCTTCCCATCGGCCCCCTGCTGAACGCGACCTGGAACAGCGCTCCGGGTTGGCTGTTGATTGCCGCATACATGCTTCCTTTGCTCCGACTTGGGCGCGTTTACGTGACCGCGAGAACGTGGCAACAGCAAAACCCCACAGTTGCCGGACTTCGCCGAATATTTACAACCCTGGCATTTGTACTCGTCATCATGCACTGGATCGGATGCTGGCAACTTGCGGTTTATGACCATGATCAACAGGCGCCTATGCCATTGCGCTACCTGCAGGCGGTATATTGGACAATCACCACCATGACGACCATCGGCTACGGCGACATCACGCCCGACACCGGCAATTCCGGTCAGATCATGTTTACAATGCTTATCATGGTCATTGGCGCCGGGGTGTTTGGCTTCATCATCGGCAATATTGCCACCATTATGTCGAATCTCGATTTTGCCCGCAACCAACACCTCGACAAAATGCAGAGAATCAACACGTTTCTGCGTTACAACAAGATCCCCGCCCCGGTGCGGCAAAGGGTAAACGGATATTTTTCCTATCTATGGCAGACCCGACGCGGATTTGACGAATCAACGGTGTTGTCCGAATTGCCGACTTCGTTACGCATGGAAGTGGAAATGCATTTGCGTCGCGACATCGTGACCAAGGTTCCGTTTTTCCGGGACGCCGATCAACACCTACTGCGGGCGATTGTCGCCCGCCTGCAACCCTGCATTGCCCAGCCGGGAGAATTTATTATTCGCAAGGGTGACATGGGTGACTCCATGTTTTTCATTGCCAACGGCGAAGTCGAGGTTCTGGGAAGCGAAGGCAAACCCGTGGCCTTGTTAAGCGACGGGAATTTTTTCGGTGAAATCGCCTTGCTGGAACGTTGCCCTCGAGGCGCAGACGTGCGAGCGATTAAATATTGTGATCTCTACAAGTTGGATAAAAGCGACGTGGATGATGTCATCGCCCAATTCCCGGCGTTTGGCGCGCACATCCGTTCGATGGCCGATCAACGCAAGACCGCCTCGACGTAAACCGGGAGGACGAGCCTCTAGGCGAGCCGCATTGCGTGCGGCAATAATTATTCCCTGCGCTTCATGAAGGCGCTACTACACTACGCTGTCGCCGCGGCTTCGCGTTTTTTACGCTGTTTGTATACCAACTGCTGGACAATCATGAGCACGTTCTGGGTCGTCCAATAGAGCGCCAGCCCCGACGCAAAGTTATACAGGAAGAACAGCATCATCGCCGGCATCATGATCATCATGATTCTTTGTTGCGCCGGATCGCCGGCTGTCGGGGTCAACTTTTGCTGGATGATCATGGTTGCGGTCATCAACAGCGGCAGAATATTCAAGGCATCCCAGCCCAACAACGGGATGGTGAAACCAAACTCAATGATTCGCTCCGGCGCGCTCAAGTCGGAAATCCAGAGGAATTCCGCAAACCGCAATTCAATCGCGATACGTAGAACCACGAAAAGCGCGAAGAAAACCGGAATCTGAACCAACATGGGTAGACAGCCGCCCAGCGGATTGATTTTGTGTTCCTTGTACAGAGCCATCATGGCCTGTTGCATCTTCTGGGGGTTGTCCTTGAACTTTTCACGTATTTCCGCCATCAGCGGCTGAACCGCCGCCATGCGCCTCATGCTCTCCGTGCTTTTGTGGGTGATCGGCCAAAAAACTATACGAACAATCAGCGTCAACAGAATGATGGCCACGCCATAATTGTTCCATACGTGGTCGTGAATCAAATTCAAGAGACGGAGCAGTAACTTGGCGGTCGGCACCACAATAAAATCCATGTAGGCATTTTCTTCAAAGCCCATGGCCCCATCCCGACTGTGGCTTAATTTCGACAGAATTCCGTAATTCTTGGGTCCGACAAAGTATTCATACGTGCGCGTGTAGGATTCACCCGGCGCAAGGGTTTGATTGACGAATCCCAGGCTTGCTCCGACCGCCTCCACCAAAGCGTCCTTGACACGAGCGCCGGCGCGTTCCGCCGGGGTAATTTCGCGACGGGCATAAACTTCGATCCAATCGGCGCCATCACCGTCCGGCATTAAAATCTGCACAAAATATTTGTTTTTGGCGGCGACCCAGTCAGCCGGTTTCGTGGTAGGCCGATATTGTACAGTTTCAGGCAAACGCGAAGCGCCGGCTTCATCGCGGGCGGCGCGGAATTGTTTGGGAATGGCGGCGCCCCAGTTTTCCACGCCGCCGGCGGGCGGCAATGAATCGACACCCATATTCACCATGCCGGCAAAATCTTCGTGCGCCTCCTCTTGCGATATGGCGCCGGTTCGAATCATATGTTGCCCCAGGTCACGGGGTTCGTTTGACTCATTGATGAATGTGTCGCGGACAATCACCATGTAATGTTCATCCAATGAAACTTCACGGCGAAGGCGAAGCCCATCAGCGGCACGTCGATCCAGAATGACACGACCATCCTCTGATTCAGTAATTTGAAAATGATAGTTTTCAGAAAGACCCGGAATGCCGGAATACGCGAGAGCCGACCTTTCGCTGAAATCGAGCACTACCGGGCCGCTGTCGCGGGCAAGACCTTCTCGGTAGTTGTTAAGAGTTGCGGCTTTGATAGCGGCTCCTTGAGATGACAGGACCAGGCGCACGTTGTGGTTGGTGAGAAGAACGAACTGCTCCTCCACCACCTCTGCCGGTTCCATGTGCTCAACCACTTCCAAGGGAGCTGAATCCGTCTCCTGGGTTCGTGCGGGTGGTGTGCGCGTCACCGATGCCGTGGCGCCATCCACAGCTTGATCAACGGCCTGTTCGGTCGATTCAATCCGTTCGGGCGGCGGCGTTTTATCGGCAAAGAACTTTTGATAAATGCCCGGCCAGGCAAAAAGCAAAGCCACCAATGCGAAGAAAATGATGTAGTCTTGACGTTTCATGATAAATTACGGTCTCCAAGATCGGATATGTTCGCAGGCGCACGTTTTTGGGGGCACTAGATCGACGCCTCCGGCATTAAAAGGATGACAGCGGCAAAGCCGCCGAATTGCCAGCCACAATCCCTTCCACCAGCCATGGGCTTGGAATGCCTCGATGGCATATTCAGAACAACTGGGGTAAAAGCGGCAACGGCCACCGAGCCACGCGGACAGCGTAACTTGATAGGCGCGAATCATTAAAACACCAAATCTGCTCCCAATCGCTTTCAAATTCATGGCGGCGAATATATCCCCGCTTTCGATGCCAAGTCCAAAAACTCTTTCTCAATCGATGCCCACGGGGCACGATCCAAACCGGCGCGACCAACCAGTACAACATCACATTGTCCGGTAAGTTGCTCGCGGTTTTTCCGGAAAACTTCACGTAGAAGTCGCCGGACCTTCACGCGCTTTACGGCATTTCCGACCTTTTTGCTGGTTACGACCCCGAGCCTCAAGGCGCAGTCATTTCCCGTGCGAATCCATAAAACCATCAGACAGCCAACGTGTTTGTTATGCCCGGCAAACGTTTCCTGAAAAACCGCAGACCGGATCAACCGCTGATTTCTACCCAGCCGCTGATCCGGTCCGCGGGGGTTCCCGCTGGTCTTCCCCGACGGGGAGCCGCCTTCCGGCGGAACGGGTAACCCATTCATTTCCAATATATTATGGACGAACCAAAACTTTGCGGCCTTTTCGGCGACGACGGCGCAAAACTTGGCGTCCATCCTTGGTGGCCATACGGGCACGAAACCCATGGGTTCGGGCGCGCGACACTTTAGAAGGTTGATATGTTCTTTTCATAAAATTTTCTCGCTCAAAAGACGTGCAAACCTACCAATTTTTGCCCCGGTGTCAATCACCATCCTCCAATTGGAAGATTATTGTACGGATGCCCGGTTCAGGGGTTACAAGGTCAAACGGGAATCAATTTCCATTACAACCGGACGCCCCCAACGGGCTTCCAGCTTCCTTTTCAGCAAGGTCAGGTCATCAATGGAAAGCGGTCGGGATCCCACGGCTTCCGCGCGCAGGAGAACCTTCCCTCGATATAATCGGACATGCACTTCCTTGAGTTTAATTTGGTATTCGTTGATTGTGTAGATTTCAGCGGATATCCCTTTTTCAATACTCCATGTTTGATGCATGTTCCGAAACGAGACGGACAGTGGAATGGAGATGGCAAGCAGTAGCCCCATCGAAATGGTCAGGCCCCTTCTGGACTTGATGACCGGAGCATATCCAAGCACCAGAAACGTCAAGGCCGCGGCCAGCGCGATTCCGATGAGGTTGGTGATAAACAAAAGAGAGGCCCCGGTGATGATCTGCACATCTCCCCATCCGATGCCTATCCCGGCGACACAAAGCGGCGGCACCAGCGCCACCGCAATGGCCACGCCCGGAAGACTCTTGGCCACGCTCTCACGTGCAAAGGCATAGGCTCCGGCTATGCCCGAAGCAATCGCCACCCCCAGATCCAGCAAAGTCGGTTGCACACGCGCGGAGATTTCCGGTGTGATCCGTTCAGTGGGAACAATGGCGGCCATGATCGCCGCGACAACCAGGGCCAATGCCGTGCCAAACCCCAACGTGATAAGCGGCTGTTTGATCAACACCTGATTCCCGCGAAGCAGTCCCATGGCCAGTGATATGATCGGGGACATCAGCGGGGCCAGCACCATCGCGCCGATGATAACCGCGGTGCTGTCAAGAAACAGACCCAGACTGGCTACAATGGCGCTTAAAATCGTGAGCACGACAAATTCGGTCCGGATTGTTGCCGCCTCGCGCAACGTGTGAAAAAGATCTTTGAAATCCTCCTCCAGTGCGCGGGTGAAAAACGGCAGGTGTTGACTGATCATGTTGACACGATCCTGCTGTTCGGGAAGATTTTCGATTCGCACCGTATCTTTTTCCTCTTCCACGCCGCCCTGATGGACAAGGTATTTGGGGCCTACCGCCATCCGTAAAGACTTCGGATGTATTTGCAGATCGAGTTTTTCCGCCTCCCGCCGCTTGCCGTCCACATAATATATCAGGGGTGTTGTCGACTCGACCTTCAGACTGCCGGTTTTCAAATAGCTGATCGCACCTGGCAATCGCTTGACCGAATGATCGCCCTTGAAGAGCGCCGTACCGACAAAGGCAAGGTATTCCACCGCCGATTTCGGCGCGATCAACATGGTCGACATTTTGCGATCCTGGACGGAAACGGAGGTAGTCAAAAGCCGGGTTGCCGCCGACCGCACTTCATTTTCAATAATTACCATCCCGGTAATAATCGTGCGGATGACCCGGTCTTTGCCGGTTGTAAGCGTTACCGGGAAAGGTGAAAACTGGAGAAGATTGCGCAGGCTTCCCGCCAGCAGGCTCCACCAGTATGAGATTCGCCTCCACAGGGACCGCCGCCGGTCAAGATAGGTTTTACTGCGTCCATCAAGAAAGGGTGTCTTGCCCATCATCATCTGCCCCAGCACAACTTCGTCGTTGCAGGTCAGCACATCGAGGCGCACGGCGTCCTGTTTAAATGCGAGTGGAATTTGTTCGGCGGAGTTTGCCGGAAGGGCAAACCAATCGATGAGCGGGCTGTCGGCCTCGGCCGGAACAAGTCCCAATGAAAAATCCTGCTTTCGGGCGGCGTTGATGATTAATGCCGCATTTTGAGCATCGCAAACGGCGACCACATGCGATGCAATGGCGCGCATGGCCTCCGGCGTGTCGAGAAATGCCTTGATGCTTCTCTCCTCGATCTGCAGGTTGACGGTAGTCGCGTAGGTGCGTATGGCTTCGCTCAATGGCGAATCATCACTACAAACCAGCAGTACCTTCATAGGATCAACGGTATCCATGCGCCCAGCATAGCTTGGTCGTGAGGCAATGCCATTAAATTATGGGGGCAAACATTTTCTTTGGTGGGAAGCGAATCGTTGCCACCTCACAAGGAGTCTCATCCTCCCGCATCGGCGCTGGCCTACGGGTCGATGTAAATAGTCGGCGCAGGGTATGGCAGAGGAATGGTCCACTGCAGATTGTTTGTTGACCTTCGAACCTGAATAATAATGGCATCATCAACGTTAAACCGGTAGTTTTCCGCCGACCCGGAACCGCCCGTCCAGAATACAAAATTCGAACTGGAATTCATGATGATACGAACCTGTGGCGAGGCTAATGACCCACCGCCTTTCTGCAATATTCGAATCTCATCCGAGAACAATGGATTCAATGCCTGTCCCGGATTCGGCCCCCGGAAGCCGGCTTCACGCAATCCGCTTTGGGCCAATGTGGCGCGATACGGCAGGTTGTAACTTACAACATTGAAGTTACTGGATCCCTTCAATGTCATGACCGTACCAAGCTCAACGGCTGTATTCGTCGGCATCTGGCCTATTACCGGCAACGGTCGAGGTCCGGAGCCGGCAGGCAGTATGATGTTAAAGCCTTCGTTCAACGGCAAAGGCATATAATTGGCACTACCGCCGTGATGATACCGCCAAGTTTGTGTTTCTGAATCCAGCCAGATGGAATTGGTCGCCTGCCCCGTCAAAGTGGCGCCATACCATTGAATAATCGTGGATTCATTCATGGTGGGTCCTGCGGGCAACATGTTGGTGCCAAAAACCGCAGACGGGCAACAGGAATCCGGTTGCATAAACAGCGACACCCAGTTTTCGCCTTCCTTCAATTGGATCGACTTGGCCGTGTACACCTGCTTGCTGGCATTTCTGATGACATTGTTGGTTCGCCAGCGATCCTTGTGCGCCGCGCGATAAAAACGAATATTTTCACCCAGTTCCCATGCTGAAGGGTGCGTGGGGCTTCCTGCGTCTTCAAAATAACGATCCTTCACACGCGCCGCCAAATCCCATGAAGGGCTTAAGGCCGGCGAAAATCCAGGAGTAAGCGTATCCACATAAATCAAGTCATAATCGCGGGTGATGGGTTCATCCGTTGCGCTCCATTCAAGCCGCCATGCTTCATTGGTGTCGCGAACCACAACCATACCCTGTGTCATGAGAATTTGTATGACTTCATTGCTCGCGGATGAACAGAAGGGAAATACCTCGTAAACCGTTGTCACACAGGCTTCGTTAAAGACTATGGCAATTTGTTCGGCAATGGCATCATATGTGACGATAATGTTTTGGCGCGGACCCAATACATAGTCCTGCATCATCAATGGCGGCGCGCCTCCCGTATGCACATTCATGATATCCATTTCAATGTTGTCGAAATACGCGAAATCCGTGTTGTCCATTCCGGGTGACGTCTGGAATCGAATGGTTGTTTCAGCGGAGATGTAAGGCGTTACATTGAATGACAACGTTCCGGTTGCCAGCGCAAGAGGTCCCGTCCATTGATGCAGTGTTGTCCAGCTGGAACCATCCGGCGATGCCAGCAGTCTGACCCAGTCATCGGCATTGTCAAAAGATTCCACCCGATAATCAAACGTCAACAACGCACGCGCGTAGCCATCGGCATTCACACTACGGGAAACCGACCGGTTATCGCCACTCAACCGCAACTGTTCATCCACAATTTGAATCATTCCGGATTGGGGATCCGTAGTAGAGTCGCCCACTTCAATCCAGCTTGATGCCCATACACCCGATCCATTGTTGTTGGTGTATGCAATGCCATTGAACTCATCACGAACATGAAATGCCCTGGTATATATTCGGGTGCTTCCCGGCACGTATAACATTTCCTCGGGGAATTGATCGGTCAAGGTTGTCCCTGAATGAGGCACGACACCGGTATTGGAAATTGTCACTGTATAAGTAACAATATCGCCCAGTCCCAGCACGCCTTCAATGCTCGGCGTTTTGGAAATGCTCACGCCCACATACCTTGCATTCAGGAAGATATTGCTCAACGATGGAGTTCCGCTCAACAACTGCAAGGGAATACGATTATCATTGGGTCCCTCGGAATCCGCCGTGCTTCCATAACCATACGGATCGGTTTCAACAAGCACATAGCGCCCCGGCATAAGATTGGTAAATGCAAAGTCGCCGAACTCATCCGTGGTATATGAACCGATCAGCACGCCGTCCGCCGGGTCTCCATCGCCATTCGGATCGCTGAACAGTTCGATAAACGCATCTATCAGCGGATCTCCCGGATTATTGATATCGCCATCACCGGAAGGATCTTCATAGCTGAACCCGTAAATACCGGAAGGTCGCGCATCAAGGAATACGTTGCTGAAAGAACTGACCGATCCCGGCATGAAAACACGTATCCGGTTGTCGTTGTCGCCATCGCTATCGCCAGTGCTGAAGTATCCCTCCAAATCGGTTTGCACGAGCACAAAATTTCCGGTTACCACATTAATGAAGAAGAACTCACCCGTGGAACCGGTAAAATTGGTCGCGATCGCAATGCCATCAGTCGGATCGCCATCGCCATCCGGGTCGGTGTAAAGGACAACCATGACATTGGTAATGCCAGGATCGGCGTCGAGCACATTGCCATTGCCATCCATATCTTCGAGTACGAAGCCGAATATCGAGGCCACTTGGGAAATCAGGAAGTCATGGCCGCCGGTATTTATCCGACTCACCGGGGAAACGGCAACTTGGTTGAGTACGCCGCCATCGCTGTCGGCGGTGGCATGGTAACCGGGGGGATCTTCCTGTACCAGCACGTAGGAGCCGGGGATCACGTTTTCAAACTGATAATTGCCGCTGGAATCGGTTATGTTGGTGGCAATGACGACGCCATCCTCCGGATTTCCATCCCCATTTGGATCCGTATATAAGTAGATTACAACGTTGCTGACCCCGGGATCTGGAGCCAGAAGGTCCCCGTCGCCATCAATGTCATGGCGCACCTGGCCGGATACCGTCACCGGGAATGTATCCAGGAAAATATGCCCTTCCATCAGCACAAAATCCGACAAATGAACGGCAATCCGGTTGTCATTGTCGCCATCGCTGTCGGCAGTACTGATGGCGCCCACCGGGTCTATTTCCACCACGACATACCGACCGGTCGGTACATAGGAGAAGCGATAATAACCATTGGTGTCGGTTGTTGTCGTCCCATACAACACACCATCGGACGGATCACCATCACCATTGGGGTCGGTGTACAATTGCAGAACCACATTGGTAAGCGGAGGATTCGTTTCATTAATATCGCCGCGGGCATGCAAGTCGTTCCGCACTTCGCCGGCAATCGATCCGCGCAGGAATGTAATTACCGGATTACTGTTCGTAACCGGTATGAAGTTGGTTTCAAACAGCGAACCGATATTGGTGACCGCCGTCATGATGGAGTTGGTAAGCAGAGTGGCGCTGAATTGTAATGGAGGCGCCACCACCATGCCAAGTGATGTGGCGGGTGGAAACTGGTCGGCATAGTTTACCGGCGCACCGCTAAACGATACATTGCCGGTGGTTGTTCCGCCCGACACACGGTACACGTATACAAACGGCGTTTCATTCGTCCATACATCGGAATTCGGGGGTAACGGCCCCAACAACAACTCCACGGTTGCTCCACTGGTGGCGTTCACAATCAGCGAGGTCGGAGCTATAACGTTGGTCACCAGTGACGGCGAACGCAATCGCATGGTCACTTGCACCTCGGAGGTGGCGCTCATGAGGGTTGGAGCGACATCGATCATGTTGCGATTCCCTTCCAACACCCAGTTCACAATCAGTTGTGGCCGTCGTGATGCAGTGGACTCCTCGCGACTGTAGAAGCGCGCATTGCTGGTATCCGGGCCGATCGCATACAGGATAATACCTTGATTTGACACCCCTCCGGATACCCAATCCTGCACCAGGGAGGTAATGTTGTTTGTCACGACACCGGAATTGCTCATGTTGATCGACGCCAGTATGTTGGTGCTGTAGTCTGCGGCGCTGAATGATCCACCCCCGCCCCAGTTCCCGCCAACGAGCGGTCGGTTCCATGTCGCCCCCAGCTCTGTCCATGTGGTCAAAGCCCGGCGAACGGTCACGGTATGATTATTGCGGGTATCAACCACCTGCAGGCGCAACCAGGCCGAACTGACCGAGGCGCCGGCAGGCAATTGACTCATATCAAAACTTACCATG
This sequence comes from Kiritimatiellia bacterium, assembly GCA_035327305.1. Lineage (GTDB taxonomy): Bacteria > Verrucomicrobiota > Kiritimatiellia > CAIVKH01 > CAIVKH01 > CALMUP01. Next base: position 27,062 of record DAOLDL010000024.1, on the reverse strand, counting down.
GCGTGACGCGGTCCGGAACTCGGCCGGGTATCCAGTCGAATGCTGGTACCATTGTTGTCGGTCGGGTCGGCTGAACTTATCCAGGTATCCGCCACCGCCACCAACGTGGTTGTTCCGTATGTAGTCGTGTCGGCAAAGTCTGCCGGTGTAGTGCTTCCCAACCGCCAGGTTACGACACCGTTCGAGTATGTGCCTCCGCTGGTGGCGGAACCCGCCACATACACTGTTCCGGATGGTACTGGGTCCGTCAATACAGCATTGGTCATTGGATGAATACCGGCATAAAACGGCACCAATGTGTAGGTGATGGTATCCCCACGGTGAGCGCCTTCATGGCTGGTTCGCTTGAACAACCGGGTCGGTACATCAAGGAAATAATGCCCCGACGAATCTATGCCGCCCGGCATCGTCACCCGAATGCGGTTATCGTTCGGCGGATCGGTATCCGCACTGCTGTAATAGCCCGGGGGATCCGTTTCCACAATGACGAAGTTGCCGGTATTGACCGCCCGGAACACAAAGAAGCCCAACTCATCCGTAATATTGGTGGCGACCAAAACACCGTCTGACGGGTCGCCATCTCCGTTGGGATCGGTATACAGCGCTATATGAACATCACGAATGCCGAAATCAGGATCATTGAAGTCGCCATCACCATCAATATCATTACGAACCTGGCCGAAAATATCCGCGCGTACGGTATCCAGGAAATCGTTTCCATTCGTGGCAACGCTACTGCGATGTGGAGATAGTATGATTTGATTGAAGTCGCCGCCGTCGCGATCACCGGAACTCTTGAAGCCCGGCAAGTCGGTAGCCACAATCACATAATAGCCTGGTGTGACGTTTGTGAAGGCGTAGAAACCACCACTGTCCGTTACATTGGTCGCAATGGCCACACCATCGGAAATGTCTCCGTCCCGGTTCGGATCCGTAAAGAGACGGATGGTAACGCCGGGCAATCCAGGGTCGGGATCGGATAAGTCTCCATTACCATCAAGGTCGTTTCGGACCTGCCCACCTATATCCGCAGGCGCGGTAACAAGGAAAATATTTCCGGTGGAGTGGAATCCTCCGGGCATAAAAATGGCCATCTCTCCATCGACATCGCCGTCACTTTCATACGTGCCGAAGAATCCTGGAGGATCGATTTTTACAATGACATAACTACCCGGCTCGACCAGCGTGAAGTTGAAGAATCCGAAAGCATCCGTCACATTGGTCGCAACCACCACACCATCCGACCAATCTTCATCGCCGTTGGGATCGGTATACAAAAGCAGTGTAACGCCGGGCAATCCGGGGTCGGAATCATCCGGATTCCCATCGGCATCCTGATCCTCCCGGACCTGGCCACTGATCGAGGCCAAATCCGTGTCGAGAAAATACAAATTGGTGACGCTGATACCGTCCACTACTGAAATCGGTATCAAGTTGTCATTGGGAGGCACGGAATCACCCGTGCTGACATAGCCGGGGGGGTCCGTCTCCTCGATGATGTAGGAACCCACCGCAACATTGGTAAACGTAAAGAAGCCGGTTGCGTCGGTCGTGACAATTTGCACGACATTTGTATCGGTGTCATAGAGTGTTACAACGACATTTGTAATACCATTGGTTTCCCCGACATCTCGAATGCCGTTGGCGTTTTCATCAAAAATCACATGTCCGCTCAATCGCATCAATTCAACAACCACCGCGGAGTCATCACCCCAATGTTGTTGATTGAAGAGAACATCCCATCCGCTCGCGGTGGCGACGTTGGTCATGGTCGCTGAAATTGTCGTTGCGACGACGACCGTAACGGCTTGCCCAACCGCCAGGCCGCCCAGGTTGGTGTTTACGGATAACGCGGCGTCATTAAGGACTACATTGGTCAGCGCCAGATTGCCGTCATTGGTGACGATAATGCAAAATTGAATCGGTGTTCCCGCCATCCCGGCGACCAGTTCCATACCGGGACACATACCTTCAAGCGAAACGGTTTTGGATACCGCAATGGACGGATAGATCATGATAACTTCAGCCGATGCTTCCGCGGAATGCGTATTACCGATTTCATCCAGACCGCTTACGATGGCAAAATTGGTAAGGTGAGCCGTGATGTATGTATCAATATCAATTATTTCGAAAGATCCGGGCGGCAATGTGCCGACATCGAATTCAAAATCAAGTGCTTCATCACGCAGGTACACATCATACAGCACGACATCACCGGAATTGCTCACCACCAACCAATACGTAATCGGCGCTCCATTCGTATGCTGAACACTTGCCCCGCCCGGATAAGAGCCATCACCGCTTACCGTCTTGGCGAGCGTGATGGATGGATTTATTTCAACAACCTGCGCGGTATTGGAATACGAAAGGAAATTGCCCAGCGTATCCCAACCTTCAATTACGGCGGTGTTTGTGAAGCTTCCATTGATGACCCGATCCACGCCCAAAGTGACACTGTGCCATGGAACAATGGTGCCGATGTTCGTGCTGAAGCCAATGTCGTAATCGTTCAATATCACATTGGTTAACGCCACGTCGCCGGCGTTCAATACGATAAACCAGTACGTTATATCCTGCCCGTTGGTGCCAACCAGAATATTTACCCGTTCCAGAAACTGATCTTGCTCACTGACCGTTTTACGCAGTTCGAATTGCGGGCTTATCAGAATAATGGATGCCGTATCCGTATTGGTGACGCCGTAGTAACCCTGGAATATGCCGACCGCGCTCGCGACATTCGTTACCGTGTAGGTTATCACCGTGTCAAAGGATGTGGTCACGGACTGCCCTACCGCCAACGGACCGAGATTGGTGGTAAATGAAAGCCATGGATCATCGAGGGTTACATAATCCAGCGGTTCCTCGCCGTCATTCGTTACCACGAACCAATATGTAATCGCTGTGTCATTGGTGCCGGTTGCCATTTCGCCGCCCGGGAATGGCTCGCCGCTCAAACCGACCGTCTTCTCCAAATTGACTCCCAACGCAGGAAGAGAAACCGGCAGTATCGCCTCGGCGATCAAAACAACCGTTGCAATGTCATCGGCCACTACCGCGCGATTGGTTACGAATAAATTGGAGTTGGTATATGGATTCTGAATATACGCCTCGTATGTAATTGTGCGGGACGAAAGAGGATCCACCGTACCCAGCAGATAACCTGTTTCATCCAACGGGAAAGGTGTGATACCCGAATCCGGGACCGGAATGAAGCCGTCGACAAACGTTGAATTCGGTATGTAAATCAATTGCGGAGGAAGCATGTCTCGTACCGTCACCGTGCCGGAAGCCGATAGATTCGGGTTTGTAATGATGATGGAATAACGAATTGCTTCACCCGGGTTATAACGGTTATTCTCGTTTAAATCGCCACCGGGTGCAAAATTCATCGCCTTTCTGGCCGATATCGCGGGCAGAGGCAAAACCGTGGTTCCCAAATCCATTGCTTGACCGTCGCCGGAGAACGAACGGGATGGATCCTGTCCCCATGCCGCCGCCAGATCGGTTCCATCGCAGGTGAATATACGCATACCCGTATTATCGTGATCCGGATCGAACAGCCTTAGAATTTGGAGCCGGTTGACATTGAAGGAAACGTCATAAGATCCGCAATCCGACGAGAAAGGTCCGCCGTTGCCATTGTAATCGACATAAATGGTGGTATTGGCCAGCGGGGTGACCCACACAGGATGTTTGTTGGTATTGACGGTTGTTCCCGGAGTTACACCAGGCGCCCAACCCACCAGCATGACCGGCGACAACAGTCCGCGCGGAATCAAGCTATAACCCCAGTCGTACAAGTCACCGGTGCCGGACTGGTCGATAATGCCCAGAACAAAGAATGGCTGATTGTTGGTGTTGAAATAATATTGCGCCGTGTTGAGTGTTGAATTTGTAAATATGGCCACTCCGTTTGCGCCGACCAAACGACTGGTGAATACCGACACGCCGCCCACCAGGTATTCAATTCCCACAGAGATGGCATTTGTATTCGGATTGTAGATCAAGGTGTCATACCGACCGTCCGTACGCACCGTACCCACGGGGCTGTAATATTCGGATGCCCAATCCTCAAATGGCGTTATGGAGTACCAGCGGCATTCGTAGGTTGAAGCGATATCACCGGTGATCAAATGGACCTGGACCGGCGCCGATGATGTAATCGTCGTTCCGATCCGGATGCCGGACGTCAACCGGTAACTTTGACCCTCGTTCAAATTCGTGACTATATTCGGGATTCCGTCACTATTGAGGTCAATGACCACGACGGTTCCATCCAACTTTGCCATAATACTGGCCTGGGTGTACTCAAAGGCTTGTGATCCGGTAATTACATTTGTTCCCACCGGCATTCGATAATGCTGACCCCACCGGGATGTTTCATATACTTCAACCGCGCCGGCCAACAAGGTGCCGTGACCGGTATCCCAACCCGCCCTGGTCACTGCGACCCGCCGATTAACACCGAATCGATCCCGGCCATCATAGTAAATGTTGGCCGGATTTCTTGGCCAGGCGGGAATGGCGTTCACGATAAATTGAATATCGCCCTGCTCAATGACATCGTTCGCATCGGTGCAAACAGTCACGCTGGGAGGGCAACCATTGGAGGCATTGCGATCGCCCCACACCTCGGTGGTGGCTTGAGTCGGATTGCTTAGATCAAATTCGTAGCCGTCTTCCCAATGGTCATACACAATTATGGTATTGCTCGCAAATGCGGATATGCCAATGGTGGTTACATTTGTACCGTGAATTCCTGATGAGGTAATGGCGCGGAAAAACGCCTGTAAATCAGCTTCCTCAAGCGGCACATAATAAATCTGCGTAATATTGGCGACGCCCACCCTGATGGTAATCGGTTGGCTGGCCGGGGTCAGCGTGTTGTTGGTTGCGACCATGATATGCACACCCAGATTGGTGGACGTATACAAAAACGCCGCCGACGTCTGCCCATTGCTTACGACTACAGACCCCACGCCCCCGACACCCAGCACATCGAAGAAAGTTCCGCCAAGATCGGAACTCAAAAAGATTTCCATATTGTTGGTGGCTCGCGCGGGAAGATTATTGGTATCGAGCAAGGTCAAGACGATAACGCTCGATGTCTGACCCAGAAATACCAACTGCGGCAATGTGGCAAATGAAATTTTCACCGGCGCGGGAGGTGGGTCGGAATACAGATTCTGATTCGTAGTGGACAGATCCCCGTAGAGATCATCAACGGAAAGAACATGAACGCCGACATTCGTGGTCGCGAAACGGAAACTGGCCGTTGATTGACCGTTGTAAATGACAACCTGAACGATGTTGGACGTGTTATCCGCATTCCGGAATACACCACCTTTGTCATTACTCAAACCAAGCGTGACGTCATTTGTCGCAAAAGCCATGGCGCCATTCGAGGTGATCAGCGAAACGGTAATCACATCCGAAGTCGTCCCCTGCAGAATGGTATATTCAGGTGTGATAAACACAACGCGTTCGGGATCGAGGTCGGTAAATTCATAGGTAATAACAACCTGACCGCCACCACCATCACCGGACGTTCCGCCATTGTCACCCCGACCGCCGCCACCACCACCCGGGAACGTACCGGACTGGCCGGGCTGGCCGTTGTTACCGCCATCACCACCTGCTCCCGTACCCGCGCCGCCGGCGCCGCCGGTGGAACCGGATCCATTGGAACCGGCATTGCCATTCGCATCTGTGAAACCCGAGCCGCCACCGCCACCACCGCTGGTTGTGCCGGTATTGCCGCCATTTCCTCCCGCATGACGAACCTGACCTATACTTGCGGCAATGGTTCCTCCCGGACCAACCGTCGATATTCCCGGAGCGCCACCGCCCCCTGCCGCCAATACATTGGTTGTATTTCCATGAACGACCATCGACGGCTGACCATTCTGTCCCGGCGATCCCGCCGATCCACCCGAGCCGACGATGATGGTGAATGTTGCACCCGAGGTGACCGCCAGATAAGAACCGGCGTACGCGCCACCGCCGCCGCCGGGCCGTTGCGCCGTGCCACCGCTGTTCGCGCCGCCACCACCGCCCCAGGCTTGAAAATAAACCTGGGTAATTCCCACCGGGACAGTGAAGGTATAGGATCCGGGATCATTGAATTCGTTGGTGAAGACATTCGGAATCGGATCAACGGTCAACCATTGTTCGTCCCAACCCAATTCATCATTAATGTTGGTTACGGTAATCAGATGCGCACCGATTTCAGAAGAGGTATAACGGAAACTTGCGCGGGATTCGCCATTGCTGATTATGACCGAATTGATAATCTGCGAGCCATCCACACTTACAAACGTTCCATCCATGCTGGTCGATAATTCAAGGGAAATGTTATTGGTGGCCGTGCCTTGGGTGTTATTCGTTGTCCGCAATTCAACGGTGAGCACGGCCGATGTGAAGCCGGCATAAATCAATCGTTCCGGAGTAATAAACACAAACGATGCCGGTGGACCCAAGTCCACGATTTCGTATATGATGATGATTTGACCATCGCCGCCGCCACCGGAAGCACCGCCATTGTTACCTCGTCCACCGCCGCCGCCGCCGGGGAATTCTCCGCTTTGGCCGGGTTGACCGCTGTTACCGCCGTTGCCGCCGAACCCGGTTCCCGCGCCACCCGCGCCACCTGTGGAACCCGCACCATTCGATCCGGCAACACCGTTGGCATTGGTAAAACCGGAACCGCCGCCACCGCCACCACTCCCGGAGCTTCCACGGGCGCCGCCATTACCTCCGGCATACCGGACCTGTCCTATGCTATCGCTGATTGCCCCCCCGGTACCGGCGGTGGAAGTTCCCGGTGCGCCGCCACCACCGGCGGCAAGAACATTGGTTACGCCATCGTAAATCACCAAGGACGGTTGACCATTTTGACCCGGCGCCGCCGGAGCGCCACCGGCGCCGATGATTACCGTGACAACTTCCCCGGGTTGAACGTCGATATAAGATCCGGCATAAGCGCCGCCACCCGCGCCAGGCCGGTCAGCTGTACCTGAATTGTGCGATCCGCCACCACCACCCCATGCATGAACCCAAATCTGCGTGACATTCAGCGGAACAACAAACGTGTTGGTGCCGACCGAACCGTACACATTCGTAAATACCGTGGGAATCGGATCGACATACAGACTCTGATATGCCGCCCCATATCCTTCCACAACATTTGTCGCGGTTAAAATGTTGGTACCGACAAAAGGCGAGGTATAGCGGAAGGAAGCGGAGGAAAAACCGTTGCTGATTACAACCGAGGTAATGTCAGTCGTGTCATCCACGTCGCGAAATACGCCGCCAGGAATACTGGAAAGTTCGATGGTGACATTGTTTGTTGCAAATGATTCGTAATTGCTGATGGTGCGCAATTCAACGGAGATGACCGGAGACATTTCGTTTACGATGATCGTATGCTCCGGCGTGGTGAACACGATATTGTTCGGCGGCTCCAATTCATAGATCACTACCACCTGCCCGGTTCCACCACCACCCGAAGTGATGCCTCCGTCACCACGACCACCACCGCCACCACCGGGGAAGAATCCGTTTTGACCGGGCGCACCCGTGTTGCCGCCGTCACCACCGTTACCGGTTCCCACACCACCCGCGCCGCCAATAAAACTGAACCCGTTCTGTCCATTGCCGCCCATGGCATTGGTGAATGCCGATCCACCACCACCACCGCCACTACCCGAATTGCCACGCGAGCCGCCATTGCCACCGGAGAAAACGGTTTGTCCTATGCTGTTTGCGGCACTGCCTCCCGACCCCGGCACCGTGGTGCTTGGTGTCCCGCCGCCACCGGCGGCCAGAACATTGGTGGTGTTTCCTAAAATCACCATCGACGGTTGGCCGTTCTGTCCGGGATTTCCTGCGGTTCCACCCGCGCCGACAACGATTGTGAACACCTCGTCACCGTTCACCTGCAACAGAGAGCCGGCATAGGCGCCACCGCCCGCGCCGGGACGCTCGCTTTCACCCGTGCCGGAATGTGAACCGCCGCCGCCGCCCCATGCGTGGAACCACACCTGGGTCGCGTTGGAAGGCACGGTAAACGTATTCGTTCCCGCTACAGTATAGATGTTGGTGACGACAATCGGTTCCTGGGCAACAATCAGCAACTGATTCGTTTGGCCATACAATCCACCGGTATTGGTAGCAACAATAAATCGCTCACCGACAACCGCTGAATAGTAAAGGAAGCTGGCACGGGTTAAACCATTGCTGATGATGACATGGGTAATCTCATCCAATGTATGTATGTCATGAAACGTTCCGGATAACGTACTGCTCAAGTCAACCCACACGTCGTTGGTGGCAATTGCCGGCAAATCACTGATGGCCCGCAATTCAATGGCGATCTCCTCCGAATGACGCATCCGATACATCGTTCGCGGCGGCGTGGCGAAAGCAAGTTTCGCCGGAGTACGGTCGGCAATTTCGTATTCCAATACAACGAGTCCGTTCCCGCCGCCACCAGATGAGCCACCGTTGTCACCGCGACCGCCGCCACCACCGCCGGGGAATTGACCGCTCAACCCCGGTTGCCCGTTGTTACCGCCGTTACCGCCGAAACCAGTACCTGAACCGCCGGCGCCACCGGTGGAGCCTGAACCGTCGCCTCCTGCCGAACCATTGGCGTTGGTAAATGCGGAACCGCCACCGCCACCGCCACCAGAGCTACTGCTTCGCTGTCCGCCGTTACCGCCAGCATAACGAACCTGACCTATACTTGCGGCAACGGTGCCGCCGGGGCCTATGGTTGTTGTGCCGGGGGCGCTACCACCTGCCGCCAGAACATTCGTGACATTCCCGTTTATGATGATGGAAGGCTGACCACTTTGCGGAGGATTACCCGCAGAACCACCCGATCCCACGACAATGGTAAACGACGCACCCGATGTAACCGCCAGATAGGAACCGGCATAAGCGCCGCCGCCTGCACCTGGTCGCCGGGCGGTTCCAGAATTGTGCGATCCACCACCGCCGCCCCATGCCTGAAAATAGACCTGGGTTACGCCGGGAGGAACGGTAAAGGTATATGTTCCGGGCGAGTCGTATTGATTGGTGAATCCACTCGGCAGTGGTTCGACTTCGAGGAATTGCGATTGCGCGCCGAACCCGGCGCCGATGTTCGTGGCCGTTATGACATGCGTACCGACCTGTAAAGAGGTAAAGATAAAGCTGGCGCTGGATGAGCCGTTGCTGATTATGACGGATGTGATCGGTCCCGCGCCATTGGTATCGCGAAAAGAACCGCTCAAGCTTGTTGACAAATTAAACAAAACATTATTGGTCGCCACAGCGGTTAAATCTTCAACGGTACGAAGCTCGATCGTAATTACATCCGAGGTTGCGCCGGTTATGAAGCTTCTTTCCGGTGTGCTGAAAGCAAAATCAAACGGGGTCAAATCGTTGACTTCATAAGTCAAAATTGCCTGACCGCCGGCGCCACCGCCGGATGACCCGCCATTTTCACCACGACCACCGCCACCGCCGCCGGGAAACTGTCCGCTCTGTCCACCTTGACCGTTGTTACCGCCATTTCCGCCATTGCCCGTGCCAGCGCCACCCGCACCACCGCTGGAACCTGAACCATTGCCACCGGCGGAGCCATTGGCATTGGTAAATGCCGAACCGCCGCCGCCGCCGCCGCCGGAAGTACCGCTTCGCTGTCCACCATCGCCACCGGCATATCGAATTTGACCGATGCTGGCGGCAACAGTACCCCCTAAACCGATTGTCGTAGTGGTGGGTACACCACCTCCGGCGGCGAGAACATTGGTTGCTCCTTCAAATACCACCAGCGAGGGTTGTCCGCTCTGCGGAGGATTCCCTGCGCTTCCGCCCGAACCAACAATCACGGTGTACGTTTCCCCTGGCGTCGTGGCGATATACGAAGCGGCATACGCACCGCCACCGGCGCCCGGTCGCCGGGCTGTCCCTGAATTATGCGATCCACCACCGCCGCCCCATACTTCAAAAAACACCTGGGTTACGCCTAATGGAACAGTAAACGTGTACGTGCCGGATGATGCGTAAATATTTGTCTGCACATTCGGAGCACGCGTAACGATCGTTTGTTGTTCGACTGATCCCAAGGGGCCGATCTCATCCGTGACCGACAATGTGTAAATCCCGATCATGTCCGACTTGAAATAGAAACTTACACTGGATTGCCCGTTGCTTATGATGACGGATTCAATTCCTTCCTCGCCGCCGAAACTTATGAAGTCACCACCGCCGGGTAACGCCATCAACTCCAGAAGGATATTGTTCGTGGCGACCGCCAATCCGTCAGTGATGGTACGCAACTCCACGGTGACAACTTCCGAAGTCTCGCCCTTGTAGATGGTTTGTTCGGGTGTGGTAAAAACCAGGTTTACCGGTGTGGTATCGCCGACGGCAAACGTCATCAGCACCCGGCCATCCGCACCGCCTCCAGACGCGCCGCCGTTATTTCCCCGACCACCGCCGCCGCCGCCGGGGAACTGACCGCTTTGACCCGGTTGACCGCTGTTGCCACCATTTCCACCTTGCCCGGTACCATTGCCGCCACTACCGCCGGACGAGCCGGAACCCGTGGCGCCGTTCGATCCGTTCGCGTTCGTAAAAGCCGATCCACCGCCGCCGCCGCCACTGGACGAGCCGACGTTTCCACCGTTACCGCCGGCGTAACGAACCTGACCTATACTGTTGGCAACCGTACCACCAGGACCAACCGTAGATGTTCCCGGAGTTCCTCCACCGCCTGCCGCCAGCACATTGGTTGTATTGTTGAAAATTACTATGGATGGCGCGCCGTTTTGTCCCGGATTTGCCGCCGATCCTCCGGCGCCTACAATGATCGTATACGTATCGCCAGGCGTGACCGGCAGATGCGACGCGGCATAGGCGCCGCCACCGGCGCCCGGTCGTTGTGCGGTACCGGAAGTATGTGAACCGCCGCCACCGCCCCACGCCTGAAAGTAAAGCTGGGTAACCCCCGCCGGTACAGTAAATGTGTGTTCTCCCGGTGTGGTGTAAGCATTGGTGTAAATAACGGGGGGCAGACTCACGACCAAATACTGGCTGGCAAACCCATACGCACCGCCGGAATTTGTCGCAATCAACTCATGTACGCCCAGCGTGCCCGAAGAAAAACGAAACGATGCACTGGATTGACCATTACTGATGACGACGGATGTAAGAACGTTGGTTGTCGAAAGGTGTCGAAATGATCCGCTCAAACTACTGGAAAGATTCAATGTGACATTGTTGGTTGCCACCGCCGTCATGCCATTTGTCGACTGAAGCTCAACGGTGATGACCGAGGATGTAGTTCCGACGTTGATGGATTGCGGGGACGTTATAAATGCCAGTTGAGCCGGCTCAATAATTTCTCCTACTTCATACACAACAATAACACGCCCCGATGCACCGGAACCGGATGCCGCGCCATCCTTACCCATAGCGCCACCACCGCCACCCGGTGCGAAGCCGTTTTGTCCCGATCCTTTGTCATTACCGCCAGCCCCGCCATTGCCAGTCCCCGAACCACCGGCACCGCCAGTATTGCTTACGCCATTACCGCCGTTGCTCCCGTTTCCGGTTGTTAATGCAGAGCCGCCGCCGCCACCGCCGGCATTACCTCCAGGATTTCCACCATTTCCACCCGAGTGCCTTACCGATCCAATACTGGATGCAGCGGCGCCACCCGTACCCGCGGCTCCGCCAGAAGTTGCCCCCCCGCCACCTGCGGCAAGCACATTGGTCACGCTACCGATCGAAACAATCGAATTGCCGCCATTTTGTCCGGCATTTCCCGGCGCACCACCACTGCCAACGATAATTGTAAAATTCTGCCCGGCAGTGACGGAAACCGTCGAACCCGCATATGCACCGCCACCGCCGCCAGCTCTGGGGTCAACACCGGAAAAACGAGCGCCGCCACCGCCGCCCCACGCCTGCACGACGATTTGTGTCACCCCGGCAGGTATTACAAATGAATTGGTGCCCGCAGTATTGTAAATATTGGTGTAAACTTGCCCGTTAACCTGCGGTATCACCCCGAAGGAGAAAAGAATGACCGCAAGCCATGCGATACGCATCACGTATCCACGCGATATTTGCGCCCCCGAAATCTCAACTAGGCTATTTTTATTCATGACTATTGGGATATCCTGAAAATAAAGACGCCATCATTGGTCAGCAAAACCTTGGGAATCGCCATAAAGTTGAACTCGCCCGTAGATTCCATCATCCCGACGGGATACATGTCATCCGGATCCAGATTCAAGGATTCGCGATGAAAGACGGAATAGGTTCTGCCGCTGACCGATGGACTCCATTCCACACGTATATAATCTGCGCCATCCAGTTGAATTGCTGTAAATTTCGGGAAGGAGTCCTCATTCAACGGATCGGTTCCCGCGATAATTTCATCCAGATCGCTGATACCATCACCATCCGAGTCCGACATGTAGGGATCCGTGCCATAACTTCTCTCCCACGAATTATTCAATCCGTCACCGTCATCATCCGCCGGATCAAGTGGCTGATCAGTCGCATCAACATCAACCATAAACAGGGAATTTGAATTCGCGCTGACCGAAAACACTTGCGAATCACCATAAAATGTAGCTTCCTCCAGCGTCGGCGCATTAAAAACACGCACAAAAATTTTTGTATTTCCAGACGGCCGGGGTGATAACATGTGGGCGAACCTTCCAGATCGGCTCAATGCCGGGGAAACCCCCAGACCCACCCGCGAAGTTCCGATAACGGTATTTCTGGGATCCGGATTGCCATGAATATCTGGCGGATAAATATTACTTGAGGTCTGTAAAATCTGGATTAAATCGCCTTGTACGGATACATAACCCTGCTGATGGGCAAAGGGATCGGTTCCATTTAACGGCTCGCCAAATTGATTCAGAATGGAATGTTTAACACCTATTAACTGGGAAACAACCGGCTGTACCTGTGAAAAAGCCGTTCCAGGGTTGAATAACACGATAAACGCCATCAGCAACAGGAGGCTACGAAGGCCTTCTGTTAAACAGGAAAACCGTCCGGTTACTTGTTTGGCAATAATCATGGTAAAAATACAAACCCGCCTCTGACAGAAAACAACCATCGCGTCATCACAACAAATTTTGAGTGATTCATTTATTACGCACTAACGGTCCATTTACACTTCGCCCCATGAAACCATACACCGAACATACTTGAATGTTGATAATCAGATATTCTCTAATTCTGAAATTTTGGTCAAAAACACTGAATAAGTCAATGTTTTTAGTGTTTTTTCGTTGTTAGCATTTGAATATAAACGGGAATTGATCGGGGTGGAATCTGGAGCGCATTGCGTTACTTGCGTTATTGTTACGCAATTATGAGAATGCGGGGCGAAGGGTACGAGCCGATAACGTCATGTCGCAAGCACGAAATTTTATAGTTTAGTCAAATAGCGCTAAAATATCATTCGCACCGTCAGGAGATGAAGTGTAGAACACCAAACATCCCTGATAAAAATTCAGGTGTTCCACGATGAATGCCTGAATAAGTTTACCGACTTTTTACCACTCAACCCGGATATTTCGCGACGGACGCGAAATATCCGCCCATCTTGCGGCCGTGATGCAAGGAGGTGATTCAGACTTGGTTGTGAACGTTAATCCCGTTCAAATCGATCTGCATTCATCACTTTGTTCCATGCCGCTATAAAATCCTGCACGAACTTTTCACCGGCATCCCGACTGGCATACACCTCGGACAATGCACGCAGAATTGAATTCGACCCGAAAACCAAATCAACCCGGGTTCCCGTCCATTTGATTTTACCGGTCTTGCGGTCCCGCCCTTCGTAATGATTAGCACTGCCAGCTACCGGACTCCATTCCGTCCCCATATCCAGGAGATTCACAAAAAAATCGTTGGTAAGGGAATGCGGCTTTTCCGTAAAGACACCATGACGGGTTTGGCCATGATTAATATTTAAAACCCGAAGACCACCGACCAACACCGTCATTTCCGGCGCGGTCAGCATTAACAATTGTGCGCGATCCACCAACAATTGCTCGGACGGGA
>DAOLDL010000024.1:0-12877 GCA_035327305.1 Kiritimatiellia bacterium | reverse complement strand
TTTTCGAGAACGCCAAGAACCCTGGCCAATTGAACCGGCTGGTTGACTTCCCAATCTTTTTGTGGCGCAAGACGTATGCGCGCACCATTGGCTCCGCCGCGTTTATCCGAACCACGGAATGTGGAAGCAGATGCCCATGCGGTTGAGACCAGTTCTGATACCGACAAACCGGAAGCCAGTAACTTCTTCTTGAGTTGCACAATATCCGCGGCATCAACCAATGGATGATCAACCGCGGGAATCGGATCCTGCCAGATCAAATCCTCGGACGGCACATCAGGCCCGAGATAGCATGCTCGCGGCCCCATGTCGCGATGGGTTAACTTGAACCAGGCTCGGGCAAAAGCGTCGGCAAAGGCCTTGGGATCCTTGTGGAAACGACGAGATATCGGCTCGTATATCGGATCGAATCGCATGGCCAGATCGGCCGTGGTCATCATCGGGCGATGTTTTTTTGCAGGATCATGGGCATCCGGCACCATGTCTTTTTCGGCGACGCCTTTCGCCAGCCATTGATGCGCGCCGGCGGGACTCTTCACCAGTTCCCATTCATAACCAAACAAGGTATCGAAATAACTGTTATCCCATGTTGTGGGTGTTGGCGTCCAAGCGCCTTCGATGCCGCTTGAAATGGTATCCACACCTTTTCCCGAACCAAAACTGCTTTTCCAACCCAAACCCATTTCCTCAATAGAGGCCGCCTCGGGTTCTGGTCCAACCAATTTTGCATCGCCCGCGCCATGGCATTTGCCAAACGTGTGACCGCCGGCAACCAATGCCACCGTTTCCTCATCGTTCATTGCCATCCGACCAAACGTTTCGCGGATGTCCCGCCCGGATGCAACCGGATCAGGATTTCCGTTTGGCCCTTCCGGATTCACATAGATCAATCCCATCTGCACCGCCGCGAGGGGATTTTCCAGCTCGCGATCACCGGTATAGCGCTTGTCGCCCAGCCAATCAGACTCGGGTCCCCAGTAGATGTCCTCTTCGGGCTCCCAGACGTCAGCGCGTCCCCCACCGAAACCAAACGTTTTCAATCCCATGGACTCCAACGCGACATTGCCGGCCAGAATCATCAAATCCGCCCAGGAAATCTGCTTGCCGTACTTCTGCTTGATCGGCCAAAGGAGGCGGCGGGCTTTGTCGAGGTTTACATTGTCGGGCCAACTGTTCAACGGGGCAAAACGTTGCGTACCGGATGAACCGCCGCCACGACCATCGGCGGTGCGGTAGGTTCCGGCGCTGTGCCAGGCCATGCGAATGAAGAGCGGACCATAATGTCCATAATCAGCGGGCCACCAGGGTTGGCTTTCGGTCATCAAAGCATGAAGGTCTTTTTTCAGCGCGGCGAGATCGAGTTTTTTGAATTCTTCCGTGTAATCGAAGTCATCGCCCATCGGATCAGACAGGGATGAGTTCTGGTGGAGAATTTTGAGGTTGAGCTGGTTTGGCCACCAATCACGGTTTGATCTTCCGCCCATCGTTGCATTCGGACGCGCTCCATGCATGACCGGACACTTGCCGGCGCCACTACTTGTTTGATCGCTCATGGTCTTCTCCTGACTTTTAATTTATAAATGGAGGTCTAATATACCATGTTAAATTGATATAGCGCCATTCGATTTGTGAAAAAGTGGTCACGTGCATTCCCCGCTTGAAGCGGAAAGTTGAAGTTTGATGTTTTTCGTGTCCAGATCTACCATCAACCGCATGCAGGAAAACAAGAAAGAGAACCCGACCATCATTACCAACATGGCGTTCTGGCAAAGTCCGGAATGGTTGCGCCGGGTTGATTCCATATACCCGCTAGATCCCGACCGGGGCGATCCGGCGTTAATTCCCTGGTGGCGGGAGGCTTGGAAACTGTTTCGCTTGAGGTCGCGATACGACATTGTGCTGACCATGGGTATTCGTGAATCATTTGCCTACGCGTTTATGTGCTGGTTGTTCCGATGTCCTTCCCGGCAAATCATGACCGAAGTATTTATCGACGCACAACGTCCAGACGATCTGTTATGGCGAATCAAAACCGGGCTTTATCGTTGTTTGGCCCGACGGGCGATCGGATTTATCACCAACAGCACAACCGAGATCGAAACCAACTCCAAACGTTTTGGTGTTTCCCCTGATCGTTTCCGGTATGTTCCCCTGAATACCACGATTTCCAAACCCGAGCAGATCAACAATCCCGGTGGCTATTTGTTTTGCGCGGGGCGCACCCTGCGTGACAATGCAACCTTGGCAAAAGTCATCAATGCCACACCCGATGAATGGCAAATTGTGACTGGCTTGCGTGATTTCAATAATGATTCCTTGCCGGAACATGTCACGATTCATCGCGAAATCAGCCGTGATCACTATTTACAATTATTGCGTGGCGCCCGCATCGTTATACTTCCTCTCCTTGAAACAGAGCGATCCACCGGACAAGTTGTACTGCTTGAAGCCATGTCCTTTGGCAAACCTGTAATCACCACCCGCGCACCGGGAACCATCGATATTATCCGCCATGGTGAAAATGGATATTTGGTTGAACCCGGTGATGCCGCAGGCATAAAAAAAATCCTCGAAGATCTTATAAAAGATCCCGAGGCATGTTTGCGTATCGGACATCAGGCGTTAAGCGATGTTCAGGCCATTCACACCACGCCCAAACATACGGAAGTTAGATTAAATGTTATTCGTGAACTGTGGCTGGAGTCGACACGGACCAAATAAAACTTCAGCCTGTTTTCCCCTCGCCCCGCACTTCACGATACAAGGCTTCAAACCGATCACCTTCTCTTCATTATCCACCCATCAGTATCATGAAGAGAATGTGGTTGGGTTGATATCGCCCTTCTCGATGCGACGTCTTCGGCGCATAAAGCGGTGATTGCGAGCGGCGTCCGGTGATTCCGCAATTGCGGAATCAGCAGAGCGACGGGCTGGTTTGGGATGATTTCAAGGCGGGGCGGCCGTCGCTGGACTCCTGTCCGCGACGCGCCGCCCTAACGCCGAAAGCACCCAAATCCAGGACGTCGTTCTGCGACCGGACGCCGCTCGCCATAATAATACACAGTTGCCCGTAATTCAGTTCAGTACTTCACGATACAAGGCTTCAAACCGATCACCCACGGCATCCGGACGATATATGGTTTCGATGGCCTTCCGGTTGGCATCACCCATCGTCCTTCGGAGCGCTGGATTTTTCAGCAGGTTAAGCAATGCTTCGGCCAGACCATTGGCATCACCAACTGGAACTATAGTGCCGCCAACGGGTGGATTTACCAACTCCCGGTTTCCGCCGCACTCCGTGGCAACCACGGGAAGGCTCGCCGCCATGTACTCCAAAATGGTGTTGGATAAACCCTCATTACGCGATGGCGTCAACACACCTATAGAACACGACTTCAACAGCGCCGGGACCTCGGTGGTGTCGCCGAGAAAAACCATCCGATCAGTCATTTGCAAGTCACGACACATTGCTTCCAGCCGAATCCGATCCACGCCGTCGCCGGCAATGACGAAAGCGGCATCAGGAGATTGTTTTGCCACCATGCCGGCCGCACGAACAAACGTTGCCACATCTTTTTCCGGATCAAGCCGGCAAACCATGACCACACGATCACCATCCGGCAATTCGGCAGATCTCGAGAATGGATTTCCTGCTTGGTGATCCAATTCCTCGCTATCAAGAATATTGGGAATCACCCTGATATTTTGGCCGGGTACGCCTTGTGCGACAAAGACATCCTTGATGGCCCGGGCATTGGCAACCACACAAACCGCATGCTGGTCCGCCCTGCGCATAAGCCATCGTTTGTGAATTGGATAGATTTGGCCGAGATCGCGGCGGCTGGTGATCAGAGGCACACCGGCCAAGTCAGCGGCGAATTGTCCGAATATCGCGGCATCAGCGTCCCACGCATGGACAATTTCAACATGATCTTGTTTTATGCGTTGCGCCAAATGGCGAATCGCGTAGAAGGTTTCCCGTTTGAACATGCCATGAATGCCGATTTCCTCGACCGGTCCACAGGTCTTTTCAACGAAAGGCAGAAAATAGCCTTCGCGGCGGAAGACAATGATTCGATGGGTTTGCCCGCGACGGGAAAGCTCCATGGCCACCCGTGCACACTGCCCCTCCGTGCCGCCACGGATAAGATTCCACACCAGATGAAGAACATTCATGGTTGAACGTTCCGCATGGCTTTCACCACTTCCTCGAAAATATCATCCAACGACTTCGAAATTTCCCAGCCGGGAAAATCCTGTTTTGTCCGGGTCAAATCGGAGATGTAGCAAATGTGATCCCCTTCCCGGTTTTTATCGTCGTACTCGTATGTCATTTTTTTTCCGGCGACTGCCTCCGCCATCGCAATGGCCTCCAGCACGGACAAGCTGTTCGGTCGCCCGCCGCCGAGGTTATAAACCGCCCCCACGTGTGGGTTCTCATAGAACGCATCGAATACCCTGGCCACATCGAGTGAATGGATGTTGTCCCTGACCTGTTTACCTTTGTAGCCATATATCCTGTATGGCCTTCCGATTACACAGCACTTGATCAGATATGCCAGGAATCCGTGCAATTCCGCGCCGGAATGCCCTGGTCCGGTCAAGCAACCACCGCGGTAGCAGGCGGTTTTCATCCCGAAGTAACGACCATACTCCTGGACAATGATATCCGCCGCGACCTTGCTGGCGCCAAACAGACTGTGCTTGCACTGATCGATGCGCATCGTTTCCTTGATCCCGCCATAGTCGGCCGGATCGGCATATTCCCAGCGAGTTTCCAGCTCCTTAAGGGGAAGTTCATTCGGCGCATCGCCATACACCTTGTTGGTGCTCAAGTGGCAGAACACGGCATCCGGGCGAACCTGCCGGGTCGCCTCCAGCACGTTCATGGTGCCGACCGCATTCACATCGAAGTCATCGAAAGGACGCAAGGCGGCGAGGTCGTGGCTGGGTTGGGCGGCGCAGTGAATGACGAAATCCGGACGAACCTCCTCCCAAAGCTCGGCCACGCGGTCACGCCGGCGGATATCCAGTTCGTGATGGTGAAAGTTCTTGGTCGACGATTTCAGCCGGTTCAAATTCCACGAAGTATCTCCATCCGGCCCGAAAAATTCCCGGCGCATGTTGTTATCCACCCCATGCACATCCCACCCTCTCGCCTCAAAATAAGAGACGCTTTCCGAGCCGATCAACCCGCTACTGCCGGTTACAATAAGTTTCTTCAAAAGGTCCCCCGTCCCACCGCGAAAGAATCGTGAAGCCGTCAGGCCTTCACAACGTCGGCGATCGCACTTACCACCGCTCGAATGCTTGCTTCCCCCACCTCCGGATAAATCGGCACGGCCAGCGTGGTTTTCGCCGCGCACTCGCTGGCGGGGAAATCACCGTCCCGGCAACCGAGATAGCGGAAGCATTCCTGTTGATGCATCGCCACCGGATAGTAGATTTCGTGGCCGATTTTCTTTTCGATCAAATGATCAATAACCGTTTGACGGTCGGACAATCGGATAACGTATTGATTGTATATGTGTCGGCGATCAGGCAGTGCCGTCGGCAAAACAACCTTGCCGGACGCTTCGTTCAGGTGACAGTTGTCACGTCCCCCATCCTTGCAAGCATCGCGGGACAAACACACCACGCCTGCCGCATCAGCGGCGATGCCCGCCGCGGTAAACGCTTCGTTATACCAGGCGGCATTTTTCTGCCGTTGTTCACTCCACGCATCCAGGTGCTTGAGCTTCACCCTCAACACGGCGGCCTGCAGTGCATCGAGGCGGAAATTTCCGCCGATCATGCGGTAATAATACTTGGGTTGCATGCCGTGATTGCGCAACAGTTTGAGTTTTTCCGCCAGTTCCGGGCTGTTCGTGGTCACCATGCCGCCGTCGCCAAATCCGCCGAGGTTTTTCGACGGGAAAAAACTGAAGCAACCCATGTGGCCGATCGATCCGGCTCTCCGGCCCTTGTATTCCGACCCGATGGCCTGGGCCGCGTCTTCGATCACCACGAGGTTGTGCCGGTCGGAAATTTGCATGATCGCGTCCATATCGGCCATTTGACCATACAGGTGTACCGGCATGATCGCCTTGGTTTTGGGCGTGACGGCGGCCTCGATTTTTGCCGGATCGATATTGAACGTTACGGGATCGATATCCACAAAAACCGGCTTGGCGTGGAGGCGGGCGATGCTTCCGGCGGTGGCAAAAAAAGTAAACGGCGTGGTGATAACCTCGTCGCCGGGTTGGATATCGATAGCCATGAGAGCCATTATCAAAGCGTCGGTTCCGGATGATGCCCCGACACCGAACTTGCAATGGGAATATTCCGCGACTTCTTTTTCCAAACCCTCCACTTCGGGTCCGAGGATGAAGTGCTGAGACTCCATCACACGATCGACTACGGCCTTGATTTCCTCCTTAAGCGCTTGATACTGCGGTTTCAAATCCAATAGTGGAATATTCATAACATTTGTTCCTGTTCAAGGGAGAATAGTGAATATCAGATTAAATTCCAAAAAATAAAATCCGGCACACACGAACTGACGACATTCACGTTCATGACACATGAAACAAAGCTCCGGATCAGAACCGTTAACTTTAATCGCTTCATCGACTGTAGCTTGACTTGATCGGATATATTAAACATTTTTAACTGAAATATGCCCGGGATATAGATCGACCGGCCAGTTGTTAAGTATATTCTTCGTATGAATGAGCAGGTTCAAACGTCATTGAAATCCGAAAGGGACAGCTTCCTTGGGATGTTTCGACTTGACCATGCATGGTTAATCATAGCGTTAACGATTCACATTCTGTACCACGTTGCCTTCCAGTATGATCGCTCATTCTGGAGAGATGAAGCACATGCCTGGAATTTGTCCTCGGCGACTACCGGCGAATTTTTGCGATTGTTTGCCTTTGTTGAACACCAAACTTCGTATCTTGTATTTTTGAGGTTTATATATCTGTTGGGTGGAACCATCGGCACGGCGGCGCTATTTTCGATGGTTTGCGCTATCGGGGGGGCTTTTTGCATTTATTTGGTTATAACTCGATACATCCACCTGCCCGGCAACAAAACATTGGCCTTAAACGCCGCCACATTATCGCTTCTGGCCCATCCATTACTTCACTACTCATCTCATGTGATCAGGCCTTATTCATTTGCATTTCTACTGCAAACGCTTGTTTGCCTCCTCGCATTCAAGGCTTATGCGAACTTCCGGCGAAGCACCATAATTTTACTTTTTTTTATTATTCTTCTTTCCGTAAACGCACAACCCGTCAACCTTGTGGCGGCTTATGGCGTGGCGGCAACATGGGGATTGGCATGCCTTATTGATACTCGCCGCAATCGTGTAAATTTACACGATTGGCGTCTCGTTTTGCTAAAGCTGTTTTCCGTGCCTATCATGACGATCGCTTGTTCGGTCCCGATGTTGATTCAATCAACACGATTTTCCCGAGCGATGAAGGGTGTTGAACCGGCATCAGAGATCGGCTCGCTTTCAATAAACGTATTCATGAAATTGATCTGGCAACCGGTTCAAGGCGTCGCCACGCCCATTTATGACCTCTATATGTTTGCCTTTCGACATGATCCCTACATAAACCTGATAAAGTTGACGCAAACCCCAGCCACCTTGATCCTGCTATTCATCATGCTGGCAATTACCGGGATACTCTGCTGGCGATTGATATTTCGTGACCGGCGCTTCAAGCGCCTTCTCCCGGTTGTGTTTTATTTTGCCGTCACTACGGCTGGGTTGTCTCTGGCCAGTATTTTCCACATTCGAATGATTGAAGTCTTGCGAAGCTTTTCCGCCCTTGGTCCATCCGCCATTTGCTTGTCAGTCTGGTTAATTTATCAATTACGAGCCTGGCATCATATCGTTATATTTGTCATAGTGATGAACGCTGTCGTGGGATTCCCGAGTTTTTCCGAACGACGTCCCGGTGATATCAGCGATGCTCGCAGTGTCGCTGAAAAGATTATGGATGAAGAACTTGCAAGCGACCTCATCCTGCTTGCCAATGCCCAGTTGGGGCCGTCCTTCGCATTGCATTACCATGGTAATTTGGATCAGGTATGTCATCCATACGGCGGCTCTGTTCCATATTGGGATATGGTTGAATTAAGCCGGCTTGCAGATCAACCTCAACGCATAGAAGCAACCCTTGAGCTTATTGAAAACGCCAGAAGAAATAATCGGCGAGTGTGGTTTATAACGTCCGGATCTCCTGCGCCGGAACCGGAACGCTTCTGGTATAGCCCCAACAGCCTCATCACAATCGAGAATAAACTAACGGAATCGTTTGATAATTTGCACCATCAAACCCACCGCAGTCGACTGGAGCCTATGGATGTCACGCTTTACGCGCCTCGGTAGACATGCTCGTTATAACAACTCATGCTCGTTGGGGTTACGACAGACATAAATATTCTGATATGCCAACAACCCCTTCATGAGATTGGTGACGGCATAAAGCACATGAAGCACCCACCGGAAAGGCTTGCCGGCCAAAAACGGAAAGACAAGGGAAACGGGTATGGTTGTCACATATCTCCGTTCAATAATCCATCCGGTTTTCCTCAACATTTTTCGAGCGGTTTTGTCAGTGTAGAATTTAACATGCGTATTATCCAAAATACCTTTGTTATGGTAGGGAAACCTGCCCAACAGAACATTCAACCGCACATATATGTTAACGAAGTTGGGTAACGAAACCAGTAACAAGCCATCTTTTTTAAGGTAGCGCTTGAACTTGGATAAAACATGTTCAGCGTTTCGTATATGCTCCAGCACATCGGCGGCCAATATGATATCGTACGTTTCCTCGACAGGTAACGACTCAATTTGCTCCAGGTTGCCGCAAAAAACTTTCCGGCAATAAGGCGTTGCAAGCGCCACGGATTCCTCGTCCAATTCAATAGCATCTAGAATCAGCGGATATTCCGCCAATCGCTGGGTTAAACTGGCATCACCAGTGCCGACCTCCAGAATTTTTACACCATCACTCAAGCCGTGCTCATTCAGTATTTGCAACACCCTGCTGTGACTCGAATATGGATCATGAAACTTGGCACCGTATTTAACCTTGGATGCATGAACCACATCAAATACCCGGCTGTACAATAAACCTTTCCGATACAGCAGATACTTCGTACTAACCATGATGCAATTAATTGCATAAGCAATGCCATTTACATGGCAGATTTCACTCCCGTAGTATGTTGGGATCGGCACCTCTTGAATGCGTGCTTTTGATTGATTTGCCTGGATGAGAATTTCCGTATCGAAATGCCATTCGTCACTGTTTTCCCAAAATGGAATACTTTGAAGAAATGCCACATTATATCCGCGGTAACCGCTATGAAACTCAGACAGCGACATGCCGCACAGCACGTTCTGCATTCGAGTAAGGATTTTGTTCCCATAATATTTATAACGCGGCATACCGCCGCGCAATGCATCACCCGGCTCGCTCATGCGAGAACCGAACACAACATCGGCCTTGTCATCCAACAGCGGTGCAAGTATCAGCGAAAGGCACTCGGGAGCATATTGTCCGTCGGCATGCAACATAACCACAGCGTCCAGCTTGTTATCTATTGCGTATTGATAACCGAACTTCTGATTTCCACCATAGCGTCGATTCACGCGATTGCGTATTACGCGCACCTTGTCATGTTTTTTGCTTATTTCAATTGATTTGGCTACCGTTTCATCCGTACTGCAATCGTCAACAATATACACCAACGCCACTGCATCCATAACTTCGCGGGGTATACGGGCAATGGTTTTTTCAATGTGACTTTCGGCATTATACGCAATTACAAAAATCCCCACCCTCTTCCCTCGATTATCAAAGTGATGATTTGCCGGTTCTGACACTTGTTCATTCATCAGCGGGTAGATTCCTCGATTTTTCGCAAGTCACTTTCTGCAACATTAAGTGAGTCGGATAAAATATAAAGCGGTCTCCGTTTCGACTCCGTATAAATATGCCCGAGGTATTCGCCCAGCATTCCGATACCAAGCGACATGATGCCGAGGTTCCAGAGCAGGAGGATGATGATGGTGGGGATGCCGCGGGGCGGATCGTCGATGTTGAAGATGCGCGTGGCGGCATACCAGATGGACAGCGCAAATGAGACGGTTACGACGGCCAGGCCAAACAACATAAACAATTTCAGCGGTTTGGTTGAAAAGCTGGTGATGGCGTTGAGCGCAAATTGCAGACACCACCAGAACGGCGCTTTGCTACGCCCCCACTGGCGTGGACGTCGATCGTATTTAATTTCACATTTGTTGAACCCAACCCAGTGCATTAGGCCACGCACATACCGTTGACGTTCGTTCAGTTGATTGAAGGCATCAACAACCCGGCGGCTGGTCAACCGGAAGTCCGTGGCATTTTCAGGAATCTCTATATCGGAACTGGCGCGAATCAGGCGATACGCCAGACGGGCGGCAAAACCCCGAAGCTTGCTGTTGTCCTGTCGGTCCTGGAGGATGCCCGAAACCACATCGTACCCCTCCTCCCACTTGGCGATAAAGTCAGGTATCCGCTCGGTTGGATCCTGTAAATCCGAGAATAAATTAATGACCGCATCGCCCTTAGCCAGCCGCATTCCGACGGTGAGTGACGTTTCGCCGCCAAAATCACGACTGAACCGGACATATTTCCAACGAGGATCACGGGCACAGAATTCGCGGGCAATCTCACCGGTTCGATCCCGGCTCGCATTGTCAATGACGATCACTTCATAGTCGTACTGCGGGAGGTTTGCGAACACCGCGGTGACCTCGTCATAGGCCCGCGGCAGGTTGCCTTCCTCGTTCCGGGCAGGCATGGTGACTGTAATCAGCTTTTTTCTTTCTGAATCCATAGGCAACCAGACTACAACGAATGGGGTTCAAGTCTCAATATTCAACTTTCAAGCGCAGGAAACAACCACGGATTTCTCGGATGACACGGATTAGGGACCAGCGAAAATAAATCCGAATTATAATCCGTGTTATCCGTGCAATCCGTGGTTCCCTATTGCATCATTTTCTGGCGCTGACCATTCTCTTTATCCACCAACGGTGAGAATTTATCCCGAATAGCCACTGATTTCAGGGGGCTTAGCGTCTCCGAAAGTGCGGAAAAACCACCGCCATGCCGCTGGTGATCTTCCACCACGGTAATGGCATCATAGCGATCAGCGATGTTTTGCAATGCGACATCATCCAGCGGCTTTATCCGGCACAAGGCATACCAGTCAGCGTTTTTTTCCTCCGCCAAAGCCTCGGTGTCCCGGCCCAGTTGCCCGACACTGATGACCGCCTCCCTCGCACCCTCCCGTTTTTGAATCAGCGAGAAGTTATTGTCGGCGACTTGATCAAACGGCATGTCCTCTCGACCGATCCGGAGGTAGGCCGGTTTTTTCTCGGACAGTATTTCATCGACGGCAACACGCGTGGATGTCTTGGAGAATGGAACAAAAACCCTCATGCCCGGCAATACACGCATCATACCGATGTCTTCAGTGGCGTGATGGGTTGGCCCCAAATTTCCATACATAAAGCCCCCGCCCACCGAAACCACACACACCGGAAGGTTGTGATAACAGACATCGTTGCGAATCTGCTCCATACAGCGGAGCGTAGTGAAATTGGCGATGCTGTAGGTGAACACATGATATCCCTCGCGGGCAATACCGGCCGCCACCGCTGTCATGTTCTGCTCCGCCACCCCGGCATTCAGAAACCGATCCGGAAACGAATCGCGAAATGGCTCAATCACCGTAAACCCTAGATCTCCGACGACAAGGAAAATGCTCGAATCCTTCGCGGCCAGTTCGGTTAGATAATTAATGAAAGTATTTCTCATGAATGGGACCACAGATTACACGGATGACACGGATACGAAATTGATCATTTTTAATCACTTGTGTATTCCGTGGTTTAAATAATTGGTTTTCAGTTGGGCAAGCGCAAGATCCAACAACTCCGCCGTCTTTGGCGCCCGATAATGCCACTCGAGCTTGTTTTCCATGAAGTCGACACCTTTGCCTTTTATCGTATGGGCAATCAAGCACCGTGGTTTATCTTTCAGCGGTGCGGACAATGCGGTCTGCAGTGCCTCAATATCATGGCCGTCCACTTCGGCGGCATCCCACCCGAAAGCCTCAAACTTTGCGGCAATGGAACCGAGGTCCAGTACTTCGGCCACGGAACCCAATGATTGGATTTTATTGAAATCAATGATCACTTGAAGGTTTGCAAGCTTATGGTGTCCGGCAAACAGAATCGCCTCCCATACCGAACCTTCATCGAGCTCTCCGTCACTCATCAAGACAAAAACCCGCCATGCCTGCTCCGTGCGCTTGGCGATCAAAGCCTGACCGCAGGCGATGCCCAAAGCATGCCCCAGCGATCCGGTAGACCAGTCCACACCGGGGACCGCATGGCTGACGTGACACATCAGGCGGGAGCCATTCAACCCATAGGTATCCAATTCATCTACCGGGAAAAAGCCCTTGAGCGCAAGGGCGGCATAAACACCACTGCAACAATGCCCTTTACTCAAAAGAAACCGATCGCGGTCCGGCCAGTCGGGTTGTTCAGGCTTAACGCGCAAAATGGAGCCATACAATACCGCCAAAATGTCCGCCATGGACAATGTCCCGCCGATATGCGATGAATCCGCCCGAGCGACCATTCGGATCGCATTCTCGCGGATGGCATAGGCGTAACCCTGTAGTTCTATAGGTTCAATACTCATAAATACGAGTTGTTTTACCAGATAGTTAAGAAGGAAAACAGAGAAAATGAACCACGGATTACACGGATGGGCACGGATAGAAAAGAAATAAAATTTATACTACG
>DAOLDL010000023.1:0-39417 GCA_035327305.1 Kiritimatiellia bacterium | reverse complement strand
AGTTTACGGATAGCGATTGGCGCTGACCACGGAGGCTTCGAGACCAAGCAGGGGTTGATTCCCCATTTGCAGAGCTTGGGACACTCCGTCCAGGACGTTGGCACCCATAGCAAAGAGGCCGTGGACTATCCACGCATCGCCGCTAAAGTCGCCAACGCGGTTTCCCGACGCGACGCAGATTTCGGAATCGTTATCGATGGCGCCGGTATCGGTTCCGCCATGACTGCCAATAAATTCCCCGGAGTTCTGGCCGCCGCCTGCTATAACGACGCCCTTGCCCGCAATTGCCGGGAGCACAATGGCGCGAATGTCTTGACACTTGGCGCCGGTCAAACCAACCTAACGCAATCCAAACAAATCGTAGATATTTTCCTGACAACTGAATGCACTGCGGAGCGTCATATCGCCCGCGTTAACCTGATAAAGGAATACGAGAAAGCAAACATGAGCGCATCCTCCATGCCATCCGACCTGTCCCCTGAAGATGTCCAGCGAATTGCCGAACGGGTTAAATCCCTGCTCGGCGGCGGCGCAGGAAAATCAAGCGGCGGCGCCCCGATTCCGCCGGAAAAGTTGGTCAAACTGATCGACCACACGGTGTTGAAAGCGGAAGCTTCCGCCGCCGATATCGAAAAGTTATGCAAAGAAGCCATTCAATTCGGCTTTTTCTCCGTATGCGTAAACCCGATGTGGGTGAAGCGCGCACGCGAGTTGTTGCGCGGCTCTTCCGTGAAGGTTTGCGCGGTGGTCGGCTTCCCGCTCGGCGCGGTTACACCGCAGATCAAGGCGCTTGAAACCCGGCGCGCCTTGCGTGATGGCGCCCAGGAAATCGATATGGTCATCAATATCGGCGCCCTGAAAAGCAAGGACGACAAGACCGTGCTTCAGGACATTCGCGGCGTGGTGGAAGATTGCAATGACGCCCGGGCCATTTGCAAAGTTATTTTTGAAAACAGCCTGTTGACCGATGAGGAAAAGGTTCGCGCCTGCGAATTGAGCATGAAGGCCGGCGCGCACTATGTCAAAACCTCGACCGGCATGTCATCGGGAGGCGCCACGGCGGAAGACATCGCCCTAATGGCCCGCGTCACCGCGCCGAAAAAACTTGGAGTAAAAGCTTCGGGCGGCGTGCGCACGTACGCCGATGTAATTAAAATGGTAAACGCCGGCGCCACCCGCGTCGGTTGCAGTAGCAGTGTTAAAATAGTCGAAGAGGCCAGAGCACTGGCCGGGAAGTAATAAAGAAGGAGCAAGCCATGGCAGAACTACGTTGTTATGTGTTTTTGGATAGTCTTCAACCGCAATTCGCTTCGTTTCTCGGAACCGTCGCGCAGGGCTTCCTCCCCACCCCGGGACAGGCCGCCTTGTTTGTAGAAATCAACCCCGGCATGGACATCATGCGCATGACCGACGTCGCGTTGAAAGCGACAAACGTCACTCCGGGCATGCTGATTGTCGAACGTCAATTCGGTATGCTTGAATTGCATTCGCATGAGCAATCCGAAGTTCGTGAAGCCGGTCGCGCCATTCTCGAACATCTCGGTCTGAAGGAAGAAGACCGGATCAAACCGGAAATCTACACCAGCGAAGTCATTCGCAACATTTCCGATTATCACACGCAATTGATCAACCGTACTCGTCATGGCGACATGATCCTGCCCGGTCACTCCCTCTATGTAATGGAGTGCGCCCCGGCCGGATATGCCGCCATCGCCGCGAACGAAGCGGAAAAAGCCGCGAATATCAACATTCTTGAAGTCCGCGCCGTCGGTGCGGTGGGACGACTTTATCTGGGTGGCGAAGAGCGCGACATCGATGTCGGGTTCCGCGCCGCGGAAAAAGCAATTGAGGCAGTGACCGGCCGGGTGGTCAAAGGTCGCTAGAAAAAAGTAACAATCAATTCCGGCGAAATGCCGGTGACAAGCAGAAACAAACAAAACGGAGAGCACTATCATGACGGAAGCATTAGGCATGATTGAAACGCGTTCTTTCCCCGCAGTGGTGGAAGCCGCGGACGCCGCAGTCAAAGCGGCTAAAGTCGAACTCGTATCCTACGAAAAAACCGGTGGCGGTTTTACCACCGTAGTCGTTCGCGGCGATGTCGCGGCGGTCAAGGCCGCATGTGATGCCGCCCAGGTTGCCGCCGGACGTATCGGTGAAGTTGTGGCCATCCACGTGATCGCACGTCCGCACGCCAATGTGGATTCGGTGATGCCGCTTGGACGCGCCCCTGACGCCAAGGCTAAAAAATAACCATCCCGCATTCGCGGGAAAGGGATTATCATGCAACTTGCCAAGGTAGTCGGAACCGTGGTTTCGACGCGCAAGGACGCCAGCCTGGAAGGGCTGAAGTTTCTGCTGGTGCGGTCGGTTGATGAGGACGGTCGGGAAACCGGCTCGTTCCTCGTTGCCGCCGACGCGGTTGGAGCAGGTCCGGATGAGCTGGTACTGATAGCTTCCGGCAGTTCCGCGCGCCAAACCCAGCAAACTGACAAACGTCCGGTTGACGCCGTAATCATGGGTATCGTCGATAGTTGGGATGTCGGCGATAAAACTAAATACAAAAAATAACGGGAGACCCGGCAACTACGAAATACGTTAATGCACGACTCAAACCGGAATTTTACCGGTCTCGTGTTTTTATCGTGTATCGTGGTCGGATAATCTCTCTATTCCAAGGTGTCTTATGGCCAAATTAACGGATCAGGAAATTGATGCGATTGCGCAGAGAATCGTTGCCGACCTGAATCGCGAACCCGGAAGCGCGGCGTCTTCATCATCAGGCGGCGCCCCATCGTTTGAACAGGGGTTGGGTATCTACGCCAGCGTCGATGAAGCGGTTGCCGCGGCAAAAGCCGCCCAACCGGTGTTTGTCGCCCTGCCGCTTAAAACCCGCGCGACAATTATCGCCAATATACGGCGAACCATGCTCGAACACGCCGCCCCGCTGGCGAAGGCCGCGCATACCGAAACCGGTCTCGGCCGTTTCGAGGATAAAATCACCAAAAACATTCTGGTTTCAGAAAAAACGCCGGGACTGGAACACCTTGATCCGCAAGCCATCACCGGTGATAATGGACTGACATTGCTGGAACCTGCGCCGTTCGGGGTAATCGGCGCAATCACGCCTTGCACGAATCCGACATCCACCATCATTTGCAACACCATCGGAATGATTGCCGCCGGCAACACCGTTGTGTTTAACGTGCATCCCAGCGCCAAAAATTGCTCCATGCAAACCGTTGCGCTGATTAACAAGGTAATTGTCGAATCAGGCGGACCCAAAAATGTTATCACCTGCGTGGCCAGCCCCACCGTGGAAAGCGCCAACGCCACCATGAAGCATCCGGATGTCCGCCTGGTTGTCGTAACCGGCGGCGGCGGTGTGGTCAAGGCGGCCATGACCAGCGGCAAGCGCGCTATTTGCGCCGGGCCGGGCAACCCCCCCGTGGTTGTCGACGAAACAGCCGACATTGAAAAAGCCGGTCGCGATATCGTGCTCGGCGCATCGACCGACAACAACATCATCTGCGCCGATGAAAAACAGGTGCTGGTGGTTTCCAGTGTCGCCGATCAGTTGATCCAGTCCATGACGCGCAACAACGCTGTGCTGATTGAAAAAAGCAAATTGGCGGCGCTTGAAAAAGTCATGTTCACCGAGATGCACGGTCCGCGCAAGGAAGCGCATATCAACCGCGATCTGATCGGAAAAAATGCCGACGTGATCCTGGCCAAGCTCGGCATCAATGTGCCCAGCTCAATCAGGTTGGGCATTGTGGAAGTTGATGAGAACCACCCGCTTTTGTGGACAGAGCAAATGATGCCGATATTGCCGGTTTGCCGGGTTCCGAACGCGGATTACGCCATTGATCTCGCCATCAAAACCGAAGGCGGAAACCGTCACACCGCGATCATGCATTCGCGCAATATCGACAACCTGCACCGCATGGCCAAGGAATGTAATTGCAGTATCTTTGTCAAAAACGGACGTTCGCAAGCGGGTCTTGGTCTGGGCGGCGAGGGATTCTGCTCGTTTACGATCGCGAGTCCCACGGGCGAAGGCTTAACCGGTCCCCGTACGTTCTCACGCTGGCGTCGTTGCGTACTTGTCGATCACTTCAGGATTACATGATGAAGCCCTTCCCCGCGGTGGCCATCATAGAATTCCGGGATATTCCGGCAGGAATTCAAGCAACCGACGCCATGTTAAAAAAGGCGCCGATAGCTTTCCTGAAAAATGGCACGATTACGCGGGGACGTTACTTGACGGTCATCGGCGGTTCGACGGCCGCAGTGGAGGAAGCATACGAGGAAGGTTTGTACTGGGGCGGAAACGATATCATCGACAAGGTGTTTTTGCCGGATGTTCACCCGGAAGTTTTCAACGCGATGTTCGGACGGCGGGTGAAAAGCCGCGATGGCGCCTGGGCGATTCTGGAAACCGCCTCGGTGTCGGCCAATATCCGGGCGGCTGAAGCGGCGCTGAAAGGCACCACCGTAAATTTGATCGAAATCCGCCTTGCCGATGATGGCCTGGCCGGGAAAGGCTTGAGCATTTACGAGGGTGAATTGTACGATATTGAAGCCGCGATTGAAATTGCCACGGCATATTTGGAACGTACCGGCGTTGTTTTCAGCCAGCGGATTCTGACTGCGCCGCACGAAGCGCTGGGACGCCAGATAAACGGCAATACACGATTTCATGAAGTGACAGCATTGGCGTTGGACGGGGAGACACATTGACATGATGCTTGGAAAAGTCATCGGCACGGTGATCCCGTGCGTAATTTATGAAGGCCTGCAGGGAGTTCCCATGCTCCTGGTTCAGCCACTTGACAAGAATGGAAATCCCAAAGGCAAAACGTTGGTCGCCGCTGATGCAACACGCATGGCCGGCCCCGGTGAAACCATTTATTACGAAGGCGGACGCGAAGCCGCCATGGCGCTTGAAACTACGTTTGTCCCGGTCGACCATGCCATCATTGGAATCGTGGATGGAATTCAACGCGATGCATCCGGAGGTCCATCATGATTACCGGACGCGTTATCGGCTCCATATACTCGACCATCAACCATCCCTTTTATGATGGCAAAAAATTGATGATCGTTGAGAAAACCGATCCGCAAGGCATGGCAACCGGTGATTACCTGATTGCCATTGATAGTGTCGGAGCCGGCCCGGGAGAACCGGTCCTGGTGCTTGATGAAGGAAACGGCGCACGTCAAGTAATCGGAGACAACGAAGCGCCTTTGCGATCTATTATCGTCGGTATCATTGATCACGTCGGTTGATTCGATCTGGAAAATTGAAAGGGAGCGGAGCGGGATCATGTTACCGACTCGCGTTTCCATAACCCAAACCACGAGGGCAGAATGAAAGTGGTATTGATAGTACTGGATTCGGTGGGAGTAGGATATGCCCCGGACGCCGCGGCATATGATGATGTCGGCGCCGCCACCCTGCCCCACATCGCGCAAGCCGTGGGCGGATTAAATCTGCCGGTCATGCAGAAACTTGGATTGGGCAACATCCCTGCCCTTATTTCCGGCTCTCCAGCCATTCAAGGGGTTTCACCCGTTGACAATCCGCAAGCCAGTTTCGGCGCCATGATCGAAAAATCTCAAGGCAAGGACACGGTTACCGGACACTGGGAAATTGTCGGTCTTGAGTTGATTCCCGGATTTCATTTGTTTCCGCCCGGACCTCCATCTTTCCCTGACGAATTGGTTCAGCAATTTGAGGAACGCACAGGACGCACCATTCTCGGTAACAAAGCGGCAAGCGGAACCGGGATTATCGATGAGTATGGCGAGCGGCACATGCTGGAGAAAAAATGGATCGTTTACACCAGCGCCGACAGCGTATTTCAAATCGCCGCGCACGAAGAAATCGTACCGCTGACGGAATTGTATAACGCATGTGAATTCGCGCGCGAATTGTGCGATTACTACCGCGTAGGACGGGTTATTGCACGCCCATTTATCGGGCAACCCGGCGAATTCAAGCGCACGGAAAATCGCCGCGACTACGCCTTTAAACCTTCCGAACCCACCGTACTTGAAAAACTTACCGAAGCCGGACACAACGTCTATGCCGTTGGTAAAATCGAAGACATCGTGGCGCACCGGGGCATCACCAAGTCCAATCATACCGGCAACAACATCAATTCGCAAAAAGCGGTTGAAACGTTCATGAAGGAACCGGGCAATGGCTTGATCTTCGCGAACTTCATCGATTTTGACATGATTTACGGACACCGGCGTGACCCCAAAGGTTATGCCGAATCACTTATACAAACCGACAAATGGCTTGAAGGATTTATTCCCACTCTGGCGGATGACGATATTCTGATCGTAACCGCGGATCATGGCAACGATCCCACCTACAAAGGTACCGATCACACCCGTGAATCCGTTCCATTGCTGGTCTATCAAAAAGGCAAAGCCGGAAAAAACCTTGGCGTACGACAGGGCTTCTACGACATCGCTCAATCACTTGCCTCGATGTTCGGCATTTCCCCGATGCCGCGCGGCGTTTCATTTCACTAACATTTCGAAAAAGGAAATACATCATGCTTCCACAATGGCTCATCGAAAAGAAACGCGACGGCAAAGCTCTCTCCGAAGAGGAAATTCGTTTTTTTATAAAAGGATATACCGACGGTTCAATACCGGACTACCAGATGTCGGCCCTCGCCATGGCCATCTACTTCAAGGGCATGACCCCGCAGGAGGTTTCCATTCTGGTCGACGCGATGATGCGTTCCGGTGACCTGGTGGATACATCATCAATTCCGATTCCCAAGGCGGATAAACATTCCACCGGAGGCATCGGCGATAAAGTTTCCCTGGTTCTGGCTCCGCTCGTAGCCTGCTTTGATGTAGCGGTTCCCATGATTTCCGGACGTGGCCTCGGTATTACCGGCGGCACGCTGGATAAACTGGAATCCATCCCGGGATATCAGGCCAAAATCGCGGAGAAACATTTTATTGATGTAATCAAGAAATGCGGTTGCTCCATTATCGGACAAACCGACCGGCTAGCTCCTGCCGATAAAAAATTGTACGCGCTTCGTGATGTTACCGCCACGGTGCCTTCCATTCCCCTGATCACCGCCAGCATCATGTGCAAAAAAATGGCCGAAGGCATCGATGCCTTGGTTCTCGATGTAAAATGCGGTTCCGGCGCTTTCATGAAGACCATCGAGGATGCACGCACCCTCGCCCAAAGCATGATTAATGTCGGCAAGGCGATGAATAAAAAAGTCTCCGCCATCACTACCGACATGAACCAACCGCTCGGTCAAACGGCCGGAAATGCGCTGGAAGTCATTGAATCCGTGGAAGCGTTGCAGGGGCGTGGACCTGCGGATCTGGTTGATCTGACCATTGTATTTGCGGTGGAAATGATTTCACTGGTTCATGAGGTAAAAGACCAGAAGGCTTTGGAAAAGCAATTACGTGAAAAGCTTGCCAATGGCGAAGCCTTTAATCGTTTTCGTGAAATGGTGCGTTTACAACATGGCGATGTGAAGGCAATCGATGATTTATCGCGCCTGCCAAAAGCAAAAATTGTTGAGGAATACAGCGCCCCACACGAAGGTTATGTCGCCGGAGTCAATGCCGAAGCCATCGGGCGGGCGTGTATTGTGCTTGGCGCCGGGCGAAAGAAAACGGAAGACCCCGTCGACTTTGCCGTGGGAATTTCCGATCTCGTCAAAATCGGCGATAAGGTGGAAAAAGGCAGTCCCTTGCTTATGATCCACGCCAATGACCGTATCAAACTGGCCGATGCCGAGAAATTGCTCGCTGATGCATTCAAGTTTTCCACCCGACCGGTACCGAAATCTCCAGCCATACTTGAAACTCTTCGATAAGGATAGCCATGAACATTGAATTACTGGAAAAAGCTTTAGCGAAAATAAAACTTCATTTTGATGACCCCAAACCAACCGCCGGATTGATTCTCGGTTCCGGATGGGGCGAAGTCCTCGACTCCTTCAACGTGATCAACACCTTGTCGTATGAAGATATCCCGGGTTTGGGTAAAACCGGAGTTGTTGGACATTCGGGTCGACTCATACTTGGCGAATCAGCCGGCATCACCACGTTGATTTTCCAGGGACGACGTCACTACTATGAAGGAGAAGGTTGGACTCCGGTTGCCCTTCCCGTATACGTGCTCAAACAGTTGGGAGTAAAATGGGTTCTGCTGACCAATGCCGCGGGAGGCGTTCGCGAAGATTTGAAGCCGGGAACGTTAATGATCCTGTCCGATCATATTAACAACATGGGAAGCAACCCGCTGATTGGCCCGCACCATCCATGCTGGGGCACACGTTTCCCCGACTTATCCAATGCCTATGACCTGCCCATGCGAGCGGCCTTGAAACGGGCCGGTATGTCATCCGGAATGGCCGTTGGTGAAGGTGTTTATTATGCATCTTCCGGCCCGTTTTATGAAACTCCGGCGGAAATCAAAGCTTACAAAACGCTGGGTGCGGATGCAGTGGGCATGTCAACGGTTCCGGAGGCATTGCTTGCCAACGCCGCAGGTTTACGCGTTGCGGGACTTTCCTGCATTACCAACAGTGCCGCCGGGATCAGCGCAAACCCGTTAAGTCATGAGGAAGTCACCGAAACGTCCCAACAAACCATGCCGAAGATGAAGGCAATGATTGCAGGATTCTGGAAAGAGATGGCAAAAACATGAATGAGACGGCCACCCGGATGATCGAAGCCGCAATTGCCGCTTCCCGCAATGCGTATGCGCCCTACTCCAAATTTCATGTCGGCGCCGCATTGCTCACGCATGACGGTGAGTTGATCGTCGGCTGTAATGTTGAAAATGCGTCGTATGGACTCACCATCTGCGCCGAACGGAACGCAATTTTCGCCGCCGTGGCGAAAAATATCCGCAACTTCCGAGCGGTAGCTATCGTGGCAGATGGAGACGCCATGCCTTTTCCATGCGGCGCATGCCGCCAGGTGTTAAGTGAATTCTGCGGCGCCTCAACTCCGGTCTATATCGCGTCGGTAAATAATCCCACCGAAATCAAGGCGCTGACCATGGGCGAACTTTTGCCGCATGCGTTTAAGTTTTGATGAATTACTTGTGCGCCACACGGTGGCGCTACTACACCCAGAACAAGACTCGCAGTAGCGCGCCACTCCAAAACGAACTGGAAGGCAGTGCGACTCCGAGCTGATCAATGCCCGTGTAGTTTCATCGCGATTTCAGCCAGTTTTTTTCGTGGTATTTTTAAACCGGACGCTTCCAGGTCATCCGGCAGTGAATAGAATGCGTCGGGCACTTTAAATGAAGGAAGACGATTCAGCAGGTGACGACGCCAGGTCTTATCATCAAGTTTTTCTGAACGGACAAATGCCACCGGACGTTGACCGAACTTTTTATGTGGAACAGGAACTACCACCGCGCATGTTATGCCATCAATGCCAAGCAACTCCTGCTCCACTTCCTCCGGTTGAATATTTTCCCCCCCGGAAATAATCAAATGATCCTTGCGACCCAGAACTGTGAGATATCCATCATCGCTTAAGGTTCCCAAGTCCCCGGTGGCAAACCATCCATCCTGGTCCAGTTTCCGCACCAATTTTCCATCCTTAAGGTAGCCGGGAAACAGGCATGGTCCCTTGACATGTATCAGCCCATCCTCATCAACCTTTAATTGCCGGTGCCGCAGGATGCGTCCCGACGTGGTAAAACGCCGGGAAGGTGGCGCATCCGACGGCATGGTGGTTATTTGGGATGCCATTTCCGTCATTCCGTATGTCATATATACCGGTAAACCAATTTGGGATGCTTCCTGCAACATCTCCGGATCAGCTGAACTACCTCCCACCAGAAACACGCGCACACTGTTGAAAGATGTTTCACCAGCTTGACGCAACAAATCGGCAAGTTGAGCCGGAACAATGGAAACCAGTGATGGCTTGTATTTCGATATTGAATCAGCAAGTGATTCATTTGCCGCGGGAATGAGAATTGCGGCTCCGCTCATGATACACCGAAAAATCACCCCGATGCCACTTACATGGTAGATGGGGAGATTAAGTAGCCAACGGTCATTCGAATGAACCCGTATATTGGCATTTGCGCCTTGAGCGTTATAATAGAGATTGCCGTACGATAATACCGCAGGTTTCGGGTTTCCACCCGATCCGGAGGTAAATAATATCATGCAGGGATCGTTGTTTTCAAACCTTGGTACTGCCGTAGCGGCTGATTCCGGCGTTTCCAAAAGCATATCCGGACTTATAACCTCGATACCGCTCATCTCGGACTTTGAAGCTTCGGAAACGTGGGCGACGATTCGATTGCAGGATAATTCACGCAATTGCTCAAGTACCACAGTGCGGGGCAGACGTGTGGAAATCGGACACACCACGGCGCCCGAACGCATGATACCCGTGATCAGTACCAGCGTTCGCCAATCCGTGGCAAGAAAGACTGCTACCCGATCCCCGCTATTGACACCGACTTTCTTCAATCTGTCGGCAACTGCCCCGGCCAGGTCATTCCATTCGGAATACAACAGCACTTTGTCGCCCTGAATAATTCCCGGTTGATGACGCGATATACATGCGGCCTCGTCGATGATACAACGTATCGTGGTCATGCAATTTGATCCAATTTGTCAAAATCGATTTGCCAGTTTTTCTGAAACGACTGATAGATACCCATTCGACCATTTTTAATTTCGATGGGCGGTTTGATTATATCATCAGCCAACATCGAATAGGTATCCAAACCGGCAGATCTGTCATGAAACTTTGCTCCGGCCATTGCCAGCAATCCGATCATGCCCACGCCTGATTCAAATGTTGAACTGATCGAGCAAAAACATTCATGTTTCCCGGCCCAGTTACGCCACTTCAATGCCGGGGTTATTCCACCAAGTAACGTCGGCTTTATTACAAGGGCGACCAGGTTTTTTAACGCGGGAAGACTATCCGGTTGCAACATTGCCAATGACTCGTCCAATGCCCACGGCAGGGATTGATTCTGGCTGTAATCCTCCCACGATTGGCCCGGCATCAAGGGTTCCTCTATATATTCAATACCGGTTGCTTCAATCGAATTGGAAAACCGCAATGCCTGCTCCAGGGACCACGAACGATTGGCATCCAGTCTTAAACCAACTTTTGCGGGAATCATTCGCTGTACCGCACGAACAAGCTCAATGTCCTGGTCCAATGATGACGAACCCACCTTGATCTTGAAACATTGAAATCCTTGCTTCAATGACGCCGTAACTTCACTTAGCGCTTCTGAAACAGAACAGTGGGTAATAAGTTTTGCGACTGCGACATGTGTCCGCTCGGGAAAACCACCCATCATGAGATACAACGAACGACCTTCGTGCGATGCATGAAACTGCGCCATCGCAAATTCAATGCCGCAACAAACGCTGGGCATGGTATTCTCTATGGATTCCCTGTTATTCAAAGCGGAAACAATATCCGGA
The DNA here is from genome assembly GCA_035327305.1 of Kiritimatiellia bacterium. Classification (GTDB taxonomy): domain Bacteria; phylum Verrucomicrobiota; class Kiritimatiellia; order CAIVKH01; family CAIVKH01; genus CALMUP01. The sequence goes on along the minus strand of DAOLDL010000023.1, from coordinate 27,928 downwards.
ATACACACCATGACCTGTTCCAGTGTCTCATTGCTAAAACCCTCCAGCGGAGCAATTTCCCCCCACCCCGCAATGCCGTTTCTTTCGCAACACACCACAATTCCACGTCGTTCGTTCAGCACTGAATTTTTCAGTTTCAAAGATCTTCGCAACGGAAGTGTATAACGGTAAAAACGAAAAGTTGGCCAATGTGAAGGCGCAATGGATTTCAGAAAGTTCATTGGACAGGAATGAGCCAACCGAAGGAAAATGAAATACTGTAAACCAATAACAAAAGCGCCGTCATGCCGAGTCCGGGATTCAGTTCGCGTCCGGTACGTGTAAATACAAGGCGCATTACCGGCCATCCGGCAAAAAGTATCAAAGAGGCAACCACGGCATTGTTGCGGGTTGAACCAGCCAACCAGACCATCAGGATCGGGAGCAAGGAAGCCAGCACAACGCACGTCGCATATTCGAATCGGGCAAAACGAACACCAAATCGCACGGCGAGCGTTTTCTTGCCCGCCAAACGGTCACCCTCCACATCGCGTAAATTATTAACGGTTAAAATGGCTACGGAAAGCAGTCCGGGCCCCAAACCTGCCAAAGCGGGAAGCCAGGAGAAATGCTGGGTTTGTACGTAATAAGTTCCTGCTACCGCAACAGGACCGAAAAACACCAATACAAACAAGTCCCCCAATCCAAGATAGGCCAGCGGATAGGGTCCTGCCGTGTAAACGATACCTGCGAGAATCGAAACAACTCCGAGTATGATCAATGGCCAGCCGCCTCGCACCACCAGATACCCGCAGACAATGGCGGCAAGTCCGAATACGATGATGGTTGCCGCCAGCATCTGTCGTGAGCTGATCCATCCGCTCGCCACCGCTCGAGCCGGCCCCACGCGGGATGGATTATCCGCGCCTTTTTGAAAGTCGGCATAATCGTTGCAGAAATTCGTTCCGATTTGCAGTAAGAGTGCGCCCAACAAGGCCGCGATGGCGGACGGCAAATGCATGCCGGCATCTCCATGCGCCATTGCCGTTCCGATCATGACCGGACCAACGGCGGCCCACAAAGTTTTCGGTCGGGCCGCCAACAACCATTTTTGAATCAGTCCGGGTTTTTGCGTCATGGTCAGGGATGCCGGGGAAACTTGGAGAAGTCCGGCTTACGTTTTTCAACAAAAGCCTTTTTACCCTCCTGGGCTTCTTCGGACATATAATAAAGTAGCGTGGCGTTGCCGGCCAATTCCTGAAGGCCGGTTTGACCATCACAATCGGCGTTGAGCGCGGCTTTCAGACAACGAATGGCCAGAGGCGATTTTTCGAGTATTTCACGACACCATTGGATCGTTGTTTCTTCGAGTTTGTCGAGAGGAACCACCGTGTTGACCAGTCCCATATCCAATGCTTCTTCGGCATTGTACTGGCGGCAAAGAAACCAGATTTCCCGGGCTTTCTTTTGACCGACGAGCCGGGACAGATACGAAGAACCGAACCCACCGTCAAACGAGCCGACTTTAGGGCCGGTCTGTCCGAAGATCGCGTTTTCCGCGGCAATGGTCAGATCGCAAACCACATGAAGCACATGACCACCGCCGATGGCATATCCCGCCACCATGGCAATAACCGGTTTCGGGCATGTTCGTATCTGGCGTTGAAAATCAAGAACGTTGAGGCGATTTACACCCGTTCCATCGTCGTAACCCGCATCGCCGCGGATTTTCTGATCGCCACCCGAACAAAAGGCCTTGTCGCCTTCACCGGTCAGAATGACTACCCCGACTGCCGAATCCTCGCGCGCATCCTCCAATGCCTTCATCATTTCCATTACCGTTATCGGCCGGAACGCGTTGCGCACTTCCGGGCGATTGATGGTGATCTTGGCTATGCCTTCGGCTTTTTCGTACTTAATGTCTTTGTAGTTGCCTGCGCTTTTCCAGTTCACTTTGCTCATATTTTCTTTCCTATGCTGGTTAAAAAATAATCGATTATCATAGCTAACTTTTCCGGTTGCTCAAGGTGAACCGTATGGCCGGCAGATTCCACCTTTGACACATGAATGGAAGGATTCAAGCGTTTCATGTGATCAGCATGAGACACGTATGCGGTATCTTCTTTCCCGACCACTACATGCAGGGGAATTTTCAGATCCGAAAGCCTGGACCACAAGGCCGGAACTACGCCCTGCCCCCACTTTTCAAGCACGTTTGGTATAAGACGAAATGATGCACCGGCACGCCGTTGAATGGTCCGGTCTTTCAGGTCCGTCCGCGAACGCAATGATTCGAACACGGGTTGCTCATACCATGACTTCAGGAACTCGCGCGGTGATAGTTTACGGGCCATGTCAGCCCAGCTTTGATCGGCATCCACCCGGAGTTGTCGCGCCTCCGTATCCCGGATTCCCGGTGAGGCTGAAACGAGGGTAAGGCTGGCGACATCTTCCGGATACAACACGCCATAATTCAACACGATCCTTCCCCCCATGGAATACCCGACCAGGTGAACCGGAGGCCGGCAAACGGCATGGATATTTTTACGAAGCATTGGCAATAGCAATTGATGCATGGGAATGGCATCCATTTTGTTTCCGCCGTGACCGGGAAGATCATACGCCCGGCAGAGGTACTCTTCCGACAGCGCCTGAATAACGGCATTCCAATCCGCTTTATCACCGAGAAATCCATGGAGAAAGACCAACTCACGAGCGCCCACCCCGGAGTTTATCACCGGCCATTTTTCCCAATCAGCATGCATCATCAGCGGTTTTCTTTAATTGCGCCTGCACAGTGCGATGAAGTTTCACATTATCCGCGCGGTCGGTTCGCACCTCGATGATTCCATGCCGGCCCGAATCGGCGAATTCCCGGTACAAACTTTTAAATTCCTTGCCGGTGCTAATATGCGCGTAATTCACATCATGCATGGCCGCGACTTCGGCAAACTCCATGCCATGCGGCGTGCCAAAGCATGTCTCGTAATGACGCGGAGCCGAGGCAATCGGCAGGAAGGAGAAAATTCCGCCTCCGTTATTATTGACGACAATAATGGTAACCGGATAAGGAGAGGATTTTAACATGGCCAGGCTGTTCATGTCGTGAAGAAACGCCAGATCGCCAATGATTAAAGTAACCGGAGACTTAGCGCCGCACGCAAACCCGATGGCGGACGCAATGTTGCCGTCGATTCCGCTTACACCACGATTGGAGGCCACGATACCGGCATCGGCTTCACTCAACCCGTACATGTCCATATCTCGAATCGGCATACTGCTTGCCAATGCTAAACGATGACCTGCGGGAATTGATCGAGCGACGATATGAGCGACTCCCGGTTCGGACAACTCCGTTGCCTTTTCGGCGATCGACCGCCATTTCAACTGAACCGCGTTGTTTACAATGACCCACTTCCTTAACCAGGAAGATGCGCCCCGTTTGTCGGTAGCAAGACGGTTAAGAATAGCCGGAAGGGTTGCCGTGATCCGACAGGTAACGCGATGATCCGGATCCATTCGGGTAGATTGATCATGTATTAAAACATAATCCGCAGAACTCTGGGATATGAATTGTTGAATGCGCTTTGATGTGATCCGTCCACCCAGATGCACGATGACATCAGGCGCTACCGCCCGGCGGAATTTATCTGAAAGCAATATCTGGTCCGCCATCTGAATGATGACATCAGCGCCCGGTTTCAAGCGAAGTCCGGAACGAATATCAGGGATCAAGGGCCATCCGAGCTTTTCGGCGAATTTGGAGATGGCCCGGCTGTCGTCCGTGCCGGATACCGCTCCGGCAATAATCACACCCCGACGCGCCTTGGCCAGTTTCAATTTGATGCGTTGAATTTCGTTGATGCCCGGTGAAAGGCGCGTGTCCGTGTACTGTGTCCAAGGCGATCTTGATTTCCACCATTTGCCAACCTGCTTCAACCAAGCATCTGCGGAATCTTGTTCAGCAACCGGGGCAAGAGGTTCCCTGAACATCTGATTCAAATGAACCGGCCCGGCCAAGGGCGACATTGCGCGATGAAATGCATAATCTACGGTGGAAAGCACGAAGGCGGGACTGATTTTTGTATCGGGACAAGGCATATCCACATACCACCGTGCATACGAGCCAAAGTACTTGACCTGATCCATGGTCTGATTTGATCCGGTATCACGAAGTTCGGGCGGGCGGTCGGCAGTTAGTAAGATCAATGGAACGCCATCGTTAGATGCTTCACAAACGGCTGGCCATAGATTGGCCACAGCGGAGCCCGATGTGGTGATGATCACGGATGGCCTTCCCGTTGCACGAGCGTGACCCAGCGCGGCAAATGCGGCGCCGCGCTCGTCAAAATGCACTACCATCAACTTCCCAAACTCGGCGGCGGAAATGGCCAACGGACTTGATCGTGAACCGGGACACACATAAAATGTGTCCACGCCCAGACGCACCAGTTCGCGTATCATTAATTCCGACCAGGCATAATTCATGTTGGGCGATGTGCGTTTCATGTTGTCAATATCCTCAAGAAATTTCCGATCTTGCTTTCGATTTCCCGCCACTCCTGTTCCGGATCGGATTCCGGCATGATCCCGGCTCCAGAGAAAAGCGATAATCGTGAACCCTCGACCAGGGCGCAACGAATCGCGACGGCAAATTCGGCCTGATCACGCGTGGCCCACCCGATCGGCGCGGTATACCAGCCGCGATCGAAAGGCTCCAGTTCACAAATGTGACGGGTTGCCGCCTCTGTGGGACTTCCGCCAATGGCCGGGGTTGGATGCAAGGCAAGAAGGATATCGGTATCCGACACCGGCTCTCGAAGTTCGCCCGATATGACCGTTCGCAGGTGTTGAACATACCGGAGCTTCAATATTTCCGGCTCATCACCGGCAACCAGGGAAACACAAAAGTCTTTCAAGGTTTCCACGATGGAGTCAGTCACCAGTCGGTGCTCTTTTCGTTCCTTGGCGCTGGCAAGTAATTCAGACTCCAACCACTGGTCATCCTCGTCCGTGGCGCCTCGCGGTCGCGTTCCCGCCAGCGCTTCACTGGTAATTTTCGTGCCGATGCGTTGATACAATCGTTCCGGGGTCGCGCCGATAAACGCAATTTCATTTCCGTAATTAAAGCAAAAGTGAAAACTGTCGGGTGATGCTTCATGCAATCGTTGCAGAAGGGCCATTGGATGAAGTTGTTCATTGAAGTCAAAGGAACACCGCCGGGCCAAAACAATTTTCTGCAGTTCTCCATCCTTCAGAAATTTCAAAGCACGCAAGACCATGGCGTCCCATAATTCACGGTCGGGAGTATTTATGCGATTGATCGGCAATGGGAGATGCGCGGCGGCCAACGGCGGTGGTGTTTCAAGCTTGTTGAGAGTAGCCAGCAAAATCGCGACGTCCCGTTTGATCTCCGGAGATTGAACCAGGTTTGCAACCAGAATCGTTTTCTTTTCGTCGCGAATGAGTTCGACGGATGGCAGAACAAAACGCACGTGCCCGAAGCGTTTCCAGGTATGGTCATCATCCGTTTGTGTTTCATGGAAACGCATTCCGCCATAATAGCGCGTACCTTCGGGTAGTTGATGTAAACATGAGAAAACATAGTCCAGAGCCTGCCGGGGGTTGGTGTCCTCATCCTTATACCGCAGCATGTCGGCACAACCAACGGCGGCGATTTGCAATCGACGCTCCCGATTACTGCAATACATCCGGATTAAATTGTCGTGATGATTGAGCCAGGCCAGCGGCTCGGTGTCGGGAATTTCCGCCTCCCATCGGTATCCCACTTTTCGAGATTCAGAAACAGCATCGACCAGATTTCTGCCATGGGAAGCAATTGCGCCAATCAGCGATGCGGCGGCCTTTTCAATGGATGCAAAGGTTCCGATGGCCACGGCGGTTTTCATGATCAGTCAGCCCGGTCACCCTGATAGATGCTGGCAATACCAAACGTCAATGGCGTAGCTTTGACATTTTTGAAGCCGGCGGCCAACATGATTTCGAGAAAATCTTTCCCGCTTGGGAAGGTTTCGATTGTCCGGTTCAAGTACTTGTAGGCTTTGCGATCGCCCGAAAGGATACCACCAATCACCGGCAGGATGTTTCGCAGATAGAAGAAATACAACGGGCGGAACACGCGATTTTCCGGTGTCGAAAACTCAAGAATCAGGGCGCGTCCGCCTGGTTTTAGAACACGACGGATTTCACGCAAAGCCTCGGTGACATTTAGAACATTCCGAATGCCGAACGACATGGTGGCGACATCAAAGGTTGTGTCGTTTTCCGGAATACTCATGGCATCACCGGTCTTTAACTCGACCCGATCCTGCCACTGCAACCTGGCGATTTTTTCACGCCCGACGTTCAGCATGCCTTCCGACATATCAACTCCGATGGCTTGCTTGATATTGCCGGACTTTTGCATCAGCGAAATAATCTGGTCGGCGGTTCCAGTCGCAATATCCAGCAGGTAGAGTCCGGGCTGATCGGGAATCATCCGCGCCATACGCTCCCGCCATGCCACGTCCCTGCGAAAAGACAGCAGGCGGTTCAATAAATCATACCGGGGAGCAATGCGGTCAAACATCTCCCATACTTGTTGGCGCGAGGGTTCGTCGGATTTACCGGTTTGATGGCTGTAATCATTTGTCATATCGGCATTACAGTAAACCGGGACAGGCAATCTGTCATGCGGAATTCGATATTTTGCCGCCGCCGGACAGGAAACGAGCGTTATTCGGCGTATTCAGCCCAGCTGGTTTCTGTTTCCCAGACACGAATGCGCACCAGGCGGACGGTTGGTCGAAGCGGAAACGCGGCACTGGCGTCCTCGGCATGAAGCGTTAAACGGGCCTTGGCGGCATCAAATATGGTTTTGGCAATAACCTCGGTGGTAGGATCCATGCTGGTGAAACCGATCACCCGATCTCCATACGCGGCTTTGAATTGCGGATATTTCGGATCATCGGTGTTCATGCACATTGAATGATCATACGTTTGAATCAGATCATTGACCGAACTGGTAATCACCTTAAAATCGCAAACCATGTCATTGCGATCCAAGTCATCGGCCTCGAGGACAAATTCGACGCGTCGGGTATGCCCGTGAGGGAACTGACATTTGTCCGGATGCTTGGCCAGCATATGACCGCTTTCCACAACGATTTGTTTGCAAATGCGGTAAGGCATTGTTTACTCCAAATTCCCCCGGATCCTGTTCGCCACTTCAGCCAGGTGTTCTTGAGTTTCCGGCCGGGCATTAGCAAAACTCAAGTCCCCAATAGCATTAAAGGGAACCAAATGCACATGCGCATGTGGCACCTCCAACCCGGCCACAATAATTCCGACACGTGCACACGGCACGGATTTTTCAAGCGCCTTGGCAATGGGGCGAGAAAAATTCATGATTCCACCCAATACATCATCGTCCAGATCAAAAATATAATCCGTCTCGACCTTGGGAACCACCAGGGTGTGACCCGGACGAATCGGGCGAATATCGAGAAACGCGAAATAACGATCATTTTCCGCAATCTTATGACATGGAATTTCGCCCCGGATGATTTTTGTGAAAATCGTGCTCATGCAAAATTCATAAGTTCCGACATCTTGAACAACGAATGAAGGGTCAACCCCTCCTTCTGCAAATTCTCAACGCCGCCGGCTTCACGGTCGATCACGCATACAACATCGGTCACAATGGCGCCCAGTGCGCGCAATTCAGCCACGGACAGCAGAATCTGTCCACCGGAAGTAACGACATCTTCAACGACCAGAAGTTTCTTACCGGCGATTTCTCCGCCTTCGGCCAGCTTGCAGGTTCCATAATCCTTTGCCTTCTTCCGGACAAACAAACAGGGCAAACCCGTTTTTTGAGCAAGCATCGTCGCCACGGGAATGCCGCCCATTTCCAATCCCGCCAAAACCTCAACGTCTGACGGTATATTTGCGGCCATTTTCCCGGTAATTTCGTCCAACAACGCCGGATCCGATTCAAAACGGTACTTGTCGAAATATACGTTGGACACCGCGCCGGAACGCAGGGTGAATGTTCCGCGAAGCAAGGCCTTGGCCACCAGACGACCGGCGAGATCTGATTTCGTTGTTTCCATAATCGTGTTCATGAAATTCAGGTTATGCGTTGTACGTGGACGAAGACGTGGTCCCGCCTTCTCCGGTCCAATTGGTGTGATGAAACTCGCCGCGCGGCCGGTCAATTCGTTCATAGGTATGGGCGCCGAAGTAATCGCGCTGGGCCTGAAGCAGGTTGGCGGGAAGCACGGCGGAGCGGTAGCTGTCATAGTATGCAAGCGACGCGGCAAACGCCGGCACGGGAATTCCAGATTCCGCGGCCAGCGATACGACATGACGCCAACCCTTCTGACTTCGTTGAATCGCTTCCTTGAAATAGGGGGAAAGCAATAAATTCGGCAGGTCAGGATTCCGGTCAAACGCGTCCTTGATGTTGCCGAGAAATTGCGCACGAATGATACAGCCATTGCGCCACATCATGGCAATACTGCCAAAATTTAATTTCCATTGATAGGTTTTCGCCGCTTCCTTCATCAGCTGAAATCCTTGCGCATACGAACAGATCTTGCTTGCAAACAGCGCCTGCCGCACATGCTCCACCAGTTCTTTTTTGTCGCCTTTGAATGAAACTGCCGGGCCGGACAATATTGAAGACGCATGCACCCGCTCATCCTTAAGCGCCGACATAAAACGCGCGAATGTCGCTTCCGCAATGGTGACCAGGGGAATGCCCAAATCCAGCGCATTTTGAGTCGTCCACTTTCCTGTTCCTTTTTGACCGGCAGTGTCGAGAATCACATCCACCATCGAATTGCCGGATACGTCATCCTGCTTGGCGAGAATTTCCGAAGTTATTTCAATAAGATAACTGTCGAGTTCTCCTTGATTCCATTCGTGAAATATTTTTGATAATTCGGATGCGGAAAATCCTCCAGCTTGTTTCAACACGGCATACGCCTCGCAAATCATTTGCATGTCGCCGTATTCGATCCCGTTATGTATCATTTTGACGTAGTGGCCTGCGCCGTTGTCCCCCACCCAGTCGCAACAGGGCGAACCATCCGGAACTTTTGCGGCGATGTCCTGAAAAATGGATTTTACATGCGGCCACGCGTCGCGGTTTCCGCCGGGCATGATGCTCGGCCCTTTTAACGCGCCTTCTTCACCGCCGGAAACGCCGGTTCCGATAAAAAGAATTCCGCTTTCTTTCAACGCTTCCGTTCGGCGATTGGTATCTGGAAAATATGAGTTGCCGCCGTCAATCAGGATGTCACCCGGCTCCAGGAGAGGCGTCAAGCCTTCAATCACGGCGTCCACCGGCGCACCGGCCTTGACCATGATCATGATCCGGCGCGGACGTTTTAATTTACTGATCAACTCCTCGTACGAGTAAGCGCCGAGAATCGGAAGACCTTCAGCGCGGCCATCGAGAAATGCTTTAACTTTGTCGGTGCTTCGGTTGAAGACCGCAACTGTGTAACCATGATTGGCCATATTGAGGACGAGATTTTCGCCCATGACCGCCAAACCAATAAGTCCGATATCCGCTTGCGACATGAAAACTTCCTTCTTGATTAAAATGACATCACGGCATCCATGATCGCATCACGGGTAATGCCGAAATGCGCCCAAACTTCGTGATGACCATCGGACGGCGCAATCCGTGGATCGGTAATTCCGATGTGGGCCACGGGAACGCGCATTCCTCCGGCATTGCTGGCGATCAAAGATGCAAAACCTCGCAATCCAACGTTGCGGTTGCCAATCAATCCGTCTTCCACCGTGACCAGCCCTTCCGGATAGCGGGAGAAGAAACGGCAAAGCTCTTCGGGATCAACCGGAAAACCATTGATGATATGAACATCGACCGGCGTGCCGCGCTTCTGCAATTCATCCGCCGCCTCGCCGCAAAGGTACGCCGGCGCACCGAGAACAAGTATCGCTCGGGTTGCGCCTTCATATTTTCGATAGGTGGTGACCGAGGTCCACTTGTCCGTGGCCTGCCAGAGCGGTTCGTTGCTGTCCTGCTTTTTGAGGATGGGCAGGTTGTCGCGGGGAATTCCGACAAGGTGTCCGCCGTAATGAGCGGCCAGATCGCGAATCGCCACGAATGCGGATCGCGCATCGGCGGGTGCGTAGAAACGATGCACGTACGGCAGGTAACCCATGGCCAGGGTGATCCAATCCAGGGACCAACCGGAAAAATGATCACGCCCGGTGCATGCACCGACATGGGACATATGGAATGTAACGTTCAGTCCTTCGTTCACGCCATTGAGATTGCGCTGGTAGCGCCACATCTCCAGGCCTTCGCGGGCAATGCCTTCAAAAAATGCGGCGAAGGTGGAAAATACCACCAGCCGGGGACCCTCGCCCGCCATCGCAATTCCGTTCGCCAGCAGGGTCGATACCTGCTCTTGAATGCTCATTTCAAAATGATGACTGCGATCAATGATCGAAACCGCTTTGTCCAACTTTGTCGAAGGATCAAGATCGCAACTGATAACAAACATCTTGTCTTTATGCGCCTTGGCAATTTCTGCATAAGCCGGTGAAACACCGGCGCGAGGACTCACCGATTCACCAACGCCCGGAAGTTTCACTTGCGCGAGAACAGCGTCCTCCAACAACAAATTCGGCGAACCGGTCACTGGACGCGCCTTGGTCTCGATAACCAGCGGCGTTTGAGCCGCTAAATCGGCCAGACATTTTATTCCGGCGTCGCTTTCGGTTAACATGGTGTTCCCGAGGATCGTTTCCAGATTGCGGCCCTTCAGATGTCCATCGTGGTGCCCTTTTCCGCCCGGCAATCCATTCACGAGAAAGAGACATTCAAGCATGGCATCGATGTCGCGATAACTCATCAATGTGCCTGGCGTCCAGATGGTGGTGGACATGGCAACGTTGTTCTTCGCGGCAAACGCAGATGTTTCCGCTACAATTTCATAACGGCGGGCAAATGTTTCCAATGTTTCCGGATGCACTCCGTCATGGTGGTAGCCGACTGGATAGATCAAACTCGGGCGACCCGTTTCGGCCAAAATGCGGGCTTCACGGTAAGCGCGGAAAAGTTCAGCGGCATCATGAAGGGAGGGAATTTCGATGATGGCGATCCCCATTGCTTCGATCATTTTCCGCGGATCCTTGTCCATGATCTGCTTATTGGAACCCGACAGCTGGATTCCATTGCGTTGCATGACAAATGTAATCGGCGCGTGGTGGAGGTCGGCGGCATTGAAACCATTGAGCGCCTGACCGGATACCCAACCGGCGTCACCGCAATGACAGATGACCCAGGCATCTTTTCCGTATAGCGCCTTCTTGCCCAAGGCCTGCCCGACGGCAACCGGGATCATAACGCCGAGCCGACCGCCATTTAGTTGAGTTCCACCGGGAACCCAGGCGACATGACCCGCGATATCAAGACTCTGACGGAACTTCGCCACGACGTGATCGGGGTCAAGGTACCCCAACGCGGCCAGGCATCCGTAATAACCGATACTTGCATGCGCGTTTTCGATGGTGAATTCGACCGCTTTGTAATCCGTCATGCCAAGCGTCACCATCAGCGAAGGAATCAAATCCAACCCGCCACCGAGGTGATCGACTTCGTTTAACTTGGCCAACTCGGCCACTGCCTTGACGGCAATGCGGGCCGCCCGTCGCTCCAGGGCATCGATGGACTTTAACTGATCCGGACTTAAGGACGTTTGTCCCCGGACATCGAGCCGATAAGGCAACGCTTTTGAGGTAAAAGCTTCGCCGGTATAGCGCGAAGACGCCAAAAGTGCTTCGTTTCGTTCCGCCTGCGCCTTTAATGCCTTGGTTTCAAACGTCATAGTGACCACTCCATATGTCCATTGATAAAGTCCTGAATTTATAACGAATACGTCTGCCAAAGCAATCATTAGGTTGGTTGGCGGGGCATGTCATTGACATAAATCCCGCAAATCAATAGTTTGTCGTTCGATAAGCAAAATCGAGGATTCATTTATGACTGATTTTTCATCGTTATTGAAGCAGTTGCCCTTGTCCAACGGGAAGGTCGTCCACTATTACAGCCTGCCTGATCTTGAAAAACAGGGCCACGCCGGCATCTCGAAACTCCCTTTTTCCGTAAAAGTTCTGCTCGAATCCCTGATTCGTCTGCAGGGACATCCCGCGTACAAACCCGAACATGTAAGCGCATTTGCCAAATGGAATCCCGCCACGGAAGGCGCCGAGGAGTTTCCGTTCCAACCGGCCCGTGTTCTATTGCAGGACTTCACCGGCGTCCCCTGTGTGGCGGATTTGGCCGCACTCCGAAGCGCCATGAAGCGCGCCGGCAAGGACCCTTCACGCATTGAACCATTGATTCCGGTCGACCTTGTAATCGACCATTCCGTGCAAGTTGACTCTTATGAGGATGTGCAATCCCTTCAAAGAAACGTGGAAAAGGAATTCGAACGCAACGGCGAACGATACCGCTTCCTCCGCTGGGGACAAAATGCGTTTAACAAATTGCAGATCGTGCCTCCCGGCCTCGGCATTTGCCATCAGGTGAATCTCGAGTACCTCGCCAAATGCGTTATGACAAACATCGATGACGCCGGCCGCACCATCGCATTTCCCGACACGTTGGTCGGCACCGATTCCCACACCACCATGATCAACGGTGTGGGTGTGCTTGGCTGGGGCGTCGGCGGCATTGAAGCCGAAGCCGCCATGTTGGGCCAACCAATTCCCCTCCTCACTCCGATCGTTACCGGATTCCGCCTGACCGGAAAAGTTCCCGCCGGCGTCACCGCAACTGATTTTGCGCTGGCCGTGACCAACATTCTGCGCGCAAAAGGCGTGGTTGGACACTTCGTTGAATTTACCGGTCCCGGCCTCGCGAGTCTTTCCCTGGCCGACCGCGCCACGGTGGCCAATATGGCGCCGGAATACGGCGCTACAATGGGCTATTTCCCGATCGATAATGAAACACTGCGTTATCTGCGCGAGACGGGTCGCCCCGATGATCTCGTGGAGCTGGTGGAGAAATACTGCAAAGCACAAGGTCTGTTCCGCACCCCGGACATGCCGGAGCCGACGTTCAACCAGGTCATTGAACTTGATCTCTCCACGCTTGAGCCAAGCGTGGCCGGACCGAAACGTCCGCAGGACCGGCTTTCCATCAGCAAGGTTAAATCCTCGTTCCAAAAGGATCTCACCGCGCCGGTCAAGGAACGCGGGTTTGGCTTGTCTCCGGATGCCCTGGACAAACAAGCCGACGTCCCGGGACTTGGTACCATTCGCAACGGGTCCGTTGTATTGGCCGCCATCACCAGTTGCACCAACACCTCGAATCCTCATGTATTGCTGGCCGCCGGACTGCTCGCGAAAAAAGCGGTTGAAAAAGGGTTGCATGTGTCGAAAACGATCAAGACCAGCTTTGCTCCCGGCTCGCGTGTGGTGACGGCCTACATGAACAAGTCGGGTCTGAACAAATACCTCGAGCAACTTGGGTTTTACACCGTGGCGTACGGATGTACCACCTGCATCGGCAACAGCGGACCATTGGATTCGCGCATGGAAGATGCGATCCGCGCGTCGGATGTCGTGGTGGCGGCCGTCTTGAGTGGCAACCGCAACTTCGAAGGTCGTGTTCACCCGCAAACCAAAGCCAATTACTTGTGCTCGCCTCCGCTTGTCGTGGCATACGCCCTCGCCGGTCGCGTTGACATCGATCTCACTTCCGAACCCATCGGCACAGCCGCCGACGGATCGCCGGTTTATTTGAAGGACATCTGGCCAACCGAAACGGAAATCCGCCAGTATCTTGAACTTGCCGCCGATCCTGACACCTACAAGAAACTGTACGCCGGAATCGCGGAATCGAATCCGGCATGGAATCAACTCCCCAGTGAAACAGCGCCGGTATACGAATGGGATACGTCGTCCACTTATATACAGGAACCGCCGTTTCTGCATGGCGCAGGTCGCGCCCCGGGACAATTGACCGACATTGCCGATGCGCGTGTGCTCGGATACTTCGGCGACTTTATTACCACCGATCACATTTCGCCGGCCGGCTCGATCCCCGTGAAAAGCGCCGCCGGACAATACTTGATCAGTAAAGGTGTGACCAAGGAGGATTTCAATTCCTACGGCGCTCGTCGCGGAAACCATGAAGTGATGATGCGCGGCACGTTTGCAAATATCCGCATCCGCAACAAACTGGCATCCACGGAGGGCGGTCTCACCGTTAAATTCCCGGATGAGAAGGAACAATTCATCTACGATGCCGCCATGTCCTATATTGCGGAAGGCACGCCTTTGGTTATTCTGGCCGGAAAAATGTACGGCGCCGGGTCGTCCCGTGATTGGGCGGCTAAGGGCACATACCTGCTCGGCGTGAAGGCGGTGATCGCGGAAAGTTTCGAACGTATTCACCGCAGTAACCTCGTCGAGATGGGCGTTCTGCCACTTGAATTCGTCGACGACCAGACCGCGGAAAGCCTCGGACTGACCGGTCGTGAAGTGTTCAGCATTACCGGATTGGCCGACAACTTCACCCCCGGCAAACGCGTGACCGTATCCGCCGGCTCCATCACCTTCCAAGCCAAGGCACGTATCGATTCGCAAGTCGAAATTGAGTATTACCGATATGGCGGCATCTTGCCTTACGTGCTGGCCGAGGCGATGAAATAGTTTCCAATACCTGGAAATGTTTGCGAACAGATTTTCCAATCATTGGAAAATTCAAACAAACATGCGAATTGACGGACATACAAATTTCGGGACGCGGGAATGTCCTTCCTGCGCGACCGAAGTCCCACGCAACAACAACCGATGTCCGATTTGCGGGTACGAATTTCCAGTCGAACCGGCCGGCAAAAAACAAATTGTCTGGCTGGTCGCGGCGATCCTACTTCTCGTGTTGATCGGGCGCTGGGCATTTCGCTCATGGTGAACATTCAACGTGCCGCGCCGGAACCGCTGAACAGTCGTTATCTACCCGCGACCTGCCGTGCAATTTTGTTGTTCATTACATTGTAATTGTGTAGCTTTCGCGCCGTGCCAGAGGTTGTCGGAAACCCTTTGTTTGAATGACTTAATGATGTTGATGCTGGTCATAAGCGGTTTTTTGCTGGCGGCGTTTGTGCCGCTAATGAAGCGCATGTGGGGCGTAAATTCAACCTACGTGGCCGCCTTGCTCCCTCTTGGCCTTACTATTTGGTATGCATTCCAATACAGCGCCATCGTCAACGGTGAAACGCTTTCGTGGTCGCGCCCATGGATCGAAGCATTGGGGGTTCACTTTTCATTTCAGCTCGATGGACTGTCGCTTTTGTTCTCCCTGATGATTGCCGGTATTGGTGTGTTTATCGTGCTCTACACCAAGGGCTATTTACATGGCCACCCCATGCAACATCGCTTCGTGATGTTTACCCTCATGTTCATGGCATCCATGCTGGGTGTCGTGTCGGCGGATAACGTCATCCTGTTGTTTATCTTCTGGGAGTTGACCAGCTTTACGTCCTACCTGTTGATCGGATTCAACCATGACGAGGAAGCTTCGCGTAAGGCATCGCTTCAGGCGCTGTTGGTCACCGGATGTGGCGGACTTTTCCTGCTTGCGGGATTGATTCTCATGAGCATTGCCGCCGGGACAACGGAAATTTCCGGAATGATCGCCCAACGCGATTCGATTATCGATCACCCTCATTATCCGGTTATGCTGGGACTTGTTTTAATCGGCGCATTTACCAAGTCTGCCCAAACACCGTTTCACTTCTGGCTTCCCAATGCGATGCAAGCTCCCACCCCGGCCAGCGCCTACTTGCATTCCTCAACCATGGTCAAGGCAGGAGTTTACCTGCTTGCCCGCTTAAGCCCCGTGTTGGGCGGAACCCCGGAATGGATCTGGGTCTTGACCGGTATTGGCGTATTGACCCTGATTACCGGAGCGGTTTTGGCTTCCGGGCAAACGTACTTAAAGCGCCTCCTTGCCTACACAACTGTCGCGGCCCTTGGCGCCATGGTCATGGCGATTGGAATCGGAACACCAAAGGCTCTCCAGGCCGCAGTGGTATTTTTATTGGCGCATGCCTGTTACAAAGCCGCCCTGTTTTTGGTTGCGGGAATCATCGACCATGAAACCGGCGAAAAAAACGTCACCAAACTTGGCGGACTTAGGAAATACATGCCGTTAACTGGTATCGCCGCCATGATTGCCGCCGCTTCAATGGCCGGCATACCGCTGGCATTCGGTTTCATCGGCAAGGAAATGCTTTACACCGCCGTCCTGCATCACCCGGCGCTCACCGGATTAACCATTATCGCCGGCGCATTTTTCATGCTGGTCGCCTGGCAAACCGGCGTGCGACCGTTCATCGCCTCCGTCAAGGAAACGCCCAAGCATCCGCATGATCCGCCGTGGATGATGCTGGCGGGACCGGTTGTGCTGGGGATCATTACGTTGTCTGCCGGTATAATTCCCGGCACACTGTTTGATGGACTGGCCGGTGCCGCTACGGCCGCAATACTAGCCCATCCCGTTGACCTGCACCTTCACCTTTGGCACGGAATCAACACAGAATTGCTGTTAAGTATCGTCACCATCGTGCTGGGCGCCGTCGCCATAATTCTATCCGCGTTCTGGATCAAGTCAGCCGGAAAACTGCGTCCATGCGTCCGGTTCGGTCCGGACCAGGGTTATCAAAATCTTCTTGCCGGTCTCGTAAATTTCGCCAAGTGGCAAACCCGAATGTTGCAGGGCGGTTCCTTGAGGCGCTACTTGATTATTATCGTCATTACAATGTGCGGTTTGTTCGTGATGTATTTTATTCGCGCAAATTTCGCGTTTCAACTCAACGATCTGACTCCGATATCGCCGCCGCTGGTTATATTAAGTATTCTGGTCATCATCGCCGGAGTCGCCGCTACGATGACAAATTCACGGCTGGGCGCCGTGGCCGCCATGGGCGTGGTGGGTTTTTCCGCCGCATTGTTTTTCATATATTTCGGAGCGCCGGATCTGGCCATGACGCAACTCGTCATTGAAACATTGAGCATTGTATTGCTGGTGCTGGCCTTTTATTACCTGCCCCCATTCGCCACCCGTTCCACCTGGCGCGGTCGCATGCGCGATGGCGTGGTTGCCATCTTCGCCGGAACCGTCGTAACCTTGCTGATTCTGGTTGCCAACGGCGTTCAATTAAGCCCCGCAGTTTCCGAATATTATGCGGAGACAAGCGTACCCCTGGCTCATGGACGCAATATCGTGAATGTCATTCTGGTCGATTACCGGGGGTTGGATACCCTGGGGGAAATAACCGTACTCGCAGTTGCCGGAATTGGCTCCTATGCGTTGCTTCGATTGCGGATCAAGACGGGAGGAAAATCATGACATCGTTGATTCTTCGGCGCTCCACCCGTTATCTGTTTCCCGTCATTATGCTGTTTTCGATTTATCTGCTGTTGCGCGGACACAACGAGCCGGGCGGCGGTTTTGTCGGCGGCCTTGCCGCGGCCAGCGCCTACACCTTGTATGCTCTGGCGTATGATGTAACGACCGCGCGCAGTCTGCTCCGAATTGACAGCCGACTGCTCATTGGCCTTGGCCTGCTTTTATCGCTGGGAAGCGGAATGCTGTCGTTTCTTTTTAAACAACCGTTGCTGACTTCGCAGTGGGCGAAAATCAAAATTTCGCAACAGTACACCCTTGAGTTAAGCACACCTCTTGTTTTTGACATAGGCGTTTACCTGGTGGTTCTGGGCGTCACGCTCACCATTATTCTTGCCCTTGCCGACCACAACACAGAGGAGAATGAGGCCTGACATGGAAGTCATTCTCGCCATCGTCATTGGTTCGCTATACGCATCAGGACTTTACCTGATGATGCGGCGCAATATTCCCAAATTCATCATCGGCCTGGCGCTGTTGAGCCATGGGGCCAATTTACTTATTTTTACCGCGGGCGGATTGTCGCGCGGCCGACCTCCGGTTATTCCCGAGGGTTTGGAAATCCCTGCGGGACCCATAGCCGATCCTTTGCCTCAAGCGTTGATTCTCACAGCTATCGTAATCAGCTTTGCCCTGCTGGCGTTTGCCATCGTTTTGATTTTACGATCGCATGAGGAGCTAAAAACAGACGACATGGAAAATCTGCGGGAGAACGACGCATGAATCTCCTGCTGTCAATTCCGGTTGCCCTGCCACTGGCCTGCGCCTTGCTGACCCTGTTCGGTCGCCGCAACATACCATTCCAACGCGCCGTGACAATTGCGGGAAGCGTATTGAACCTCCTGCTGGCGCTTTTACTGTTCCGGGTGATTCGTTCAGATGGAATTCTCGCCCTGCAAATCGGCAACTGGCCGGCTCCCTACGGTATTACATTTGTGGCCGATTTGTTCAGCGCCGTGATGTTGATCATGTCAGGTTTGATGGCAACATCGGTCGCGATTTACAGCATTGTCATGATTGATGAGGCGCGGGAACGCTTTCATTACCACGTCTTTTTCAACGTGCTTATCATGGGTGTAAACGGCGCTTTTCTCACCGGTGATTTATTCAATCTGTATGTGTGGTTTGAAACCATGCTGATGGCGTCGTTTGTATTGCTTTCGCTTGGAGGCGAGCGGCCACAGCTCCAGGGAGCGATCAAGTATGTCGCCATGAATTTTCTCTCGTCCGCGCTATTTCTCGCCGGAGTCGGCATCATTTACGGCATTACGGGAACATTAAACATGGCCGACCTGGCGGTCGTGGTGCGCCAATCCGATCATCCCGGAATCATCAGCATCGCAAGTGTATTGTTCTTGATCGCCTTCGGCATCAAGTCTGCGGCTTTCCCCTTGTTTTTCTGGTTGCCGGCATCCTACCACACCCCTCCCAGCCCGGTATCAGCAATTTTTGCCGGATTGCTGACCAAGGTTGGTGTCTATGCGTTGATTCGGGTATTCACACTGATCTTCATGCCGGAAACGGAAATTACCCAGCTGGTGATTCTGGTCATGGCCGGCTTCACCATGGTAACCGGGGTGCTCGGCGCGGCCGCGCAAATGGAAATGCGCCGACTGCTATCTTTTCATATCGTCAGTCAGATCGGCTACATGATTATGGGTCTCGGAATGTATACGGCGGCTTCGCTCGGCGGCGCCGTATTGTATATCGTGCATAACATCATTGCCAAAACCAATCTGTTTTTCGTCGCCGGTGTGGTCGCACATAAAACCGGAACCAACGATCTTAAAAAGCTGGGCGGTATTTACAAGCGCAGTCCGATCCTGGCCGTTCTTTTCCTGATTTCCGCCATGGCGCTGGCCGGCCTGCCTCCGCTTTCCGGTTTCTTTGCCAAACTGTCTCTTGTCATTCCCGGCTTATCCAACGGTCATTATGTCGTGACGGCAACTGCGATTGCCGTGGGTTTGCTTACGCTTTTTTCCATGACGAAAATCTGGAACGAAGTTTTCTGGAAACCCGCACCCGGCGATCAATCAACTTCCGATGCCGCATTGTCGTGGACAAAGCAGGAAAAGATTTGTCTTCTAGGTCCTGTCGTATTGTTGGCGGCCTGCAGTGTGGTCATTGGATTGGCCGGAGGCTCCGTGTATGAACTGGTCACGGATATTGGAGCGCAATTGAAATCCGCCGATGCATATATTCAGGCAGTCTTGCCCAATGGTGGACGTGTTCCATGAAAATGTTTTTAAATAATATCCTGCTGGCTTTTCTTTGGGCGATGTTTACCGGCAACATCAATATAACAAGCCTGTTGATTGGATTTATCGTCGGATACATTGTGCTCGGCTCCATACACAGCCGGAGCGGGACTTCGACTTATTTTACCAAAGTTCCGCAAACCATCCGTTTTATTTTATTTTTCCTGAAAGAAATGGTTGTTTCCAGTATTCGCGTGGCCTACGACGTCGTCACGCCAACCTACTATATGCGCCCCGGAGTTATCGCCATACCGCTCGACACCAGGACGGACATGGAAATTGCCCTGCTCGCCAACGTCATATCACTGACGCCTGGAACGTTAAGCCTTGATGTATCCGATGATCGCAAGACGCTTTATATTCATGCCATGTTTGTGGACGACCCCGAAAAGCTTCGACTTGAAACCAAAGATCAAATGGAAAAACGACTGTTGGCGGTGATGCGATGAGTCCCATTCTGGAAACAGCGTCAACTATATCAATCCTGTTGCTGACACTTTCCATGGTGCTGGCTTTTTACCGGGTTTTGCGCGGACCGACCCCGCCCGATCGAATCATCGCACTGGACCTGATTGCATCCGTCGTCGTGGGAATTCTCGCCGTTCATGCGATACGGACTGGCGAACATGTATATCTGACCGCAGGAATTGCCCTGGCTTTGATCGCTTTTATCGGAACCGTGGCGTTGGCCTTGTTTATCAGCCGAGGAGCACCCCATTGAAGGATATCATCATCGCCATATTCATGCTAACGGGCAGTTTGTTTATGCTACTTTCCGCCATTGGTATCATTCGTATGCCCGATCTATTCACCCGGATGCATGCCGCTACCAAAGTGGGAACGGTGGGCGTAAGCGGCATCGTTCTCTCTCTGGCCATTCATTTTGAGGAAATGAAAATCGTGGCTCCCGCCATCTTGATTATTGTCTTCTTCCTTGCTACGGCGCCAATTGCCGCACACATGATCGGACGTGCCGCCTACGACATCGGAGTCGAGTTGTGGAAAGGCACCGTCGTGGATGAGTGGAACAAACACAAACCTAAAAACGACGCCAAGTGAATGATAAAACCATCAAACGTATCGCAGTGCTTCAGTGAGGCTAACCCGGATATCGCATGATTGAACGCCGGATAATGGAACCCGGGCTGATGTTTCATTTGCTTTTACGGCCAGTCAGCATCTGAATCTCTTTTTCCGTTAATTCGCGCCATGCAGATCGCTTCAATCCGCCAAGTGAAAGATTACCCACCGCGATTCGCTGAAGACGCGCGACTTTTTTTCCGGCATGGGCCGCCATCCGGCGCAAGTGGCGGTTTCTCCCCTCGCCCAATTCAATCTCATATCCGTGCCCTGTCTTATCCAACGGCATCGCCTTGATCGACAGCACGCGCAACTGCTCTCCGTCATCTTCAATACCTGCCCTCCATTGCCTACACTGCGCCGTGGACAACGGGCTGGTCAGCCATAACACGTAGCGTTTTTTGGTCTGATGCCGCGGATGCGACATCTGTTGGGCAAATGCCCCATCGTTGGTAAATAAAATCAAACCCTCGCTGTTCATATCCAAACGCCCGATTGTGTACAGACGCTCACCCGGCTTTGCGGGAACTAAATCTACAACTTTGGGTCGACCCTGTGGATCACTGGACGTACAGACAAAACCCGGCGGTTTGTTCAGCATAATATAACGGCGACCGGCGGGTACCACCTTTCGGCCATCCAGCGCCACCAAGTCCTTGTCGGGATCAATTTTAACTCCGGGTCCGGAAATTGCGCAACCATTAACCGTCACACGCCCGCTCTCCATGATCAATTCGCACTGTCTTCTTGAGGCGACCCCGCATTCGGCAAGATACTTTTGAAGTCGCATCAACATGACTTACGGTGTTACAGATGGCACAAGCATGGTTTCGGGAAGCCAACTGGTATAAGCCTCGTAGGCGGACGGCAACTCATTCAACACCGCCGTCTCGGTGATTTTGGTCAACCGCATGCTTTCACCTTCAGGAATTACCCAGCCATCACGAATCAACACGTAGGGCGGATGATCACCGGGATTCTTCGGCCTGATGATTTCAAATGTCAGTGTTCGCGATGCTTCGCCGTAGTAATGAAACGTTTCCCGCATTTCCGCACCGGCAACATCCATCATGCGGTCAAAACGCGCGGACCCAAGCGTGCTTTCAACGGCCAGATGCATGTCTTCCTTTAGCTCGGCGCCGATCTCCGGATAGTGAGGTATCATGAAGGTTATCCGGTCAGGCTGATTCTCGGTAATTCGGGCACGTTCCGCCTCGGCCGCCTTGAAGTTACCCAGAACATATTCAAACACATCACGGATCATCGCCTTTTCCTGGTCGTTTATTTTGAGCATTTCAACAAGATCCGGATGAACGTCCCCGTCATCATTTAACGGGGAAATGCGCAGGCGATTCACCAAACGCTCCGGCAAGGGATAGCGTCCTCGATAATTTTCCAGCATCCATTCGATCAAACGGTCGTATCGACCCTGAAGATCGGAGTGTGCTTCCAGCAATTTTAGATCCACACCATTGCCTTGATCGTCATCGACAGCCCTGAAGTCTTCCTCGGCTGTCACTGGACCGGAGATGGTTTGAACGGGCGAATGATCTCCCCTGGAGACCATTGGTTGTTGGCTGTCGTGCCTTGCCAATCGCCAACCGATGGCCAGAGCAAGAATAATAAGGGCAAACTGTGCCCCGGCCAATCCTGCGGTCTTCACCCAATTCGGGCATGCAGTTGAACTTTCGGGAATCGGTATTTTCTTGCCGCATTCCGGGCAATCCGCCCGCATTCCGCCCGCAGAACGATCCACAACCAGTTTTTTCTGACAGGCAGGACACTTGAACCATATATTGGAAAGCAGTTTCATTGCCTGATTGAATCAGAAGCCGCCATAGGCTTTTGATACTTCTTCAGCCAGAATGGCAATTCCCCGTTGCACGGTTTCATCCTTTTGAGCGTACGACAGCCGTATACAACGATGCTGGTGCTCGTGTACCTCATCAAGTCCGTAAAAAAAGTAATGTCCGGGAATAATCAACACATTTCGCGCCTTCAGACGGCGATACAATTCCGCCGAGGTGATCGGAAGCCTGTCAAACCACAACCAGAGGAACAAGGCCCCTTCACTTACATGGATGCGGTACGGCAGGTTATCGTTCAAAGATTCCTTCAGCCAGGAAATTGCCTGCCGGGATTTTTTGAAATAATAAGGCTGGATATGATCCTGGCATGCCTGGTAAAGCGTGCCGTCCCGCAAGAGCGGCTCGGCGATCACCTGGCCGGTATTTCCATTTGCCAGACCAAGAACCGCATTCATGGCGGCCAAGGATTCAATCAATTCCTCACGAGCCAGAACAATGCCGGTTCGGGTACCCGGCAGACCCAACTTGGACAAACTCATCACAAGAATCGTATGGTCGGTCCACAAGGGTTGTACTTCGTTAAAAATGATATCTGGAAACGGCGCCCCATAGGCGTTGTCGATCATAAGCGGAATATGGTGCCGGCCCGCCAACTCTTCCAGACGCGATACTTCGTCATTGGTCAGGACGTTGCCGGTTGGATTTGTAGGGCGCGAAACGCAAATGGCGGCAATGTCATTGTTTACCTTCAGCTTGTCAAAGTTGATGTGATACTTGAAAAAATGATCGCCGATAAGTTCAATGCCGGGAGGCACCGCTTGGAACATCCCATCATAAATGCCCTGATCCGCATACCCGATATATTCGGGGGACAACGGGAGAAGAATTTTCCCGCGGCTTCGATTTTCGTGCCGCCCACCCAGCATGTTGAACAAATAGAAAAATGCATTTTGACTTCCATTGACAATGGCGACATTTTCGCTTCGAATATCCCAGCCATAGCGATTCTTTAAACTCATGACGAGGGATTGAATGAATTCCGGATTGCCTTGAGGTCCGTCGTAATTGCCCAAAAGCCGTTCAAGCGCGTTGTCCTGCGACGCAATTTCCAGCCAGCGATGACGCCAGATTTTTTCGATTTCAGGAATATGGGCGGGATTTCCGCCTCCAAGCATGACCAAATCCCGGCGCCCGGAAGTTGCCGAGCCCAAATCTTTCATCAATTCATTGATGCCGGAATGAGCCCCGAGCTTCTCTCCAAAATCAGATAATGGCCATGTCATGTGTTCTAATGTAGCGTTTGACTGATGTGACGTACACGAATTTTAATCGTCATGCCCGCGAATATAATAGCATTTTGTTCATTTTTCTTTGCGGTACCGGCAATTTATTGCAACATTACGTGTCTTTTCTTGTCTGTCATGGAAGAATTATAGGGGAAATGTCAATGCATCGTATTTTGAAGCTTCTGTGCTTGGGGTTAATGGTGTTTGTTCTTGCGGGCTGGAGCCAGGCAAGTGAAATAAAGATTGTCGCATTGAACATTGAATGGTTTCCCGGCCAGAGAATGCGCCCCTCTTCTCATGAAGTTGAGCGTCATATTGCCGACACACGGGAGGCCCTGGGCGAGCTGGCGCCCGACATTTTGATCGCAACGGAAATTTGCGAGGAAGCGGCGTTCAGGGATGTGCTGGGCGCGGTTCCGGGACTTGATCTGCATGTCATCTCGAATTTCCGGTTTAGCGAGGATGATAGCGAGGACCGCAGAAATCAGCAAATCGCCATTGCTTCGCGGCTCAATGCATATGCGGCATGGGCCGAACCCTGGGAAGTCACCATGGATAATTTGCGCCGAGGCTTTGCCTTTACTGCGTTGGAAAATCCGGAAACCGGTCGACTTATCCTCGTTTACGGACTTCACCTGAAAAGCAACAAAAGCAGTTCACCGGAAGAGGATCAGCAAAATTTCAACATACGCGACGAATCAATCCGTCAGCTTCTTGACCATATGGCTCGCATGGAGGAACAATTTGCGGATATCGGCATTGATGCCTGGATTGTCGGCGGTGACGTCAACACCAACGATGATGGACAGTTTGGCGACAATGTAATCCGGATGATGGTTGATGCCGGATACTGGAATTCATGGGCAAACACGCCTCGTGAAGAGCGCTTAACGTGGAAGGCGCGAGGTCCCTTCAGCACCACTACATTCGATTATATATTCACCAAGGGACTTGGTGAAATGGATGCGCAACTGGTTCTAACCGACGACAGCGTCAGTGATCATAACGCCGTCGTACTGTATGTGGATTTGCCTTCGGCAATAGCGCCTGAAATCGAAACTCCCGCTGATCTTGAAGCGGTTATCGATGCTGATGCGTCCGAAGAAGTTGCCGAACCGACTCCTTCCGAAGTGGGTCAGGATTAACCCGGATGCCTGGTTCATGTTGGCATGACGTACACCCCTGATCACAGGTGGCGACGCAATCTGCCTGCCTTGCGGTAAATTTTTATACCTCGCCCATCCAACCCCGGTCATGGGCAACAAAAGCTTTGCGTATGTGGTGGAACATTCTTTCAGGAAGTTTCCCGCGGTTAGCTATTTCAATATTTTTCAAAAGATGCTCGAGATTTGAGGTGCCCACGATGCAGGAATGTACATCAGGGATTGCCATTGCAAAACGAAGCGCCATTTCCGTCCAGGAAAACGGAGTAGGATCAAGCTTCATCTCCTGCAATCGCGTCCAATACGTTTCTGCATATTCCCCTGTCGGCCGGTCCTTGAACCGCCACGCCATATTCGCCAACGGGCGTTTGGCGATTATGCCCATGCCGGCTCTGCCGGCCGCCGGTAAAATCGTATCCGTTGAACGTTGATCCGCAATATTCACCGAACATTGAAGCCCGCCAAATGCGCCGCTGTGCACGGCATACGTCAAGGCATCATTTTCTCCGCTATAAGCGGCAACCCGGATTCGTCCTTTTGTGACTTCGTTTTGCAATTCATTGACCAAATCAGAGTTTTTCAACACATCCAGAGGGCATGAATGCAAATGGACGATATCGAGGTAATCCGTTTTGAGCAGTTTCAACGCGTTGGTAATGCCTGCGGAAATAACCGCCGGCGTCCAATCGGGAATACCGTTGACGCCATATCCAACTTTCGTGGAAAGAATGAATTCACGGCGACGATGGCTGATGAAACGGCCGATTCGTTCCTCGGACAATCCGTAACCACGGGCGGTGTCGATCAGCGTGACCCCGGCATCCAAGGCTCCATTCAGCAGTTGATCGACCGCCTTATCATCCGCATGTTCCGAACCAATGTGACCGGCGCCAAGACCGACAACGGAAACTTGAAATCCGCTTTTCCCATACGCGCGAGATTCCATCAGGAGGGATTCCGTGAATCTTCTATTACTATTTTCTGCCCGTTGGGTCGCGAGGGATCGGAAGTGTCATACACGACAAATTTGATGTGCGGAAATTCCTTCTTCAATTCATCTTGAATGTATTCTTCCACTGCTTCGACATTTTTTCGGTCATCATCCGAAAAACCGATGCTGATCGGTTCACGCACGCCGACGCCTTTGATCAACGCAATCACATGCTGAACAAAGTCCTTGATGGCCAGCATTTTTGCGTGTTCCGGACTTTCGGACCCTGCCGACTTTCTTCCCATTTTCTTTTCAAACTCGGGGGATGTCACACCGTGATACCGATTCAAATTCAAATAATTTGAGATTATATCCTCGTCGGAAAGATTGGGAACACGTCCGTCGAATCGCGTAATGTATTCCTTGAGGCAGGCCACCATCTGTCTACGTTCAGCGTCGCTCAAAACATTGTAGATAAAATACTCGACCCCCTTGCGAATGCCGCGCGAACTGTGGGATCGGGCGGTGATTATGGCAAACAGGCGACCTTCAATCAGTGCCTTCTTAAATGGTTCAAAACTTGGCGCGCCGCTTTTCTCCCCGGCGATTACCGGCGCCAGCGCCGCTTTTGTATCCTCCAGAAATACATCCTCCCCCTTCTCGCCAACGTCATAAAAGTCAACAAACGCCTTGTCCCAATCCCCTTCTTTTGGACGGTAATTGACGGTATCACGACGAATCCGGGCAAATTCGGCCGTCGAAACATCGTAGGGTTCCCATCCGGATTCGGTTTTTCGCTCCAGATGAATGCGGGTCGGCATATGCAGAATATTGTCATCCCAGTCGAACATATAGTACTTCAGGTCCAGCTTCATATTCGCAAGCGATTTAGGTTCAGGATGCATGGAGTCGGATGTTGTCATATTGGACCTCGCTGTGATTGTCGTACTGTATTTATATAATTCATGATGCCTTTGACGATCGCCTGGGCAAGCATTTCCCGGTAATCTTCCTGCATGATTTTACGCTCTTCACCGGCATGCGAAAGAAATCCCAGTTCAACCAGTGCGGCCGGGCATGGCGCGTTTCTCAACACGATGAAACGCGAACGTTTCAAACCTCGATCTACAGTCTTTACCTGTTGAATCAGAGCATGTTGCAAATAAAACCCCAGCAGTGCGCTTCCGGGATCATAACGATTACCCGGCAACGCCGGACTTTTTGAACCCCCGGCGGTTGAAGAATGTTCTGCCGCAATGAGGACGTATGTTTCAATTCCCTGGGCCGTTGAGCCGGATGCCGAGTTAAGATGAATGCTGACGAATAAATCGGCGCCACGCCTCGCGGTCATACGCGATCGTTCTTCCAATTCGATATACCGGTCATTTTCCCTCGTCATGTAGACTTTCACACCCGCCGCAGTAAGATGATTGCGAACCCTCCGTGAAATGTCCAGCACAGCTCGTTTTTCCTCCACTCCGTGTTTCAGTCCGCGCGCACCGGTATCCAATCCTCCATGTCCGGGATCGATCATGACAACGCGGTACCCGGCATTACGCAAATACTCCGGCGGACGCATGACCGGATCAATCACTTTTAGTGCATCGGTTTCGGAAATTACCCAGTGATTGGCCACTTTTTTCATGGTCTCGTGCATCCAAACAATGGTCCGGCCTATCCGGAGTTCACGGCTGTCAGGCTTGAATTCCAACTCGGCGCGCGGAGCACGAATAAAAACCTGCCCCAACGGGGAGGGGACAATTTCTCCGCCATAAAACGATGCCAGTTCGTCAAGTCGTATAAACCGCTCCCCTTGATGCACAAGGGGTTTGATTCCACTGCCGGTGGCGGGCGTAGCGACCATCACCAGCGCTATAAAAAACAAAATGAAAGGCATAGGGACATGGTGGGCGGTGAGGGACTCGAACCCCCGACATTCACGGTGTAAACGTGACGCTC
>DAOLDL010000022.1:0-40479 GCA_035327305.1 Kiritimatiellia bacterium | reverse complement strand
GACGAAGCCGACCCCGAATTGATGTTTCAGGACTTCGAGGGATTCCCCCGCGAGTATTACGGCGAGAGCGGCCTTGATCCCAAAGTATGGGACTGGCTGGAACTCACCGAGGACGAGCAAGAATTACTGGCCGTTTACCTTGAGCACGTAAACCAAGATGCGACCATTGAGGAAGCCCGCGACGCCTACGCCGGCAAATACGACAGCGAAGAAGACTGGGCGTGCGAATATCTGGAGGAATCCGGAAGCCTTGCTAACGTTCCCGAGAACTTGCGCTATTACATCGACTTTGCCGCCTACGCCCGAGACGCCGGGATCGACTCGGTTCACTTCGTACACCATGACGGCGATGTCTGGGTTTTCTACCGTTAACCAAGAGAGGAGGCCACACCGTGAAAATGTTTCCCGCCTATCAGAAAGCCGCCCGACTTGCCCGCAAGCATGGGCGCGCCCTTGTCGTAACCATCGGAGAGGACGCACACGCGACCGCGGACCACTGGGACGCCGTGACCGTGGAGTATTTCCACACGCCCCGCCACCAACGAGAACACCCCGAGGACTTGCGCTTTTTTGACCTTGTCGAATCAAGCCCAACACAAAATGACCGGTTCCGTTTTTCCGACACGGTGGAGGCCAAGCCGTAAAAACTTTCCCGCCCCACGGATTAAATAGGCGACAATATTTCAGATGTCCGCGAACGTGGGGCGGGGAAAATCCCCCGCGCTCGCCTGCGTTCCTGGTCTTGCGCGGGTCCCCCTGTATGCATTCTTTGGATAAGGACTCGCCCTCGGTTGGCGGTCCGATGGCTGCGGAAGAACGGCGCTCGTTCCGCTGGGGCGGAAGCATCGCGCCACGGACCGGCTGGGCCGCCGGTCCTAACTGGTCTCGCTGGACACTCGACCGCGGCGGCACAGCACGAAATCGCGTTTCCCCCTGGCGGTTCCCCGAACCCCTCCCTTCGCCCCCTTCCATAAAATGTACTGGTCTCAGGGAACCTACCGGGGGAAACTTTCGACGAGAACGACGTCAGCACACAAAACCCTCGCCGGCTGAGGCCGTCGATTCCTTGTTTTTTGTGTGGTTCTCGCCCTGCGGGTTTCGTGCCTGATGCACCGCCTTATCCACCCTCTGGCGATTCCCTGTGGGACTGTCCCTCGATGGACTATCGCCCCATGCCCGTCTGCGTGGTCGGCTCGCGCACTCGGCACGACCACTGGCCAGGCATCGCCATGGCCTTCGGGGTTTCGGCTCCGGCTGTCACTACGAATTCCCCTCGGCCATCAGCCCCGCGCTACACAGACCGACGCACATCTCGTTTCCGTTCTCATCCTTCATCCGTTCACGATCTGTGCGCGGACTGTTACGCGCCCCGTCCGTTGCGCGGGCGTCATTCGTGTTTTGGCCGGTCAGACCTAACTCGTCTCCGGGATTGCGGGCACTCATCCGCTGCGACGATTTGCCAAAACCCGATTCACGCCTGATCGCGCAACCAGGAAAACCCCTGTAACCCGTTTTCCTCTCCGGGTGATTCACCTTTCCCCAGTTTTGCGCGAATACACGCCCCCATTTATTCTTGATTCTCTACGATGATAACGTATTATCAATATATGGAATCTGATCCTATTTCTACCAGTAATGAATTCGTTCCGGTGCGTGCCGAAGATGGCCGCTTTCTACCGGGCACCATTGCCCCGGGACGTCCAAAGGGCCGTGTTGGGGGACGTGCTGCCGCCTTGCTTGAACTCGATGCGGTTATGGCCACGGCTGATAACCGCAAAGTCCTTCGCGAGGCCCTTCAAGCACACTTTCTGGCCGATCCGATCCGGTTCTTTCGCCAGATCATCATGCCTCTTTTGCCCACCGAGGTGAAAATGAAGCTGGGCGAGGAAGGAGCAGTCACATGGCTTTCGTTATCAACTACGCCGCGCACCCAGGCCAACAATCCATCCATGATGCCCGCGATAGGCGTTTCCGAGTTGTCTGTTGCGGACGCCGCTGGGGAAAAACCCTCAGTTTAGCCGCCGAACTATTGGATGCCGGCGGTCAAGAAGGCGGAACCTACGGATGGATTGCTCCGACCTATTTCATCGCCGACCGTGGCGTTGATGCATTGCGCGATATTGCCGGTGATTATGTTCGTATCGTGGGACGTAACCCGGTCCGGGCGGAATTCACAGGTGCCGCAGGCGATGCCCGTATCCTATTCCTGTCCGCCGATAATCCCGAATCCATCCTTGGCCTAGGATTCAAGGGCATCGTGGTCGATGAGGCCGCGCGTATCCCGGCTGATGTCTGGCATTACACCATCCGTCCGACGCTGGCACAGACGATGGGCTGGGCAACGCTGATTTCAACGCCAAACGGACGCGGTTGGTTCTACGACTTGCACACCCGCGGGAAAGACCCGCGGGAAACTGATTACCAATCGTTCCATTTCCCGAGCAACTCTAACCCGTACTTCCCGGCAGCGGAATGGGAGGAAGCCAAACGCACGATGCCGGCGGATGTCTTCCGGCAAGAGTACGAGGCCGAGTTTCTCGAGGACAGCGCCGGCGTCTTTCACAACGTAGATGACTGCTTACTGAATACGGATCCGGTTCGCGCCGACGACGTGGTCATCGGCTGCGACCTGGCCAAACATACCGATCATACCGTCCTGATTGCGATGGATCGCAAGACCGGCCACTGCCTCGACATGGAACGGTTTAACCATCTCGACTGGCCCATTCAGAAAGAGCGCATCGTGAATTTCTATCGAAAGTTCAACGGCCTGCTGGTCATGGACGCCACCGGCATCGGGGATCCGGTTTATGACGACCTTCGGCATGTCATTCCCCGGATTGAGCCGGTAAAGTTGACCAACATGTCCAAGACCCAGTTGATCCAGCGGCTCGTGGTCGCCGTCGAGCAACGGCAGGTCGGCTGGCCGGCAGCTTGGTCGGTGGTGACCGACGAGTTGAAGCGCTACGAGTATGCGATCACCCCGAACGGCTTAATCACCTACAATGCGCCGAGCGGCTATCATGATGACTGTGTAATTTCAATGGCTCTGGCAAACTCTGCTCGGTATCAGTTTAAGTGGACCGGAGACGCAAGGCTGTTTTCATCAATTCCACATACATGCGCTCTGCGATATTCAGGCCGTCAACTTGCATACTAGTATCACAAACTAAACGCATTCAAATTGTTATGAGTCTCGCGCCAAGTCGCATCGCAATTTTTGTTCCTGCCGTAGGTGCCTGATTTCGCACGACTGTAATCACATGGGCTGCCACACCATTTATATTGAACAGAGTTCATTGCACATATCTTGGCGAGATCCGCACGTCGAGAGTGCGTTGGTACTCATCAACCATACTAGTAGGGTTATACCCCATCGCGCCAGCACAGCCTTCGAATCTATGTTTCACACTGGTAAAGAAGTTTTGCCGAACAGAACATCTGTCAGTGTTTCCCCGATGCACCGATCAAGGAAAGTCGTTAGAGGGTTTTTGTCGGATACGGCGTTTAACTGTTAGGAACAAATAGTCCCATTAAAAAGGAGTAGCGAACATGAATAGAAGTACAACATGGGTTATGGCGAGTGTTTTGGCGTTGACCGGGTGGCTGGCGCCGATGGCCAGTGCGGAGAATGCGAAGGATGAAAACGGACAGGCCATCATGTGTCCAAAATGCGAAACGGTATGGGTCAAGACGCCCCGCCAGACTGGCGGCAAGAGGGGCATTACCTACGTTTCGAAGAAGAAAATGGTGTGCGAGGACTGCAAGAGCGCCGCGGCGAGTTTCTTCTCTGGCGGCAAGTTCGAGCACACCTGCAAGACCTGCGGTGATCTGATCCATTGTGATGAGCATCCCGAACCCACGAGTGGACCGGCTCCAAAGCAATCAACATTTGTGCCCGGCAAAGATGGCGCCATACAACATCACACGATTCACCCCGACCCTACAAAATAGTAACGCTACAGGCCGCAGGAACAAAACTTGCGGCCAGCCTTGCGTTCGTATCATCGAAGGATAATACAAAACTATGAAAATGAAAACATCGGTTAACCGCGCAATTATCGCGGTGACACACTCAAAATGGATTCAGCCCACGCTGATGGCATTGGCGCTCTGCGTGGCGGTTCTCAGCATGACCGGTTGCGGTACACCACACCACTAACCCATCCTTCAGCAACGAATAAACAAAGCGATACAGATGAAAGACAATGTTATGAAAACTAAACAAAACAGCCTCATCAAGATGAGCCTCGGCTCTGGAATCGCGTTCGCGCTGGCGTTAGCGACTTGGCTGCCCGGTGCGGCCCGCGCAGCGGAACATGAGCACGGTTCGCATGACATGATGCAAATGGAACACATCACGACCCAGGCACAGGCGGAAGCGCTGAAACCCGGTGACGCCATGTCCATGACCTGCAGCAAATGTAAACACGTCATGATTCAGAAAGTCGGCACCGACAACGCGCATGTCAAAATGATGACGGTCGGTGAAAAGATGATGTGCCCGGCCTGCGATGGCACCGTTGAAGTCGTCGCCACCGGCAAAGGCGAAGGCAAAGACGCAGAGGTGAAACATGTTTGCTCGAAATGCGGCGACGACGCCATGTTCTGTTCCGCGACCAAAGCCGGCAGCGGCTCTATGAAGGACATGAAAATGGGCAAAGGGATGGGCATGGGAAAAGATAAAGAATAGCCCGACAGCGCCAAAACAAAGAAAACAAATCACCGAGGAATCATGAATAATCGAATCCAAATTACCACAAAGCGTCTCGTAATTACGGGCCTTCTGGTCGCGGCAACTTTCGTGAGCGTCGGTCAGAAAATTGTTGCGGCACAACCACCGACTGACCCGGTGCACGCGGCGCACGTCGCTTCTGGTGCAATGCCCCCCGATGCAGCGACAGGCGATCCAGTGCTCGCGCAGCAGTTCTCGCAGCTGCAGGCAAAGTTCGCGCAACTCGAAGCCACGCTCGCGAAGAGTACGACGCCGAACACCGTGGCGACAGCGGGCGGAGCCATGCCGGGAATGCCCGGTGCAACTCCCGCCGCAAGTCCCGCCATGGGCATGGAGATGGGTAAAATGAACGCCGGCGGCAGCATGCAGGGCATGAGCGGAGGCGCAACGCCAGCGCCAGCGATGGCGGGAATGAGCGGCGCTGCCGCGCCCGCGGGTGGCGAAATGAATATGATGGGGATGATGAACCAAATGATGGGGATGATGGACAAAATGATGCCCATGCCCATGGGTGGCGGCACAGCGCCGGCTGCCGCACCAATGACCGGAGGTGGTATGGCCATGATGGACGACGACATGATGGAAATGGCCCCGATGATGGGCATGGGCGGAAGCCCCGGTGCCATGTCGCAATCCGCGCTGCCCGGCTTCCCCGGCGCATCGCACCTCTATCACATCGGCGCGACCGGCTTCTTCCTCGATCACCCGCAACACATCGCGCTCACGACCGAACAGCAAGCCGGGCTCAGCAAAGCCAGGGATCAAGCGCTGCTCGCGAAAAGCACCGCGGATCGCGCGGCGGAGCAGGCCGAGCAGGCGCTCTGGGCGCTCACTGCCGCTGATCAGCCTGATGCTACGCAAATCGAGGCGAAGATCCGCGACATCGAAAAGCTGCGAGGCGATAGTCGCCTCGCTTTCATCCATGCCGTAGGCGACGCGAGCAAACTCCTCACCGACGAGCAACGCAATATTCTCACCGG
Source organism: Kiritimatiellia bacterium (assembly GCA_035327305.1). Classification (GTDB taxonomy): domain Bacteria; phylum Verrucomicrobiota; class Kiritimatiellia; order CAIVKH01; family CAIVKH01; genus CALMUP01. The sequence continues at coordinate 34,764 of DAOLDL010000022.1, read as the reverse complement.
TTTCGCACCGCCCGTTTCAGCCGCTCCCGCTGCGGCTCCAATGGCCGGCGGCATGAGCGACATGTGATCGACAAGTCAAAGAGGCAAGACATTAAAAAGAATATTTCCAAAACAGTCGAATTCTCCTGCCACGCACCAGAGGCGCAAGCTGTGTTCGTGGCCGGCACGTTCAATGAATGGAGTTCCGAGGTAATGCCGCTGATGCAACAAGCGGACGGGCATTGGCGAACCACGCTGCCCCTTCCGCCCGGACACCATGAATTCAAGTTTATCGTGGATGGGCTATGGTGCTGCGAGCCGGGCTGCGAGCACGAATATCACGGCTGCCCGAAATGCTGCGCCAACGAATTCGGCACAATGAATCGCGTGCTGGAAGTCTGAGTGCACACCACGGAACGGAGTCACCATGAAAGCTCTCGTTTTCAATGGCCCGGACCAGAAGAAACTTGAAGACCGCCCCAAGCCAACTATCAAGATGCCGACCGATGCGGTCATCAAGATAACCAAGACGACGATTTGCGGCACCGACCTGCACATCCTTAAAGGCGACGTGGCGACCTGCAAGCCTGGAACAGTTCTGGGCCACGAAGGTGTGGGAATCATTGATGCCGTGGGTCCGGGTGTGACGAGTTTCAAGCCAGGGGACAGGGTATTGATCTCGTGCATTACCGCCTGCGGTCGCTGCGAGTATTGCCGCAAGGGTATGTATTCGCATTGCACCACCGGCGGTTGGATACTGGGCAACAGCATTGACGGCACGCAGGCCGAGTTTGTGAGGATCCCGTATGCCGACACGAGCCTATACCCGATTCCACAGGGTGCCGATGAAGAGGCGCTGGTCATGCTCAGCGATATCCTGCCAACCGGCTTTGAGTGCGGTGTGATGAACGGGAAAGTCCAGGTGAGTTCCAGCATCGCCATAGTAGGTTCAGGGCCCGTCGGGCTAGCGGCGCTGCTCACGGCACAATTCTATTCGCCGTCCGATATCATCATGATTGACTTGGACGACAACCGTCTTGCCGTGGCGAAGCGCTTTGGCGCGACCGCCACCGTGAACAGTTCCGATGGCAAAGCGGCCGAGCAGGTGATGAAGCTTACCGGCGGACGCGGTGTGGACACGGCCATCGAGGCGGTGGGCATCCCCGCTACCTTCAATCTCTGCGAGGACATCGTGGCTCCTGGCGGTGTCATAGCCAATATCGGCGTGCATGGCAGCAAAGTCGATCTGCACTTGGAGAAGCTGTGGTCGCACAACGTGACGATTACCACGCGGCTGGTTGACACGATCTCGATTCCAATGCTGCTCAAGACCGTGCGGTCTAAACGCATCGACCCTAAGCATTTGATCACACACCACTTCAAGCTCGACCAGATACTGCAAGCCTACGATACATTCGGCAAGGCCGCCGACACCAAGGCCCTGAAAGTGATCATCGAAACGTGACCTCAATTCCAGGCAGATCAGTTTTTCATTGCGCCGAGGCGATGGCCTGCGGCGTGGCCATGCCCTCGAACCTGCCTCTATCGAACAATCCAATCCGAGATATTCGTGAACCAGCTATAGATACAAACATGAGGTTGATGGGAGTGTGTGAATGAACCAATCAGGAGAAAGAACATGAAAGCCACTCAACGGTTGCACAACCTCGGCCAGAGTCTCTGGCTCGACAATATGACACGCGACCTGCTGAACAGCGGCACGCTCAAGCGCTACATTGCGGAGCTGTCGGTGACGGGACTGACCTCGAATCCAACAATCTTCCATCACGCCATCAAGAACAGCACGGCCTACGACGCCGCCATCCGCGAGAAGCTCAACCAGGGCAGAGCGGGCGAGGCGCTGTTCTTTGATCTGGCGATCGAGGATCTCACCCAGGCCGCCGATCTTTTTCGGCCCATCCACGACAAGACGAGCGGCGTGGACGGCTGGGTGTCGTTGGAAGTATCGCCGCTCCTCGCGCATGATACGAAGAGCACCATCGCCGCCGCCAGAGATTTGCATGCCCGGGCGGGACGACCCAATCTGTTCATCAAGATTCCCGGCACCAAGGAAGGCCTGCCTGCCATCGAGGAGGCGGTCTTTGCCGGAGTGCCGGTCAACGTAACCCTTTTGTTCTCGCGCGAGCATTACGTGGCGGCGGCCGAGGCGTACCTGAGCGGCATCGAGCGACGCATCAATGCTGGATTGAAACCTGATATCGCATCTGTGGCCTCGGTATTCGTGAGCCGCTGGGACGCCGCAGTCGCGGGCAAGGTTTCCGAAGCGCTAAACAATCATCTCGGCATCGCCATCGCCCATCGCATTTACAAGGCGAATCGCGAGCTCCTCGATTCGCCCCGCTGGCAGCGCGCTTACAACGCAGGCGCGCGTCCACAACGCCTCCTTTGGGGCAGCACCGGAACCAAGGACCCACAGGCTTCCGACATACTCTACGTCAAGGCCCTCGCCGCGCCATTCACGGTGAATACCATGCCCGAGGCCACGCTGAAGGCGCTCGCCGATCATGGCGATCTCGGCGCCATCATGGCAGCCGACGGCGGTGATTGCGAAGCGGTGTTAACTCAATTCAGCAAGGCGGGCATCAACATTGACTCCCTGGCTGCTCAACTTCAGGACGAGGGGGCGAAGTCCTTCGTAAAGTCATGGAACGAACTCATGGCGGTGATCGCATCCAAGAGCGCCGCCCTCAAGCCGGTCGCTTAAACGTCTGGAGAACTCTGCGAAATGAGAAACGACTCATGAACCTTCCTCACTCTGACGCGCTCGTCTTCTTCGGGGCCACCGGCGACCTCGTTTACAAGAAGATTTTTCCCGCGCTCTATGCGATGGAACGGTGGGGCCATCTCAAAGTGCCCGTTATCGGGGTCGCGAGGTCGGATTGGACAATTGAGAAGTTTCGGGCGCGTGCCCTTGCGAGTGTCAAGAAAGAGGACGGCTTCGATGCGGCGGTCTTCGCAAAATTCCAAAAGCGCCTCCGTTACATCAGTGGCAGCTACAGCGCTCCGGCCACCCATGCCGCGCTCCGCAAGGAACTCGGCAAGGCGGCGCACCCGCTGCACTTTTTCGCCATTCCTCCCAGCGTATTCGCGGGAGTGATCAAGGGACTCGGCCAGTCAGGCTGCGCCCGAGGTGCGCGCGTGGTCGTCGAGAAGCCCTTCGGCCGCGACCTGCCATCCGCGCGGGCGCTCAGTGCGAAACTCCACAAGGTTTTCGACGAGTCGTCCGTCTTCCGCATCGACCATTACCTGGGGAAGGAACCGGTACAAAACCTTCTAGTCTTCCGCTTCGCGAACACCTTTCTTGAACCGTTCTGGAACCGCCACTACATAGAGAGCGTGCAGATCACCATGGCCGAGAAGTTTGGCGTCGAGGGCCGCGGCGGCTACTATGAGGAGTCCGGAGCCATTCGTGACGTGATCCAGAACCACATGCTTCAAGTGGTGGGATTCATCGCGATGGAGGCGCCGACAAAGACGAACCAGCAGTCGATACGCAGCGAGCAGGTCAAAGTGTTCAGAAATATCCGCCCGCTCGGACGCGACGACATCGTGCGCGGGCAGTTCCGCGGCTACCGCCGGGAGGCCGGCGTCGCCCGCGACTCGAAGGTCGAAACTTTCGCTGCCGCACGGCTTTACATTGACTCTCCGCGTTGGGACGGCGTGCCCTTCTTCATCCGGGCAGGCAAGTGTCTCCCGACGACGATGACCGAAGTGCTGGTCATGCTCAAACCTCCAGCACTCAGCAATCTTTGCCCAGGCCAGGCGAACTATGTGCGCTTCCAGTTAAGCCCAGACGTGACAATTGCCATCGGTGCTCGGGTGAAACGTCCGGGCGAGGAGTTGATCGGCGATCCAAGGGAACTCCAAGTTGTCAACCAACCGCACGCAGATGAGATGGGCGCTTACGAACGTCTCCTGGGTGACGCCATGGCTGGAGACGGCACGCTCTTCGCGGGTCAGGACGGCGTCGAGGCCTCTTGGTCGGTCGTTCAACCCATCTTGGGATCAGTGACACCCACGTATATTTACGAACCGGGCACTTGGGGACCGGCCGAAGCCGAAAAGCTCACGACGGGTATCTGTGGATGTCATGACCCGGTCTGGCTGCTACCGAACAGCAAAGGCAAAAAATCAAAATGATGAAGGGAGTTATGAAAACAACATTCCAACCAATTAACCAGGGAGGCTTCATCCGTGCATTCACCGCGCTCGGTCTGCTGGTCGGTCTGCTCTGGGCGTCGGGGGTGCGCGCGCAGACGGCTGCTGAACACGCCAGCCATCATCCCGAAGGCGCGGCCCCTGCGGCTGGAGGGATGCCCGGCGCGACTCCCGCGACGGATGGAATGCCTGCTACCAGTGCCGGCCCTGCAGCTGGCGGCGGCATGATGGAACAGATGGGTGAAATGATGAAGGGCATGGGCGGCGCACCCCCGAAGAAGGAACTATATCCCGAGTTGATGAGCTTGCCGGAACTGACGCCGGAAAAACGGCAGGAGGTCGAACAGCAGTCGGACGAGCGCATGCATGCGGGTGCCGTTTTGATGGGACAGGCGCTCGACTCGCTCAACGTCGGCGCTCAGTCCGGCGACTACGCGGGGATGCACGATGCCACGATGCGCCTCCGCGAAGGCCTTGCACAGATCGAGAGTGGCATCGCCGCGCGCCGCGCCTTGGCGGAAGGCCACGCGCCACGCGAAGTCGCGCTCGCCTGGTTTAAGCGCGAGATGAGCCTCCCGGCCGGCGCTGCAGCGCCGCCGCATCGGGGCGTCACGCTATTTCACCTCTTCACGATGGTGCTGCTCGTTGCGTTCGCGCTGGCGATGGTCGTCATGTATTTCTTCAAGATGCGCCGCGCGGCAGCCCTCTTTGGGCGTATCGAGGACGGCAAAGGATCGCCGCCGCCGGGATCGGCACCACCGCTTGCCGGAGGGAAACCACTAGGCGGAAAAAAAACGCCGGCGGACGACAAGCCTGTTGCCGTATAATTGAGGTGACATTAACATGAGCAATCCAACTCACCAAACAGCCGAGCCGCCTGCGGCAGATGCCAAAGCCACACTGCCGCCTCTGATTGCGAATTGGCGAGGGCAGCTTCGCGTGGGGAGCATCGTCACGGAAACGCCGAGCGTGAAAACATTTCGCTTCCTGCCTTCAACCGACGACCGCTTCCTTCCTTTCACCTTTGTGTCAGGTCAGTTCCTCAATGTCGCGTTCTGGATTGGCGGGGCAAGAATGAACCGCTCCTACTCGATCTCTTCCTCGCCGACCCAGCGCGAATACGTTGAGCTAACCATTAAGCGCGAGCCACGCGGCGCGGTCTCCCGTCACATCGTTGATCTGCTCAAGGTGGGCGACAAGATTGAAGCGGGAGGCCCGGTTGGGAAATTCACGTTTGATGGAACCGAGGCGGATAACATCGTCCTTATCTCCGCTGGTGTGGGTATCACGCCGATGGTGAGCATCACGCGCTATCTCACGGAGCGGTCATGGCCGGGAGACATATTCTTTATTTATACGTGTCGCACTCCGGCCGATTTCATTTTTGCGGACGAAGTCGACTCGCTTCAGCGCCGCAATCCCAAGCTGCACGTCGCAGTCACGAGCACGAAGGCAGAAGGGACAGACTGGAAAGGCCTGCGCGGACGCCTGAACAAGGAATTGCTCACGCAGGCGGTTCCCGATCTGGCTTCGCGAAGAATCCACATCTGTGGGCCGCCGACGATGATGGAAGCGACCAAGGCCATCCTGACTGAACTGGGAGTTCCGCCGGACCAGGTAAAATCCGAACTATTCGGCGCGACCAAGCCCAGTCCGGCCGCCGCCGGCACCACCGCCACACCGACAGTCGCTGCGACGGGCCCGCTGGTCACGTTTTCCAAGAACAACAAGGCGGCGAGGATTCACGAAGGTCAGACCGTTCTCGATCTCTCCGAGGAGCTTTCCATCGGGATACAAAACTCCTGCCGCATCGGCACCTGCGGCCTGTGCAAGGTAAAGATGACTTCCGGCGAGGTCGCAATGGCCGTCGAGGATTCTCTCGATGCTGACGACAAGGCCAACGGCATCATTCTCGCCTGCCAGGCAATACCGAAGGTCGACATCGCGGTGGAGGCGTAACCATGAAGGAACGCGAACGAATCGTCTTCACCGGTGTCCTCGGCGTCCTGCTGCTGGCCTGGCTCGGCTTCCTCATCCACACCTCGCCGCGCTTTGCGGGGAGCGGAATCGGCGCGGCGTTCGGGATCACGGGTGCAGTGCTCATGCTCATCCCGCTCGTGTACCCGATCGTCAAACGTATCCCCACGATCAACGCACGGGTCACGAAGCACATGTCGATGAAGACACAACTCACCGTGCATGTCTATGCGGGCATTTTCGGCCCTTTGCTCGCGATCATTCATACCGGCCACATGTACGACAGCTGGCTGGGAATCGCGCTGACAGCCGTGATGCTGCTCGTCGTTGTGAGTGGGTTCGCCGTGCGCTGTCTACTCACCTACGTCAACCAGGAGATTAAAGATAAGTTGATCCTGCTCCAGACCGCCCGTGGCGATCTCGACCATGCCTGGGGGGTGCTCGAAAACACCCCAGTCGAAATGCGCGGCCTGCCAAGGTCGCCCCTCGTCGCGGCCGGACTAGCTTCGATCGGGATTGATATCTCCTCCGGCAGCCCCGCCGGTGAAGTTACCCGCACCGCCGAATCCGTCGCGGACCTGGAGTATGCGGTGCGCACGCATGAGTTTTTCAAACGCTGGTTCGCCCGCTGTCTGACGGTGCATATCGTTCTCTCCATCATCTTCTACGTGCTGCTTGGACTGCACATCTGGGCCGGAATCCATTTGGGCCTGAGGTGGTCTTCATGAAACTGCGAAAAGCATTCCTGCTTGCAGCCATCGCGCTCGCCTTGCCCGTCATCGCGTTCTTTACATTCTCCTCTCATTACTATCGTTACCGTGAACAACCGGTGAGTAAGATTGCCGCGACCGCCTTTTGGCAACACATGGTCATGCCCGGTGAGTTGTCGCAAGGACATGCGTTTCTCGAAAATAACTGCGCCGCGTGCCACACGACGGTGAAGGGCGTGGAGGCAAAGAACTGCATCGTCTGCCACGCCGACAACAAGACCGTCCTCCAACGCCAGCCGAGCGCCTTTCACGCCGACATCGCCGAGTGCGCGGCCTGCCATCTTGAACATCAGGGGCGAGTCCCGCGCACGACGAAAATGGATCATGTCTCCCTTGCGCGCATCGGCTTGCGGCAAGTCCAGAACGCAGCCGTCGCGCATGAACCGGAACTCGACGCGATTGTTGCATGGCTCAAACAAAGCGGCCCGGCGCTGCACACTCCGCAGCTCCAGCGCGAGGAGGTGATGCTGAATTGCATGACGTGCCACCAAACCAAAGACCGGCACCGCGGCCAGCTCGGCAACGAATGTGCGCAATGCCACGGCACGACGAAATGGACGATCCCGGAATTCCGCCACCCTTCGTCCGTCTCGCAGTCGTGTGCCCAATGTCATCAAGCCCCGCCAAGCCATTACATGATGCACTTCAAAATGATTTCGATGACAACCGCCGGAGTGGAGAAGGCCGAGGTGAACCAATGTTTCCTTTGCCATCAGACAACTTCGTGGAACGACATCAAAGGCATCGGCTTTTACAAGCATCATTGAGGATAAACGAGAAAAGAGAATCACTATATGACTAAAGACCCAATATGCGGAATGACGGTGGACGAGTCGACGGCGCTCCACGCTGATCGCGATGGACAGACGTTTTATTTTTGCAGCGACCATTGCCGCAAAAAGTTTCTGCACAACACTCAGCCTGCGGACGCCACCGCGAAGCACGAAGAAAAGCCGCCGGGTAAAGTTATTTACACCTGTCCGATGCACCCGGAAGTGCAGCAAGATCATCCGGGAAATTGTCCGAAGTGTGGCATGGCGTTAGAGCCAAAAACCGTATCCGCGGTCGAGGAAGAAAACCCCGAACTCGCCGATATGACGCGGCGGTTCTGGATTGGCGCGGCACTCGCACTGCCGGTCTTCGTGCTCGCAATGGCGCACGTGATTCCCACGTTGCGTCATGAAAGCTGGGTGATGGGTGACACGGCACGCTGGATTCAATTCGTTTTCTCGACACCCGTTGTGTTGTGGGCAGGCTGGCCTTTCTTCAACCGCGGCTGGCGTTCACTCGTCACCTGGCAATTGAATATGTTCACTCTCATCGCCATTGGCGTGGGCACGGCCTATCTGTTCAGTGCGGTGGTGATGCTCGTACCGGGCGCGTTTCCGATTTCATTCGCGCCGGATGGCAAGGTCGGAATATATTTCGAGGCGGCGGCGGTGATCGTTGTGCTGGTGCTGCTCGGTCAGGTTCTTGAATTGCGCGCACGGAGCAAAACCGGCAGCGCCATACGCGCCCTGCTGAATCTAGCACCCAAAACCGCTCGTGTGGTTCAGGACAACGACGAACGCGATGTTCCGCTTGAATCAGTTCAAGCTGGAGCAAAATTGCGCGTGCGTCCCGGCGAAAAAATTCCCGTGGATGGCGTCTTGCTCGACGGAAAAACATCAGTGGACGAATCCATGATTTCCGGTGAGCCCATTCCGGTAGAAAAAATCTCCGGCGACAAAGTGACCGGCGGTACGCTCAACACCACCGGCAGTTTTCTCATGCAAGCCGAACACGTCGGCAGCGAGACGGTGCTGGCGCGTATCGTCCAGATGGTCGCCGACGCGCAACGCAGCCGAGCGCCGATTCAGGCATTGGCCGATAAAGTTTCCGGCTACTTTGTTCCGGCAGTGCTGGCTGTGGCAGTATTGACCTTCATCGGTTGGGCTTGGCTCGGTCCAGAGCCGCGCGTCGCTCACGCCATCGTCAACGCCGTCGCCGTGCTTATCATCGCCTGCCCATGTGCGCTTGGACTCGCCACGCCAATGTCCGTCATGGTCGGCATCGGACGCGGCGCGCAGGAGGGCGTGCTCATTCGCAACGCCGAAGCCATGGAGGTTTTAGAAAAAGTCACGACGCTCGTCGTTGACAAAACCGGTACGCTCACCGAAGGCAAACCGCGCCTCACCCATATCCTTCCAGCAAATGGCGTAAGTGAAGATGAATTGTTGTTCACTGCCGCATCGGTTGAACAAAACAGTGAACATCCGCTCGCGGCTGCAATTGTTCACGGAGCAAAGGAACGCAACGCGAAGTTACAAAGCGTGGCTGATTTCACTTCCGTCACTGGCGGTGGAGTCGTCGGAAAAATAGGCGGGCGTGAAATCGCTGTTGGAAAACTAAAATTCCTCCAAGAACGCGGCGTCTCGGACTTGGGAGGTGTCGAAGCCAAGGCAACGGCTTTGCAGGAGGAAGGACAGACGGCAATGTTCGTCGCCATCAATGGCAAGGCAGCCGGAATTCTCACGGTGTCCGACCCCATCAAGGCATCCACGTCCGAAGCCATCGCCCAACTTCACAAGCTCGGCCTGAAAATCATAATGCTCACCGGCGATAACGAACGCACCGCTAAAGCCGTGGCAAAAATACTCGGACTCGATCACGTGGAAGCGGGCGTTGAACCGCAAAACAAACACGAGCGAATTCAGCAACTAAGACAACAAGGTCAAATCGTGGCGATGGCCGGCGACGGCATCAACGACGCGCCCGCGCTTGCCGCCGCGCATGTCGGTATCGCAATGGGGACAGGTACGGATGTGGCGATGGAGAGCGCGGGGATAACACTCGTCAAAGGCGACCTGCGCGGCATCGTCAAGGCCATTAACTTGAGCCGTTCAATGATGCGCAACATCCGGCAGAATCTTTTCTTCGCGTTCATCTATAACGCGCTCGGAATTCCCGTCGCGGCAGGGTTGCTCTACCCGTTCTCTGGGGTGCTTTTGAGTCCCATCATCGCGGGCGCAGCGATGAGCTTGAGTTCCGTGTCGGTTATCGGCAACGCACTCCGACTACGAAATGCGAAACTATGAACAAAGAATTGTGCCGTCATAGCGACGGCGAGGAAATATAATTGTATGACCAGAGCATCGTGGGCGATGCCACCCATTTTCAACGGGCTGATATGGTGGAGGCGATGTGATGGAAAAGCCGCTAAAAAGACAAAGAGCATTACAATCACATTGGGAAAATAATTATGAGAAAAACATTCCAACCACTCAACAGACGCGAATTCATCCGCGCCTCCGCAGCACTCGGCGTGCTGGCGGGTCTGCAACGCATCATGCCGGCTTACGCTTTTGAAAATGCTGGCCTGGAAGCGAGTCCCGTCGGAGATTCAGTAGCCAACGAGATAGACCTGCTGATCCGCAAACAACAATTGCAGTTCGGAAAACGGCGAGGCACCGCCATCACCATCAACGGAACTGTTCCGGGTCCGCTTGTGCGTCTGCGTGAAGGCCGCGACGCGATCCTGCGAGTCACGAATCATCTCATGGAAGACACTTCCATTCATTGGCACGGATTGCTTCTGCCTCCCGGCATGGATGGCGTGCCCGGCGTGAGCTTCGCGGGTGTCAAACCCGGAGAAACCTTCACCTATCGTTTCCCTGTCCGACAAAACGGCACATACTGGTATCACAGCCACTCCGGGTTTCAGGAACAGGTGGGCCACTATGGCCCACTGATTATTGACGCGGCCAGTCCAGAACCTTTCCAGTATGAACGCGAACACGTCATAGTGCTCTCGGATTGGACATCCGAGAATCCCATGAGCATCCTGGCCAAGCTAAAGCGGCGGCAAAACTATTACAATTTGCAACGGCGTACGATGGGCGACTTCTTCCGTGACGTGTCGAAAAACGGATTCATGCCCACGGTCACGGATCGATTGGAATGGGGTGGCATGCGTATGGACCCGACTGACATCTCAGACGTCACGGGTTTCACGTACGCGTATCTGATGAACGGCTTTGCGCCGGAATCGAATTGGACGGCGCTGTTCAAGCCGGGCGAGCGAGTGCGGCTGCGCTTCATCAACGCCGGTGCGGCGACCTATTTCGATTTACGGATTCCGGGTCTGCAAATGAAGGTGGTTTCGGTGGACGGCCAGCATGTGCAGCCGGTGACGGTGGATGAAATCCGCATCGCCATCGCCGAAACATATGACGTCATCGTCGAGCCCAACGAGGAACGTGCCTACACCATTTTTGCCGAGGCCATGGACCGCAGCGGATTTGCGCGCGGTACGCTCGCCACGGAGGAAGGCATGACCGCGCCGCTCCCAGCACGCCGCGAGCGCGTGGTCGCCACCATGGCGGACATGGGTATGGGCGGCATGACCGGCATGAAGGATATGAAGATGCCGGAGGCAAATATGGACGGGATGGATCACACCCAATCCACCACCGATACTATGTCTGATATGCCAGGAATGGAGATGCCGGGAATGACAATGGATGCAGCGCCGCCAATGAATGACTCCATGTCAAAGACCGCTCCCGTCACGCACGGCCCTGACCATCATGGCCCAGGTAATTCTTCCGTGCCCATGGAGACGAAAAGCCGGTTGGCTGAACCCGGCACTGGCCTGGAGGACACCGGGTCCCGCGTGCTTCTTTACAGCGACCTGCGGAGTCTCCAACCCGGCGAAGATTCCCGTCCGCCTGGTCGAGAGATCGAACTTCATATCACCGGCAATATGGAACGTTACGTATGGGGCTTTGACGGCAAGAAATTCTCCGAGGCCGAGCCAATCACGTTTTACTTCGGCGAACGAGTGCGCCTCACCCTGGTGAACGACACCATGATGAATCACCCCATTCACCTTCACGGGATGTTTATGGAACTTGACAACGGCGCGGGTCCGAACAAGCCAAAAAAACACACCGTAAACGTAAAGCCCGCAGAACGTCTGTCGCTGGACATCACCGCGGACGAGCTTGGCAATTGGGCGTTTCACTGTCACATCCTCTACCACATGGAAGCGGGAATGTTCCGCGTCGTGTCCGTAGTTGAACAAAAGGAAGGAGTCGCACTGTGAAGAATTACCTTCGCATCACTACAATTATCGCCACCGCCGCTTTCAGTCTGTTTGGCTTTTTCACTTTTCCGATTCGAGCGACGGCGCAGGCCGCACCGGCGCATCATGACATGCACGGTAAACCGACCTCAGAAAAAGCCGCCGCCGTCACGAACTCCCCGGCCATGAATGACCGCGTGGATGCTGAAACTCAATTGCCGCCGGGGACCGTTGGGATAAATTGGCCCGAGCCGGTTGAAGACCACATGCGGTTTCACTCGCTGCTCGTGAACCAACTCGAATACCAGATGAATGAGGGCGACGACACATTGGGCTGGGAAGCCGTAGGCTGGTACGGCGGCGACTACAACAGGCTTTGGCTCAAGACCGAGGGCGAGTGGAGAACGACGGGCGAACGTGGTGGCGAAGCCGAAGTCCAGGCGCTGTATGGCCGCCTGATCGCGCCATTTTGGGACTTTCAGGCTGGCTTGCGCTATGACCAATACTCGGGCGAAGGCTTCGACCGTTCGCGCGGTTTCGCCGTTATCGGCCTCCAAGGGTTGGCGCCTCACCGGTTTGAGGTTGAACCCGCCTTGTTTATCAGCCAGGACGGAGATATTTCTACGCGTATCACTACCACCTACGACCTGCTACTCACTCAGCGACTCATTCTTCAGCCGCGCCTGGACTTCGATGCTGCCGTGCAATCCGCCGAAGAATTCGGCGTGGGAGAAGGCGTCAACAGCCTGGGGATGGGCCTGCGCCTGCGTTATGAAATCATGCGGGAAGTTGCGCCTTACATTGGCGTCCAGTGGTTAAACCGATTTGGCGAAACCGCCGACATCTCGCGGCGTGATGGAGGAGATGCCGATGAAATAACAGCCGTGTTTGGGGTGCGCCTCTGGTTTTAAAACTGTACAAATATGATGAATAACCTAGCTAGTTACCAGGACATACTTTTTTTCCGAGTTCCACAAATGTCTCGCTATCGGATGTTCATATCCAATCGGAAACATATTCCGGGCAAAGTGATCATCATGATGCGCAAGACGATGACGATACATCAGGAATGAAATCCGTCACGATACTGGGAGTCATCGGTATGTCGGCCATGATGGCTGTGATGATGCTCTGAACTTACGCCAAAATCGAAATAGTCAGCACCCCAAACCATAAGGGCACCAAGGTGCGCTGTGGCGATTAGGACGATGGCGGCTAGCCAGATAACGGAACGTCTTAGCCATCGAATTTGTATTCTTTGAGAGTCGGCAAGCGATCGGGATATAACAGCCGCAACTCCCGCCAACAACGTGGTCGTGATGCCGAGCCAGCGATGCCAAGTCAACATCCATGCGTCGGATGGTGGCGGATAATATTCACGGGCAAACACCCATCCTGTAGTGCTGGCCAGGAGTGCAAACATTGCACCCGTGGCCAGCAGGAATGTTACCAGATATGGAAAGGCGGGGTGATCCCATTTTAATCGAATTGCTTCAACAACGGCCGCTACCACAATGAGTGCTATCGGAAAATGAATAACTACCGGATGCAACCGACCAAATAGTACGTCGAAGTTCATATATAAAGCGGATGGGAACGTGAACGATGACGATCAGTGAGTATGTCCGGCATGACTTTCGTCTGTTTCGACTTTCGCACTGCCAGCTTTTTTGGCCGCGGCGTCATCGATTATCTTGAGATATTTATCCGGATCTTTCTTGAAATCCTTGATGCAGCCTTTGCAGCATAACCGCACCAGTCGGTCGGGTTTGCCCTCTTGCTTGAAGATATAGTTGATGGGCGGTCCCATATCCCCGTCCTCGAGTTTGTCGCCGGAGACGACGCAGGTCGTCAGCGGATATGCGGCCACGGCTTCAGCGTTGTCAACGGCTGCCGTTGTGGTATCCGCGGTGTGCGGCTCCTCGTTGGCAAAGGTAGAGTATGCCAGTGCGGTGGCTGACAACAAAACAACCGCCATATTTAAATAAACACGTAATTTCATAACGAATCGGTCCCTTATTGGTGTAGCGAACGAACCACTCGTCGCGAACGCCACACAGCGCCGCTCCGGGGATCATATACGTATATCACCCCATTGAGCAAAAACCCTCACAAAAGTATGATAATTAATTAAAGGGCGCAAATTCCATTAGGGATATTCGAATGATAATGGGCTGGCCATCACCGGTTTATAATCATTCGTAAATAAACCGAGGGTTTTAGCGCCAGGTCGCGATTAACTAAATGAAGTGAAATGTTGGAAACAACAGGAAAGAGGTGCGTTATGAGAAGTAGTCTGATTATTGCGTTGATGGGTTTAACGATAGCTTTTGGAGCTACCGTTCGTGCTGAATCGGAAACCACGAAAGCCGATGAGGCCGATGCTGCCATTATGTGTCCGAAGTGTGAGACCGTGTGGGTGAAGACGGTCAGCCGGCAAGGACGGAAGGCCGAGACCTATGTATCGACCAAAAAGATGAAATGCGAAGATTGCAAGAACGCGGTCGAGAGTTTCATCGCCACCGGCGAATTCAAGCATACTTGCAAGACCTGCGGCGACATGGTCATGTGCAAGGTGCATCCTGAACCGACCAGCGGTCCTGCGCCTTCCGACACAAAATTCGTCCCCGGGCCCGGTCACGAGAAAAAATAAGTAGCACAATATGCCGGCGCATTTTCAAAGGTTTCGCCGGCATTTTTGTCCCATGAAGATAATCACATGAATAAACGTGTTGATTGAAAGCGCTTGGTAACCGCCGCGTATTATTGCTTGTGGATGATGACGATGATGGTGGGGTTTGGGATGATTACCGGTTGCGATAGCGGCAGTGAGAGCGGGCCATTGATGTGCCGGATGACGGCGTCGTGACCATGCACGAATTTCAATGCCACGGACGGCAAAACGCCACGGTCGGGCATATGAACGTGCAGATAAATTATCAAATGGACTCGAACGGAATGCCTGGATCAGATAATGTCATGCACGGAATCAGGCCGTACAATGGTGAATAACCGGGGAGGATTTGGAATGTCAGTTGCCATGGGTATCGTTTGCTTTATTGCGATGGTCTTCGGTGTCAGCATGATGCCTCATCGAAAGAATAACTCCAATATGGAGCAAGCAACTACTTCAACAGTGGAGACAAACACAACCGACAAGTTTACCACAGAATAACATCGTGAAACTTTCTATGAACAGAACGACGTCAGTGCTGTGCTGTATTATGGTTCATTCATTGGTTTATGCCGCCGGATCTAATGATCTCGCCCCAGCAGAATCTACGTTTTCCTTGGGTGTCCGGGAAACCGTGCAATGGTCCAATCAAAGCCCCGCCGAAGATCTCTCGGGGTTCGGTATCATGGGTCGGTTCCAACTGGGGCCGAACCGCGAGCTGGGTATTGGTATAGATTCGTTGTCGGACGATTTTGACGATCCGGCCGGAGCGCTTGGATTACAAGTGGCCGAGGGCAGCGGACATCCAAAGGCCAAGATCATGGCTGATTTGATTTCTGTGTGGGGCCAGCAGAATTATGATATCGGCACGGAACGATTCGAGCCGTTTGTTCTGCTTGGATTGGCCCTGGCTTCCATCGATATGAGCGAGCATAGAGGGGGCCTGAGCGATGGAACTCAATATGACCTGCGGACAAACGCGGGAACCGAACACATTTTCATGGCTGGAGCTGGTATCAGGAGTAAAATTTACCGAGGCATCGGTTTGGAAATTGCGGTACGGGGCGAATATCATCTAGCCAACTGGACGATTGAGGATCGGGTATCCGGTGCCTACATTGCCGCCGATGACTATCCTGCTTTGGCTGGATATGTGGCGTTAGAATCATCATTCTGATGTGCGCTGGATAAACGAAGCGGGAAGTCGTAACACGCGATGGCAGTCAAAAGTACCAACCAGGTCCTTCTGACTGCCCATCGGTCAAAGAGACTGTTTATCATTTGATCTTCGAGTAGAACATGCACGGCTCGCCGTTGGCATTCACGATGACCACTTCCTCCTGAAGTCCGGCGCCGCTGCCTTTTCCCGCCGGGTGACCTTTGCGGGTAACCTTGAAGTCAAACTTGCACTGCGGGCAGTGAATGACATTGCCCTGCTTGCAAACCAGCGCGATCTTATCTCCAGGCTCCAACGCCGCAAAATCGGCTTCTGTGGCCAATTTTATGCATGGTTCCCTTCCCGGGAGTTAGGGCCATCGCTGAGCCAGCGGCCGCCAACAAAAGCAGTGTCGCGGTAAAACCAAAAAAGTGCCGCGGCTACCTTTTTACGCTGGTCCACCGTCGTTAATTCAAGGGAATTGGGCCGTGTCGGCAATGTATTAGGTGGAACGTATGATCGGAAGTTGGCTTGTCCCGTTAAGAGTCGTAGCATGAGGAGACATAATTTGAACGTTAACTTGAACAACCTGATGAAAACCTGGATGCCAAAGGAGTATACAGCTTTAGATATTCGGGCGGGGGTCTGGCAGCGCATTGAGCGTGCCGAACCCGCAGGGTGGCGGGTTGCGATGGAGTCGCTGTTCGCCCTGATGACCAGACCCGCGCTTGCGACCGGCTTGGTGGCCTTTGCCATCATGGCGGGAATTGCGGTGGGAACGATCACCTCTGAAACGGCGCAGACTCAGGCGTATCTGAACTCAGTGGCCGTGTACCGGATGTTACCATGAAACGATTCGCCGCGGTAGTGATTCTGACCCTACTGGCGTGCGTCACTGCCGGACTTATAGCTTACTATATGCACACCCGGCAGGATCCGGCGGAATGGGTGGGACGCAAGCTCGGACTCGAAGGTATCAAACTTACCGAATTTACTGCTGCCCACAATGAGTATGTGGTCTCTTGCGCTGAGATGTGCCGCCGAATCGAAGAAGTGAACGATGTATTGGCCGATCAGCTAATGGTAAAGCAAGAAGTGACGCCCGATGTCATCGCCATCTTGTCCCGCGCCGAGTCGCTGCGGGCCGAATGCAAACAGAACATGCTAACACATTTTATGAAGGTGGCCGAACTACTGGATAAGGAAAAACAGTCAAAATACATGCAGTTGGTGATGCCTCTCATTACCGAACGCGATCAGATGGAAAAATCGCACGAACACCATCGTCCATGAGCGATTCTGCAACAGATCCGGATATAGAGGCCATGCTGCGGTTGCGGGATGGCGATGACCTTGCGCTCAATGAAATCATGGATCGCTGGACCTCGCGCGTCGCTTCCTACCTAACCCGGAATCTGGGCAATGAATCGGACGCGCTCGACCTGACCCAAGAAACCTTTGTCGGCGTCTACCGCGCCCGGTTGCGTTATCAACCTAAGTCAAAGTTTTCCACCTGGCTTTTCGGCATCGCCACCAATCAGGCCCGTCAGCGCTTGCGCTGGCGTCGGCGACACCCAGAAGTCGCGTTTGAATTGGAACACGAGTCCGTTCAAGAACAGAACCCACTGATCGTGGCAATCGGTGATCCAGGCAAGAATGCTTTGCAAGCTGAACGCGCAGCGGCGGTGCGCGATGCCATAATGGATTTGCCTGATGACCTGCGTGAGGCCGTTGTTTTGTCCGAATATGAAGACCTTTCGCACGCCGAGATCGCCACAATCGCCGGGTGCAGTACCAAGGCGGTGGAGACACGACTGTACCGTGCCAGAAAACTCTTAAAATCAAGTCTGACGAGGTTTATGTGATATACAAAAGACCAAGGGCGCTCGGCATCATGCGGCGCGATGTGAAACGGAGCGTGTTGATGAAAATCGTTGAGTCAAGATGGTTAGCTAAATGTTTTTAAGCGAGTAACTATAGCGCCTTCGCTTCTGGTTTGTACTTGATAACACGTTATCGATAGTGTATTCCTACCCTCAGGAATACACATGCCAACCTACCGCCCACAACCGAGCTGGCGAGACCATTACAATCCTCTCCGGGGATTGACGATGGCCCGTATTGTGTCAATGGAAGAGGCGGCCAACCGAGGGGATATGGCGGATTTGCAGTGGTTTTGGCACCACATGCTTCAGACTGATGTAACCGTGGCCTCGGCGGTGGCCAAGCGCCTTAGTCATATCGATTCCCTCGACTGGGAAATTCGAACAATTGAAACCGCCGATCCGATTTTGGCCCAGGAACAGGCCGAGGTTCTCCGCTACGCGTATGACCGGATTGAGAATCTGAAGGAGGCAGCCGGCAAACTATCCTTTGCTGTCTTCACCGGCTATTCCATTCTGGAGAAAATCAAAACTGGTTATGGCCCCTTGGCTTCTCGGTTGGAATTCATCCCGTCGTGGTATTGGAACCGAGACAACAAGACTGGTCGCTGGTATTTCAACCCCGAATCCCGACCCGGCACGCACCAAGGCGAACTCGCCAACGTACAGGATCTGATTATCCATGCACCGGGTGATCCCTTGTTCAAATCGATTGGCCGACATTTCTTTTCGAAACAGTTGGCTCTGGCTGATTGGGACATCGCCCTTGAGAACGGCGCTAATCAATCCGTGTTCGTGATTGGTCCGCCGGGAACCACACCGGAGAAGGAACAGGAATATTTGACTATGGCCGAAGGCATAACCAGTAACTTGCGAGGTTATCTGCCCAATGGGGCAGATGTTAAAGTTACCGATCTGGCGGCGAGGTCCAAAATGCCGTACTTCGAACGCATCGACTATGCCGACAAACAAATCGTCATGGCGGCCACGGGTGGACTTCTCACCATGCTAACTCAAACCGGCAGTGGCACGCTCGCCGGCAATGCTCACAGTGAAACCCTCATCGGTTTAGCTCGCGCCGATGCTGCCAAGATTTCCGAAGTGTTTCAACGTTCCTTTGACCGGGATATTTTACATGCCTTTTTCCCCGGACAACCGACAGCCGTTTACTTCCAATTCGATTTGCCCCAGCCGCAAGAGACGCTGACCGAGATCATTGAAGCCGCGTCCGGTTTATCCTGGGGTGGATACCGAATTGAAAAAGGTCAGCTCGAAGAAAAACTCGGGATGAAACTTGAGTTTATCGACCCGCAGCAAAATGCCGCACCGCCGCAAGAAATCATGCCGCCTGAATCGGTTCCGATGTTGAACCGATTTTATCGGCACAAGCCCGGCCTGAATAGTTTCCGCCGGGCGATTGGCCCCACGACAAGGAGAGTAATCATATGAATGCACTCACTATGCTGAATAGAAGTGTTTCCACCGCCTATTCCACGTTGCCAAATAATCGCCGTTCGGTTTCGGAAATGGATGACGACCAACGCAAAGCCGTGATGGCTAAGTTCGGTGGTGGTGGTGGTGGTGGTGGTGGTGGTGGCGGATACACAGGGGGAGCCCGTGGTGGCGGAAGCCCGATGCGAAAACAGCGGGCACAATTTGCACGACTCAGTCACGAAATGGAGTTGCGCCGCCAAGGTCAAATCGGCCTACAAAGTGATTTGACGCCCATTGATTTGCTGGCTTCCACCGCTATCGAATCCGGACTGGAAAGCATTTCTCAGGCGCGGATGAACACCGATAACAAGTGGGTGGATGCGGCTCTCGGTGTTGCCGCACTTGGTTTGTTTGCCGCCGGGGTAAAAAACGCCCGGACCCAGAAAGCCGTGGCGAAGCAGCTTTCCGCGAAGAAGAATTTTGAGGAAGTTCTTGAACAGATGGGCCGGGATGCCGAACGTTTTAGTCCGCTTCTAAACCCGAAGCACGCATCGGCCGGCGAAGAAGTTTACCGCCGGTATGACAAGATTGCGGAACGGCTGACCCGCGCCCGTGGTTATCCTCCCACGTCAACGGAAGCCAACGCCTGGCTTGATAAGGCCGCACCGCGCGTGGATATTCCTGCATCTCGAGCGGGTGATGCATTCCGAGCAGAGGCGGCCAAGGTATCTGGGAGCCAGCGAGGACAATATCTCGATTATGCCCGCCGTGCTGATATGGAGGCGGTTGCGCCGCGTACGGTCCGAGAACCCGCCCGTCATATTGGCGAGGCCATGCCGTATATTCCTCAATTCCCAAGAGCACCTGTGACTGATTTTGGCCCGTCCATTCCTCCCTTGCCGGCACCGCAAAACTTTGTCGACAAGGCGTGGCATACGTCACTCAAGAGAGCGGCTGATCGCTTGAATATCAGCCTCGGTGACGAGATCGCGGTGAAAAAACTCAACCGTGCACTCACGCAGGCCAAAGGTGACTTCTATCGCATCAATGCTGACTTTACCGTCCGGCCCAAACGAAAGCAGAACAACATCGGCAACCGTACCGCGATGGAACTCTTCACGAACGCGTTTGTCACCGTATCTTTTCCCGATTCCGTACTGGCCAATGCCGGTCCCATGACCGATGACCAACGCAAAGCCATGTTCGCCCGTATGGGTACAGGCAACGGTGGCCGGGGTGGACCCGTGACCACTCGCACGACGGGCAACACAAAACAGGAAAATGTTTTGGTGAGATCCAACACAACTCGCTCGATGACTCCGTTTGAGAAATGGGTGCTGACTCCTCAAACTTCCAGTCCCGGTGAAGATCGCATGATTACGCCACCGAATGCCGGTCCTGATTACTACGAGGCCAAGATGGTGTCCTTGTACGATCGTTATCTGCGTGAAAATCCTTATGACCAGCAACCGCCGGCGGCTTGGATCAAACGTTACCCCGAGTGGAAGCCCAAACTGAATCCGAACCCACCGTATTCAAATCCAGGTTGGCCGGAAATGATTTCTGTGCCTACACCAATGCCCCAACCATTGCCGCCTAAATTCAGTAGCCCTGGGGCGCCAGCTCCACGCCAACCAAACCCCGTGGTACAGCAACCAAAAGCGCAACCATCGCCACCATCACGGGAAATTCCATGGCCTCCTTATCCCATTATTCGTGGTGGACCTTATAATCCGGGTGGTGAACCGGGTGCGATTCGTTCGATTCGTAACGCGGTCAGAGTCGTTGCTGATGATCTTTCCATAGCGAACGCCGGACCAATGTCCGACGACCAACGCAAAGCGATGTTTGCCAAAGTTGGTGGTCCCGGCGGCCGCGGCATGTTTGCCTCACCAAGCCGTGGATCTACTACAGCGACAAGGGCGCCGGCGGCGATGTCGTCTTTGCCCTTACACACTCGTCCGGATTTAATCAAAATCGATCAAGGCATCGGACTACCCGGTTCAGAGCGGCCGTCGCGGAAAATTGACTTAACGCGGTTCGACAGTCTTCTGGAAAACTTCAAAAATACGTTTCCCCAGGATCACGGCGGCATTGCCACACAAATGGATTCCTTGTTGCGTCCATTCCGCGATAACCCCACGGCATTTTTTGACGATCCCAAAGCCGTAGATCAACTTTTTAATCTTGTGGCCAGATCCATTGTCGGCAATACCGGCAGCAAGAACTACGAAACCAAACGCGGCGCTTTGGAGTCCTCGTTTTACAGCGAAGGACTAAAGATTTTGCAGGCTGCCGGAATGATGCAGGGCTGGGCGGCTCACAGCACGTTTGGAAAAGATGGCTTTCCGGGCGTCCGGTTCTGGAATGAACGGCCCTCGTCACCACAGTTTTACACGAGCGATTTGAAGATTGGGCCTACGTCTACTATTTCCAAGCAGATCAAGAGTCCTGTTTCCAGTGGTGGTACATCGACCGGGCGCTCCGGCAGTAGTCCATCTCAAGCCCCGCGCACACCATCCGGCGGATATGCACCGCGCCAAACTTATCCGGGCGGTCCGGTGTTTTATGGTCCGAAGCCGGGTGAACAAGGATACATTGATATTGGACAATGGCGCAGTGGCGCTCAACCGAAGATTCCCGGTAAACCAGCCACCAATCCCAAAACGGACACGTACATTAAAAAGAATCGTTCGCCCCGTGATCTGTTAACTGGTGGTATCGCGACGGCCCGAACTGACTTCGTTCTGGCCAATGCCGGACCGATGACGGAATCACAACGCAAAGCTATGTTTGCCGCCAAAGCTTCGCCAGCTTATTTGCCTGCCACTACGCGCAGTCGAATTCCTCCGACCAGCGGGTATAATCGCAATGCTGCCGAAGCGGAAAGACAGATGGGCTCCGGCATGGATCGCGCCGCGGCACTCAAAGAAGAAGCTTTGGTTAAGTTGTTGGCAGCGCAGAAGTTACTTCAATCCATGCCGATGGGTGCGCCCACCATCCCGTCGAAAGGCATCATTCCCAAACAGAACGAACTTCAGCTGCCGACGAATCGTTTGCCGCCCGGTATGAGAAGTATCGGCGAGTTTGAACTGAACCAGATGCGGAACAAACCGAAGCGACCAACGCTGCCGGGACAATCCGACGAAGTAGGCATCGGTGACTTTGAGCGACGTCAGTTTGAGGAACGCAAACAAGCTCGTAATGGAACGGGTACGGATTCGACATCCGCTTCGCCGGCATCAGCGTCACGTACTCCCATGACCGATGAAGTGTGGCAAAAACGCATGGATGAACTGCAAGGCATCTTGGCCACGCAGAAGAAAACCCAGGAACGGTGGGGTTATGGTGGTCAGATTAAAGGCGCCGAGAATCTGATCAAGGCGCACTTGGATAAACGGGGAAAATACGATTACAATATGCCGAAGATTGATCCTCAAACCGCCAAGAAACGGAACCAAGCTTACCAAGCGAACGCCTACGCAAAACGAATGGAGGCCAAAGATGCGACCATTCAAAAGCTTCTTCGTGATCGATCCGAAGGCGTAACTCGCTACATCGATTTTGATGCCTGGCGTCGTGGGGCAATGCCAAAAATACCCGGCAAGCCGTGGATCAATAATAAACCTGAATTGGGAGTTGCGAAACCGTCATGAGCGCTACCCTGTGTCAGACGTTTACGTTGCCCGAGGACGGTTGGTTCCATATCGCCACGCCGGGTGAATGGCCGCACAAGCCTACCGGACTGTTGCAGGTACTCGATGACGATGCCATGCAATCAATTGTCGCGTCGTTTGACGATTGCAGCAAACAATCGAACTGGCCGGGTGTGCTCATTGATTTCGATCACCAGTCCCTCGATGTCGACAAACCCAGCGTGGCCGCCGGCTGGATTGTTTCGTTGGAAAAACGACCGACCGGGATCTGGGCTCAGATTCGCTGGTCCGATCTTGGCAAGAAATCCATTGAAGGCGGACGCTACCGATTCATTTCCCCGGTCTGGCGCTCTACGGATTGCGCCTTGCTGGGAGACGACCGCATTCGCCCCTTGAAACTAATGAACTGCGCGGTCACCAATGACCCGAACATCAAGGGTCTGTTCCCGCTGTCCAATGCGGATACCACTGTCCCCATGCGCTTCGCGCCGCCGGCAATTCCAATAACACCACCGGTGATTCCTTTACGGATGCATGGGGACGTTCTTTTGAAAAATGCCGCAGAATTTCGTTCCGGCTACAATCCGCGCACCGATCGACGCCTGAATGAAGAACAGTTGAAATTACTTCATGCCCGCCGCGGAGGCGGTGGTGGTGGCGGAGGTAAAAGTAAGGGCGGTTCTTCAGGAACAACGCCTTCGCAACCCAAGCCGGCGTCCGCTCCGTCCGATAATTCTACACCGCGATATGCACGCGATCACGAAGGCCGCTTGAAGACGCTTGAGCAGCAAAGAGACACCTTGACTGCCAATGCTCCATCGGCTCCACCACCGAAAACGACCTATGATCAGATCGACGTTCGCCAGATTCAGAAAGATGTAATGAAGGCGGGTGGAAGCTCTACCGATGTTATAAATGCGGTGAATACCGCCAAAACCATCAACGCGCAGCGCAAGGCGGAACTGGATGCGGTGAAACGCGACATCCGCAAACAGTACAAATCGCCGGAAGCCGAAGCCCGCGCCCTCGAAAGGCATATGCGGGACATCGACAAGGAACACGCTAAAGAGACAGCAGCTTGGCAACGAGACAAGACCCGTCGCGATGGTGAAGTGAATAAAATCGATCAACAGATCGATGAGGAGAACCAACGCTTGACGGAATCCGAACGCCGCGCCGATATCGCCGATGCTCAGAATGAAGCGAAGGCCCGTCAGCAAGCGGTCAAGGATCAGATCGCCGCGGACAAAGAAGCCGCCCGCAAAAAACTGGCCAAGGAACGGGAAGAGAAAAAAACGAAGGAAGAACCCGTTCGACAATACAAAGCGGAATTGCGAAGACGGGCGGCCTATGTCGATGCCCTCAGTCGTGGCGATGATTTTTATGCGTCGCAGTTGGCTCCCGAAGCCGATCACGCCAAAATGAAGGCCGCGATCGACGCCATCAAATCCGCTGATCCCGACAGTTCTGATTACCGCAAGATGAAGATTCATCTCGATGCCCTAAAATCGAAACCGCTTCCCAAACGAGCCGAGGAATAACCGTGATCGCGATTGCCAATGTTCGCCGAATGCCCGGCGGTCCGGGTGATGATGCCGAGGATCGTCAACGGCGAGCCATGTTCGCGCGTATGGGCGGTGGCGGAGGTGGTCGAGGAGGCGGAAAAGGTCATTCGTCACAAGCTGCCGTATCCACTGGTCCATCACCCAAGCGGTATGAACCTGGAGAGAAGATTCCGGGGTTTTTTGAAGCTGCAGCCAGTGGTTTTATGGAAGGACTGAAGGGTGGCCTTTCCATAACCGCCAACACACTTTCATTTGGCGGGACGGATGCTATCGGTTTGACCGATTCCTCAAAGTATCAAGGTTCCGATTACGACTTTTCCCGCAAGAGCGCCACGGTTGGCCGGGAAGCGTTACTCGCCGCCAGCGGTATCGGCCTTGCCTCGAAACTCGGTGCGGCTTGGAAAGGCACCTCCTTAGCCCGCACTGCGGCCGGGAAACATGCGGGATTGATCGCTTCGGTGGCTGGATTCGGAACGCAGTCCGGCATTGATGACTACCGCGCGGCTAACCCAACGATCAATCCCTACGCCGACAAAGCACTGGCGATGGGAAGCCAGTTGGCTGGATATATTGGTTCAATGGGCGTTCTGAAATCGGCCCACCAATATGGTGGCGCGTTATTAAACGCGATTCCAACGGGAAGCGGAATATCCGCGCTTGGTCGTGCCAAGAATTTATTGGCCGGTGCCGATTCCGGTCTCAGCAAAGCCGGGACCTGGATCAACGGCAAACTCAATCCCACCTTAGCCGCTGGGCTGAAGAAGGCCCACGCCGGTTACTCCAAATTTTCGGAATTCACCGGTTCGTCGCTCAAAGAATTAGGCAAGGTGATGGGTGCGCCGAAGAATCTGAAAACCGCGCAACGTTTTTCCGATGATGCCGCCCGGATGCAAACGCAAGCGTCCGCCATCAAAACCGCTGCCGCCGGTAAAAAGATTCAGTTGCAAAATATCGCGACCACCGCTTTGAACGATGCCCACAAAGCATCCCTGACGGGATCACCGGATGCGGGAAAACTCTATCGCAAAGCCGCGGATGCTTTTTGGGCAGTCGATGATGCAGCCCGGCAAAGTGCAGGCAGTGCGGCGCGTCTGAATGCCGTCGCCGACAAACTGATTACTAAAGGCACCGCACTTCGTACCGATACTATTTCCGGATTAAAGAAGGCCGCTTACGTGGCCGGTGGATTGACCGCAAAAGAAACCTACGACCAGAAACAGATTTCCAAGTATCAAAAGGAAGCCGCCCAAGCCATCAAGGATGGCAAGTCGTTCAGTTATCCCGTGGACGATCCACGCGGTATAGTCGGCACGGTGTTGGCCGGTCTGGTGGGAACCACTGGCAACCCGATTGAAAAACAAACTCGCTACGGTTCCGCTGCTTACAATGCGCAGGTTGGCGCTTATCGTGCCGGATACGATGCGATCATGGATGCACGAAGTCGCGGGGAAATCTCTCATGCTAAGGCCCAGCAGTCGTTGGAAAAATTGGCGGCGAGTAAACCAACCAATATGGCCGGCAAAGGATTGTGGACGTTTGCCCCGGCTGCCGCAGCTTATTTGAATTGGCAAATCGGAGACGCGATCAAAACCGGCAAACGTTCCAGCATTGAACGTAATCTCGACACCCATGATGCCGACACCATCAAGACCGACAAAAACAACGTTCGTTTTCTCGACATCAATGCGCCGGAGATCAAAGGGTCACGCGGAATTACTGAATCGGAATATATGGGCGATGCCGCCGCGGCCCGCGCCAAGGAACTGATCAAGCCCGGTCAATATGTTCGTGTGGTTTCCGACTCCAATCCGAAAGCAGGTGGTCTCGATAAACACGGTCGCAAGTTGGGCGCGGTGGAGACACTTCCAAAGCCTTTCGATAATCTGTTGCGCATTCCATATGTCGGCAAAGTGATTCCAGCGGTGGATGTGAATAAGAAATTGATCAAGGAAGGTTTGGTCGACATTCACTACCGCGATTTATCCGGGCGCACCGATCGTTCCGATGATTACGACAAGGCACGGGCGATTGCCCAAGCGCGAGGCACCGGGATCTGGTCCTCTGAAGGCCGGGAAAAATTACCGTGGGTCGGGACGGAGAAAACCACCGATCAACGACGCGCCGAAGCTTTCAAACGAAGTACGGGACGCGATTTGCCAGATGAAAAAGTTGGTGCCCTTTCGCAAGCTTTAGGTCTCGGTCTGATGACCACTGGCAATTCCGGCATCTTCGGTGCCATGCCGAAATCCGGTACGGCTTTGGCCCAGACCTATAACGCATTGCTGGCGGCTACAGGAACCCTCCAATACAACGAGCAGGCCAGACGTGCCTCCAAACGTCGGGCCAAGAAACCCTCCGGAATCAAGACCGACTACGACCGCCGGGTAGAAGCGGCTCTCGCCACCCTCAGAAATTAAGTTTGATTAATCAAAGTATTCTTCTTGACTATTGGTAATACATTATCAATAGTGTTATCCATCGTAAGGAGAATGCTATGGAAAATGAAAAACCAGCCATCCCCGAGCCGGCACAGAACGTTGACCTGGCTCAAGTAAAGTCGATGCTCGACCTGCCCGCGACCGCCACCGACATCGAACTGATCACTGTTTTAGTGAACCTCGTGGCCAACCTTCAGGAGAAGTATGAAGGGCTACTGGCCGACGCTGTGGAAATGGAAGACAAGCTGACCAACCGCGATCTGGCGGACTTCAGCGATGTCATCGACGAGGCGAGCGCCCCGTTCTGGAAAGAGCAGGTCCTGCAGAATCGCACCGTGGCCTTGGAAGCGTTGAACGCACTCCGTAGCCGGATGACTCCGGTTCCTCTGGTTGAGGCCGCTCCGGAAACCCGGACCATTCCCTTACGCAACCGATTGGCGGCGATTGATCGTACCGTCGATACCTTGGCCACTGGGGTAATCACTCAGGATGCTTCCGTGGCCGTTCGCATTCGCAACCGTGCCCATGAAATCGCCAAGGCGGACGGCGTTCCGTTCCTGATCGCCTTTTCCCGTGCCGAGAGAGAAATCACCAAGGAGTAATCACCATGAGCCAAACCAATATCCAAATCGGGCAGATTGTTCTTCCCATCAACAGCGAAGGCGGCTTGACGCCTGCAGAAGGATTGCTCGCGATTCTCGCCAATGAAGGCGGGATCGCCACGGTCCGCACACCGGCGTCCCTCGATGCCGTTCCCCTCTATGTTTTCACCGATATTGATTCGGTGCATAACAAAGCGTCCGTCCTTCCGCTTTCCCCCGATCGCAATGTGCGCGTTCGATTGCAGGGCACATGTGAACCGGGAAACCAACTGGTACTTGCCGTCCTCAACGGCACGCATGACGGCAAAGTTCGCGCCTTGCCGTCGGCCCCTGGCACCTATCGCACGCTCCTGATCGCCGAGGAAGCGGGCGTCGATGGACAACTGGTCAAAGCCCGGCCCGCCCTCATCGGCAACATTACTGTCACCTAAGGAGAAATAACATGAACCGACTCGCTCAATTTTCCAGCAATCCGACTCTTCGCGAATACGCCCAGGGCGTAGCGCAGGATTCCATTCAACCGATCGCCAACTTTCTCGCGCCGACCGTGCCGGTGTCCCGGATGACCGGGCGCTACAAGGTTTACACCGAGAAAAACCGTTTCAGGATTCCTAATACCCAACGAGCATTGGGCGGAACCGCGACCCAGCTTCGTTTCGAAGCGACGGACAATGCCTACAACTGCGAGCCCCATGCCCTGGATTATCCGGTGGATAATCTGGAACAGTTGGAAGGCGCGGAGATCATGGACGTTCTGCGCGAAGGCGCGACTGCCGTCGCGGAAGTTGCGGCGTTGGCCCATGAAAAGACGGTCATTGATCTTGCGCTGGAAGCCATCGGTGCTGGTACCAGCAAGACCTGGAACAGCTCGGCTGATCCGGTGGCCGATATTGATGAGGCCATTCTGACCGTCATCAAGAATGCGACCTATGGTTCGTTCATGTCGGTGGGCGTGTTGTTCGGAGCGAATGCTTTCCGGATATTCAAGAATGCCGACAAGGTTCGCGGCCGGTTCGTCACCGGCAAGGGCGGCGCCAGTTTGGCGGTACCCAATGAGGATATTGCGTCGCAGCTATTCATGGGCAAACCGGAAGTGAAAACCAGCTTCATGGTTTATGACACCGCGCCTGAAGGCAAAGCAGCGAGTATGAGTTTCCTGTTGGATAACTCGATCCTCATTTTTGCCCGCAAATCGAACCCCACGACCCGCGATCCTTCGTTCATGAAGACGTTCCGTCTGATGAGCAAGCACATGGTCCCCGGCAGCTATATCAGTGCCGATGGACGTTCGGAAGTGGCGAAATTCGACTGGTCCGAGGATGTCCGGGTGACCAACGCGACAGCTGCCCTCCGGTACAACATTTCGGTGAGCTGATCGTGATGTCCGTTTTATCGTGAGGACAACGTTCTGGCGTTGTCCTTTGGGAGGTACGCCATGATTTGGGTTGAAATCACATTGGCAGATGTCATTGCGCATCTGCCTACAGATATTAAGACCCACTACGAACAGTGGTTGGTCGCGTATCCCGATAAAGCAGCTCGGTTGGCCACTCTGACCGATAACACGATCCGGGAATTTCGCGATGCCATTAAAAGCAACCCGGCCAATGTCGTAGACCCGCGCGAAACGTACCTGCCTCAATCAGCGGTACGGCATACGGAGAGCATCATCATATTCAATCTGGCCATGGAAATGGGGGTTGATATTGATTCATCGGGCAATTCAGCCCGGACCAGTGCTGATGTTTTCCTGCGCCAGATTCCGTATGGCAGGTGGAATACCACCACGGAAGGCGATGAGTCGTTACCCAGTCCGCATTTCACCGTTCCAGAGCGAACTGATTATGGCAGCCGGGCTTTGCCAATGATTGCGGCCTTGATGCTGTTCGTTTCGCCGGCCTTCGCCGGTTGGATCAAGCCGGGATCAACGATGTATGACACCAGTCTGATCGTGACCTATGCGCCGACTGCTTATACCAACGGCTCCACCACGTTGTATGGCCATCTATTCGGCATCAATGCCGGTTTGGCGGCCTTGCATCAACAAGTGGGATCTCCGGATTTATTGGGCACCGGTTACGTTTTGCGTACCGGCAGCTCCATGACTGGCCCTTTGAATCTTTCTCAGATACGCGGAACCGATCACCAACCGTTGATCATCGAAGCTGGCAATGGTATCAGTTCGCCGCCTCATCTTTATTTGCGGGCGGGTACCAACTCCACGTCCCGCGGCTTCGTTTACATTTCATCCTCTTCGCTGCAATCCGAACCGGAATACGAATTGTATATCCGGGGCGGCTATTCGCCGTTTCAAGGAAAGAATGTCGTACTCGAGGGCGGTGACGCCGGCGGAAACAATCCGCGCGGCAAGGTGGAACTTCGCGGTCAGACGATTCTTACTGGAGTAAATAACAACCCGGCGAGGTTTTGGGTTTCCACCAATTCGTATATCGCGGCCCTGGGAAGTTTGACATCGCTGTACTTTGTCGTTCTTCAACCGCCTTCAACTAACCGGATGGACCTTTAACATGAAACGACTGCTCGTGATCCTTCTGTTTCTTTTGCTCGCCGGTCTGGCGATGGGTGATGTCGTGACCGTGTCCACTGAGGGTTCGGTCATTGCGGTTACCAATTCCCAGAACAACTTTGTGTGGACACCGACCGCGGTTATTTATTCCCGCGCTGATACCGTCCCGATCACACTTTCCATTCATCGTTATGGGAACGGACAACCAGTTTTGTTGTCCTCCATTTCCGCGACGGCCTCCAATTTGATCTGGGTACCAACAGCTCGATATGCGTTCACCAGAGGTTCCGCTCTGGTCGTTTCTTCGTCTGTCACCAATTTCTCCATTCAACTTCATCGGGAGCCAGCTCATGACTAAATTTCGTGCGATTCTTTTGTTTATCGGTCTCACAATTGGTGTCTATGCCGACTCGTGGTTAGTCGGAGGCCAGCCAGTTAATCCATTTGAATTGTGGGCAGGCAATGATCTCAGCATCGACCCGGAAACCGGTGAGATGATTGTCATTCATGGGATTGATCTTTCCGGTTATCCCGATGCCCGGATTCTGCTGGACCATGACGCCACCAATGACAACGAGGTGGTCAATTATCGGACGGCGACCAATCTGATTGCGCAGGCAGGCGGAGGCGGAGCTCCGGCAGGAGATTTTGTCGCCCAGGCTTCAGGCGTGGCCACTAATTTAACCGGTCGCGGCATTACATCGTTTGAAGGTGGATTCAATGGTTCGTTGGCTACGTTTTATGATGACGAGGGATATACCGCTCTCGATATCGATCGTATTCACCTGGATCGATTCTATCTAAACCAGTTCGCGGAAATTAACGTGGAGTTTTTCAAATGGGGCGGCGGCCTGCTCACCGATCTCGATGAAAACACCTTGATCAATCCGTTGGGCCGAGTGCTGGAGGGACCATGGAAGGTCAGCTCCAACGCCAGCAATGATCAAGACATTGTTAACTACCGGACGGCGACCAATCTGATTGCTCAGTTATCCGGGCCTTCCAATCCGTTCGATCAGGATTTGAATACCACGGATAGTCCTGCCTTTGAACGCGTCACCTTTGGTTCCGGAAATTTTGAGGACGGTTTTGAATCCACCGCCACCGGATTTCGGATTAATGATTTATCGCCTTTCGATGTCGTTAATATCGCAACGCACCGGTTATTTGATCGATTCAACGATGAGCTGGCGCTTACGTGGACGATGGGAGCCGGGGGAAGAAACTTGCTGGGGCGGTGGTCGATCATCTTCGATGCCACCAATGACCAGGAGATCGTCAACTATAGGGTGCTGACCAACAAGATCGCCCAAGCGGCAAGCGGCGGCGACAACCTCGGCAATCATACCGCCACCGCCGATTTGAATCTGGGCAACACCAATGCGCTGACCGGGGTGAAGGAAATTTCATTTTGGGATACCGCCAATGGTTTGGCGACGGCGTCGGTTTCTGAAAACTGGTTTCGTTTCGCCGGCAGTGGTTTTGGCATTCAAGCCAGTGAACTGAAAGCCGATGACTTTTTAACCGCTGGTGGTGGTCACACCCAAATCACATTGGGCGACAACGAGACGACGATAAAGGGGGAAGACTTGCTGCTGCTGGAAAGTCGGTTTCAGGCCATTCTGCGAAGTGTCAGCAATGGAGACACTCTGATTGAATCGGGCAGTCCCGCTGATGACGAACCTGGCGAAATATTTATCACATCGAAGCATAATGGCGACGCTCAAGCGGGCAAGATTGTGATAAAGGCCGAAGACCCGCCGAGTCCTGGCACCGTCGGCAGTATCACGCTGGATGGAGACGTGATAGTGACTAACGGCTCAATCGCCATTGGCAACCAACGTGTGACGTCGACGTCTGCCGGGTTGATTGTTTCCAATGCGATGAGCGGGATCGCCCGGCCCTTGTTCTCTGGTTTTACCGGAGTCTCCACGGAGAGCACCTTCGAACGGGAAGTTGTGTTCCCATTGGTGGATAATACAATTCCGGCGTTCACTAATTCTCCTGTGATAATGCTTTCCCTCGCCGTGCCGGTAGCCGAGTGGGTGATGGTGAATCTTTTGTCCGTGAGCGAAACCAATTTTACCTACGAGATCATGACCAACGGCGGCGCTGTGGATGATTCGTGGCCGGTTAACTGGGCGGCCTATGCTCGCACGCCATGAGGTCGATTATGAGTTCAGAATCCCAGTGTGATCCCTGCAAAGAGCGCCATGACCGGTTGGAAGAAACTATTTCCACCGAGATCCGGCACATTATCGAATCGTTGACTCGTATCGAACAGCAAGTGATATCCACCAATGGTCGCGTGACCAGTCTTGAGAAGTGGAAGTACGGCCTCGTCTGTTCGATTGCAACATTGGCCGCAGCCAAGTGGCCGGAATTAACGAGCCTACTGGGAATGTTCCCATGACCTCATCATGCGCGTTTATCGGTCGACTGGTGACCACCAGCGCCGGCAAACGCTTCCGCTGGCGACTGACCGAATCTTTCGGTTTCATTCACTCAAGTGGGAGGATTGATGTTCCGGAAGGATTTGAAACAGACTTTGCCAGCGTGCCGCGGATTTTCTGGAGCATTTTGCCCCTGACCGATGCGCAGTACGATCAAGCGGCCGTCATCCATGATTTTGCCGTTCGCAATCGACGACGCTTAGGGCTTCGTCTTGTGGACTGCCACCGGATATTTTACGAGGCCATGCGATGCGGTGGAGTGCCATGGTTTCGGGCGTCGATCATGTATCGGGCGGTCTTGTGTTTTAATTGGTTGTTTGTGGGCGAAGGGCGCGGCTAATGTGATTATACTTGGCTGACTTTAACACAAATCAAATTACATTTGCGATGCCAGCACCTTAAGCTGCTTTTGATCTTCCTTTGTGGCGTTACCAGCCTGAAATTTTGTTACAATTTCAGCTAGCTTATCTACTGTTGCTTGCTTCTTGGTCTTCTTCTTATTTCCGCCTGTCAGCACCTTGGGTAATGAGCCCTGCAAAATCGCGCGGAATTGTTCCCGATCCGGGCGGAAGTAGTGTTTTAAGACAATATCAACTGTCGCATGCCCGGTTACACGTCGGACAATCTCCATGGGGACACCCGCAGCCAGGGCAAAAGTTATCCACGTAACACGAAGGGCATGCCAGTCACGGACAGAAGCTGCCCGTTGTCCTTGTCCACGGGCAATCCTGGTTACTTCCGCCACTGCGCCCTTCACGTTTGATGCTCCCGTTCCTCCACGCACAAACTTTTTCCCAATCCACGCTTCGATCGTTTTAAGATCCGTTGATACATTTGCTCGTGCTATTCCCATTGCCTTTTCAATCTGGCGGACAGATTGCCCGGCGACATAATGGTGCAGAACAACAAGCATTCTTTCTCGACGGGGGCCAGCTGGAACACTTGATTGAATTGCAAGAACAGCTTCGGCCTCTATTTCCTCGGAGGGAACTAGATCCGACGGTTCTTTAACAAAAGCCTGCGCTACAATTTTCTTAAATCGCCATGTTAATCCATCTGGGTTTTCCCTCAACATTTCAGCGGCCTCTGTAAACACCTCGCCCTTTCCGTTGCCGCCCAGGTCCATCAATACCTTTCGGAGCAAAGGAAATATTGGGATTTCAACTTTAGCATCTGTCTTCGAAGTTTTGACGGCCAGCATACCACCGGGCAAGTCCACGGCTGACCACTGTAGATTGCACACATCTCCGCGTCGCATTCCAGTCATGGCAGCTGTCACTACCAAGGGGTACATAAACTTATCACCACGGGCTGTATCCAGTAGCGCACGCAGTTCATCTGGGGTAAAGGGTTTGCGGTGTATGACGCCAGTTTCACCATTACCACGCCTCCCGGCAAACGAAGAGAACGGGTTCGCTGCTCCGACCGGGAGAAATCGTGCTAGAGCCTTGCTCACCAGTTGGGTGCAGTCCTTTGCGGTTCCTGGTGCCAACACGATCCGGCACGCGGCCATGAATGCGGCCGCATCCGCTTCGGTTATTTCATAGAGATAAACTGCCGCCGGATTCCTGATGGTCATATGTTCTATGAAGCGCCGGAAATGAGCGTCACAACCTTCAAAGTATCGATCAGAAGCAGATGCATCTCTTCCCATGGATCGCCAACGTTTGGGTAATTCTGTGATCTTGCAATACTCAAGCGACCGCCCGGTCTTTGCCTCAATCAATCTTTCGGTCAGATGTTCTGCCCGGCCTTTGCGTTTTGCATCTTCCGTATAACTTGAAAGCTTAGCTTCAGCCACCCGGCGTGATTGTTCGAAGACCTCGTCTCCTTTATCTTTAACGCGTCCGGATTCGGGTGGGGTGCCTCGCCATTTCACGCCAAGGTTTTCTACTTTCCGTTTGCCGCCGTCGGTATAGACGCCATACCAACAGTCCCTCAACATCCCATTCCGTTGTTTTTTTAGCATTAAACCCATGGTGAATTCCTCCCTTTGTTCAATGGGTAATAGTGTGCTTCATGGGGCGACAGTAGACAAGGCAAAAAGCACCCACATCCGCACCCACAAGGGGGTATATGGGGGTAAATGTTTGATAAAGCCAATATAACACACGGTAGCCGTTCACGCTCATAACCTGAAGGTCTTGGGTTCAAATCCCAACCCCGCTACCACTTGGGGCCGGAACGAAAGTTCCGGCCCTTTTTTTGTTTTATGAAAAGCAACGCATATTACTGTTATGTACTGTGGTCCTCGACGGGACAGAAGCACTACATCGGAGTCACCAATGATGTTTCCCGCCGTTTGGCTGATCACAATGCTGGCATATCAAAATGGACCAAACGGTATGCCGGAAGTTGGCAATTAATCTGGCAGAAGGCGTTCCCCGCTTTAGGAGATGCCCGGAA
>DAOLDL010000021.1:0-41092 GCA_035327305.1 Kiritimatiellia bacterium | reverse complement strand
ATTAATGAATGGTGTCGCGCCCTTGACGGGTCGTGCACGTTGTGGCAGAACATGTACTATGCTTGTGAGACATAAAAGAGGAGATGCATAATGATTGAAGCCTTGACGTCCTTCTTCGCGCTTTCCCTGGGAACGGTGGCGGCCCTGTTGCCGATCATCAACCCTTTCAGTACGGCGCCCTTGTTCCTGGCGTTGACTGAAGGGTTCACCAAGGAACAGCGAGAACAGCAGGCGCGCATGGGCGTGATCTACATGTTTGCCATCCTTGCGATCTTTCTTTTGTTCGGGACATTGATCATGACGTTCTTCGGAATATCCCTGCCCGGCGTGCGTATTGCGGGCGGCATCCTCGTCGGGCGGGTCGCCTTCGGCATGCTGTATCCGAAGGATAGGGTGCAGACGCCGGATGAGGAACAGGAAGTCCGCATGAAGAAGGACATCTCCTTTTTCCCCTTGGCCATGCCGAGCTTGAGCGGTCCCGGTTCCATCGCCGTGGTCATCTCCATGGCCACCCTGGCGGAAACGTGGTACGAGTATGTCGCCATCCTCGTCGGGCTACTCCTCATCACCTTGATTGTGCGTGTCACGCTACGCATGTCGGGTCGTATCACACGCGTGCTCGGTGTGAACGGCATGCATGCGTTAACCAAGATCATGGGCTTCCTCATCTTCTGCATTGCCATCCAATTCATTGTGAACGGACTGACCGATCCTGATCTGCTTGAAACCGTGCGCGAGGGGCTTGGGCTGTAAGGGGCGGCAACTTTCACCCGCACCGAAGACAATGGACCGTAGATCGGCTCACGCCCTGATGTTGCCCACAACCTGCAGGGTAGGTTCGTCCAGAAACGACTACCGCGCTTCGGGAAATGAGGGTTTTCGATATTGACAAGTGTATTCGGTGTCAAAACTCTTTAGAAATGTCCCCATTGTTAACTCGTTAGAAGTGTCCCTGAGCCTCCCCCGAAAAAGTAGACAGTGATGGATCTTAGCTGGTAGTGAAAAAAACTATGACCACAACCATACAGCAGTCGAAAACGAGGCGTCAATTTGATGACGCGTTTAAACGGGACGCCGTCAATCATGTGATTCGAACCCATAAATCGTGCGCAGAAGTGGCGCGTGAATTGGGGATTCGAGGAAACCTGTTGGCGCGTTGGAAACGGGAACAACTTGAGGAGGCAGATCAGGTTGCCGATAGCGGTTCCATGAAGCCCAGCGAATTGGTGGCCGCCCTCGAGGCCGCCCGACGGGAGGCGCAAGACCTCCGGGAGCAACGCGACATTTTAAAAAAAGCGTTGAATATTTTCAGCCAACCGATGGAGTCCACTTCAGACTGACCGTCACAGGCTATCGAGTTCCGACCTTTACAGGACTGGTTTACCAATCTTTGTCCTGTGTGTCCGCCGCAGTCGGGAGCTTTGTCGAATATCATCGCAGACAGGAATGCCTGCGCCACATTGTTTCGCGGCTTGCACGTTTTGTTAACGAGTTGGTTTTGAATTCCGTCTTGTTGTTCCCGGCTTCTTTGTTTCCTTTTGTTAAACTTCCTGGCGTTCTTTGTGATCTACTGTTTACGATCGGA
Source organism: Kiritimatiellia bacterium (assembly GCA_035327305.1). Taxonomy (GTDB): domain Bacteria; phylum Verrucomicrobiota; class Kiritimatiellia; order CAIVKH01; family CAIVKH01; genus CALMUP01. Next base: position 39,507 of record DAOLDL010000021.1, on the reverse strand, counting down.
CACTTCCGCGGTTTGTTTTGGTCCGGGCCTGACGAAACAAGGGTTTATTTGGTTGCGTAAAGTTGAGGACTTTTCCGTCCGTTTGGGAATTGTTGCCCGTCATGTGTTTTAAGTTGTTTGCCAATTATGGTTTGAGTAACGTGACAGACTGATTACAGACGGGAAGAATGCAAAACATGACATCATCAAAAACCAAACCTTTATCATTAATTACGGGGGGCGCCGGATTTCTCGGTTCCCACATTACCGACTTTCTGCTGGCCAGGGGCCATCAGGTAATCGGCATGGACAATCTCATCACCGGGAATCTCGCCAATATCGCGCACCTCAAGGACAATTCCAATTATCGCTTTGTTAAGCATGATGTGACCAAATACATCGACCTGGATGACGACATCGACTACATCTTTCATTTTGCCTCCCCGGCCAGTCCGATCGACTACCTCGAACTTCCCATTCAAACCCTGAAAGTTGGCGCCCTGGGAACCCACAATGCGCTTGGATTGGCAAAGGCGAAAAAAGCCCGACTTCTTCTCGCCTCAACTTCGGAAGTTTATGGCGACCCACTGATCCATCCGCAAACCGAGGATTACTGGGGCAACGTGAATCCGATCGGACCGCGCGGCGTTTACGACGAAGCCAAACGATTCGCCGAAGCCATCACCATGGCTTACCACCGGTTTCATGGAGTCGAAACGCGTATTGTCCGCATTTTCAACACCTACGGCCCCCGTATGCGCCCGAAAGACGGCCGTGTCGTGCCGGCCTTTGTAACCCAGGCGCTCAAGGGCGAGCCTATTACTGTCTTCGGCGATGGCAGTCAGACCCGGAGCTTCTGCTATATGTCGGACTTGATCGCGGGCATTTACGCATTGTCCCAAAGCAACGAAGTAAATCCGGTAAACATCGGAAATCCCACGGAAATGAGTGTGCTGGAGTTCGCGGAAACCATCCGGAAACGCTGTAACAGCAAGTCGGAAATTATTTTCAAGCCGCTTCCCGTCGATGACCCCAAAATCCGGCAACCCAACATAACCAAGGCAAAATCCGTTTTGAAGTGGGAACCCAAAGTCAGCCTGGACGAAGGCCTTGAATCAACGATTGCCTATTTCCGGGGATTAATCGATCGCGGCGAACTTTAATTGATTTCCATACCCGATACAGGCATAATCGACCCATGAAATTGATGTATAACAAGCAGGACGGCGCCACAAAGGAATTTGAATTGGGCGAACGGTCCATCACGATCGGGCGCAGTCCGGACGCTGACATCATTTTACTGGACGAAAAAGTTTCCCGCGTCCATTGCGGTATCCGCCTGTGGGACGGTGAGTTTTACATCAAGGATCTTAAATCCAAAAACGGAACATACGTCAATGGCCGGCGCGTTGAAGTTTCCAAGTTGAAAACTTCCGATGTAATAAAGATTGGAACGTACACGTTCACCTTTGAACAGCCCGGGGGAACCGGAACGGAAACGGCCTTGCGGGAAATGAGTGATGAGATGGACCTTGGAAAGGGTTACTCCACATTGCTGAAGGAAATCGTCAACAATTCAGATGATTCATCCACCGGCACGGCCAAACCGGCAAGCGAAGCGCCGGCCGCCCCGAAACCAGCGGCGCCTTCAGCTCCAAAGCCAGGTCTTCGCAAATTACCCACACGCCCCCCCATTCGTTTGAACATCAAACGTCCGGGCGCGTAATCAGCACGCTTCAATCCAACGCGTGAACAAATAATCCCGATCGGAGCTTCGGCTCAAACCACGTGCTTTTGGGCGGCATGATTTGATCCGCGTCGGCAATGGCCATCAATTGGTCCACCGTGGTCGGATGCACGGAAAAAGCAACGGCCGCGCGCCCCGTATCCACCTTCTTGCTGATTCTTTCCACACTGTCAAATCCACCCGCGTATTCGATGCGGCTGTTCGTGCGCGGATCATCGATTCCGAGCACCGGGCCAAGCAACCGCGATTGAAGCACGCTCACATCCAATGCGGAAACCGGGTCGGCATTCGGATCAGGCGTCCAGGAAAGGCTGTACCACTGACCGGCAAGGTACATGGAAACTTCTCCGGGATGGGCCGGGGCGCTGACCGACGTCTGGGTCACGGTAAATATGCCGCGAACTTTTTCGAGGAAAGCTTGAGGCGTCAATCCGTTCAAATCCTTCAAGGTGCGGTTGTAGGCCAACACCTTGAGGTGACTGGCCGGGAACAGTACCGCCGGAAACCAATTGTACTCCTCGTCTCCGCGATGGTTCGGATTGTTCGCGCGGCGTTCCATGCCGGCGCGCGCGGCCGCCGCGGTGCGATGATGACCATCAGCGACATACGACAGCGGAATGGCGGCAAAGGCATCTATCAAATCGCGGGAATCAGAAATACGCCAGACTTCGTGTTGGATACCATCGATCGCGGTGAAATCCATAAACGGTTGGCCGGCAAGAATGGCATCCATTTTGGCGGTAATTTTCGGATCATCCCGGAACAGGAGGAAAATCGGGCCGGTATGGGCGCCGGTGATCTGCACGTGAAGTGTGCGTTGATCCTCCACCGGCTTTTTGGTTTTTTCATGCTTGCGTATGATGTTGTTTTCGTAATCCTCAATATGACAGCACGCAACCACCCCGGTTTGCCGGTGATCGCCCAACGTTATCCGATAGAGATACAATGCCGGTGTTGACTCCCGCTCAAGCCAGCCCTCGCGCAGAAACAACGTTAAGTTCTTCGCGGCGGTATGGTGATCGATTCCCGAGGACATGTCGTAATGATCCGGGAGATCGACTTCCGGGCGTTCTACATGCAAAAAACTTCGGGGGTTGGCATCGGCTATGGCGCGTGCATCTTCGAGATCGCCTACATCGTAAGGTAAACTTGCAACCTCCACGGCAAGGCGGGCGGGCGGACGTATCGCTTCAAATGGCTTGATTCTCATATCGGGTATCTCCAGTTAAAAAGGGCTTCGCGTATAACAAACTGGCGCATGGCATGCAATGTTCAAAGATGGAAGGATGCTTGATAGGTTGACACAGGTATTCTTGCCTGTGGCTTTTGCCGATAAAATATCGAATCTGATTATTGCAGGCACAGGCAGGAATGGCTGTGTTACTCTGAAGTCAATGAAACGCGGTGCGTGAGTCGCGTTCTGTAGGGCCGAATTGTTTTTCGACTTAAAACGCGCCGGTTCGCAACAACACCAACGTGCAGGCATTTTCTGTTTCAATGCCGGCAGACGTCAAAGCGGACGCCAATTCAGGATTCTCCGCTCCGGGATTAAAAATCACGCGGCGTGGACGCAACGTTTTGAGTGTTTCCGCCAAACTGCGGCTCCGGTCTGCCCCGACATACATGGTGACGGTATCAACACTTCCCGGTTCCAATTCATCCAGCGATTTAGCCGCGGCAAGCCCCTCAATTTCCTCGTACGCCGGATTCACGGGAATCACGGAGTGCCCATGCTCAACCAACATGCGAATCGCCTGGTTGGAGTAACGCTCGGGATTGGTTGAAGCGCCCAATACGGCAACGATCATATCAACCTCCCAATTCCTGCGCCGCCTGTTTGGCGAAATAGGTCAGAATCATGTCGGCTCCCGCCCGGCGGATCGCCATTAAACTCTCGAGCATGACGGATCTTTCATCCAGCCAACCGGATTGGGCCGCCGCCTTGATCATGGCGTATTCACCGCTTACCTGATATGCCGCGACGGGGACATGCACGACGGAACGCACCACTGAAATTACATCGAGATAAGGCATTGCCGGTTTAACCATGACGATGTCCGCGCCTTCTTCAACGTCCAGCAAAACTTCCCGCAACGCTTCGCGCCGGTTTGCGGGATCCATCTGGTAGGTTTTCTTGTCGCCACCACGCGGAGCGGAATTCAATGCATCGCGAAACGGGCCATAAAACGCCGAGCAGTATTTTGCCGAATAAGCCAGAATGCCGACATCGGTGAATCCGCCGGCATCCAGGGCGCGGCGAATCGCCCCTACCCGGCCGTCCATCATGTCGGATGGCGCAACGATATCTGCGCCGGCTTCCGCTTGCGACAATGCCATGCCGCAAAGAATCTCCACGGTGCGGTCATTGACGATCCGACCTTTGTCCACATACCCGTCGTGGCCATCGCTGGAATACGGGTCCATTGCGACATCACTAATCACGAGCATCTCCGGCACGGCACTCTTGATCGCCTTAACCGTGGATTGAAGCAGGCCGCCCGGGTTCGTCGATTCGGTTGCGACCTTGTCTTTCAGCTTTTCTGAAATGGCCGGGAACAGCGCAATCGCTGGAATGCCAAGGCGTTTGGCGCTACGTGCTTCTTTCACAATCAGATCGCAACTCAACCGGTAGACCCCGGGCATGGACTTGATTACCATTTTACGATTGCGGCCCTCGCAAACAAACAGCGGCCAGATTAATTTGGATGGTTCGAGGCTTGTCTCGCCTACCAATGCCCGTATCGCGGCGGTTCCGCGGTTTCGCCGGGGGCGGATTCGTAAATTATGCATAAATTCAGTCACGGGACTACGATGCCTCATCCGTCGCCAATTATAAAGTTGATTGTGCAATTCGCCATCAAATCTTCTTGCTCCCGGCCCAGGTAATCGCCAGTTTATGCCCATGACACAAACATTTATCCGTCATTTTTTCATTTCTGCGACCTGCCTGGCGATCGTATCGATCTTGTCCGCATGCTCCACGACCCGACCGGAAGCATCACAAATGTTAACTTCGCAGGAAAAGTCCGCTTTGCTGAAGCGTGCGAAGGCGCCCCAGGTTTATGGTCTGACTGCATACAGCTCCGATCAAGGGGCAATATTCGCCGGGGCCTTCCGCCAACACCAAGGGCACGCCACCCGGATTGAATTTTCCTCGGATAAAAACTCCACCGCGCCGGTATTGGGTATCAACGGCGGGAAAACCCTGATGCTGATTGATTCCGCCGCCGCAGAAAGCTGGATAACGGTGGAAGCCGCCGCCGCACTAAAAGTCGTTCCGATGGCCGCTCCTGGCTCGTTTGAAAAAACGCCTCGCCATGTTTACGACACCATCGGCGGATTTGCCGGCGTGCTTCCTACGCTGACCCTCGAACGACTGTTTGTGCAAAATGCCGTGCTTTATGTCAGGAACGCCCGCGGCCCCTTGGACAGTCTCACCCGGTGGGAGAAATCTCCATATCTGGACGGCGTATTAGGCGCGGACTTTTTGCGATCGTTTGAGTTTGTGCGCATCAGCCTGCGCGGTCGCTACATGGTGTTTTCCGCGACCGACGCCTATCCTGATACCGGCAACCGATTGGCCGAATTGCCGCTGACAGAATTGCAGGGCGGATTTGCCACGGAAATCATGATCAACGGCGACAAGGTCCAGGCGATCATCGACATCGCGGGCGATTACGAAATCGCGTTGGAAAATCCACCCGGCCGTAAAGTGCGTCAGGTCAGCTTGGGTGACGTTGTGTTCCGGCAGGTTGAAGTCGATTCCGCATTTGATCAAGGTTTTGGTTTTACATCGCCACCGCGAATCGGACGACAACTTCTCGAACGCTACGATCTCGTCATCAGCAATCGCGGGCGCACCTTGATCATCGAACGTCCAACGCGCTGATCGCCGTTCGATAAAACGTTTTTACAGTTACGTCGAAAAATTCCACATCGGAAAAATCGTCTTCCGGTGTGAAGATTGTGTTAGCCAACGAACACAAGTTCGTTATGATTTCACGCATGACTGAAGTAAAGTTTCACGAACATCATCCGGCGGGATTCCGCCGCAGACGTGGATTGAATTGGTCGTCGTTGGGATTGATGTATGCGGCGTACTACATGTGCCGCTACAACTTCCGATTCGCCACGCCCGGCATGCAAGCCGAATTCGGGTTCTCCACCACCCAGATTGCCGACATGATCGCCATCTGGTCCATCACCTACGGAACAGGACAACTGGTCAACGGATTGCTGACCGACAAAATCGGCGGTAAACGTTCGATGCAAATCGGGGCCTTCGGCACGATTATTGTCAACTTGCTTATGGGCCTGCTTCCGCTTGCCCTGATTGGTGGCGCCCTGGCCGCAACCGCGAAGGTTTTCCGCATTGATGTTGTTGATCCCGCGTTTATGGCCATCGCTTGTATATGGTTGATTAACGGGTGGTTCCAGTCATTCGGCGCACCCGGCATGGTCAAAATCAATGCGGCATGGTTCAAACGAACCGAACGCGGAACGTTTGCCGGTATTTTCGGGTTCATGATTCAATTGGGCCAGGTGGCAAGCTCCAAACTTTCGCCCATGATTCTTAACGGCGTTTCCATCGGTGTATTGGTAATTGCCGAAGGACAATGGCGATGGTTGTTTATCATTCCCCCGATGATCACATTGGCCGCCGCAATTTTCATGACCCTGGCGGCGAAACAATCGCCGGATGAAGCAGGCTTCCCGGGTGTCATTGAAGATGAAATCGACAACTCGGAAGGTGTGACCGTCAGCTTGCGTGACTCATTCCGCACCATATTTACCCATCCGCTGGTCTGGTTTTACGCCGCCGCGTATGCCTGTACCGGCGCAGTGCGATCAACCTCCGACCAGCTCGCTATTCTTTATTTCCAGGAACAACTTGGAATGAATATGAAGGCCAACATCCCCGGCGTGGTTATATGGACGCTTGCTCTTATGCCGATGGCGGCTGTGCTGGGATCGTTTATGTCGGGATGGGTATCTGATAAATACTTCAAAGGTCATCGTTCTCCAGTCGCCATGGTGTTGTACTTCCTTGAAGCTGTGGTAATCGGAATTTCCGCGATGCTACTGCTCAAAGGCCTGGTCGGCCCTACTCCAGGCGGAATCCTGGTCGGTTGCGGCATTCTAATCATGATTGCCCTGACCGCAAATTCCACCCATTCGATTGTGGGCGCGGCCGCGCCGATGGATATCGGTGGCAAGAAAATGGCCGGCTTCGCGGCCGGTGTGATCGACTCATTCCAATATTATGGCGGCGCACTATCGCTGATCATTACCGGACGTGTTTTGGATGCCACAAAGGAACAACATGGCTGGCTATTCTGGTATGTGATCATGGCGGGATTCGGCGTGGCCGGCGGCATCGCCATGTACCTGGTCATGCAAAAACAAAAACGCATGAAGGCAAGCGCCAGTTAATTGAGCAAACCCGAAAAGCCCGGCAAAATGCCGGGCTTTTTTATTGCAAGACAATGCATATCAAAGATTTATGCGCCGCCGGTTAGAAAACAGTTAAAGCTTCGTTCTAAGTTGACCCGGCACACGGCAATCGGAACAATGTCGGCATCAACAATTAAACGTCAGCCGGGGTGTTATGGCGGTTTCCATACGATTCGAGCATGTCACAAAATCTTTTGGTGAAAACCGGGTAGTGGATGATATCGATCTGACCATCGAACCGGGCGAATTATTTTTCCTTCTCGGACCGAGTGGATGCGGAAAGACCACGCTTTTACGTTGTATCGCCGGATTCTACATTCCCGAAAACGGACGCATCTTGATCGGGAACCGGGATGTCACATCCCTGCCCCCCGAAGATCGTGACACCGGAATGGTTTTTCAAAGTTATGCCTTGTGGCCGCATATGACGGTAAGTGAAAACGTTGCGTTTGGTCTCGAGTTGCGAAAAGTATCCAAACCGGAAATCAAACAACGTGTTGAAGAAGCGCTTGCGGCGGTAAAAATGACGGAACGGGCGGATTTCAAACCCAATCAACTTTCCGGCGGCCAGCAACAACGTGTTGCCCTGGCCCGCGCTTTGGTCGTAAGACCGAAATGCCTGCTTCTCGATGAACCCCTGTCCAACCTCGATGCCAAGTTGCGCCTGGAGATGCGCGGCGAAATCCGCCGCATCTGTAAACAGTTCGGTCTCACCGCCGTGTATGTTACGCATGACCAGAAAGAGGCGTTGTCCATCGCGGATCGTATAGCCGTGCTCGACAAGGGAAAAATCCAGCAATGCGGCGCGCCTCGTGAAGTCTATAAATTGCCGGCTACACGTTTTGTTGCGAATTTTATCGGGGAAACCAACTTCATCGAAGCTACCGTGGAAAGCGTGTCGGACCCGGAAATTTCATGCTCCACACCGGTTGGAACCATAACAAGCACACTAATGCCGATTGGCGGCGTGAATGTCGGCCAGAAGGTAACGCTGTCCATACGTCCTGAAGTTATCCATCTCGGATATGAACCGCCCAAAGATGCGGGCAACGTGTTCGACGCGGCTGTACACGACACAATTTATCTGGGCGAAATGGCGCAACACGAAGTCAATATCATGAACTCAACATCAGGTCATGCCGCCGACTTCAAGTTCAATGTATTCGACATGAACCCGAAAATTGTCGCGATCGACAATGAGGTCCAGATGGCCAAAATCTGGTTCCGCAAAAATAACGTGGTCATCCTCAAAAGCTAATCGGTCCCGATCATGATGCGCAACATCACCATATTGCTTGCCGCGGCGCTGGTGATTTCCCTGCCGTTTATCTTCCGGAAACCGGCGGAAATTCGCGATTGGAAACCCGGCGACCCCACCCTTGTCATCATATCCGCCCACAACGAAGCCATTCGTTATGAATTTGCCCAGGCTTTTTCACGATGGCACCGCGAGCGATATGGAGCACCCGTAAAAATCGATTGGCGGGCCATCGGTGGCACGTCGGAAATCGCCCGCTACCTCGCGGCGGAATCGGTCAACTCATTCCGGGCATGGTGGCGCAATCAAGGCAATGTTTGGCCTCTAGGCGCGGGCGACATCGTTCTCGACCGCAGATTCGCAACCCGTCCACCACCCGAAGACCCGCAGGAACGCCCGACATGGGAAATCCTGCGTGACATTCACACCCAATTCCGGACACATGACGACGCGGCGAAATTTGGAACCCGTATTGACTTGTTCTTCGGTGGTGGCGAATACGACCACAGCCGCGCCTTCGGACAGGGCCTTACCGTCGCGCCATGGGCGGAAGGTGAGGAGCCTCCCGGATTGTTTAAAAGCGAGGACGGCATCGATCTGATTCCGGCCTACATCAGCGGGGAAATTTGGCGAACCCCTACCCTGTTCGGCAATGCCGTCAGCACCTTTGGCATCTGTTATAACATCGATCGACTGAAAGATAACGGCGTCGATATACCTCCATCAACATGGGATGATCTGGCAGATCCGGTTTATTTCCGCCAACTTGGCATGGCCGACCCAACCAAAAGCGGAAGCGTGGCCAAGGCGTTTGAACTGATGCTTCACTATAAAGTCCGCGAAGCCGTCAACGCCGCCGGCTTTACCGTCGAACAAATAGAAAAATTTGAGGCGGATATTTCCAAGGCCCGCCTGCCGCCCGGTGAATTGCCGGACCATGTTCCCGCCGAATACCAGCGGGCGATCGAAAAAGGGTTTCTCAACGGCATTCGAATGATTCAATTGATTGGCGCAAACGCCCGCTATTTCACCGATTCATCAAGCAAGGTCCCCATTGATGTCAGCATGGGCAATGCCACGGTCGGAATTGCCATTGATTTCTACGGACGCTTTCAAGCCCAGGTCAGCATCACACCGGATGGCGTCGAACGAATGAAATACATAACGCCATTTGGCGGATCGGGTGTCAGTTGTGATCCAATCAGCTTGTTGCGCGGCGCACCGCATCGGGAAACCGCCATTCGATTCATTGAATTTGTCCTAAGCGAGGAAGCACAAAAATTGTGGACGTACCGGGCGGGAACGCCTGGCGGACCGGAAAAATTCGCACTTCGTCGCGTACCCATTCGCCGAGAGTTTTATCCGTCGGAAAATCCGGCGATTCAGGCACGTCACGAGATTCATCAACAGTATGCCGCGGATGATTTAGCCGACCCAGCCATCAATCCTTATGCGCTGGCGGAACAGTTTATTTATTACCGTCGCTGGACTGGCGGACATTTCGGCATCCTGCGCGATCTCATCAAGACAATGTGCATGGATTCGTCGGTTGAATTGAAAGCGGCATGGCAAGCCATCATAGACCATGGCGGACCTGAAGCCCAACCGGAAGCCATGCGACTGTTGACGCGGCTTCCCGACACCCCGGTTCCATTCGACTGGAAAAACTCCATGGCGGTGCCCGGCGAACGCCTGGACTACATGCGGGCGTGGACGATTTTCTTCCGCAACAGTTACCGCGAAACCCGTGCCGCCGTTACACCGAAAACGACTTCCAAAGCTCAATCACAAGACCTGAAACCCGAAACCTGACACCTTAAAACTCCCATCATGCGCGCTAAAATTTCATGGATCATCTTTATCGCGGTTTCCCTGATCTTCGGGTTCCTGTTCCTTGCTCCGTTGTGGATGGTCGTCAAAGGCGGATTTGTTGAAGGCGGACAATTCACCCTGAAGTACCTGGTCGGTGTATTCAGAAATCCTGTTTATCTCGAGGGACTGACCAACAGCTTGCTGATTGCGATTGGCACCAGCACGTTGGTGACCATTATCGCAATCCCGCTTGCCTGGCTTTCCAACAAGTACGATTTCCCGGGCAAGAAACTGGTAAGCGGCCTGATTCTTGTTCCCATGATCTTGCCGCCTTTTGTTGGCGCTATCGGATTTCAACAGATACTCGGCGTTTATGGAGGATTTAACTTAGCCTTGGGATTAGGTCCCGTTGACTGGCTGGGCAAACTGCAATACTGGGGAGTCATCAGCCTGCAAGCCCTGGCCTTGTATCCGATCATGTATCTGAACGCTTCCGCGGCCCTGGCGAATGTGGATCCGGCCATGGAAGAAGCGGCGGCGAACCTCGGTTGCCGTGGTATCAAAAAGTTTTTCAAGATTACCCTGCCGCTGATCATGCCCGGATTGTTTGCCGGCGGCACCATTGTCTTTATCTGGAGCTTTACGGAGCTTGGGACGCCACTGATCATGAATTACACAAAGTGCGCGTCGGTTCAGGTATTTGATGCCTTGAAGGAAATCGGCACCAATCCATTCCCTTATGCGCTGGTTTGTGTAATGCTGGCCATGAGCGTATCGCTCTACTTGATCGGTAAATTTATTTTTGGCGGCAAAGCGTACGCCATGCAAAGCAAAGCCGCCACGGTTGCCGGCACGAAAAACGCGCGTGGCATTAAAGGCATTTTGGTTCTCGCTCCGTTTGTATTGGTTATTTTCGTAGCATTGACACCCCATCTTGGCGTTATTGCCACCAGCTTCGCCGCACCGGGAAGCTGGTACCAGAGTATTTTGCCGCAGGAATTTACATCGGCCAACTACATCGAAGCGCTTGGTCACACCATGACCGTAAGCAGTATCCGCAACAGCCTTTTCTACTCGGTGCTGGCCGTCATGTTCAACACCGTAATCGGTATTGCGATTGCCTACGTGGTCGTGCGATCAACCATACCTTTTCGCGGCATCCTTGATTCGCTGGCCATGTTACCGCTCGCCGTTCCCGGTTTGGTGATGGCATTCGGCTACCTGTCCATCAGCTCATACTTGAGCAATCAGGATTGGGTGAAGGATCAACCCTTCTGGCAAAATCTGCTCGATGTACGAACCAATCCGACATTGTTCCTGGTTATTGCTTATGCTATCCGGCGACTACCTTACATGGTGCGATCAGCCGTGGCCGGGTTGCAACAGACATCCGTAACACTGGAAGAGGCGGCCGCCAATCTTGGCGCGAACCTTTGGACCACACTCCGCAAGATCACCATCCCGTTGATTATGGCCAACTTGATTGCCGGGGGCTTGCTGGCGTTTTCCTTCAGCATGCTGGAGGTTTCCGACAGCTTGATGCTTGCCCAGCGCGAGGATTTTTATCCGATTACCAAAACCATTTACGAATTATTCCAACTCATCGGAACCGGCAAATACATAGCCTCCGCGCTTGGCGTATGGGCGATGATGTTCCTTACCGTGACGATTATTGGAAGCAGTTTGATTCTCGGACGCAAACTCGGAGCCATCTTCCGGGTGTAATTTTACAACCAAGTGAAACCACGCCAACCCGGATACGTCATGTAGAATGCGAAATATGCGGGCTAAAAACATTTTATGGGGATCCCGGTTGAGATGAGGACAATCTGCACAATTGCCGGCATTCTGATGTGTCTTATCGGTATTGGGTTTACAGCTTTAGTAACGCTAGTCGCAATGTCTCCGGGATTCGGGATGAGCGAAGGAACACCCGAACAGTTCTTTTTGGGGCTACTTATGGGAGTGGCGGTTCTGACTACCGGAGCCTTACTAATCAGGCTGGGCCGCCGAAAAGAAAATTCCTGATCAAGAGCTTGATGGTACAGCCGCCGGACCTTTTCCGTCCCGACAATAAACTGGACGCTGACCGCCCCCACCTGTTATACGTTTCAGCCTTTTACGGCGCAAAGCGCCACGGATGTGCATCATGGATGAATTGCTGAAATTACTCAAAAAGAACGCATTGGAAACACCGGAAGACCTGGCCCGCATGCTCAACATGCCCGTCGAGGCGGTTAAGGCTAAAATTGCCGAATACGAGAAGTCCGGAGTGATCCGCGGTTACCAAGCTGTTGTGAATCATGACCAGCTCGACTTGAACCTCGTCACCGCCGTGATTGAAGTCAAAGTCACACCGGAACGAGAAGGCGGCTTCAACCACATTGCCGACCGGATCAGCAAATTCAAGGAAGTGCAATCCCTCTACCTGATGTCAGGCACCTTTGACTTGTTGCTGTTCGTATCAGGTCAAACCCTTAAAGAAGTCGCCTATTTTGTCAGCGACAAACTGGCGACCATTCCGGGCGTGTTGTCGACATCCACCCATTTCATGCTTAAAACTTACAAGGAAAACGGCGTGCTGATGCATGTCGAGAATGAACATGAGCGCCTCAAAGTCTCGCCCTGATCGCATCGCGTCGCATGTGCGCGACATGCCGCCATCCGGCATTCGTGACTTTTTCGACATCGTAAGCACGATGAAGGACGTAATCAGTCTGGGCATCGGTGAACCGGACTTTGTAACCCCTTGGCACATACGAGAACACGCCATCTATTCACTTGAACGCGGCGTCACCAGTTATACCTCCAACCTCGGTTTGCTGAAGTTGCGGAAAGCGCTGTCCGGATATGTCGAAAAAACTTTTCATGTCAGCTACGAGCCGGCCAATGAAATTCTGATCACGGTGGGCGTCAGTGAGGCCCTCGACCTCGCCATGCGGGCGATTCTCGAACCCGGCGACGAAGTGATCTACCACGAACCGTGTTATGTATCTTATGGTCCGGTCATCACGTTTGCTTACGGAAAACCGGTTCCCATTCAAACCAAACCGGAAAATAATTTCGTACTTTCCGCCGAACAAGTTGCGGAGGCCATAACACCCAGAACCAGTGCCATTATTCTCAACTACCCCAACAATCCCACCGGTGCGACGCTTCCGGAAAAGGAATTGAAGGCGATTGCCGCCTTGGCGGAAAAGCACGACCTTATTGTCATTGCCGACGATATTTACGCCGAGCTGACCTACGACGGAGAACATGTCAGTGCGGCATCATTACCGGGCATGAAAAATCGCACGATATTTCTTCACGGATTTTCCAAAGCGTGGGCAATGACCGGATTTCGACTGGGTTATGCTTGCGGACCTGCCGATCTGATCGGCGCCATGATGAAGATTCATCAGTACACCATGTTGTGCGCACCCGTCACCAGCCAGGAAGCCGCGCTGGAAGCGCTTAAAAACCCCGACGTGGATATTCAGGAAATGAAAACGGAATATCAACGACGCCGAAATTTCATTCATGCTTCGTTCAGCGAAATGGGAGTTGCCTGCCCCCGACCAACCGGCGCATTTTATGCATTTCCCTATGTCGGTGATCTCGGAGTGAAGTCAAAAGACTTTGCTTATGGATTACTGGACGCCGAAAAAGTCGCGGTTGTACCGGGAACAGCCTTTGGACCTTGCGGTGAAGGTTATGTGCGTTGTTCGTATGCTACTTCCATGGATGAAATCAAGGAAGCCATGGTCCGTTTTAAACGCTACGTTGATAACATTCGTGCTCGCAATAAGTAGTGCAAATTGACGTAGCCCGGATTTGAAAAAGTTATCCACAAGCCGCAAAGATTTTCGCGAACTTACATAAAACCACTTTCGGCACGACTTTGCATATCCCGGCTAAAATCAATGCATTACGTCTGATAACAAGCCGATATTAGATGCTATAAACTTATTAACAGTCAGAACCGGCGCTTGTTGATAACGAATGCGGCGAAATTATACTGCAGGCTAAAATCTTCGAGAATGTTTAACCTTCAGCGTGGCGGGATTCCACTATTTCGGTGATGCGATCCAGTGAAGCTTGAATCAGGACAATTTCATCGCCAAGCCGTTTGAAACAGTGTTCATCAACTTTTTGGAGTTTCTCAAGGCGGGCAACTTTTTCCTGCAATTTTTGAATGGTTTGTTCAATTGCATCGGCATCAATTTCAACAACTTCAGGATCCATGGCAGGATTCCCGGGCAAGGAATTCCAAGCCGGAACCTGGATTTCATTTTTGCAGTCAGGGCAAACAATCATGTATCCGGCGCCGCGGGCATCGATTTCCAGACTTTTGCCACACTGGGGACATTCAAAAAGAATATCTTCAGATTCGGTATTTCCGGACTTTATTTTGGACGAAGCAATTTCATTCATAATGAACTCCCCTCACCATCCGCTCTCTATGCACTACCATACACACCAGGACCGCTCTTGTGCATCTTAAAAGTTAGACTACCCACATTCCAGGGCAAGAACCAGAACAACCTGATAAAAGGGTAGGACCAAGCGCATGCTTTTGCTTATGTGCGGGCAGGCATAAAAAAAGCGCCCTCCGGAGAGGACGCTTTTTAGATTCACTCGAATCGTGCGATTAGGCGCGACGACGACGAGCAACCATCAGACCGGCAAGGCCGATTCCGAACAAGGCAATGGTGCCGGGTTCAGGAACAACCGTGAAGGTTGCTGAAAAGAAGTCGCCGGAGGGAGGCGTGCTACCAGGATCCACCCCACCACCGATATCACCGGTTGTGATCAGGTAGGTTGTATAGCTACCGCCATCCCACGAATGCGTGCGAGAGAGGTACACATCAATCGTATGGTCTCCCACACCAAGACCGGCAAGGTCGCCACCCATGGCAAGACCACGCCAATTGTTTCCGCCCGTGTTGAAGATATCGCCCTGATTTACGGTGAGGGTTTGAAACGCCCCGCCATTTATGCTGTAATGTGCCCGGAACGTGGAGAAGACATCTCCACTATCAGCCCAAGCATTGATTTCAGCGTTCAACCAGAGTGTATAACCCAAATTAAACGTCCCCAAATTACCGGTGAAATCCGGATTTGCCGTCGCTTCATTCAGATCATAATACGTGTCGCCACCGCCATCGTTCAAATAAACGAACGAGCCGAGCCAACCCGTGTCGGCCATCGCACTGCCAGAGATCAGCAGTCCAGCGACCAATGTTGCAAGAATTTTCTTCATGCCTTACTAATTCCTTTCCTTAATTTCCACCCAAAAACTAACTGCAGTTAGTGAACCACATAGAGGTGGTTCATTCGTACACTATAATGATGTTAAACATATATTCGCAATAGAAATCCGATTAATTTATCATGAAAACAGCTGACTTTGCGGGCGAGAAATGCAAGCGTTAGAAGCTCAATTCAAACGAGTTACACTAAAGCGAGGCGGGCGGTCACGGTTTAGTGGATTCCCCCAACCTGCTTTTTAACGTCAAAACCTGACGCTTTTGTTCTTCGGACAGCTTTTCACCCAAGTCATCAATGAAGGCTAGAATCTCCAACGCCTTGGCCTCTTCTCCGGCATCCAAATAAATTTTACCGGCATGAATCATATACGGCGGATGGGATCGACGCGTTAAGGTCAGCGCTTTTTCAATCGACTCCATGGATTCCTGATGTTGTCGCAGTAGGTTTTGTATTCCCGCCAGTGTGTCCCAATAGGTTCCGACCGATGCATTCATCTCAACGGCACGCAATGCGTGTGTCAGCGCTTCTTCATTTTTTCCACTTCGCGACAAAACCCAAGCCAGCTCATTGCGGGCGGATGCGTGATCAACCTGATTCAAACTGCGGCGCAAGACAGCTTCAGCAAGGGGGTAATTGTTTTCCGCGATATGGACGTACGCGGACATGAAATTGGCGTAGGCGTGCTCCGGATCAATAGCAAGTAAAGCACCGGTGTGTTTGCGAAGGGATGCGGCATCGCGGTTAAAATAGTCAATTTGAATCATGCGGATCAACGCCGCCTCGCTGGCGGGATCCAGATTAAGAATGCGACCGTAATACCTTTGGGCGTCCTCATAGCGTTGCTGTAACATGGCTCGCTCGCCCAAGAGCATGAGACCGGGCACATAATTTCTTTGCCGTTCCAACGTTTGTAATGCCGAGGCCAAGCCATCTTCATCCTTTTCTTGAATGGCAATTTGAGCTAATAGCAACCACTCCTCATTGCCGGCATCACCGTCGCGAATCATGGCCTGGACACGTCGCCGTGCTTCGGCAAGCCGACCGAATGTCACATCCAAACCAGCCTGCTCCAAATCGACGAGACGGGCATTCGCGCCATTCGCACGCATCTGCTGAAGCATATCCAAGGCAAGCGCCTCGTCGCGCCTTTGCAATGCGATGGAAAACAGCCCGTACATGGCTTGGACATTGTCAGGTCTGGCAGACAACAACGATCGATAAATGGTTTCGCTGTCTTCTACCATCTTCTTTTTATGGTATAGTGCGGCCAGTGATAATTGGGCAGAGGTTGTGTCATCCTCCGCCAATTCCGCCGCTCGCATTAATCTTTCCAATGCGGCATCACCTCTTCCCTTGCTTCCAAGCAACGCGGCCTCTTCAATAAACGCGCCGGGATTCCGGACCAGTCCGCACACCTGCACCATGTAATGAATATTCATGGCCTGGGGATTGCGTTCGACAATCTTCCGGATTACCGCCGGTATGGCATCAACCTGGTCATCACCGACCCTTCTGGCCTGCTCAAACAAATTGATGGCCGCGCTGATGTTGTCCGGCCAGATCTCCATTGCCTTGCGATACGACTCAACGGCCAGATCAATGAGTTGATGATCCTCCAGTATTACCCCCAAATCATTGGCCTGCCGGCTGAACCAACGGACGACAAACAGCGATTGAAACCACCCGGTATCTCCGTATTGCATTCTTCGTAAATCAGGCAGGGGTAATTCCGGCCATAGCGATTCGAATGCTTGAAAAAGGCTGGCCGGTGGCGTCGCTTGATCTTCGGATTTCAGCACGTAAAAATATCCGGCAGGTTCCGCATTAAATCCGGGTGTTGATAAAACTTCCGAATATATCAGCCAGGCGATTTGCCCGGCGGCAGACGGCTCACGGTTCAGCCAACCCCGAATCAAGGCTCTCGATCCCAGCATGGCCAGACCGCTTAATTCGGGATCAATGAACATCCGCGCATAATAACGACCATGTTCAGGTGATTGTCCGGCATTTATATTGATGAGGTTTATTCGTGTTCGGGCTTTTTCCGCGGCCAGCAGGATACTGGCATCCAATGAACCATCGGTAACAAGAAACTTCCGGTCGCCAAGTTCACGCACCAACTCATCGGCAAAACGGGGAACTGCGGCAAGGTGTGACACGCTCGTCTGCCGTCCGTGCGAATACGCGGCAATAAAAAGCATAACGACCCAAAGTCCGGTAAACGTATAGGCCGCGAAAATCTTTCCCTTTTGCTGAAGCAATCCGAAATAATATCCAACCAGATAACCGAACCAAATTGCCACCAACAGGATGGGCGCCAGCAACATGACGCGCGGTCCCAACACAAATGCCGACGACCCAGGCAAACTGAACAAGGTGATGACGGCCAGGGAAAAAATCACCAGGCGGAACGCATAAACGCCTATTGCGGAAAACTTATCCGTGGGTTCCTCCAATTCGCGCAACATGACCACCGCGAATGGTATGATGTTCGTGCCGAAAACCAAAAGCCAACCGACCTTGGGCACTCCTTGAATCAATTCGGCAAAATAGAGGCGGAAGAACTCTTTCACCACATCTGCCGACGACAACCCGCGTATCGCCGCCGACGCACTCCCGGAATACAATCCGGCAATCAGCATCATGATCAGCAATCCCGCCGACATCATGGCCAGGCACATGGCTATAGTCATTAGTGAAGGCCACTTGGTTTTCCACAACAGGTAAATCCATGCCCCAAGAAAAAGCGGCAACGCGAAAACCGACGTCGGATATTCAATCAAGGCCAGTCCGAACAATAAAAAGGAAAGATACAGATGCTTGAGTTGAGGCGCTTTCCAATACCAAACCGCCGGCAGAAACGGCAACAGCACCAAAAACGCATCCAGCGCGGCGTAGTCGCCCCGGGTCGAAACCATGATCATGGGCAATGAAACCGCCGCAAAAAGTGCGGCTATGATTCCCGCCACCATGCGAGGGACGCGCTCGACCGCGCTTTGTCCTTTTCGCCGGAACGAACGGACGTAGGGAATCTGACTCGTGATTGAATAAAGTAGCCAGCAGGCGCCTGCACCGAGCGCCGCGCTTAATAAATTAATCGTGTGCGCCGGATCGAAAAAAGGAATTCCGGTCAGCAGAAAAGTCAATAAAGACCAAATTGGACGAATCAACGGGCGAAACGGGTCAAGTCCGGAAAATGCGGCCATGATTCCCGCCCAGCGCCCAGGAACCGCGAATGCAGGCGCTTTCGCGATATAAAAAACC
Source organism: Kiritimatiellia bacterium (assembly GCA_035327305.1). GTDB lineage: Bacteria > Verrucomicrobiota > Kiritimatiellia > CAIVKH01 > CAIVKH01 > CALMUP01. The sequence goes on along the minus strand of DAOLDL010000021.1, from coordinate 20,740 downwards.
AACACAGCCAGAAATATGCCGATACCAACCCAGCGACCTTTCAGCTCGGGCGCCGTTGCGCCTTCTCGTGGTTTGTGATTTAGGTTCACTAATGGTTAATCCTTCATAAAAAACCGGTATATCAGGGTTGCTGATCAAAACGGATAAGTCAAATCTCAAGATATGGAAAACCGTTGCCCTCACCGGGTCTCTTGCGCGGCGGGGTCCCACGATTCCAAAAGCATTGTTACGGCAGTAGGTCCGGACGTCTTGCTCGCGTGCGGACCATGGATTGATCTTTCCGCCACCGTTCAATCTGTTCGTGATTTCCGGAAAGTAAAATCTCCGGAACACGCATACCGTTGAATTCTTCCGGTCGCGTGTAGTGCGGATACTCCAGTAAACCTTCGCTGAATGATTCCTGTTCGGCGGCGCCCTCCCCGCCCAGAACACCGGGTAACAAACGCACCACCGCGTCGATTACAACCGCGGCTGGCAAAACGCCGTTGGTCAACACATAATCGCCGATCGACAGCTCTTCATCGACAAGCGCTTCACGCACCCGCTCATCGATTCCTTCGTAATGACCGCAAATAAAAATCAGGTGGGAACAGGCGGTTAATTCGCGTGCAATAGATTGCTTGAATAGTCGTCCGGACGGACTCATCAAAATCACCCGCGAGTCTGAACGCCGGACAGAAGCCACCGCCTTGAACAGTGGATCGCATTTCATTACCATTCCCGGCCCGCCGCCATACGGCCGGTCGTCGGTAGTGCGGTGGCGGTCGGTGGTGAAATCGCGAAGATCGATGGTGCGAAAGCTCGCGGCGTTTTGTTGCGCCGCGCGTTTCATCATGCTTTGCCCCAGAAAGCCATCCAGCATTCCGGGGAAAATGGTAATAATATCGATATCGAGCACGAGGTGCTCCGATCGTTGGGTTACTCGACCACTTCGATGGTGGCGCGGACGCCATTGCGCGAACCGACCATGCCGAGCAAGGTCCGCAAAGCGCTGATGACCTTGCCATTTTTACCGATAACTTTTCCAACATCATCGGGGTGGCAATGCAGTTCGATAATGACCGACTTTTCGCCGGCCAATTCGGTTAACTTGATATCTTGGGGGTGATCAACGAAATCATTGAGCACCGCACGAACATAAGATTGATAGGACATGATCTGAAAAACACGCGGTAATTTATTGCGCGGGAGCCGCGACTTCGGCGGGTTTGCGCTTGCGGTTCTTGCGAACAAGACTGTTTACCGTGTCCGAGATACGGGCGCCCCGGGCAAGCCAGTAATCAATCCGATCCTGGTTGATCAGATAATTTTCACCTTTGACGAGCGGATCGTACCAGCCCAGATTTTCGATGTACGTTCCTTCATGTTTTTTCAACGTATCGGCTACTACTACGCGGTAGAAAGGTTGACCTTTCTTACCCATCTTCTTCAAACGAATCGAAATCGACATATTTCCTCCACCGTCAAGCCGGGCGTATTTCTTCGTTACCGCCCGAATCGCAACAGGTTTTTCCGTTGCTTTTTCATTTGCTTTGCCATTTTGCGCGCCGTCTCAAACCGCTTGAGCAATTCGTTGACGTGCCGCACTTCCAGCCCGCACCCGCGGGCAATCCGCTTTCGGCGTCCGGCATTGATAATGCCGGGGTTACGCCGTTCTCGCGGGGTCATACTCAAGATGATTGCCTCCGTACGCTTCATTTCATTAGCGCCGGCGCCTCCAGTCAGACCCTGCTTAACACGGTCGGGCAAGTTACCAACACCGGGGAGCATTTCAAGAAGATTTTCCAATGGGCCAAGTTTTTTCAGCTGACGGATTTGCATCAAAAAGTCTTCCAAGGTAAAGCCATCCTTGGAAATTTGGGCCTGCATGGCCTCCAAATCCTCGCCTTCCATTGCCTGTTGAGCCTTCTCCACCAACGAGATAACATCTCCCATACCCAGAATGCGGGACGCCATGCGATCGGGATAGAAAGGTTCCAGGTCCTCGATTTTTTCGCCGGTGCCGACGAGCATAACCGGGCAACCGGTCACGGCTCGAACCGACAGTGCCGCACCGCCCCGCGCGTCGCCATCGAGCTTGGTCAGGATCAAGCCAGTTAGCCCCACCTCTTTATGAAACGTCTCGGCGACATGCACGGATTCCTGACCGATGGCGGCATCCAGCACCAGCAGGACATTTTTGGGTTTTACAATCTTCTCCAGGTCCTTTAGCTCCTGAACCAATTCGGCATCGATTTGAAAACGTCCGCCGGTGTCGAACAACACCGTATCAAGCATCCTGTTTTCGGCTTCCTTGAGCGCGCGGGCGCCAAGACCGGGAACGGTTTCTCCTGGCATCGGAGCCAAACATTCCACACCGACCTGTTGCGCCAGAATCTGAAGCTGTTCCACGGCGCCGGGTCGGCGAATATCGCAGGCGACCACCAGAACCCGCCGCCCTTGTTTGCGGAAGCGGTTGGCCAGTTTGCCGGTGGTGGTGGTTTTGCCGGAGCCATGCAAGCCCAGCATCATGATGGTGGCGGGGCTTCCGGAAAGATCAAACGGCACGTTCGATCCCCCCAGCAATTCAATCATTTCGTCATGGACATGTTTCGTGAACTGCTGACCGGGGGTGATGCTGTCCATGACATCCGCGCCCATGCACTTATCGCGGACCCTGGCGATAAAGTCCTTGGCGACTTGAAAGTGAACATCCGCTTCAAGGAGGGCCATGCGAATATCGCGCAAGGCGTCCTGAATATTTTTTTCGGAAAGCTTCCCGTAGCCACGAAGATTCTTGAATGTTTTTTGTAATGATTGACCTAATTTATCAAACATAAAGGAGTTCCGGTTTCAGCTTTCGGTGTTACTTATTTGCGTTCTTCAGCTTGGCCTTGCTCGTCAACATCGACCATGATCTGCCAGTCATCCGAGCGGTGAATGCCCCGGCCCTGGCAACGACGGCAGGTGCGCCATTCGCTTTCCTCTTCCAGTCGCCCCATGCCGCCGCACGGGGCGCACAGAACATCGCGCTCATCAAACGAACGAACCGTGTGATAGCCGACCCCGAAACAGGCCGGACACATGGTCATTTTCCTACCGTCGCTTCGGTCACGCACCACCCCCACCCTCGCACAGGTATCGCATTGTATCCGGGTCGTGGCGAATGGCGCAAACATGTGACGATTGGAGTTAAGCCAGAAAATCTGGCCGATCAAAAACAGCAGGACCAGCATCGCCACCGGCATGACGTAATTGTTTTTACGCCCCCGGCTGATCTGGCCCTTGGTCATTCCTTTTAGGATCGGCAGCATTTTAATCCACTCGCGAATCTGGTTTTTCCGTACATGTCACAATTTATTTCCACATCGGCAAAACCTGCGTTTTCCATTATATCACGCACCGCTTCACCTTGCTCGTCACCAATTTCCAACCACAACCTACCATCATTTTTAAGCGAGGTAAAAGCCTGTTCGACCAAACGCCGGATGATCACCAACCCGTCCGGCCCTCCATCCAGCGCCGCCAAAGGTTCAAATTCGCGCACGGAAGCGTCTAAACCGGCGATTTCCGCGGAAGCAATGTACGGCGGATTACTGACCACCACATCAAGAATTCCCGGTGGAATTTCCGCCAAAAGATCTCCTTTGATCAACGTCACGCGTGCTTCCAAGTCATTTGCCGCCGCATTTTTGCGGGCCAGGGCTAGTGCGTCCGCGCTGTTGTCGATCGCATACACATGCATAGTCGGATGTCGCTTGGCGAGAGCAAGAGCAATACAACCCGTTCCGCACCCGACATCGGCCACACGGCTAATCTCATCTCCCCGGCCTTGTAACGTTTCAGAAATTCGCGAGACAAGCTCTTCCGTTTCCGGACGCGGAACCAATGCCCGGTCATCGACAAAGAGGTTAACGTCGAGAAAAGGAACATGGCCGATCACATGTTGCAATGGCTCATGCTGAAGCAAACGCGCAACGCCGGACTCGATCATTGCGAGCTTTTCCGCATCCGGCATTACGGAATCCAACCTATCACGTCGCACGGCCAGTGCTTCCGCCACCCACCATTCCATTTTGATATCGGCTTCGGGCACTCCGGCATTGCGTAATCGTTTGGCGCCCGCATCGACCACCTGGCGAGCGGTCACGGTCATGCCACGCCCAACTCGTGTTTTAGTCGTTCTTCGATGTCGCGCTGATACAGCGCATCCATCAACTCATCCATCTCGCCTTCGATGAAGGCCTTTAAATTATAGATGGTCACATTGATGCGGTGATCGGTGACGCGGTTCTGGGGAAAATTGTATGTGCGGATGCGTTCACTGCGATCGCCCGATCCGACTTGCAGTTTGCGTTCGCTGGCCTGGCGCGCCGCGTCTTCCGAGCGGGCGCGGTCGAGCAGACGGGTCGCCAGCACCTTCATGGCCTGCGACTTGTTTTTGTGTTGGGAACGCTCATCCTGGCACTGCACCACCAATCCCGTCGGTAAATGCGTGATACGCACGGCGGATTCGGTTTTATTTACTTTTTGTCCGCCGGCGCCTTGTGCGCGGAACAAATCGATGCGGATATCTTCCGGCCGTATTTGCACCACGTCGCTTTCCTCGGCCTCGGGCAGGACCGCCACCGTGGCCGCGGAAGTATGAACGCGACCTTGCGCCTCGGTTTCCGGAACTCGTTGAACACGATGACCGCCGCTTTCGTAACGCATCACGCGGTAGACATTTTCGCCGGTAATGGAAAAAATGATTTCCTTGAACCCGCCCATGTTGGCCGGGCTGGAATCAATCATTTCCACGACCCAGCCGCGAAGTTCGGCATAACGTGCGTACATCCGGAACAAATCAGCGGCAAACAGGGCCGCCTCCTCGCCGCCGGTTCCCGCCCGAATTTCCATGATGGTGTTGCGGCTGTCGTCGGGATCCGGAGGCAAAAGCGCAATCATGGCCGATCGCTCGGCGGCGGGCAGATGTTGCTCGATATCGTTCAACTCGGCTTGGGCCAATTCGCGCATCGCGGCATCGACATCGCCGCTTTCCAGCATGGACTTCAGGTCATCGCGATCGGAGACCAGTTTGATGAAAGATTGGCAGGCGGCGAGAATATCCTTCACGCGCTGGTGCTCGGCGAGTTTTTCGCGCAGACGCTTCGGGTTGGCGCTCAACTCGGGCTGGGATAATTCCCGCTCAAGCTCATCCACCTTCATTGCGAGCCGGTCGACATATGCACGATCAATCATCATAACAGTTACAAAAAGTTCCAACGCCTGGAAAAAATATTCCGCACTTTTTCCAATGACTGGAAAAATGCCGGGAGACAAGCGGGAAACCATAATGATTACCTGCAGGGTTTGGCAAGCGGGATTAAGATTATGAATCAAACCATCATGCGCCTCGTATGGAATTACTGATAGTCCGTCCCCGTTTATTATGTTATAGCCGCTGGCATTGCAGTGCGGGAAATAGCGCGATATGTGGAAAGATACAAAAGTCCTGGTAACGGGAGGAGCCAGCTTCATTGGAAGCCATCTCGTTGAATTCCTTGTCCGACAAGGCGCGGCGGTTCGTGTCGCCGATAATTTATCCAGCGGGAAACGATCCAACCTTTCCGCCGTGATCGATGACATCGAGTTACTCGAGGGGAATCTTAAGGAACTGTCGTTTGCCGCGAAGGCATCAGCGGGATGTCAGATTGTTTTTCATTTGGCCGCTGATCACGGTGGACGCGGCTACATTGCGTCACACCCGGCGAATTGCGTGACGAATATGGCGCTGGACAATATCGTGTTTGAGGCGGCGCATCAAAACGGTGTTGAACGAATCACGTTTGCCAGCTCGGCATGCGTTTACCCCGCCGACATTCAGGAGAAGAAAGTCCTGCTGAAAGAGGATATGGTTTCCTTTGATAAACCAGGGGGAGCATTCTCCGACGAGGCATACGGATGGGCCAAGCTCATGGGTGAACTGTCACTGAAGGCATACCAAAAACAGCATGGCCTGAAGACGTCGTCGGTCAGAATCTTCACGGCATACGGCCCGCGCGAGAACGAGTCGCATGCCGTCATCGCCCTTATTGCCAAGGCGCTGATTCGGCAGACCCCCTTTGAAATCTGGGGAAACGGTGAACAGACCCGCAACTTTACCTATGTCGATGACATTGTGCGCGCATTGGTCCTGGCGTGTGAACATATTACGGACGGCCGCGCCGTGAACGCGGGAATACAGGAATTCATCAGCTTGAACAGGGTTGCGTCGGCCATTTTCGATTTGATGAACTGGAAACCCGAGGCGATAAGTCACTTGGGCGGCGAACCGGTCGGTGTCCTGCATCGCGCCGCGGACGCATCGTATGCCAGGGCCGTGACTGGCTGGATGCCCGCGTTTTCATTTGAGCAAGGGCTGAAAGCCACCGTTGACTGGTATGTGCAGAATCACGATCCGGATATAATCAAAAGAAGATTGTCGCAAATGCTGAAAGCACGTTAGGAAATGAATGGATATCGGAAGTTTTAAAAAGGAGTGCCAGGCTTTTATATTCAACTGGCCCCGCGTAACCCAGAACGCCAGATTTCTGCAGATACAGTTTTCGGATCTTGGCATTGAAACCTGGGTGATCAACAGTGATGACGCAGAACGCGGCAACGGCCTTCCGAACTGGGTTCATATAGGCGATTCAGGCTACATGGTCCAGCAGTATGCAAAAGCCGTGGAGTGTTTCAACAAAACCTATTTTGTCGAGATGTTTGCCGACATCTATGATGTCGAGGCTGAACTGATTATTCAGCGGGCCGGTTATGTGTTCAGCAAATACAAGTGCGGCGTTTACGCGCCGAACGTTGAATTCATGAATTGGAAATTCGACCGGAAAACGATCCCCGAACTTGAGGAACACTTGTACGAAGTGAAAAATGCCGAGAGCCTGCTTTCGTTCATCCATAAAGACGTGGTTCGGGATATCCGGCTCGACCCTGGTCGCTACAAATACGGGTGGGGAATTGACTTTCTTGTCTGCGTTCTCGCCTTCCAACAGCAAAAGAAGGTGATTCGCGACTACATCACCACGATACGGCATCCGAAGAGCAAAGGCTATGATTCGGGAAAGGCTCGAGCGGAATTTGAACAATTTATGAGTGAACAGGATCCCGTGGTCGAAAGCCTGATGCGGAAATGGCTGGAAGAAGCCAACTCATTACGCATCGCATAATCATTAATCCCGACCTTCGTTTCCATCGTTCGCTTTTGTCGATTTCAAAAACAACAACGTATTCAACGCCGACAATGCGAATCAGAACCCGATCGATAGATCGGATACCGCGTCAAGTTCCCCGCCGCGCGCCCGATGGCGTCGCGCCATGGTGTCGATGGTATAAGATTTTCCGTCCGAGTATATCATGATGGCCAAATCCCGGTCGGTTCCCAAAACCGCATCTTCGCCTAATCTGTCCGCATAAAATTGGCGCGTAATATCATGCACGCCGGTGGCGGCCCGACCCGGATCACCCAACACCGGGCGAGGACTTCCAAACTCCACGATCGCCAGTTCGGGATCAACCTTTTCGAGTAAACTTCCGGCACTCTGCTCCAAAGCCCGCCAGACATCCGCACGTGAGGGACGATCGGTCCTGCCGGGAATCGCGGCGGCATGATGCGGCACGATCATGATCGATGAAGCCAAGACATCTTCACGCACATAATCCGCCAGATAACGCTGGCCTTCGTAATGCAATGAACCTGGCAACAACATGGCGAAATCTCCATAGACAATTCTCAACACGAGACCAAGATTTTCGATGGGATGCTCTCGCGGTGTTTGCTTGTCAGGCCCCAATACTTCAATCCGAAATGGAATTCCATCTATGTTTTCCTCGAACAGCGCCTGGCCAGCCATCACCGGATTGACCGCAACATACCAGTCAGCCCAACGATTCAACGCAGAGCGATGTCGCGACGCGAGGGACTTCGCAAGCGACGGGCGGAGCGGCCACTCCGGATTTCCAATCAGTTCATGATACATCGACGCAATACGCGCGGAATCGTAACGTTGCGAGCCGATGCGCAATCCATTCTTGAAGTCATCAAACGACAATCCGGTATGAAGTGACTTCATCATCGGCGGAACCAGCAAATGGGAAACGCGCAATTGATCAAGCAAGTACGATGCACCCGCCGATCGCTCGGGCAACGGAGATGTCAGAATCAGCGCGTCAAGACTCCGTATACCCGCATGGGAAAGAAAAGGCAAAATGGTCCGATCCGCTTCATTTCGTCTGCCCCGTTCATGCTCAACGAATCCGGAATCAATCAGGATTTTCCGGCCGCCCGGTGATTCAACCAGAATGGAGCTTCCGTATCCGACCGACAAGACCGAGACATGCAAACCGTGCGAACGATTATCGCGCGGCGGCGCGAGCCAAAGTGGAATCGTCGCGGCTATTGCCAGCATAACCGCAACGCCGCCCGGAGCCGCCCGATGCCGAAGCCCCCTCGCCTCGCACACGCGTTTGATCCATCGCCATATCGGTCGATGCCAGATAAAAGCCGCCACAAATACGTAATAAACCACCACCTCAATCAGTCGCGGCCGCCGCACAAACGGATAAGGGAAAATCAAGGTGCACACATGAGCCAGCCAAAGAAAAAACGTTGTGAACAACCAATTGGCCGCGTTCAAGACCAGCGCAATATAGGGACCAACAAACGGAATGAGTCCCAGCAAGCCCGCGATGGCGCCCAGTTGCACCACGATACCGATCAGAGGAATGGCTATAAGATTTGCATAAGCGCCGCCAAACGGCCACCGGCAAAAATAATAGGCGGAAAGCGGAATCATCATACCGACCTGAATCGCCACTTGGGCGGCCAGAAATGTGCTCACGGATTCCGGCATTGCGCTGAATGCGAATCGGTCGCTTACGCCGATTCCTTTTTTACTGATTTCACCGGCAAGGCGGCAGACGGCAAGGCACAGGATGAGCCACGGCACAATAAACCACCCGGAAACCACCAACGCCCAATGCTGGATGGCAATCACGGTGGTTACCGCAGAAAGTAATATTACCGCGAGAAAGACATTGCCCCTCAACTTGCTCATCAAGTCGTGCACCGGCATGGTGATCAGGGCCAGTGAGAGGATTGCGCCGAACGACAAAGTGAACGATGGATCAACCACGACCAGCGGATTGTGAAGCAGAATAACAAACGCCGCCACCGGCACACCGATCATGACGGATGACAGCAGGCTCTTGTCCAGATACGCCCACGTCATTAGAAACAAGCTGTTCATGATGACGGCACGCAATGTTGAAGGACGCGCGCCGGTAATGATGGCAAACACCACCAGCGCGAAAATGATGAACGGGACAAACATCGTTTTTGGAAACCGCAACAGTCCGAATATTGCAATGAACATGGCCGTGATGATGGTCACGTGCAGGCCGGACACCGCCAACACGTGGTTCACACCGGACGCGCGGAAATCGTCCACGATTTGCGCCTCGCTCCGTCCCACTCCAAACCAGGTGGAAACCTTCCCTCGCTCCTGCTCGCCCGGGAATTGAACGCCTTGCAAACCGTAGCGCAACCCCAATGTAACACCGCCAAGAAACGCGGATTGCGGGTGCGGCATGGTCGCTTTAAACAAGCTGAGAATATCATCCCGCAATGATAGCGAAAAACGGACCAATGGATTGCCTTCGCGTGGTTCGATGCCTCCCGCCGCGACCATTTGCATCGGTGGTGCGCGATCGGGCGCCTGAAATAAATTCATCAATCCGTAAATATTGTAATTCTGCATGAACTGCCGGGCATTGAATCCGCCCGGATTTGATTCCGAACGGGCCACCGTTAATTCGCCGCGCAATTCAACATCAGCTCCGTATGCCTCGGTGCGGGCAAACGTCGAATAACCAATCATGTTGGTTTGGATGGTGACCTGGATGTCGCCGCCCTCGACCCGATAGAAAGGACCACCCGCCGGATATTGAATGTACGCCGGGGTCACCATGATCACGGTTTTGAAATCGTATACACGCGGATCGCTGGTAATACGCGCCAGCACGGTAACCGGAGATTGCGCCCGCCCCGGCCGCACGAAGGATCCGATGTGATTCGAAATGCGATGAACTTCGAGGAGACCCGCCTCCGGGCCATCAACCCACTCAATGCCGGAAATTCGCGAGAAGGGTTGATCGATTACATAACCAGTCCCCTCCGGATCGTCGGCACGAATCGTAATGATATCGCTGGAAAGAGAAATTCGCGACATTCTGAACCGCCACCGGCCTTCTTCGTCCAGTTCGGCAATGCCATTTGTATCACGCACCGGGACGCGGGCATCCAACTCGCCGACCAGACGAATACGGACATCGCGTTCAAGCGGTGATTTTTTCTCGATGCGAAGGCGGCTTGCATCCGGCAACGACCTGTTCTGGGCAAAAACACGCTCATCGCCATCAATCCTGATTTCGCCGATACGCATGTCCGGAACCGTGTCCGCCGCGATGTATCGGGAATACCCCAGCAACAAAGCCCCAATTGTCAACAAGGTGAAAGTCAACCAGGGCAGAAGGCGGCGTTTTGAAACTGCACCAGGGCGATCCGAGGCGATGGCATCCCACAACAGAATAAAAAGCGCAGGAACCAGCAACGCGGCGGTTAACCCGTTAAACACGGCAAGCCGTGAAGGATCAACCGGCGCCATCATCGCAACCACGATGCCGGCGATGTAGAAATAACAGAAGGCAATGATGGCGGACTGTTTATTCATGGTCCGCCCCATCTCGCCGGAATTCCACGTCGCGGTAATATTCAAGGTTGGATTGCCAGATGGGTGACGCTTCGACATTCCCGCGCAACATGGCGTGTGCGGTTTCGCGGTAGTCGCGGTTGAACAGTATGACCAGCAAGCCAAGCAAAGCCGCCCCGGCAAGAATTCTGATCAATACTTTTACACCTTTTTCCACTTATTGATCCTCGTCGTCGTCATCGACCGCCGCCTGCTTTCGGGAAAGGAAGAAGTATATAAAAAAGAACGGCAGGCAGGGCAGTAAAAACAAAACACCGGCCTGGGTATAAAGAATTCGTTGCCGGCCAAACACGAGCCAGGCGAGGTATAACAAAAGGCCCGCCGTGTTGATCAGCATGATGGTGTTTCGCAATTTCATACATTTCGCATGAAGAAATTAACGGCTTTGGAGATGGCCGCATCATCGTACGATCCTGCGCCGTGGTAGCGGAGAATAGCGTCCACAGCCTCATCGGGTTTCAAGACCGGGATTTTGCCCTCGGGGACATAGAAACTGGACCGGGGCGATGTGAACACCACCATACCGATGACATCCGGCCAATCAATCCGTTCGCGCTCCAACGCTTCGCGCAACACATCAAGATGTCGACGCACCTGTTGAGTCGGATTGGATACCGGCGAAGGCGGTTCGCCCGGCTCGCGAACCTGTTGCCATTTATCATCTGATTCTTCGCCTTCAATGTGTCCCTTCCAATTTTTGGTTTCGATGGCGAAAATTCCGGACGGCGAAATCACCAGATGATCAATTTGCGCGGATTTGCGTCCGGCTTTGATCGTGAAATCGTTAATTACATAATGCTGGTTATCCAGCTTTTCAGCCAGCAGGCCGGTCATGCGCGCTTCACCCTTGATTCCGGCCTGCACCCGCTTTTCCTCACTGCGGTTCTCACGAATTTTCAAAAAGTGTGCGATGCTGAAAACGCCGAGCACAATACCGACACCAAAAACCGCCAGAGAACCGGATATGAAATAATAAACGCCCCCGGCGACAATCGCGATGGCGGCGGCGATTGCTTCGATTTTTACCGCAGGCCCCAGCCGTGAGGTTTCTTTCAGCACCTCGTTTCGCTTGCGCGTAAGCGAGGTTTCTTCTGACAATATGCGCGCCATGCCGTTTGGATTATTGTTCGTCCGGCTCGAAACCAAGGCGTTCAATCACTTCCGAGACCGCCATACGCGGACGAACTTCCGTAATGCGGATTTTTACCCGGTCGCCCGGTTTGGATTCCGGCACAAAAATCACGAAGTTGTCGATGCGAGCCACGCCGTTTTGATCGGGATTCCGGCGATCTCGCTCCGTCACGGTTACTTCATGAACTTCGCCAACTTTCACGGGTTTATCATCCACGGGAGGCGGTGACTCCGGTGGCTTGGTTTGCTCGCGGCGCTCACGCGGTTCCCGCGGCGGACGCGGCGTCGCTTCGACTTTGGAGACAACTTCCCCTTTGGCGAAACGCCCGGCGTCATCGGTGATGCGGTACACGACGGTTTCGCCCACCTTGGCATCGGCAATAAATATCACTTTGCCGTCCTGCTTCAGAACGCCATCGCCCTCGCGACCGACATCCGTCACTTTGCCGGTGAAAACCTGTCCGACCAATTCAGGGGTTGGCTCATACGATTCAGGCCGTGGCCGTTCTTCACGCACGATGGGCGGAGCGGCAGGAATGACTCGACCCGTCTCCAGGCGCTCCACGACCACGGCATCGGCTGTGCTTGATTTGACCCGGGTGACTTCAATTACAACGACATCGCCGCGGCGGGTATTGGGAACAAAGGTAACCATACCACCAATGCGGGTGATACCAGAAGCGCCGGCACGGCTTTCATCGGTAACGAGCACCTTGAAGCGTCGCCCTTCCTCGGCTTTGGCGTTCTCGTCTTCGATGGCGTCAACGACCTGCATGACGTTGATTTCCACCTCTTCGGGAGCTTGGGTTTCAATGAGGGTAATGATCGCTTCAGGTTCAGATGGCGCGGGTTTTAGAACGAGAACCAAAACGGCGGCAATGGCCGCAACACAGACCAACAAAAGAGCCAGAAGAACATTTCGGGAAGCTTCACCGGAAACAGGTCGAGCATTCATAATTCAACTCCAATGACATGAGCCGATTATGACCAATTCCGAGGTCGTAGGCGACAAAAGAAATCAACCATCAACCTTGTTTGAATCATAGCGCGGCCTGAACAGACGGGAAATCCGGCGCCTCCCCGCCGCCGTAAGGGGAGGGAATCACATGGATTACCTGTCACCTTTTCTTGACCTGACGGCTCGGAATGCCGATAACCCCCGGACATGAATGTATTTCTAGTACTTATGCTGGTCATTCTGGCCGGAGACGCGCTTTTGCAGTGGTTCGTTAACCGGTTGAATGTCAAAGCGATCCGTCCCGACCTGCCCGGGGCATTCAAAAACTGGTATGACGACGAAAAATACCGGAAGTCTCAACAATACCTGAAAACAACCACGCAGTTCGAACAGTTGCAATTGATGGTTATCACCCCTCTTGTCATCATTTTTCTGGTCGCGGGCGGATTTGGCTGGGTGGATAATCTGGCGAGAGGGTTCGATTTCGGCCTGATGCTCACCGGACTCATCTTCACGGGAATCCTGATGCTGTTTTCAATGCTTCTGCATTTGCCTTTCCAAATTTACGACACCTTTGTCATTGAAGAAAAATTCGGTTTTAACCGCACAACACCCGGCACGTTTGTGGCAGACTGGTTCAAGTCGCTTGCGCTGACCATCCTGCTGGGCGGCCTGTTGCTTGCTGGAATCTTGTGGTTCTTTTCCGAAGCCGGAATCTGGGGCTGGCTTATCGCCTGGGGCGCCGTCACCATATTTCAGTTCATTATGATACTTCTCGCCCCCAGCCTTCTGCTACCCATCTTCAATAAATTCACACCTCTTGAAGATGGCGAGCTCAAGGTCGCCATAGAATCCTACGCGCAAAAGCAGAACTACCAACTCTCCGGCATTTATTCCATAGACGGCTCCCGTCGCTCCAGCAAAGCCAATGCTTATGTCACTGGACTGGGTCACCTCAAACGCATCGCGTTATTTGACACCTTGATTGAAAAACATACCGTACCGGAATTGGTTGCCGTGCTGGCCCATGAAGTTGGCCACGCCAAACTCGGCCATATCCGAAAAATGCTGGCGACCTCCATTCTTACCACTGGCGTCATGTTCTACCTGCTTTCGCATTTTCTTCATCAACCGGGAATTTACCATGCGCTTCAAGTCGCATGGCCGGACGGCGCATCAGCGCCAATTTATGCCGGGATGATTGCATTTGGCTTGCTGATGTCGCCGTTAAACCGATTGCTCTCGATCTATGCCAACCACCGGTCCCGTCGTCACGAATACGAAGCCGATGCGTTTGCCGCCCGGACAACCGGTGATGCCGAATCCATGATCACCGCACTAAAAAAACTTACGGTTGAAAATCTGTCCAACCTTACCCCTCATCCGCTTATGGTCTGGATGGAATACAGCCACCCGCCTGTGTTGGAGCGGATTCAGGCGCTTGCAGAATCTGGACAAGGAAACGCTGTTTCCAAATCGAATCGTTGAACATCGGAGGCGCTTGACGGTCTATAAAAGGCAAGTAAATTTAATCAGAGGTGAACCATGTTTATTGATCCGACATATTTTCTTTTTGCACTGCCGGGACTTATTCTTGCCATGCTGGCGACAATGAAAGTCAAAAGTACGTTCCACAAGTATTCCCGGTATGCATCGTCCTCCGGATTAACCGGGGCGCAAGCGGCGCGTCGTGTACTGCAGGCGGAAGGGGTCTACGACGTGAAAATCGAAATGTCACAGGGATTTCTATCCGACCATTACGATCCTCGCAACAACACCCTGCGCCTGTCACCGGATGTCTATAATTCGCCGTCCCTGGCCGCGATTGGCGTTGCCTGCCACGAAGCCGGGCATGCCCTGCAAAAGGCGCATGACTACGCCCCGTTGACCATGCGCTCGACGTTGGTACCCCTCACCAGCTTTGGCAGTCAACTCGCCATGCCGGTGTTTGTAATCGGAATGATTGCCGGAATGCCGTTTCTGATCAACCTTGGCATCTGGTTGTTCATAGGAGTCGTCATGTTCGCTCTGGTGACACTTCCTGTAGAGTGGGATGCCAGCGCCCGGGCCAAGAAGCTGATGGTCAAAGCAGGTATAGTCAATGTCCAGGAGCAGGCACACGCAGGCAAAGTTCTGGATGCCGCATTTCTGACCTATGTGGCCTCCGCTGTTTCGGCAATCCTGACCTTGCTGTATCTTTTAATGGTGCGAAACCGTCACTGAACGGAGTTTTTCACCCACTCCAAAAACGGCGCATGGCCGTCCGAAAGCGGCCATGCCACCACACAGGGGCATTCATAGGAATGCAACGTTTTGACGGCACGTTCCAATTCAGGGAATTTCGCGCTGGTTGTCTTGGCGATTAACGCAATTTCCCGCCCGTGTTCAATGTTGCCCTGCCAGTCATATACCGAGGATATCTCGCCAAGAATATTTACACAGGCGGCCAGTTTCCGGGCGACCAGTTCGCCGGCGATTTTGTCCGCCTCCTCGCGACTGGATGCCGTCAGGTAAACAACCATTATTTCATGGGCGTCCGTCATCCGGTTTTTCCTTTTATTGCGTTGATGAGGACGCGGGCGGAGGGACCGGGCGAGGACCCGCTCGTCGCGGCAAGACAACCGGAGGATTCGTTGAAAGAAGAACCTGAATGCCCGGCGTGTAATCTATTGAAATCCGACCGGTTTTAATTTTGAAGTCGTGAACATGCCCGCCGGTCATACGGTCCTCGGACACAAAGTGAAAATGATATCCGGGCGGGTGGATCGCACCGAAAACATCCGGGTAATGATACCCCACCAACACCCCGGCGACATTGGTCAGCATCATACGTTTTTCATCGCGTTCGAGTACCTTGTTCAGCGGTTGCCAAGGTTTATCCTGGGCCGGAACGGATCGAATCAAAATGGAATCAAAATCGCCATGTACTTGAATTGCCTGCGGCAGGTGCGGCGTGCGACTCCGCATTTCCAACGCCCGTTGAAAACGTTTTTGATCCACGTTTTCAATGTCAAAAATACGGTCAGCATTAAAATATGTGACAACGGCAAAAGGTGTGGCGCGATCTTTTTCCGCCAGGGAAAGAGTGCCTTTGGAGTCCGCCCGGAATACTTTGCCGCTGTATACGATCATTTCGCCATCCAGCGAGTGAAACGTCCCCAACCCATGATCGCCGTAACGGACGAGATTCGTTACCGGGAAAAATCCTTCATAATTTCCGCCCGCCAGATCCACAATCGTGCCGGCGTGTGTAATGACGTCGTCGTACTCCACCCTGGGGGTAAGTGGCGTTGAACGACAACCAATCAACACTACAAGCGTGCCGGAGATTAACCCGCAAAGAATCAAATGAGAAAACCGATTCATGAAACTCCTATTTCAACAGTGCGAGAAAAACACCGGCCGCCACTGCCGATCCGATAACGCCGGCGACATTGGGACCCATCGCGGCCATCAGTGGATTGACCCGTCCGTTGGTGTGGTCTGACACAAACTTTTGAACGACCCGCGCCGACATCGGAACAGCTGAAACCCCGGCGGCCCCGATACAGGGATTGATTTTCTTGCCTTCCGGAAGGCCTAGGTTGATCAACTTCGCGAACAGGATTCCGCCGGCGGTGCTGAAAGAAAACGCAACGGCGCCCAACACCATGATAAACAATGTTTGCGGTCGTAAAAAAGATTCGCCGCTCATGGTCGCACCAATGACCAGGCCGAGGAAAATTGTCGCAATATTAATCAAGGGACCTCCGGCGGTTTTACTCAATCGTTCCGTGACGCCGGATTCCTTCAACAAATTGCCAAACATCAGCATGCCAATCAGCGGCGCACATGAAGGAATGGCCAGCGATGCCAATATTGCAATCACAATGGGAAAAACAATGACCGCGGTTTTGGATACCGGGCGCGCCTGCGCCATGTTGATTTCCCGTTCCTTTTGCGTGGTAAGAAGCCGTAATATCGGCGGTTGGATTACCGGGACCAGCGCCATATAGCTGTAGGCCGCCACGGCCACCGCACCCAAAAGATGCGGGGCCAGAATTGCCGTCAGGAAGATCGATGTAGGTCCATCCGCGCCGCCAATTATGCCAATTGATGCCGCTTCATCGGATGTAAATCCAAACAGATAAAACGCGCCGAGCGCGGCGATGAATATTCCGATCTGCGCCGCCGCACCCAGAAGCAGTGTAATCGGGCGGCTTAATAACGGCCTGAAATCCGTCAGCGCCCCCACTCCGAGAAATATGATCGGGGGAAGCAGTTCGGTCTTGATGCCGCTGTTGTAGATCAACTGCAACAATGGAATGGTACGTTCGCTTAAATGTTCATAACTACTGCTGGCGCTCAACATCGCCTTGGGCAGGTTGGCCAGAAACGCGCCGAATCCGATGGGAATCAACAGCAGTGGTTCATAATTTTTTTTAACGGCCAGATAAATGAGCATCCCGGCCACCACATACATCACGCCATTTTGCCATGTGATATTCAGGAAGCCGGACTCGACTATCAGTTTTTCCCAAACATTCATTTCACGATCCAATCGTAAGTATGGGATGTCCGGAAGTCACTTCCGCGCCCAACGATGCATGCACCGTCACCACCCTGCCATCGACCGGCGAACGCACATCGTGTTTGGCTTTCATAGCTTCCACGGCGGCGACAACCTGACCCTTCGTGACCGAATCACCGACCTTGACGTTGATTTCCACCAGCTCAACCTTTCCTTCAAACGGTGAAAAAACCGGGGTGGTCTGCCCGGTCGGCGCAGTAGCTGGCGCGGCAGAACCGCCTCCACTTGCGCCGGGTGGTTCAATGACAACCTTGAACGTCCGCGTAGCGCTTCCTTCGGTAACCGTGCAAGTCGTGGTGTATGGTCCCGATGGAATCGCGGTCGATGCGCCACCGGAACCTGCGTCGGATTTCTTCTTGATGAGCGGCAAACTGATTTTGGCCCGTCCGGTAAGGAATTTGATGCCTTCGTTCAATTCCATGTTTTTACCGGGCACAATTGCCGCGGCAACCAGAAAAATATTTTCGTCGGTTACGGCAAGGTTGCGCTCCTTCAGGGCGGCTTCCGCCAGCGCGACGCTATCCGGCGCCTCTACCAACGGGTCCCCGGTAAACACTGATAATTTGAGTTGCTCGGAAGCCACGCGTATGACTTCCGGATCCGGCTCTTCGGGAGGTTTGCCGAAATAGCCCAAAACCGAACGTCCGTAACCGCTATCGATTTTTTTCCATCTGCCGTGAAGCACGTTGTTAAAAGCCTGCAACCAGTACTGCTGACTGCCCGGTGTAACACTGGTCCATGCCCCGCCAGCCTTCACCACTACGGGAAACTCCGCCAGCACCTGACTATATTTGCCGAGGATTCCGGCCTCCGCCATCATGTGCACATTGGGTCCGATGGCGCCACCGGGCATGGGAAAATTGACTACGCGGGCATCGGCGGCCAGGGTGATAGGATTGAACTCGTACTCTTTCAGCCCTTCGGTCAACAGGTTTTCCAATTCCTCCATCTTCGCATGATCGATATCCAACGAAAAACCGGTGCCTTTCAGCGCATGCCACATGGAACGAACATCCGGCTGGGAGGTTCCGGACGCCAGGGGACGCACCGACAAGTCAATTCCATCCACGCCGCCGGCGATACCGGCCATGTAACACGCGACCGCCATGGACGCCGTGTCATGCGTGTGCTGGTAAAGAGGAATTTCCGGAGGAAGTATTTTCTTCAACCCCACCGCGGTTTCGTAGCAGGTTTTGGGGTCCGTGGTGCCGGATGCATCCTTCATGCAAACCGAATCGATGCGGACATCGGATTTCAACAATTCGCGAACCACCCGGATGTAAAACTCGGGAGTATGAACACGATCCGAGGCATAGGGAAGCCCCATCAAGGAAACACAAACCTGATGATGCATGCCTGAATCGACGATCGGTTTTCCGGTTTTGATCAGGTTTCCGACATCGTTCATGAAGTCGAAATTGCGGTCGATCGTGGTGCCATGCTTTTTCATCAGGCGGGCCTGCAAATCCAGCGCCTTTAACTTTTGTGTCGTCAAGGTAACGCCCGACACCGACCGGGTCAGGATTTGAAGATCCGCATCAGGACCAACCGCCTGGCGCATTTCGTCCATCGATTTGAACGGATCTTCACCGGCATAAAAATACGGCGCCTGATAGCGGGCGCCGCCGCCGAATTCAAAATGCCGCAGGCCGGCCGCCGCCGCGGATTGCATGGCCGGAATAATGTCCGCGGTGCGCACCTTGCCGCCGAACACGCTTTGTAATCCGTCGCGAAACGCGGTCAACATCACGCGGATTGTTTTTTTCTTATCGGTATAGATCATGGTGAGCCTCGTTTTATTTCCTCAACACGTACCACCCGCGCGCCTGGCAACATTTCGCGAACAGCCGCGTCGATGGCCGACGCAATGGCGTTATCCGACGCGGTTTTCTTTTCCGGGAACAGCGTGATCAACAATCGCATGATTCCGGCGAAAAACGACAGCAATATCAAAACCGCTATAAAGGCATTCAAGCATACCAACAGCAAATTTGTTTCATCCATGCGATGGCTCCCAACATTAAAACTGCCAACAGCATAAACATCATGGGGAAAAGAAAAAGATAAAATCTCCATGTGCGGACTGTTCATTTACACACGTATGGGGCTAATTCCGATCATCACACGTAATAATCAGACCGATCGGCACGCCCCGGCCCGTTGCAACAACTGCTCCACAAACGATCATACCATTGGCAATTGCGGCAACATTTGCTATAAGACGACCCATTATGCCCGATATATCGATCAGTTCCCTTTTTCAACAAGCCAGACGCCCGCTATTGTCTTTCGAGTTTTTTCCACCAAAGGACGACGCCGGCATTGAAGCCCTGCGGGCAACGTGTGAGAAATTGAAGCCTGTGCATCCGGACTTTGTGACGGTGACGTATGGCGCCGGTGGTTCCACACGTGAACGGACCTTTCGGGTTTGCGCCATGCTGGCGGAGATGGGTTTCGGTCCGGTTATGCCTCACCTGACCTGTGTCGGATCCAGTCGTGATGCTTTGGCTGAACTTGCGGACAACATTTACGACAAAGGCTACCGCAACATCATGACCCTCCGGGGCGATCCGCCCAAAGGCGACACCACATTCAAAGCGGCGCCGGACGGATTATCGTATGCCGTTGATCTCGTCAAACTGCTGAAGGAACGCCACACTGATTTCTGTTGCGGGGTCGCCGCCTACCCGGAAAAACATCCGGAAGCCGCAAGCGCGGAATCCGATCTCCTGAACTTGAAACATAAACTGGATGCAGGAGGCGACTTCGGCACCACTCAATTGTTTTTTGATAATTCCGTTTACTATCGTTTCGTTGAGAAGGCCCGTGCGCTGGGCATCACCAAACCAATCCTTCCGGGGCTTCTGCCCGCGTTATCCCTCAAGCAGGTTGAACGCATGTGCGCCATGTGCAACACGGGTTTGCCGGAAGAATTGGCCGGCAAATTAAGGGCGGCCGGCGATAACGCCGATGCCGCGGAACAGGCGGGCATAGATTGGGCGATTGAACAAATCCGTGATTTGCTTGCCCACGACGTTCCCGGCATCCATTTGTATATTCTGAATCGCTCGCGCGCGGCATTGCACCAGCCATTGCTGGAATTGTTCGGTCGGCACCTCTAACCCCGGATATTGCATGAGCGAGTGGCGGTATCGGCTACAACAGTATTATACTGCTGGTCATCAGCTGAAAATGGAAGCCCGGGTTCCATTTTCCGGCGCTCACTCATGAAATATCCGGGCTAAACCCGAAAACCGAAGTTGAAGGTGGATGCAGAGTCGCAGTGCTTTCGTGCGA